>JAGBDR010000070.1 GCA_017937385.1 Parabacteroides sp.
TGTTCGCCTGTCGCAGGGTAATTGCCGTTGTTCCATGTAGAGACGCACAGCCGTGCGTCTCTACGGTACGGGGAACGGCACGCGGCCAAACATTTTAGAATTATTTGATTATAAATTCATGCTTATTTTACGATAGCCTTCACTGCTTCTTCGCCTTCGACTGCTACTACGACTACACCCTGAGGAGCAGCGATTACAGCATTGTCAGAAGCCAGAACCGTGTTAGCAACTACCTGACCGAGGATGTTAGAGATAACAACCTTCTTACCGGCTGCACCAGCGATTGTTACCTGACCTTCACCGGCGATAACCGTTACTTCAGATGTAGCGATTGTTTCGTTATCTGTCGGTTGTTCTTCAAACTTTTCGTCCATATTGAAGATGTCGGCATCTTCGATCTTGTCTACAACAACTACGACACCGTTCATCCATTTCAACCAGCCTTCACCATCTTTTTCAACCTTGTCGATACCCGGCAATCTCTTGTAGTTGGCAGTTTCGATACGGAATGAGCCTGCTGCCTGATCGTCATAACGGAAGGCGAACTTAGCTTGGTTGTAGCCATCGTTACCAACGATGATCTTCTTGTTGTCGGAAGCGATGATCAAAGTATCCTTGATGTGAGTAGCCTGAACGAATCCTAAACGATAGTAGTTTTCGCTGTTGATATACGGATTGCCTACTTTGTGTTTGTTAGCCTTATCCCACTTGATAGCTGTGTCAACCAAGTTAACCAGATAACGGCCTTCTACCCAACCGTCAACATCTTTCAGGTGTTCGTCTTTGCAATCTGCGCCTACACCGTGTACCGGGCAATACTTGCCAGCCGGAGTCACCTTCGGACCTACAACCAGCATATACTGCGGACGATATGTATTGTAACGTACATACGCTGTGTCAGCTACCATGCCCGAAGCAATCTGCGGGAACTGAGCGATATTTTCCATACCCAAGAAGTGCTTGTCTTCAAACAGAACAGACTTTTCATTGTCGTTTCTGAAGATAGAGATTGTATCCAACGGATTGACAACGCGACGATACATCGGCTTGTTTGTTTCTTCGATTACAAACAGGTCGTTTTCGATACGGTTGAACAGGTTCGTTACATTCAGAAGACCATCCTGCGTGTCACCTGCATATACTTTCTGCTGGTTAGCACAGTCATCAAAACTTGTCTGATACAGAGGAGTCGTCGTTCCATCGACTTCTTCATCCAATTTCCACGGTTCAACCAAACGCAGATTCAACTTTTCTGCCTTTTGACGCAGAGCGTAGAAATATTCTTTTTCGTTTTCTTTAACAGCTTCACCTACTTTCTTTGCAAAGAATGTCTTGCTGGCTGTATTGTAGAACAACTTTTCGTTATACTGATTTACGAATGAATAAGTTACAACTTTCAACGTATCTTCAATATAATCCTGGATTTCATCTTCTGCATTCCAGAAGTACAGTTTGTTGACAACATAGATACTGTCGGAACGTTTAGCTTTATCCTGGTAAGCCGCATTTTCATATTCTTTCTTCTCAGCATTGTGAGCTACAGCAGTCCAAATGGAAGCATCGCTATCGTCAGCAGACAAGCTGATTGCATGACCTTCAGAATGTTCTTCTGTGAACCAAGCGTTTCCACCGAATACCTTAGAGTAGAATGCGATATGGAATTTCTTGTTCAGCAAATCAACAGTGCTACCCAAACGATCGTAACCGTCAGCCTCTGTTGTTTCAACCGGTTTGATTTCAAACTTCTTTCCTCCTAAAGAGTAGATATGATCATCTTTCGTACCAGATTCATACAATGCTGTACCTGCAATCGTATACGTTGCATTCTGATTTTCACGGTTTGTGAAAATATAAGTATTAGCAACTTCGTCATAAGTCAAAGCCCACTGGCTTTCCAAGATGTTGTTTACAGATGAAACGAATTCTGATTTTACACAAGCCTCGTTTTCTACGATACCCAGAACTTTCCCATCCTTCAAGTTCTTCACTGTAAAGAATTTCGGAGCCAAAACTTTCTTCCAGTCAGCCAAGTTGTCGCCACCTAATTTGATTTGGATTGGCTTCAGAACGATTGGAGACTGTTCGTAATTGTAAGTCGGTTCAACAGCCAAATAAGCCTCATTTCTGAAGTCAAGACGTCCGATTTGGCCTTTGTATTTATTATTATGGTCAAAAACATTAATCCCTACAATTTCTGTTACAGCTGTAACACTTTCCTTTTCATTATAGTTGAATTGGAACTTGCCATAATATTTCTGTTCACCCGATTTCAAGATATCTCTTTTCAAAACATCTTCACTAACTTCTGTGAAAGCATAAGCACGCTGCCATGAACCTTCAGCCAAATCAGCCAATGCTACAACATACTTGCCATTACCGTTCTTTACATAAAATTCAGACTGAGTTGTTGCAGCCACAAACTTCTTGTTATTGCTATCCCATGCCATCGGAGTCAAATGACCAGTGAAATAGTTGTCTTTCAAAGTAACATTCCAAGCTGTTTCTGGTTCATTCAATCCCTTGATTGTTACAGAGAAACCGTTTTCTTCGTAATAGTTCAATTGGTTAGCAGTCAAAACTCTATTCTGGGACTCTACAAATGCGAAAAGAGAAGCATCTTTCAAGTCTGAAACCAAAGAAAACTTACCATCTTTGTAAGATACATACTTGCCAGAAAGAGTTTTCAACAAATAACCATTATCAGTTTCTTCAACCGTAAAGTCATTATCAGTAACTTCATTTTCATCTGCAATATAAAAATCTTCACCACCAAAATTGTAAGTGAAAGAGAAAGTTCCTTTGTTTTGAGGATCTTCTTTTGCAACAAAAAGAGATGTATAGCTGTCGCCTACATTAAATTTATAAGTTTTACCATCAATAAGACCAGCTTTAAACCATTCCCATTCAGATGGAGTTTCCAAATTGGTGGCATCAGCGTCAAAAGCGATTACAAGTTTAGTATTATCATTAGTTAAGATATCTTTTTGAGAATCCATATACACTTTACTCAGTTGTGTATAAGCCTCCTCACCGACTTCAACTCCCTTTTCATTAATACTAAATGCAGCTGATTTACCAATCTTCAATATTTCACCTTCAAAATTCACTAACTGATAAGTGCCTTTTTCTGTCTTTACAACTTTCCAATAAGACTTACCAAGAGCTTGAGCAAGAGAACCATCAGCACCAATCAAATAACGAGGAATTTGAAGAGTAGCCCACGCCTTGCTGTCAGCGTCTTGTTTAGCCACTGCGCTAATTGTGTAATACTTTCCGTCACCAGCCACCTTAGACAATTGTTCTGCCCAAGCTGAGGAAAGCAATCCACCGGCCAGTAAGAACCCGGCCATCAGAGTAGAAAACTTTTTGTTCATAATCAATAAATAATTAATTGTTAATAAAATAGTGTACAAAAAAACTCAACAATTAATTTTACGAAGGGGAATGACAACCTCCGCGAATGATTATGAACGAGCATAAAAAAAACGCGAACTGTTATCTATTATCCAATTAGAGGCTCTGGTAAGCCCGTAGAAAAATAATAGAACAACAGCCCGCGCTTTATACGATATAATACACTCCACCCTTAGTGGATAAACTATAACGTAATCGGCGCAAGCATTTACTGTCCATTATTCCTTTCTACTCAAAAATTTACCAGATTTCTAATTGGGAATAATCTTCGTAAAATGCTTACAATATGTAATTGATCCCGCACACTGTAGACCGCTATCTACTACAGAATCGTTGCAAAGGTAAATAGGTTTTCCGAATCAACAAGAAAAAACACTCATAATTTTCCAAAATATAGGGGTTGAAGGACAAAACAATAGCATTTAGGCAACATATTCCCCCTATCTGAGGATAAGAGGGTTGAATGCCTACGACGGGATATCCTTTCCGGATTCACTATTTAACCTCAAACGGCCGGCAAAAGGAGACGACTTTTTTGTCTTTTGTGATGACATCGACCAACAAGACGTAGTGTCCAGGCAGGACGGGAGCACGAAGCGGTTCATACACCCTATTTGAGGACCGGTATAAACCCAAGGGATAAACGGTTGATCGGGCTGACGGTTCTGACGGATCTATCGGTTGCAGGCCCGATCCTCGCAACGTCTGTAACAACAAAACACCACCTTGTGCGTTGTAAGGGATACAACGTGTATCCGATGGTTTAAGTATCTCAATGGATTTAAATCCTCCGGCGGGTTGGTCCAAAATGTAATTGATATCACCGAACGCAATTTCGCCATCTACCACAACGGTCAGCTTGCTATTCATCACGCCACCTCCAAGCCGCATATCTCGCGTGCTACGCCAAAAGACACCCAATTCTCCACCCGACGAAGAAGAGGTATGAGAGAGGTTTGCAACCCGCTCCTTATCTTCATTGCTGAACCTCCTTCGTTTCTCGCGTGCACCTAACTCACCGATTCCTCCTCCTTCGGAAGTGGCTCGTACAACAATGGTCGGGAATCGGCTCAATACGGAATAGAGGCTCAATCCCGCCCGTTTCTGCAATTCGATTTCTCCTATGAAATTGATCGGTGTCCGGCTCAGTTTCCGTATATCGACCGGTTTGCGGGCCTGTACCGTCACACTGTCAAGATGATACACTTTGTCTTGGTTTTCATCTATGCTGTAACGAATAGAGGAACCGGTTTGCGAGATATCCGGCAGTAAACGGGTTTGCCGGAATAGCGGATAGGGAATTCCGGATTCCGGATAGGCAGCCGTATCCAGAGTAAACATACAATTCTTTGGTTTCCCCTTGCTGTCCCGGGCGGAAAGGATAAAACGCGTACCGCTCGCATAATCGTCGACCGGAAAGATGAAATGTCCTTTTTCATCTGTTGTTCCCGAATAATACATTTGGTCATCGGCGTTTTGCGCCTCAATAACCGTCCCCGCCGGTAAGGGGCAGTTTTCTTTTTCCCACGCCGTGCCGGAAAGGAGCATCACATCTTCTGCAAAATAAGTATGAGGCATTCCTTCTTTTATCAATTCTTCTATGGAGAAAAGGGCAAAGCGGGCCGTGAACAGCCAGTTGTTTATTTCCGCCATTTGATTCTCCCAATCCTGGCTGTCCATCAGTGGAAAACGAACGGGTGACAAAAGTTCGTTACCAAACCCAAAAGCGGGATAAGCCTGTGACGCCATCAAATCATATCGGGGAACCACCCGGGTAAAAACGACGCTACTGTCCGGCAAGCGGTTTTCAAGATTCAACGGTGCTTCCGGTGCATAAACCGGTTGTGGCAACCGGCAGGCGATATCGAAAGGAGGTTCGGTCGGTGGCAACCACACGCTACGCCCATTCAACAAACGGGCGTCCTTGTCTGTCAAGAAAAGCGTATAACTCCCTGCGGGATATTCGGTCAAATCGACCCTAACTGAGGTTTGCCCCGCCTGAAGAGGGATCTCCTTTAAACCGGTCTCGGCATGATAGAAAAACAGATGCAAGGCCTGTTCTTCAGATGAGAAAATCCGGCAGGCAAGGCGTTTCCTATTCAAAACGACCTGTAAAGCTGTCCCTGAGGCAACTGCCTCTACCGGAAAACGGAAAAAGCGACCGTCATATTCGACCAGCAACTGATAGGGTTTTCCACCCGTCGGCTGAAACACAAATTTGCCTAACCCATTATCAGAAACCGCTATCTGATGTATCACCGTGTCCTGATTAGCCGCAAGGAGCTTTACTTGTGTGGGAACGACCGGGAAACCGTCGTCGTCGGTCAGATGGAAAACCAGGTTTTGGCGAAACCCCTCCAGCAAACTTCCGCTTTCCGGATAAATATGCGCATGGACTTCACGCACCACGGCATTCTTTTGCGGATGGACAGTTCCCAACAGAAAGGGAACAACAGTCTGGCTTTCCGAGGCATAGTTTTGCATCAACCGCGTATATGCTCTCAGATAACACACATGGGATTCCCATTCCAACTGGGTAGGTATCTCCGTACAGAAAACACCATCCTCGCGACAAGCCACCTTTTGCCGAAGCAACAGGGAATCCCGATCGTCCATACATTCAATATAGACATACCGGCTATAAGGATTTGACTGACCGTTTCCACTTGCCATCACTTGCCCTTTTACCCGCAGCGTATCGCCCGGCACACAGCTTTCTTTCTCCGTCGCCAGAAAAACACGTTCGGTCTGCAACGTCTGTCCCCAAAGCGGAAACAGGCAGCACAGGCAGAGTTGCATGATCAAAAATTTATATGAGTTCATTTTGTGTTTAGCCAAATATTATACGTATAACTACGATTCTAACCAAAACTGGCATAGTTCCCGTCCATGGAGCTGAAGCATCATCCATTATATTTACTTGCAAATCCCAAAAACCCTGATCCTTATAGCGTTTGTATATATGATCCATGAAATTTTCCTGACTAATTGTTAAATACAAATGGTTGCCATTTATCTCACATGAAGATACAATCCCATTTTGGATTTCAATTCGTTCATAACTGCCTATTTCTATATGAGCATCAACTATAACTTCAGGGTCATTCATATTATAACTTACAGCTCCCCAAAAGCTCGTTGGGACATTTGAGTTTTCACTACTAAGGATGCTAATATTAGTATTTTCTCCTCCAATGTTTTTCGCTGAGATACCTGAAGTTGTAATCCATAACAACAAAACTGAAAGTAATTTTAATCGCTTCATATAAGTGTATTTTATCATACCACAATATTAATACCTTCTTTTTAAATACACATACTATCTATCATAAAAATGCAATTTATTAAGGTATAAAATAACCTATTCATTTGATGTTAAATTCCGAATGATACTGAATTAACAAATTTTTCATGTGTGCATTTACAAAACAATACACCATTAGAGTTTTTCCTTAATACTATATGCTGATCTCAAGATATTCCATACCTTTGTCCGCATAACATAACAAAAACCATAAGAATATGGATTCAATCGCAATCAAGAAAGTAAAGCTATTCCTTCCGGAAGTGGATATGGATGTGCTGAAAAAGTTGGCGCAGCAATACGGTTGGAGTATCGGCAAGAAGAAATCAGGTATTCAAAGAGGGTTGGACGATATCAAGGCTGGACGGGTTTACAAAGCCAAAGACATGGATGATTTAAAACGGCACTTATTAGCTAAGATCCAAAGATATTCCATACCTTTGCCCACATAACATAACAAAAACCATAAAAATATGGATTCAATCGCAATCAAGAAAGTAGAACTGTTCCTTCCGGAAGTGGATATGGAGGTGCTGAAGAAGTTGGCGCAGCAATACGGTTGGAGTATCGGCAAGAAGAAATCGGGCATTCAAAGAGGGTTGGACGATATCAAGGCTGGACGGGTACATAAAGCTAAAAATGCCGAAGATATGTTCAAACAGATATTAGGATGAGATACGAACTGGAATATGCCAACAGTTTTAAGAAAGACCTTAAAACCTGTAAGAAAAGAGGCTACAACTTAGCTCTACTACAAGAAGTCATCGAAATACTGCAAGAAACCGGAACCTTGCCCGAACGTTATCGGGCGCACAAGCTCAGCGGGACTTTTGAAGGGCTATGGGAATGCCATATCAAAGGCGACTGGCTCTTGATATGGCAACAAAACGATATGGAACTTATCTTGATTATGACCGATACCGGCACTCATGCCGACCTGTTCTGAAAACAGGGCTTTACCGGTTGTGTTTGATCAGATTCATAAATTCTTCGCGCGTCTTGGCTTGCTGGAAGAATCCGGTGAAGTCGGAAGTCGTGGTCAGGGAGTTCTGTTTCTCGACACCGCGCATCTGCATACACATGTGTTGCGCCTCGATCACGACCATCACGCCTAACGGGTCGAGTGTTTCCTGGATGCAATCTTTGATCTGCATGGTCAGACGTTCCTGGATCTGAAGACGGCGGGCGAAGATATCCACGACACGGGGGATCTTGCTCAACCCCGTGATATACTTTTTAGGGATATAGGCGACATGGGCCTTTCCGAAGAAAGGCAACATGTGATGCTCACAAAGAGAAAAGAAATCGATATCCTTTACAATCACCATCTGTTTGTAGTCTTCTTCCTTGAACATGGCGCTGCGAAGCACGGCAGCCGGATCTTCCCGGTATCCCTTGGTCAGGAACTGCATCGCTTTGGCAACACGTTCAGGCGTTTTCAATAGGCCTTCGCGGTCTACATCTTCGCCAAGCAGATCGATAATGCTTTTATAATGGCCGGCCAGCTCTTCACGGGCCAGCAAAGTCTTCTCGTTTACTTCTTCACTCATTTCAATTCAATGGGATTTTGACTTCTTCCTTTACAATGTACATTTCTTTCTTATAGGCCGGGAACGCATCCATCAGAAGACGTTGCATGTGATAGGCCTCTTCATGTGAACGGAAATCACCGATACGCAGGCGCCAGAACGGAGCATTGTAGGTCACGTATGTCGGGACATCAGGAAACAGTTCTTTGATCTCCTTTTCCTTCCGGAAAGCTTCATCTTTGGATTTGCGCTGGTTATTACCGGAAAACACCTGTGTGCGATAGCCTTGTATTTTCAGAAAGGCCATGTCGTCAATCCTTTCCACTCCCTCACCATACAGGCGTTTGCCAAGCCTGTCACGAAGGGCATCCGGCTGACGCACCGTCACGGTTCCTTTTCCGGGGACACGCTCCTGCAAGGCGTCGATGATGTCTTCCGGCTGTCTTCCTCCGTCCGTCTGGGCCGACAAGACAGAGGAGACAAGCAACATACATAAGGACAAGATGTACTTCATATCAATTGACAATTGTCAATTAATTAAACGCTTCGATAATAGGCATGAACTTTTCGACAGCCAAAGATGCACCGCCGATCAGACCACCGTCTACGTTCGGTTTGGCAAACAGTTCCTTCGCATTGCCTGCATTACAGCTACCACCGTAAAGGATCGTGCAGTTGTCGGCAATTTCCTGACCGTATTGGGCAGCCAGAGTAGCCCGGATATGTGCGTGGATTTCTTCAGCCTGGTCAGCCGTTGCAGTCTTGCCTGTGCCGATAGCCCAAACCGGTTCGTAAGCCAGAATGATCTTAGCGAAGTCTTCAGCAGACAAGCCGAACAAAGAACCCTTGATCTGAGCGTCTACCACTTCGAAATGCTTGCCGGCTTCTCTTTCTTCCAGCACTTCACCGATACAGAAGATCGGAGTCAGACCGTTAGCCAGAGCCAATTCAACCTTTGTTTTCAGGATTTCCGGAGTTTCGTGATAGTAAGCACGTCTTTCAGAGTGGCCCAAGATCACATATTTCGCACCCGTAGAAGCAACCATAGCGGCAGAGACTTCACCTGTGAAAGCACCCTTTTCCTTGTCTGCGCAGTTTTCAGCAGCCACACCGATCTTGTCCGTGTCGATAGCAGCGGCCACGCTTGCCAGGTGAGTAAACGGAGTACCGATGATCACATCGCAGTTGGGAGTTTTACCTTTAAGAGCTTCGTCCAAGCCCTTTGCCAAAGCAAGACCTTCAGGAAGGGTTGTGTTCATCTTCCAGTTTCCTGCAACAATATTCTTTCTCATGACTTAATTAATTAAATATGTAATACAAATAGTTATTTCTTTTCTTTCCGCTTGCGTCTGAAACGCAGCCAGTCATACAGCCAAACGAGCAGCAAAGGTACGGCAAAAGTCGATAGGTTGGTTGCCAGGACGCCACCTTCTTTGTTTTTAACTTTGCTTTCAAGCAAACGGCGGTTCATGACTTCCTTCACATGCTCTTCCGAAGGGATGTCGTTATAGTGCCACTTGCCCAGTATCGTGCCACCTTTCAGCAGCACCAGGCCGGGGTTGGAACGGATAATCGTCTTGAGCAGCACCTCGTCTGCCATCCGGAAAGGATACTCGGCTCCGGTATTGTCGCTCCAGGCATCGATCGCCTCCGGCGAAGAACCCGTCACGCAATAGAACGGGATCGTATGTTCGAGCGCGTAATCATACACACCGTTGATCTCATCCATCCGCCTGTCGTCCGCCTCTTCCAGCTTCGGAGCGACAAGCAGCAAGACAGGGCCGGGATTTCCGATGATCTCTTCCGTCACATCCTCGCCCTCTCCATCATACAGATTGAAAGCCGCAACAGGTGGCTGATACCCCTTCTTGACCAGTTCGGTCTTCGACTCCACAAACGTCCAGCTACTGTCGTTGGCCGGATAATCCTCCAACGAGAACTCTTTCTTCACGCCGTCTTTTTCATACACGAACGTGTACTTGTATTCGTCCTGCGGGGCCCCTTCGGGTATCTCCATCAACTGCGGTATGTTCGCCCCGACCTTATACGGGCGGAAGTCGATGACAGGCAAATGGTTGTAATTATAATAGGCAAAGCCGACACCGAACAGATAAGCATACAACGCGACAAACCAATACGCCCGAAAAGTAAAGCACTGGAACATACGTTGGTTATGAATAAACACCGTAACCGCGGCAACCGAAAGCACGACATTCTTGAAGAACGTCTCCCAATTGGAGATCACCAGCGCATCCCCGAAGCAACCGCAATCTGACACGGGATCGAAAAGAGCCAGATACAACGTAAGCGGCGTCATAAACGCCATAAACACCAAGACAAGGAAAGAGACATACCGCCTGTACACGCCTAACAGCATACAGGCACCGAGCGCAAACTCGATGGCCGAAAGATTGAAAGAGAGCAACCCCGTGAAAGACAGTAACCCGTCCAGCCCGAAAGAAGCCAGATACTCACCGATCTTGATCGCCCCTCCTACCGGATCGACCGCCTTGACAAAACCGGAAAAGACGAACACGATCCCGATCAAAAAACGGCACGCTTCTACCCATATTTTAACAACGGTATTTTTATTTTTCATCAGCGGCTTCCCAGGATACGGACGCACAGCCGTGCGTCTCTACATTATATTCTTCTAATTTGATCAGGCCAAATAGGGCATAATTGATCATGTCCATATAGTTGGCATCAATGCCTTCGGACACGAGCGTCTTGCCTCCGTGGCTCTCGATCTGTTTCGTACGATAGATTTTCATCAGGATCAGATCTGTATACGAACTGATACGCATCCCGCGCCAAGCCTCGCCGTAATCATGGTTCTTGGCGTACATCAGTTCTTTGGTCTCCGTGATGTAGCGGTCATACAAGGCAAGCGCCTCTTCATTGCTGATATCGGTCGTGTCGGCAAATCCTTTTGCCAATTGGATCAAGCCGATCACCCCGTAGTTCACAATCGCGACAAATTCCGGGCGGATTCCTTCGCCTACCATGCTCACGCCTTTGATCTCAAGGCTGCGGATCCGGTTTGCCTTGATAAAGATCTGATCGGTCAGCGACTGCGGACGCATGATCCGCCACGAGGGACCGTAATCTTTCAATTTCTTTTCAAACAGTTCCCGACATTGGGATATTACCTTCTCGAATTGTTCCTTCGTATCAGCCATACTTCATTGTCACTTAGATTGGCGCAAAGTTACGAATAACAGGGGAAAAAACAAATTGCCCGTCGGGATCCCCCCTCCTATTCCACTTCCTTCATCAACCGATTGTATTCCGCTTCGTCGCGGCACATCTTGTCGTACCAGTTCTTTTTCAGGACCAGGGTGGTGATGCCTAAGATCAGGAGGCTGGTCAGGAGCGGCATTCCTTCGCGGATGACGATATACATCGGGATGACGGTGAGGCACATCTGCCAGACGATGCCGACGGCGACGTTCACCATGTCGCGCTTGAAATGCGTGTTGGCCGTCACTTGCGGATAACGGGCGACCACCTTGTCGTGTACCGGTTTCCAGAAACCCCACGGGCGCACGGTGATGTAGAAACGCTCCAGCGTCGCGTCATCGACCGGAGGCGCCATGTAGGTCCCGGCCACACATCCGGCAAGCGAAATGGCAAACAATAGCGGGAAATAGAACAACGGCAGCAACGGCGCACAACCGGCATACTCGCCCACGCGCTCCACGAAATGGCCGTCGACCATCGTATAGCTGTCGAAAATGAACGGGCAGACCATCGAAGCGGCAATCCCCGTGATCATCCCCCAGAAATAGCCGTTGCCGTTGAACCGCCACCAATGCCATTTCAACAGGTTGGCTGCGATATAGCCTCCCCACAAGGCGGAGGTAATCCATTGGAGAACCGAGTTGACGCTCTCCACGAAGAAACCGATCACGACGCTCAGCACCACCACGGCAATCGTCACGACATGGCTCGCACGGATCATCGTCCGGTTGCTGGCCGACGGATTGATATATTTCTTGTAGATGTCATTCACGATATAGGCCGGCGCTGCATTGGCCGTCGAGGCAAACGTAGACATGAAAGCCGCCAGCAGCCCCGCCAACAGCAAGCCGCAGACCCCGACCGGCACAAACTGGTTGATGGCGTTAGGCAAAATCAACTCGAAGTCGATCGCCCCCGTTTGGGTCGTCAGGTCCAACTGGTCGAAAAACGCCAACGCCAGGACCGTGAACCCCATGATCATCAAATAGCGCGGCACCAACAGGATCACCGGGACCGACCCGCTCATCAACGCCGCCTCCTTCCCGCTCCGGCAGGAAAGGATCTTCTGCATATCGTAGTTGGGAGCCGGGCCCGCCATGCTGTTGAACACTCCTTTGAACAGCATCATCATGATGAAGATACCGAACAGCCCGTACTGGTCGGCCGCGATCTTGTCGTTGACACTTGCAAGCATTCCCGTCCAATCCATATCGAGCGTCCACGACGGCATCAGGCTTGTCCAGCCTTCCGGCACGATCGCCGCCAGCGTTTCGGGGCTGACCTTCATCATGGCAATGACGGCGATGATGATACCCGCCACCGTCATGATGGCAAACTGCACCACGTCGGTCCAGACGATACTGAGCATACCGCCCAGCATCACATAGAAAGTGGCAATCGCCGTAAAGAATATCCCGTAGGCATGCGGCACATATTCCGCCGGGATGTCAAACGGCACGTAGGCCGAAACCACATTCCACGGGAAAAAGATCTCCATGAACTTACCCACGCCGATAAATCCGTAACTCAGAAAACCCAAGACACCGATAAGCGCATATATGACAACGATCGTATGCGACAACCTCGCCCCCCGGTCTTTCCCGAAGCGCGTCTGTATCCACTCCGCACCGGTCAGCACGTTGGACCGCCGGAGCCAGACCGACAAATAGGCCATCAGGAATATCTGGTTGAACACAGGCCACAGCCACGGGACCCATGCGCTCTTGACGCCATAGATGAAAGCGAGCGTCACCATCCACATCGTCCCGGAAATATCGAATTGCCCGGAAGCATTGGACAGCCCCAACATATAGAACGGCAACGTCTTCCCGCCCAAAAAGTAAGCATCCATATTCTTGGAAGCCCGTTTTTTCAACACAAGCCCGATCACAACCATCGCCAGCAAATAGAGCGCGATGATCAAGATGTCTATCATTTGTAGTTTCATGGTAATATCGACTTTAAGTTTAAATCCTTATTTTTCTTTGAATCACTTATTTTTATCAATCAATTTATGAACCTCCTCAATAAAAGATTCCGCACGAGGGAGAAGATAATCGACCAAAGCAGCATCGCAATAGGCGAAATCCTCATAATCGCCACTATGTCTTTTCTCGAAAAGATTACTGAACGTTGTTCCATGTTCTAAACCAAGTAGCCCGGTACGAACAAAATGAAACGAGAGCATGGTCTTTACCCCATTGTGAGTTGAAGCCTCGATACCTTTTGCTATAAGTAGTGCTGAAGCAGCATAGAAACAGGCATAATAAAGACGGTTAATGGCTGCATTATAATAGTTCCCGTTACGCATATAGTTTGCTTCTTCCAATGTGCTACGAGCACGTTCAAGACGATAGCCAACCAAAGCAGCACGATGTTCCGGAGACAGTTCCTGTTTCATAATACAATACCTTCATTCATTACGTTTATAGAAAAAGGAGTTTGGAACGGACGGCTTTCCCAAAGTTTGCGAAGGATGATCATCGGACTGATTATTATACCTGTTTTGACCTCCAATTCATATAGCGGACGGATGATTTCCTGTTCACGCTCAGGAGTAAGTTGGGGTTCTTCAAGCAGGATAAGCAAATCTATATCACTGTCCGAACGCGCATCCCCACGTGCTTCCGAACCATATAGAATCGTCTTTGCACTGGGGGCGACACGTTTTATTATCTGGCTGATTGTTGCAACAATATCTGTTCTTCTCATGATTGTAATATGCCTTATACGAATTACTATGCCACAAAGATAGGATATATTTATGATTTATAGCCCATAAAATAAATCCGTCTCATCCGCGCCATCCGCGTCCAATCCCTCTTTCCGCCTTACCACCCGCCAACCTCAGCCTCGTTTTTCTCGATCAGCTCCTGGATTCGGGCGACTGAGGCGGCGGAACGGAAGCCGTCGGTAGGCGTGTTCATGCAGTAATCGACCAAGATGTCGACGGTCGAGACCGCCACGTGCATCCGCGTGTCGCTGGAAGCATAATAGATGAACACCTTGCCGTCCTCATCGGCGATCCAGCCGTTGGAGAAGAGGACGTTCGACACGTCACCGACCCGCTCTTCCCCCATCGGGGCCATGAAGTAGCCTCCGGGCTGGGCGATGACCTGCGTAGGGTCGTCGAGGGCAGTCATGTAGAGGTAGAGCACGTAGCGCAATCCGGCCGCGCACCCCCGGACCCCGTGAGCGAGGTGCAGCCAGCCTTGCGGCGTCTTGATCGGATGCGGCCCCTCCCCGTTTTTCACCTCCTTGACAGTATGATAATGGCGGCGGTCGATGATCTGCTCGTCGTGCACCTCAGCATGCGCCATGTCGTCGACCAGCGCCCAGCCGATGCCTCCGCCGTTGCCTGCCTCGATAAACCCATCCTGCGGACGAGTGTAGAGAGCATACTTGCCATCGACAAACTCCGGATGCATCACAACGTTGCGTTGCTGGCTCTTCGACACCAAGTCGGGCAGGCGTTCCCAGTTGACCAAATCCTTGGTACGCACGATCCCCGCCTTGGCGACAGCCGCCGACAGGTCGCCCGGCCGTGCCTCCGGGTCGTGCCGTTCGCTACAGAAGATGCCATACACCCACCCGTCCTCATGGGCCGTCAGGCGCATGTCATAGACGTTCGTTTCCTCCGGGTCGATGTCGGGCAGGCAGACCGGCCGTTTCCAAAAACGGAAATTGTCCACCCCATTCGGGCTTTCGGCAATGGCGAAAAAGGACTTGCGGTCACGTCCCTCCACGCGGACCATCAACAGGTACTTGCCGTTCCATTTGATCGCCCCCGCATTCATGCAGGCATTGACCCCGATGCGCTCCAGGCAATAGGGGTTGGTCGCCGGATTCAAGTCGTAGCGCCATTCAAGCGGCACATGCGCAGCCGTAACCACCGGGTTCTTATAACGTGTGAAAGCACAGCCGGGGACGTCCACCGGGACGTTCACCTCGGAAAGGAGTATTTCATGTTGCTCCTGCAACATCTTGATCGTATCTGAGAAACTTTCCATTATCCTAATGTTCTTTAAAATTGTTCTATACTACAATTCGCCGGGGCGGTCTTCCTCTCCGCCGGGCGTCGTGTCCTTCGCATCGGCCGGAAGTTCGATCCATTCCAGGTCGTCGCTATCGACCAAGGCACGGCTGTAAGTACCGCTCGACAGCTTTTCCCGTTCGGGGATAAACTCCACCCGGACCGCCTTCACCTGCTTGCCGAAGTCGAAATCCTTCAGGTCTTTCACGCCCGTCGTACTGAGGGTATAGCGGAAATAGCCCAGCCCCTTGATATGGACGCTCTTTCCCTGCGACATACGGGTATGGATCACGCCGGCAATGTCACCCAAGACCGCCTGGACATCGGAATTACTTACTGTGGAAATCTTAGCCAAATCTTTGGCAATCGTTTCCGTCTCGACCGGTTTGCCCTGCACGACGGCACGGGGGTAATAGACCTGCTGCTTTTTGTTAAATGATTTCTTGTAAAAAGGCATACCTTCTAATGTTTATAAGTTAATAAATATGTTAATTTCTCGATACGGCGTATTGACGCGCTCAATATGGCATATTGACGTCCTCAATACGCCGTATTGAGAATGACAGTTCAGAATCATGATTTAGAGACCTTCCGGATAAAGGGAGATGCGGTTGGCACGGTGGAAAGTTCCACCTTTAATTTCTAACTCAAAAACGACTTCTTCCGTTTTCGGATCTATTTCGACAATACGGGCACCATACGTTCCGTCAGATAATAAATTATTCATTCCCGGACAGAATAAACGATGATCTGTTTCTCCCAAATATTGTACACCAGATATGGCATATGCAAAACAATCCGTACGTTCTCTTCCATATTGAAATACTTGACGTATTGTTTTATTCTTTTCATCAATTTCGTATTCAACAATACGGCTATATTGACCAGATGCATTAGTCAATTGGGGTACATAGTTACGGCAATATCCGTTATCGAAAGCCAAAACATGTCCATTAGGCATTGCTACTGGACAATGTACTCCCCAACACCATTCGAAATCCGGATGAGATTTTTTCCCGTTCAATACATCCAGATCTGTGATAGGTTGATTGTTCTTATCTAAAGGAGTGAGTAAATACTGTTTATATGAATCTTTCCAATCATTATGTGGTGCTATGATCCATTTTAATTGACCTTCACGAGTATATTTGAACACACCTTGCCAACGTCCTGTAGCTAATAAGTCATCACCTATTTCCGTAAGGCCGTTATTATGCAACCAGTTTGCTTCATTTTGGCCAAAATAAGCGTAAAGCGGCAGATCTTTGTCTACACGTAATATACGAGTTTGATCTAAAATAGATGTAAAATCCCAGACTTTAGTAATAGTAGAAGTTTCAGGATTAATTTCTATTGCATGGTCAAAAATACGGGTAGTTTCATTATCTGAAAGTTTGGCATTGTTATTAGTTACAATAGCTATAATATTTCCGTTTTTATCTTCGAATACTTCATGATGGAAACTATATCCCCATGCTTTCAGATCCCATATATTAATGACATTTCCTAATAAATCCAATTCAACAAGCCGATGGAAGTTTGCGTCTCCCGTAATGAAATTCCCGTTTTTCATTCGATGCAAGCCACATTGCGCACCAATATGGTCGATTTCTGATTTTTCTAATAATAAGATCCAACGAATTTCACCGTCAGCATCTACCATATAAGGAACCGACGTATCGGTTTCACCTTCTCCCGGGCTGTTTACAAGGTTCAATCCCGGTTCCATTTTATCGACTTTGGCTGTTATGACATTGAATGAGTTGAAACCGCGTGTCTCTATGGCTACAGTTTTCACTTCCACTGTCGTTGTTGCACGTGGATTGCCTGATTTATCTGTAAATGTCAATTCTATTTTGTTTATGTAGTCAGCATACAGACCTAATATGTCTATAAGTTGTGTAGTTTCGTGTGTGTAATTGAAAAGATGTTCCAAAGCCGGAGTTTTGCAACCCTCTTTGGGTATAATGGATGCATGGATACGACCGCCACAGGGTAAAGACAAACGAATTCGAGCAGTCAGAGGATTAAATCCGGATGGATTTACTTTGACATTGTTTATGAAACTATCCATGGAAGTTCCTAAAGTAGGTATTTCAATACTGGTTTGATTGATTAATGTAAGTTTGGTGTTCCAATGTTCAATATCTGTTTCGACAGATAAAACCTCGTTTTCTGGGATAGTTAATGTATCGGTTTCGAATTCGAAAATATAAAAACCAGTTTTTTGCTTGATTTTTTTTAATAAACTGTCATCTTCTTTTAACTGTGCGAATTTATTGTATTCTTTGTTTGTATCTATAGGAGAGTCATCCTCATTACAAGCTGTTACAAGTAAAAAAGTGATGAATAAGTAGAATAAATATTTTCGAATCATTTTATGGTATGCATTTGCTGATATGAGGCAGACAACTTATCTGCCTCATATCAAAGTTTACTAATTAGATTATTCAATTTGTATTATTGCCATTCTGGTTTTTGCTCCAATTCCGTATTTGTAAATACTTCATCTTGCGGAATAGGCAAATAGATATGTTTCTTTTCCATGTGACTATAATTCTGTCCATCAACCGGACCGACGATCTGGCCATCGGCAGAAACTGTGATTTGATCTGTTTTACGTTCCAGTAACAGTGCTTTTAGCTTATCAAAATCATACCAACGGATCAAGTCAAACCAACGAAGGTTTTCACCTGCAAATTCTAACATTTTCTGATTACGTAATTCATCCCATGCAGCATTTGTATCGCTGATCTGTTTCTCAGGAAGACCGGCGCGAACACGAATACGATTGATATCCGCCATGGCACTAACCACATCTCCGGTTTGTAAACATGCTTCTGCATGCAAAAATAGAACTTCTGCAAAACGCATAATACGATAGTTGTTGATACGTGCATCAACATTGCTATACATTGAACATCCTGTTGGAACCCACCAGCAAGAGAATTTTTTCATAATGAAACGACCTTCTGCACCTTCAATTGTTGGATAAGCTGGTTTTCCTTTGGTATTCCAAGATTTGTTATTTGCTGTAGCTGTATACATTTCATCGAATGTCACGCCATTGTACCAAGTTTCATCTTCTTTGACATCGTTGTAGTCTGAATATTTGAAATAAGCAGTTGTGTATAAACGCTTATCCCATTTAGAATCAGATCCTGTCGGACGAGGTTCTGCAATAAACTGTTTTATCAACCATGGAGAAGGTTGCATTTTGTACCAGCCACCGTTTGACGGTAATACAGGGCCAAAATAATGTGCAATATCGGATCCCATGAATGCATTACTTCCAGTTGCATCTTCCCAAGTTCCGTCTTTTCCATAATTATCGTAATTAATTTCCCATACGGATTCTTCGTTGAATTCATGATCGGACATGAAATTCCAAGCATAATCGCCTACCAAGTCATAACGTCCCATGATACTTTCAAATTCTGTCTTGGCCTTTGCATATTCACCTTGCCATATATAGGCTTTCCCTAAGAAAGCAATAGCTGCGCCACGATCTACACGGCCAGCCTCACTTGCCGGACGTGATTCGGGTAAACATTCTTTTGCTTTTTGAAAATCGGCAACAACTTGTGCTAATACATCTTCATAAGAAGAATAATTCCGTGACTCAGGATCTACATCTTGTGGCAAAGTACGAATAACTCCAACACCATAGTTTTTTGCTATCTGGAAATATTGGAAACCACGTAAAAAGTAAGCTTCTCCTTGCCATTGTTTCTTTTTGGTTTCATCCATAGGAACTTGTTCAGAGTAGTAGATGAAAGAATTGGCCAATTGGATACCCTTGTACATATATTGCCAAATATTGACAGATGTTTCAGGCGTATTAGTGAAACTCTGTACAGTCCATGCAAAATCTTCTTCTCCACGTGTCGGGAACAAATCGTCTGAACGCATTTGCCAATGCAAAGTACCTTTAAAACCACCGTAATAACCACTGGTTTCTGCACGAAGCGGATTATAACAAGCCGCCAAACCTTTTAAAGCGTTTTCTTCACTTATCCAAAAAGTTGCAGGGGTTTGTTCATTGGGATTAACTTCTTCCAAAAAACTTTCGCTACAGGAAGACATTAATAGCGGGGCAAAAGCCAACGCACATAAATATTTTTTTATTGATTTCATATACTATACAATTTTATTATTAGAAATTGACTTGTAAACCGAATGTAATGGTACGTGCAGAAGGATAACGTCCAGCATCGCACCCGCGAGTCATCACGCCAGTACCAACCGTTGCTCCATCACCACCGTTAGCACCTAAATCAGGAGTAAAACCTGTATATTTTGTTATTGTAAACAGGTTCTCCATAGCCGTGTAAATACGAACATTAGATAAGTGAGCCACCGAAGTCCAATTATCAGGTAATGTATAACCCAATTCTAATGTTTTCAGACGGAAGAAACTACCATTTTCCAGATAGCGATCCGAATAAGCGATTCGCTGGTTGTCATTGTCCGCACCCATTGCAGGAATCGGGTATTTTCCGTTCGGATTACTTGTACTCCAAGTGTCAGACAAGAAAGAGAACTGATTTACTACACCTTCTGCTTTTACAGCGTACCAAGGAAGTGCGTTGTAAATCTTTCCTCCGAAATTTCCATCAAAGAATAAATTCAAATCAAAACCTTTATATTGGGCTGCCATGTTTAAACCGAGTGTTACATCGGGGAACGGGTTACCACAATATTGACGGTCATTTTCATCAATTTTTCCATTTCCGTCATAGTCGATATATTTTATATGTCCCGGTTTAGCATCCGGTTGAATCATATTCCCATTTCCATCAACGTATGCTTTAATTTCCTCTTCACTGCGGAAGATACCATCCGTCTGGATAAGATAGAATGAACCGATAGGTTTACCAACTTTTGCAAAAGTAATATTTCCTCCTGCATTAGGGTTGAAACCTGCAAATTCCTGTTTGGTAGGAGTAGTAATTTCCTTTAAGTTATTTTTTAGAATAGTTGCATTTAGCCCGACCGAATAATAGAAATCACCAACAGTATTACGATGTTTTAAGGATAATTCCAAACCCTTATTTTCAACTGTTGCAGCGTTCATAGTAGGTGTACTTCCCAAACCAAAGCTCTGAGGCTGGTTAATACCCAACAACATTCCTTCAGTTTTTTGAATAAAATAATCTGCACTGAGACTTAATTTATTATTTAATACAGCAACATCAAGACCAATATTCGTTGTTTTTGTTTTTTCCCATGTTACATTGGAAGGAGAAACCCAATTATAACCAGGGATTGCACCTAACCACCAACTAGAACCTTGTACACTATTTAGCCCATTTGTAACGATACTTTGTGTCGCATAGTTTCTAATACCATTCAAATTACCTAAAACACCATAACTGGCACGAACTTTCAATTCATTGACTGTTTGCTTAGCATTCTCAAAGAAATCTTCGTTCATTACGTTCCAACCGATAGAAGCAGAAGGGAAGTTTCCCCATCTGTGACCCTCTGCAAATTTAGATGAACCATCACGACGGATAGATACAGTAGCCATATAGCGATTGTCGAAAGAATACATTGCACGGGCAAACATAGAAATTAATGAATTTGCTGATGCAGATCCACTAGTACCTTGTGTTGTAGGGTCTCCAGCATTGATTACAAACAAACCGTCAGGCATATCATCACGACTTACTCCAAAAGAACGATCTTCATAACGTTGAGATGAGTATCCTAATAAAGCTGATACTACATGTTTGCCGAAAGTATTATCGTAATGTAAGGTATTTTCAATCATCCATTGGTTACCCCAAGAAGTTCCTTCTGATAACTTATTAATTGGATTTTGTGAATTACTACTGAATATATAAGGAACTGTCAAGTTGTAGTTTCGACGAGTAGTTTTATCAATACCTACATTAAATTTATATTTTAATCCTTTCAAGAAAAGATCGACTTCTGCATATCCATTTAACATTAAGTCTACGCCTTTTCTCTGATAATCATGTGCTTCTACCCATCCGACGACATTATCTCCACCTTTAGACCATTCAGGCGCATACCCCCAACGTCCTAAAGAAGCATTATTGTCATATACATCCCACTGAGGAACAGCAATTGCTAATTGAGAATAACTAAGATCGTCATAATCTTTATTCCACAATTTTAATAAGACGGTAGAACCTAGACGCACATGGTTATTAAATAAAGAAAATGTATTTTTCGCACGGATATTCCAAGATTCGTAACCTGTTGTTTTTACGATACCTTTTTGATTAGTATAATTACCAGAAAGGTTGTAGGTCGATGTTTTATTCCCTCCCGAAATGTTTAAACCGACCTTGCTAATCATCGCTGTGCGGAATAATTCATCTTGCCAGTTAGTTCCAGCTCCAGACCAATTTAATAAAGCAGGATCACTACAATAATTGGTGGCCTTACAAAAGTCCCGGAACTGATCACCATTCATAACGTCTAATTTATTTTCGACGCTTTGAATACCTGTATAAGCATTCAATTCTATGCGAGTAGGTGTATCTAAGTGACCTCCCTTTGTTGTAATCAATACAACACCATTAGCCGCACGGGAGCCGTAAATTGCAGCAGCAGATGCATCTTTTAAAACTTCAATATTTTGAATGTCAGAAGGGTCTACAGTATTGATATCTCCATAAACACCATCAATTACATATAAAGGAGTTGTTGAACTTAGAGAGCTCACACCACGAATATTGATGTTCATTGATTCACCAGGCTGTCCGGTCATTCCAGAAACAGATACACCGGCAATACGCCCTTGTAATGCTGAACTTGCACTACGAGCCACATTCGCTTGCAAATCTTTAGCAGATACGGAAGCTACAGCTCCTGTCAAATCACTCTTCTTCACCGTACCGTAACCGATTACGACAACCTCATCCAGTAATTCACCGTCAGCCATTGTAATATTAATTACATTCTTGTTACCGACCGTGATAGAAGATTGTTGCATGCCAACATACGAAAATTCCAGTATTTGTCCAGGATTGACACTGATGGTATAATTTCCATCAATATCAGTTGTGGTACCGATTGTAGTTCCTTTGATAACGACTGTTGCTCCGATGACTGGATTGTTCTCCGAGTCTTTCACCGTACCTTTTACGGTCATGGCCTGCTGTGCCCAACTGGATACTGCAAAGGCCCCAAGTAATAGAGAAAAAGCTAGTTTTCTGTTCATAATTGTTATGATTTGAATAATAAATAAAAATCAAATTAGTGAAGTACGACATCAGTATTTGCGACAGCTTTTGTCGCAAGAGAACCACCAGCATGCTGGTCAACGATTTCGCTGTCTGCACAAGATCCGAGTAGGAAAAGGCCAGCGAACAATCCTAAGGTTAAATTCCGATGTGTTTTCATGACAAAAATGTATTAATGTTAATCTTCGTTTGCAAAAATAGGGAAAGGGAAATCGCAAGGAGTGTCTTATTCGGTCAATTTATAGCTCGTTTCGGTCAAATTTAATCCCATAAAAGGAAAAAGCTTAAATACTGAATACAAAAATTAAGGATTCACGCCTATTTTAGAGCAAATTTAACGAATATGAACGCCTCAAATGTGAATAAAACTTACACATCCTGAAAGCGGTCTTATTCAAGCAACTCTCAATCTTACAACAAATTAACATCAAAAGCAGTGCTCTATTCGGTCATTTTCGACTGCTCTATTCGGTCATTTGGCAGGAAATAGGGAAAACTTCGTCTTGTAAAGGCAATATCATACGAATCATACCCGGCATCATTTTCTGTCAGAATACCTGCCAATAGGTCTTTGTAAAAGATGTGGGCTTGTCTCATCGATTACTGTTTTTTTGAGTGGCGACCATTTCATAATTGAAAAAGTCAAGAAGCTGGTTCACCTTATCGAGACGCAATGTTTCCTTTCCTTGTTCAAGGTCTCGTACAAAGCGCAATCCTACTCCCGACTTCAACGAAAGTTCCTCTTGCGTCAGATTATATTGCTTTCGCAACATTTTGACCGTAGCAGAAAGATTATTCATAAACATTCAACATTATACCTTTTCGGGTACAAAGGTAATGCAAATATTTAATATTATACCATAAGGGGTATAATTAATGTTACCCTGGCGGATTTTCCCCGTTATTAGGATATGCCATAGGAAAAAACTACATTTGTATTCACAAATCTTTAAGAGGTATCATCTATGACAAAGCGTTTAAAGGAAACAGAATTTGTTATTTTCTGTATTGAAAATGTCGCAAAGAAACTGAATAAAAGCGGAGCAGAAGTTTATCAGGAGTTGAAGCGCTTGGATGCGATAGAGGGACTTTTGTATGCTTCATACGAAACACTGCACACACAAAGCAAAGATTATATCGTGGACGAAGTGATACGAACCATGAACGAATGGAAAGGGCAAGCCCCAAAGATGAACTGATCTTGGAAATAGAAAGAAAACAATGTGATTAGCCTCTTTCACTTAAAAAGAAAGTATCATTTCATATCAAACTTTTCAACCGGTATTTTATTATATAGGTTTTGTATGGCCGTTGCGTCGAACAAGGCCGGACTGGAGGAAAGCTCCGGGATATTGTATGATTTAAATGTATAATCATAATGCTCCGGGTCTTTTTGGGGCAATACGAAAGGTTTTCCCGTTTTCCCGTCGGGAGAGAGGTAAGCGAAGTAGGGTTTGCCATACTGCCCGTCACCCCGCTTACTGGCAAAGACGAACCAACGGCTGTTTGACGACCAGCTATGATAAGTATCCGACCGGTCGGAATTTACGGCAGGCAAAGAATCGATCCGGCCGGTTTGCAAATCCAGCAGCTGCAAGTCTGTTTCCCGGTGCCAGATGGGGAAAGTCCCGTAACCGGCTACTGAATAAAGCAAGTAACGGCCATCGGGAGAGGCTTTCGGGAAGCAAACGGAAGCATGGTGTTCTGCGGCATTCCAGAGGGTGTCGATCCGGTTGCCCCATTCTCCTTTTTCGGCATCGAAAGCGATGCGGCAAAGGGAATATTGAAGTTGGTGAAGGCTGTCCGGCAGTTCCACGGCCGGAGCGGCACAATAATAGATCCAATTCCCATCGGCCGAGAAAGTGGGGAAAGTTTCAAATACCTCTTTCCGGGCCGTTTGGGGCGAGACAACCATTTTGTTATTGTCAAAATCGGCTATGGCCAGGTCGGAAGCGGTGTCATACACTTCCAAGCGTTTGTTGCCCAAAGCGTGATAAGCCGGAATGATGATATTGGAAGAAAACACGCCATAGCGCCCCGATGGATGAAAATCCCCATATACGGCACCGGAAACCATCTGATCGTTTTTCAGCGATAGTTTGCGCAATACGCCGTTGCGGTTGAGGATTGTGCCCCCCTGTTTCCCACGCAAATGGAACAGCGACAGGTTGCCGTCCTGTTTCCCGTAGATGTGGCAGTTCATGCAGTTGCCCTCGACCAAGTTGTTGTCGGCAATCACTCTTTCGTCAAAAGTTTCGAGGTTGCGTTCGCACAGCCGGATGGTATTCCAGACCTCATACCCCGGTTCTATCAGGCGGTAACTGAGGAAACCGTCCAATTTGTCGGGGACGACCTTCCAGGTGAATGCCGGGTATTGCAGCCATTTGCCTTCCACTTCGGCCCTGACCGTAACGGTCAGTGTCCGGCCTTTTTCCGTTTCCAGCAAGTTCTTCCATTTGCGGATCGGAAAACAGATTTTGGAATCACCCCTGACGCTCAGGCTCTCCTGTTGTCCGCTGACGGTAACCTGCAAGGCGGATGCCTCGTTGCGAAGCAGGAAGTTCAAAGGGGCAATGTTATATGGGATGGTCACGTCTGCGTAATCTGGATAGATGGGAGCCGGTTCGTCCACCTCCGTCACCTGTTCGGGATGGGAACCACATGCCGTACAGATCAGTAATACGGCCAATCGGATCAGTTGCTTTATACGATGAATCATCTTTTGTCCTTTTTTATTGATTTTGTGCAAAATGATAATAGAACCAGTACGTTTTCCCGAATCTGCCGGCTAATGCCTTCGGATCTCCTTTCGATTGCTGATGCAGGCGGGTATATGCTTTAAAATCCTGTACGACGGCAGGATCGACAATGGTTTCCTGTATTTCTTTACCGGAGGCATGACGACGGACAAGGTCGATCATCAAGGCTTCGGCATATAACCGTTTGGGCGTTTCTCCCGGCCGGAGCGGATAGTCTTCGATGAAAGCCGGCAGGTTTTTGGCCAACAGATGCAGGCAAAGCAGGTAATCGCGTGCCATTCCGTTAGCGGGGTTGCTTGCGAGCAGGAGCCGGAGCGACTTGACGATGTCGGTAGTCGAGGTACGTATCGTATCCGACTGGGGGATAAAGGCCCTTTTCTCCCTTAATTCCTGTCTGACGGAACCGCTTTCCTTTCCCGGAATTCTCTCTTTTGCCCATTGGCTGTAGAATTTTGTTTTCAAAAGGATGCGCAAATATTTCATGGCGGCGGCTTCATCCCCGTTGATCAGGTTGATTTCTGCCAACCGTTTCACCATGCGGCTGCCGGTGTGGTTGGGAGAGAAGATCATGCCCAGCAAGGTCGCGTGTTCAGCCATCGTCATATCTCCTAAATGGAACCATACTTCGCCGGCGAACAGGGAAGAAAGATAGGAGGAACCGGAATGGATCGGGATGAACAACCCTTCCACGCCCGGTTGATAACGGTCCATCAACTTATCAGGCAGTTTGTTTTCAACGGCATTTGCCAAATTGTAATAATAACTGCAAGCACTTATGTGTTCATCGGGGAATGACAATTCACGGACTTTGTCCCAATTCCCGGCTGCCGCTTCAATGTCCAATCCGATCAGGCGTTCATACAAAGGGTTGGGAGCATCCCACCAGGCGGTTGCCGGATATTGGTAGGCTTGTTTATAAGTAAGCAGGTAGTTCCTGCTGCCTATTCCGGGTAAAGCCAAAGCCACGACAGCAGTCAGGCCGGCCCACAAAATTTCCTTTCTGCGTATCAAAGAAGAGACCAACAGGAAAAACAGAAAGATAAACATGCCATAGCCGAACAACCCATATCCCAAAACCATCCCGGCAAAACCGGCCCCGATACGAAGATATCTGTTTTTTATGGAAAGATAGAGCAGGCACAAGACTCCGCCACCGGCTACAGACAGGGTGGAAGACAAAGGATAAAGTACCCCGCAAGACCGCATGGCTTCCCACCCCATCACAATGAAAGCCGGAATGAGGGACAGCCAACTGTTTATCCATTTCCGAAACAGCGTATAATAGATCAGCCCGACTACGAGCAGAAGAGCGCTCATCAAGAGAGAAGCGGTTTCCGGAGTCCGCAAGAATTGTGTCAAGTAATCCCCGACCCAACAAGATAGCACAGCGGGTTTATCCAAATAGGCGAACAAGGCCTCCGGGACATATAGAAAAAGCGAGGTTTGCTCTTTGTGGAGCAAATGATACGGACAAACGAGAAAGTAAAAGCAAAAACATGCGATACTTGCCGGTATAAAGGCTAACCAACCGTATTTGTGTTCTCTTTTCATGGAGGCTGCATTTTATATAGTTTCTGTCGGGCAAAAGTAGCTAAAAAATTTTATGTTCCATGATTTTACCAAGGTAACCGCGTCCTCACTCCAAAAAAGTGACATTTATGCCAATTTTTTGGAATAGGCTGTCCTAAACAATCATCAACATCCGGCGGTAGTTCTCGCGATATTCCTGCGGGGTGACGCCTTTGTATTTCTTGAATACTTTGTAGAAATAGGACTGGCTGACAAAACCGCAGCGGGAGGCGATGTCCATGATAGAGTCTCTGTTGTCGCTGTTGAGCTCGCGGATAACGCTGTTGATGCGGTATTCTTGCAGGAAGTCCGTAAAATTGCGGTTCGTGTTCTTTTTGAGAAAACGGGAAAACGTGGAGAGGCTCATGCCCATATATTGGGCCGCCTCGTTGATGGTGATCGGTTCGGACAACCTCTTACTGATGAAGTCGAGTATCTTTTTCATCTGGTAGTCCGCCTCCGTGTATTGGGGAGACACGTTTTTCGATAAGACACGTGTGTTTTCCGACAACGAAAGTTCATGCAGCAGGATAAAGAATTTCATGACCGAATAGAATCCTTTTTCCGCAGAGATCATCCGCATGATGGGAAGCACGCGGTTAATATCGGCCGGTTCGAACGCCAAGCCGTGTTGTGCCTTTGCCAGCATTTTCATGATCGACTCGAACTGGCTCTTTTGGGCAATCGGGTTGGAGAACAGAGAGGGATGAAACTGGATGGTGATTTCGTGGATGTTGCTGGAATGGCAATTGCCGTTCAGCCAAGCGTGTTTCAGTTCTGTGTTAGTAATCAGCACAAGGTCTTTTTCGCCGATAAGTTCTTCCGAATTTCCCATAATACGTTGGGCACCGTTTGCGTTTTCCACGAAATTAAGTTCCCAGACGTCATGCGTATGTACCGGAAATGTGAACGACGATTTGGTCCGTTCAAACAATATAAAACTGTCTTTATTAGATAAAGGAGATTTTTCCCTGAAAATTTCTGTTATCATCGTTTCCCTCTTATTCAACGAATCGGATACATCCAACAAGCCATCCCGTGCACAACAGGCAATTCGCTCTCATCCTTACCGACTTTCAAGCCTACAGCCTAAGAACAGCGAAGCGAACGGCCCAGTTTCAGAATCGTAGTCTTTGTGATGCCGTTCAATTCACAAAGTTTTGAGACAGTCGTACCGTATTTGGCGGCAATGCCTCCCAAGGTGTCGCCCGATTTCACCCGATGGTAAACCGGAGTAACCGCCTCTTGCTGACCGGCATCGGCCTCCTGACTGACCGAAGCGACAGCCGCAGCATCAGCCGCCACCGTAGTCTTTACGCCTGTAGAAGCTGTCGGTTTCAGTTTTTCGGCTTTAACAGAGGTAACCGCGCCGGCACTGCAACGGATGGACTGCCCGATCCGCAAGATAGATGTGCTTTTCAAACCGTTCAGACGGCACAATTCATTCACACTGGTTCCATAAATCCGGGCAATCTTACCCAACGTGTCGCCCGATTTCACCCGGTGATAAACCATCCGGTCGGAAGAAGAAGTATAGATATTGCTTTTACGCCCGTTGATCTTTATGTTACGGAAAACATACGTATCCTGATGGGGAACACCATTTTCGAAGTCTATGATCTCAGCCGGATTAATCGCCTGTCCCAAGAAACGGGTTTCAAAATGGAGATGGGAACCGGTAGAGCGCCCTGTATTACCACCTAATCCGATTGTTTCGCCGGCATGCACGATCTGGTTCTCGTTGACCAGGATCTTAGACAAATGTCCGTAGACCGTTTCCAATCCGTTCGGATGGCGGAGCACGACGTAATAACCATATCCACGACGTTCGAAAGCCTTGATACGCACTTTGCCACTAAAAGCGGCCCGGATCGTATCGCCCTTCAGCACCTTCAAGTCTATTCCTTTATGCATACGACGGCGACGGGGGCCATATTTGGAGGTAATTCTTGCGATAGAATCAATCACAATGGGATAGACAAAAGAGGAACAGTCTATTGCAAATGAATCCGGAAAGTTGACTTTCACGGTTCCCCGAAACGGATCGACCCATTGGTTCTCCCAATGGGAACCATACAATTCATCCGCCGGAAACATCAGGTCTTCTTTTTCCATCATTTCGATCTCATTCAGAGTGGCCAGCTCTTTCAACTCCATGTTTTTCCGGATATTGACACGGTCTGCCATCAATTCGGAAACCCGTTTGTCCATTTTCTTGATATATACGATCTGTGTCGGAGTATCTTTGTCTTCTTCTTGCGCTTTTGCCTCAAAGGATGATACCAAAATAGTGGCACAACAAATAAATAATAATGTTCGTATTTTCATTATGTTCATCGCTTTCAATAGTCATACATGATGAAAAATCATGATATAGAATATGTTATTTTACCGTTATTCCGTCAAAGTTCGTGATTTTGGATAAGCCGGCAAAATTCAATTATAAAAAAAATCTGTAATGAAACAATCAAAAATCAAAATACAATTTTACACCTTTTGATTTACAAACAGTTACGCAAAACATGTTTTACAACATATTAGCTAATCATTCCCCAATTTATCTTCTTGGCAAAGAGTATTTTCAGGCGTTCGTTCAATATCCGGTTAGGTTCGGACAACAAATCGGGGTCTTCGTTCAAAACATCCTGTGCGATATCACGTGCATACTGAAGAATTTGCCCGTCGGCTGCCAGGTTGGCTATCTTAAGGTCTATCCCCTCCCCGCTCTGGCGCGTCCCTTCGAGGTCTCCATGACCGCGCAGGCGTAAATCGGCTTCGGCGATCTCGAAGCCGTTATTGCTGTTCACCATTATTTCCAGCCGTTTGCGAGTCTCGTTGCTCAGCTTATAGGACGAGACGAGCACACAATAGGATTGTTCCGCTCCACGTCCTACCCGGCCGCGAAGCTGATGCAATTGGGAAAGGCCGAAACGCTCGGCGCTTTCGATGACCATCACGGAGGCGTTCGGCACGTTCACGCCCACTTCTATCACGGTCGTTGCCATCAAGATCTGTGCCTCACCGGAAATGAACTTCTGCATTTCCGCCTCTTTGTCGGCCGCTTTCATCTTTCCGTGGACCATGCACACCTTGTATTCCGGGAAAACCTCCTTGAATGTCTCAAAACCCTCTTCCAGATTCTTATAGTCCAGCTTCTCACTGCCTTCGATCAGCGGATAAACGACATAGACCTGCCGCCCTTGCCCGATCTCTTTGCGGAGGAAGTCATAAAGTTGTGCTTTCTTATTATCATAACGGTGTACGGTCTGGATCGGCTTACGTCCGGGCGGCAACTCGTCGATCACCGAGACATCCAAGTCACCATACAAAGTCATGGCAAGCGTGCGGGGAATCGGTGTGGCGGTCATCACTAAGACATGCGGGACGGTTGAATTCTTCGTCCACAAACGGGAACGCTGTTCCACCCCGAAGCGATGCTGTTCATCTATAATAGCCAAGCCGAGAGAGGAAAAGACGACCGTCTCTTCAATCAACGCATGCGTCCCGATCACGATCTGGATCTCACCGCTTGCGATCGCCGGCAAGATCTTGTTCCGCTCCTTCTTCTTTGTCGAACCGGTTAGCAAGGCCACTTTTATATCCATATCTTTCAGAAATCCCATGACTGTCGCATAATGTTGGGTCGCCAGAATCTCCGTCGGCGCCATCATGCAAGCCTGGCAATGGTTATCGACCGCCAACAGCATGGATAGCAAAGCCACCAAGGTCTTCCCGCTTCCCACATCCCCTTGCAGAAGGCGGTTCATCTGCCGTCCGCTTCCCATATCGGCCCGAATCTCCCGGACCACCCGTTTCTGCGCGTTCGTCAGTTCAAAGGGCAGATAATCTTTATAAAACGTATTGAAACACTCTCCAACGGAAGGAAAAACAATTCCTCTCAACTTCAGCTTGCGCAGGTTGGAAGTACGGAGAATATTCAGCTGGATGAAAAACAACTCGTCAAATTTCAGGCGTAACTGCGCTTTCCGCAATTTATCGACCGATTCGGGAAAATGCACATTCCGTATCGCCTCCGGAAACGGCATCATGTGAATACGGTTCAAGACGCCCGGAGGAAGTGTTTCCGGCAATGTCCAGTTCAAACCGCTCAACAGCGTGTACTGCAAATTCTGGACCGCCCGCGAGTTGAGAAACGACTTCTTCATCTTCTCGGACGTATTATAGAAAGGCGTCAGCCCGTTAGCCACCTTATCCGCCTGGTCCAACGCATCAATATCCGGATGAGGGATGTTATAGATATGCCCGAACTCGGTCGGTTTACCAAACACAATATAATCGACTCCGGGCTTGATTTTGTCCAGCACATAGTTAATCCCTTTGAACCAGACCAAGTCGATCGTGCCTGTCCCGTCCGTGAATTTCCCGATCAACCGCTTCGTACGCCCTTCGCCCACCGTATCGAAAAACAGGATACGCCCTTTCATCTGGATGTAAGGCATATTCCCGGTCACCTCCGCCACCTTGTAGAAACGACTCCGGTCAACGTATTTATACGGAAAGTAGAACAGCAAGTCCTCATAGGAAGAAATGCCGGCTTCCTTCTGCAATACCTCCGCCTTTTTCGGGCCCACGCCCGGCAGATACATGATGGAACGTTTGTCAAGATCAAGCATATACCTTACAAATTATAGACCTAAATGCTGTTGCTTTTTTTCAAATGTATTTTGCCCTACCATATAAGCATAAATAGCAGCCGGAATAAACAATAGGCGGGCTTTCCCCTGCTGCCGGTCTCCACTCTTGGAAATGCTGGTCACAATAGCTTCCGGCAAATCATTATTATCCAGGAACTCCAATAAAGAACGTAAATCTCCCGGATGTTCATAATAATGATTGCTCCATTTGATCTCTACAGCCCAGTTCGGCTTCTGAGTCGCAGCATGAATCCCGACAAGATCCACTTCGCCTTGTTTCCTCCCATTCTTCCAATTTGCATAATAAACTTGGGCATTACTACGTTGAATCCACTGGGCAAATATAGTTGTTTCAACCATATTTCCCATCTCTTCATCTGTACTTTGAAGAGGTTGGAACAAAGCGCACCGCAAAGATGGATTCGTCAGATAAATCTTGAACGAGGTTGCCCGTTGAAACCGTTTCGCATTCTCATTCGTCTTATGGATTACCCGAATCAAAAATGCAGCTTCCAAATATTCAATGTATTTCCGGATCGTTTCTTTCTTCACGCCCGATTCTTTAGACAAATTTTCATACGAAAATTCATTGCCTGAATGATAAGCTATCACGGTAAACAAGGTGTTAAGTTCTTGTACATCCGTAATTCCATACAAACTCGGCAAATCTCTCAACAAGACTTTGTCTATGATGTCATGCCGGATATATTGCCCAGGATTAGATTGAATCTGTTCTGAAAAAACGACCTCCGGATAGCCGCCATAGTTTATATAATTCAAAAACAGTTCATTCAAGCGATTCATGTCAATCGCTGAATATGAAGCTATCTGCGATCCTTTCCATTCAATCTTTGCAGGAACAATCAACGAACTGTAATTTTTCAAATGAATGAATTCATTAAAAGTCAGGGGAGGCAACATAAAATCGGTAAAACGTCCCGCCCCGCTTTCCATGCTCTTCTTCTTCAAGGCGGCAGCGGCAGATCCAGAAGCGACGAACTTACAATTCCGATAGGTATCAACAAGCGATTTCAAATGAATCTCCCAGTCTTTCAAATATTGTATTTCATCAAAAAAAACGTAAAAGGTCTCCTTGCTACCCGTTTTTACGACAGCTTCCTTTGCCAATAAAAAAAGCATTTCTAAAGAAATCCGATTATAGATAGGTGTTTCAACTGAAACATAAATGATCTGTTGAGGACTCACGCCATCTTCGATCAATTTCTGAATCGAATGATAAATCAGAACGGTTTTACCCACACGGCGCGGTCCCATTAAAATCACAGATCGCCGAAGGCCCGTTTCTTTAACTAAAGGATAAAACAAATCAATGTATAATCGGGAAGGCATCTTTTGATAATCAGAATCAATACACCCAACGGTCCACCACGGATTATCAATATTCATCCGGTCTTTTATCTGTTGTCTCAAAAGCTCTGTCAGTTCCATCTTGTACCTCCTTTACGGGACAAAGATAAACAATATTTCCCTACATCCTACGCTTTACGCAAAATAAGATGATTCATCTATGCTTATTTTGACATTTTAGACTTCCAAAGGCCCGATTACTGCATAATAAATAAAAAAGTTCCACAGAAAGACATGCCAACATTCTTATTTTACGCATACAACCACATGAAAATCAAACGACTAAACAAGAGCCACAAAATAAGCATGCTGAAACATGCTTATTTTGCAATCAACGCTTCCGCCACCAACAGATCAAACGGCGTCGTAATCTTGATATTCTCCCGATTTCCGGGAACCGTCTTGACCGGATGCCCCAAAGATTCTACAGCCGAAGCATCGTCGGTAAAAAGTTCCGAATAGGGCTGCTCATACGCTTCCAACAGCAAATCATACTCAAAAACCTGCGGGGTCTGCACCGCCTGATAACGCGAACGGTCTACCGGATGGCTCGACTCGCCGGAAAACTCGCGGAGAGAATCGACCACCGGCACAACCGGAATAGCAGCTCCCGACATTTCCGCTTCGGCAAAACACTGCCCAATCACTTCCGGAGCGACAAAAGGCCGCACTCCGTCATGCACCGCCACCAGAACCTTTTCATCCTTTCCTACCTCATTTCCAATTTCTTCCGAAAGAAAATGTAATCCGTTCCGAACAGAATGGAAACGCGTCTCACCTCCGCTTGTAATCCGGTGCGGGACTCGACAACCGATCTCCCGGCACAGCATTTTCCAATAAGGCTGATGGTCTTCCGGCAGTACTAAAATCAAACCGGCTGACGCATCCCAGCGATGAAAGGCCTCCAACGTATGCATCAGGACAGGTTTCCCCGCCATCGGGATAAACTGTTTCGGCAAGTCGCCTCCCATACGCAACCCGCGGCCTCCGGCAACTATCAGGACATACTTCTTCATTCCTCCAGTTCCTCCAACACTTTCTTGACCTCTTCGTCTGCCTTGTACAATTTCTCCTTGCACAATTTGATCAACCGGGTCGCCTCCTTTACCTTTTCAGAAAGAATATCAACATCCAGATCGCCATTCTCAATATCGGCGACGATCTTACGGAGTTTCTCTACTGCTTCATTGTATGTTTCTGCCATGATAGGATTTTGGAATTTATGATTTTTGATTTATTTGTTTCAATATCGTCGAACGGACTTCCCCATCCGCAAACCGAGTCACCAACTCATCGCCCACGACCAGTCCGGCGGCTTGCTTGACAATTTTACCGTCTTTCAGTGTCAGGCTGTAGCCTCGTTTCAAGACATAGGCGGGCGAAGCCATTTTGATGAATTGTTCGGTCAATTGGATAAAGCGGGTTCGTTCGGCCAAGCTATTCGTCGCACGGTTTGCTAAACGCACTTGCATCGCTTCCAGATTCGATGCCCATCGGTTTAGAAATGCATGGGCATCCGTTGGTAATTGGATGCCTATCCGTTGGAGCGCGGCACGGCTCCGCTCGATCCGGTTTACGGCCAAAGCGGGAAGACGACTGCCTAACAATTGCAGGAAGTTCTTTTGCTTGGACAAGATGTCGGTTGCCATCCGGCAGACCGCCTGTTGCAAGTCGTTCACTTCACCGGCAGCCTTGTCCATCTGCCCGATCAGGAACTCGGCCACGGCTGTCGGGGTTTTCATTCGCGTATGGGCAACCAGATCCAGGATCGTATCATCGCGTTCGTGCCCGATACCGGTTATGATCGGGAGCGGGAATTGTGCACAATTGGCCGCCAACAGATAGGAATCGAAACTATTCAGGTCCGAAGTCGCGCCACCGCCCCGAATAATCACAACCACATCGAAACAGTCGGCATAGCGGTACACGCAGTCCAGCGCCGCAATCACAGACGCTTCCGTCCGTTCGCCCTGCATAAGGGCCGGAAACAGTTTCGTGTAGAAAGGATAGCCCGCCTTGTTGTTTGCCAACTGGTTCAGGAAGTCTTCGTATCCGGCAGCCGTCGGCGAGGTGATCACAGCGATCCGCTTCGGCAGTGTCGGAAAGGGCAACTCCTTATTCAGCGTGAAGACACCCTCTTCTTTCAATTGCCGGATGATTTCCAGCCGCTTCCGGATCATATCGCCCAACGTATAGGCAGGATCGATATCCAGCACAGTCAGGCTGTAACCATAAAGCTCGTGGAACTCGACCGACACTTTCACCAGCACTTTCAAGCCGGAAGCAAACAACTGGCCGGTTTCCATCTCAAAATAGGGTTTCAGCATCCGGAACGTCTTTGCCCAGATCGAGCCACGCGCCTTTGCCACCAGCTGGCCGGTTATCGCGTTCTTCTCGACAAACTCCAGATAGCAATGCCCGGACGCGGCATTCGTACGTACGTCGCTCATCTCGGCGCGTACCCAACACGTCTCCGGGAATGCGTTCAAGACGGCGCCTTTCACCCGGTTATTCAGCTCCAGCAAAGAGAGCTCCTGCCGCTCCTGAGCCCGATTATTTGGTCCGTATTCCATGGTTCCGTTCCTTTTTATAGGCTTTATAAAAATCGGGGATGCCGTATCCCAACCCCGCATCCGGATGTCCAGACAGGCTGGACGTGCGATGCAACAGGTCGATCAACGCCCGGTTATCCAACCAAGGCAGCGCTTGCCAAAGACAGACACCCATTCCGGCGAGAATAGGCGTGGCAAAAGAGGTTCCGTTCGCATACCGGATATTTCCTTCCGGTCCTATCACACAACTGTTCGTGCCCAACGCCACGGCATCCGGTTTCACCCGTCCGTCAGCCGTAAAACCGACGGAGCTGAAACCGCTTTTCTTCTTTTCTTCATCAATCGCGCCGACCGTAAAGATCCCGGCGGCATCAGCCGGAAACGTGATCTTTTCCCAATAGCCGTTTCCCTCATTGCCGGCGCTGCAAAAGACGAGCAGCCCTTTCCCGGCAGCCAAATCCGCCGTCCGGCTGATCAGGGCGGTCTTACCGTTCAAGGCAACCTGGTCGTATGACAGTTCCTCCGCGTCAAAAGCGAAATAGCCAAGCGACGAAGAGATCACGTCCACACCGGCACTGTCCGCATATTCGACCGCGGCTGTCCAATAATCTTCCTCAACGGGATATTCGGAATCGCTGTCCTCACTCTTAAGCAAGAGGTAAGAAGCTTTCGGCGCAGTCCCGACCATCACGCCCGGAATATCGGCAGCCAGGCAGGAAAGCACCTTCGTCCCGTGATCGTCTCCGGCAAACACGCTCTTACCGGGAAAGACGACGTTATGCGTGCCCAACAAGCGGAGCGAATCGAAAGCCGACATCCGGTCCGCGTTCATAAAACCGGCATCGATCACAGCGACCCGCATTCCTTCGCCCCGGAAACCGGCTTTATGCAATTTTACGCCGTTCAACATCTTGATCTGTTTGTGGGCATATCCATATTCATTGCGCAAAGGCTTGTCTTCCGACACGTAGCGGGCCGCATCCTTTTCCTCAGCCGGGACCCGCAAATTCCCTTTCCAGATCCACTTGACCGAATCGACAATGGCCAACTGCCGCAACTGCCCGACCACCGCGCTGTCGGGACTTTCCACCACGACAGTCGCAAACCACTTGCTCTGCACAACCGGCGTCGCGCCTGTTTCAGACAGCATCCTGATATACGAGCGGGAGATGGGAAAATCGGTTTCCGTCACGGCAATGCCTTGCCGAGTTCTCCGCGCGATCGCCTCTTTGGAGAGAAACGCTTCGGGGTTCTCAACCCGGTAACCGTCATTTCCCTTGTCTTTCAAATAGACACGAAAACGATAATTCTCCCCGCCCCACAGCCAGGCAGGAAGACAACAAAGAAACAGTATGAAGAAATATCTTGACATGGGAACTTCCTCTTTTTCCGCAAAAGTATAAATTGTATGGCACATAAAAAAGCCCGGCAACTCATTCGAGGCCGGGCCTATACATTATATATAAGCTCATTCGAAAATATCGCAAATAGGAATTTCCCGTTTCACACTCTGGCGCAAAGAGATAAGCGTTTCCGTGGCAGTCACACCCGGGATCTCCTGTATCTGTGCGTTCAACAGTTCCATCAGATGTTCATTGTCGCGTGCGTACAGCTTGATCAGCATCGTATACGGCCCGGTCGTGAAATGACATTCGACCACTTCCGGAATCTTCTCGAATTCGGGAACCACATCCTTGTACATCGAGCCGCGCTCCAGTTTCACACCGATATACGTGCAGGTGTTATAACCCAAAATCTTCGGATTAATATGATAGCCTGACCCAACGATCACATTCATATCAATCATGCGTTGTACCCTTTGATGAATGGCAGCGCGCGAAACGCCACATTCCTCGGCCACATCCTTGAAAGGAATCCTGGCATTCTTTGAAATAATGTTCAATATCTGCCGGTCCAGTTTGTCTATCTTTTCCATTGTTTGCTTACTTTACTTTCCTTATTTAGATTTGTGTATCAAAAGTATATAATTAATTTTAATACTATATCATTATGAAAGAAAAAAGTATAAAATAAATAATAAAAGCGGGCGAAAGGATGCTATTTAACATATTTCGTCCGCTTGTTACCGTATAAAACGATAGTTTCCTATTACTTATCTTTTACAATTTCCAGCAATTCGATTTCGAATTTCAACGTGCTGTTCGGTTTGATATCGCCACCGGCACCACGTTCGCCATAAGCCAACTCAGAAGGAATCCAAACGATATATTTGGAACCTACCGGCATCAACTGCAACACTTCTGTCCAACCTTTGATTACCTGGCCGACACCGAATTCAGCCGGTTCGCCACGTTCAACAGAGCTGTCAAACACGGTTCCGTTCAACAAAGTACCTGTATAGTGAACTTTCACCTTATCATCGGCAGTCGGCTTTTCGCCTGTACCTTCCGTTACGACCTGATACTGCAAACCGCTTTCAGTCGTGATCACGTCTTTCTTTGTTTTGTTTTCAGCCAAGAACTTTTCGCCTTCCTCTTTCGTCTTCTTCGCATCTCTTGCCGAAGCTTCCATGAAGTAAGTCTGGATATAAGCCTGGGCAGCCTGCGGCGTCATCTTCATGGCAGAAGAATCACCCTTGATACCCTGGATAAAGCCGGCGATCAGATCGTCCACATTGGCAGGATCACCCGGTAAAGTTTTCAAATTATCCTTGTAACCTGCACCTGTACTGAGACCGATGGCGTAGCTTACACTATCAGCGGCCGTCTTCAAAGATGCACTCTTGTGTGAACCTCCACATGAGGTAAGGCCCATAGCTACAATCGCTGTAGCAACCAATACACTAACTTTTTTCATTTTCTCTCTATTCTATTATTTTACTATATCCAACAATTCGACGTCGAAAACCAATGCGCTGTTCGGTTCGATCGCATCACCCGCGCCATGTTCGCCATAAGCAAGGTTCGAGGGAATGAAAAGACGCCATTTAGAACCTACCGGCATCAGTTGCAACGCTTCCACCCATCCCGGTATCACCTGCGACACCCCGAACACGGCCGGTTCACCGCGCTGCACGGAACTGTCGAACACGGTCCCGTTGATCAAGGTACCGTGATAATGGCATTTCACCTTGTCGGAAGCGGTCGGTTTGGCACCTTCACCTTGCTTCAACACCTGATACTGCAAACCGCTGGGTAAGGTCACGACTCCGGCTTTTCCCTTATTGATGTTCAGAAATTCCTCTCCGGCTTTCTTGTTAAGCTCCAGTCTTTCTTTCTGAAGATTCATGAAGTAATCGTTAATAACCTGTTTTGCTTCATCGTAACTGATTTCCGGCTGTGCTTCGCTCAACACATCTTTCAATCCCTTTACAAAATCCTCAACCTGAAGATTATGAATGCCCGAGTTCTGGAAATTATTCCCGATACTTAAGCCAAGTGCGTAACTAATCTTATCCATTCTTTTTCTTTTCAACTAATTATGAGCCACAAAAGTAATGCTTTTAACCACACAAACAGCAAACAGCAACACTTTTTTATTACATTTGCATCACTTATGAGAGAACAGCTGACAGATACAAGATTATTTTCCACACTCTTTGAGCAATACAAAGAGCCTTTTATCCTATTTGCCCATTCCTACATACGCGACAGGGCGGCGGCCGAAGACATTTACGTAGAGGCCATGATGCAGTATTGGGAGAAACGGTACGAACTTTCGTCCGATACAAATATCCCCGCCTATATCCTTACTTCTATCAAAAACAGGTCCTTAAACCACCTCCGCCATTTGCAGGTAAGGGCTGAAGCGGAAGAGCAGATGCTTAACCACAGCACCCGGGAATTGAACTTCCGCATCTCATCGCTGGAATCGTGCGACCCGTCGGAGCTTTTCGCCACCGAGATGCGCGAGATCATCCGGAAAACATTAGACGAACTGCCCGAACAGACCCGTACCATTTTCTACAAAAGCCGTTACGAAAACAAGACAAACAACGAAATCGCCGAAGAATTGGGCGTAAACATCAAAACCGTCGAATACCACATTTCCAAGACCTTGAAAATCCTCCGCACACGCCTGAAAGACTATTTGCCGCTACTGGTCTTCCTTTTCGACCGTAGCTTATAGGGTATACAGCCGTTGTTCCGGTTCTTTCTACGAATGATATTTCACTTGGTATTTTTGTGGTATTCAACTGATATCCATCGTCAATAAACTCCAATCGACCTCCGGAATGATCACGTCTGCAAGTTTGTCCTCAATCAGAAATCCCATATAAAGCGGGAGGGTAAGTATATTTCCCTCACGCCCTACATTATATCGGCCTAACTTGATGCCGCTCTTGACGTGATATATATCTTTGTTTTTAAGAACTGTAGTCATACTTTTCGCCTTGCCGGTCTTTGCCTTGACTTCAAGTATGACACATTCACCTTTGAACCGCACCAAGAAGTCTAGTTCAAGACCACTATCCTTGTGAAAATAGTATAACCTTTGCCCGGACTTACATAGAAAATCAGCCATAAGATTCTCAAAGATAGCTCCCTTGTATCCCAAAAGATTTCCCTTCAAAATATCCGCTTGGGTACCATAGTCGAGCATCGCCACGAGGATGCCGATATCGGTGGTATAGACCTTAAAGCAGTCTTTGATGGCATTACCTTCCAACGGCAGTTCCGTAATCTGGGTGTTATAGCATCGACGAACTATTCCGGCATCCTCCAGCCACTGGATACTGCCGATGTATTGCGAAGCCCTTCCTCCTTTCCGAACGATGGAATACTGGAATTTCTTGTTCTCCTTAGCCAATTGTTTCGGAATGGATTCAAAACATTCGCGGATATGGGATTTGTCTGCATCATCCGCATATTTGACCATATCCTCTTCGTATCCGGCAATAAGATTACGCTGTACGTTATATATGAGTTCGATATTCTTGGTTTCCAGAAAGCAATTCACCACTTCCGGCAAACCTCCGACAATGACATATCTGTACAGCAATTCCATCATTGCCTTATGAATCCCGTCGGGTACAACCTTTTCGTTCTCAAAACAGGACTTAACAGAATCGATGACCGCATCACTGACTCCGTTTGCCCATAGAAATTCCTCAAAATCCAATGGATACATATCAATCACGGTTTCATACCCTACGGGAACTGAATCCTGTCCCGTTTCCTCTTTCTTTTTCTTGCTTTGCCCGTAGCCTTTCACACCTAAAAGAGAGCCGGTCGCAATGACATCGAAACGACCGTCTATATGGAATGACTTCAAGGCTGTCCTTGCCTCCTTGCATTCCTGAATCTCGTCCAGAATAATACAGGTGTTTCCGTTGATGAAACGGCTGCCTTGAATCAAAGCCGAAAGATTGAGAACAATGGTATCCACATCCATATTGCCAGTGAAAGCGGATTTCTTGTCAGGCTCAAGAATGAAGTTCAGATAGACCACACTCTCATAGTTCTCCCTTGCGAATTTCCGGACAATGTATGTCTTTCCGCATTGGCGGATACCTTTTATTACAAGAGGTTTTCTTCCCTCTGACTTCTTCCAGTCGACCAAATATGTTTCTATTTTCCTTTTAAGCATCGCGCAATCTTATTCTTCCAACGGCAAAATTACATTTTTTCAAGCGAATAAAATGAAGTTGAAACATTTTTTCAAACGAAAGACATCCGATATACTACACTTTTTCAAGTGAATCAAAATACAGATTGTATCAGATTGAAAAAGTAGACACTAAAAAAATGTCCAAAAAGACAGGACTGTTAATAAAGCAAGATAGTTTATTATAAAACTGAAGTTTCGCACCCCTGTATCCATCTCTCTTATCCGTATCAAATGTAAAGAGAACCAGGATATTCAAAAAAGTTTAAAAGTCATTTTTTCAATCGTTTCGTACCTGTGCGTATCCTGGTTGATATCCATTCCACAGAA
>JAGBDR010000007.1 GCA_017937385.1 Parabacteroides sp.
AAGCCAAAATAGCTCCTGCGGAGGGAACGCCATGCGGCAAGGGGCTGCGCAGTCAGCCCCGACGAGCTTACAGGGGTGAGATAATTGCATATTTATGCAAATTATCATTAACCGTATGCAGTTTTCTTATTATAGTTCATTTCACAGCTGTGAACAAAAGGAAGACAGTTGTGAACAAAAGGAACACAACTGTGAAATGGATAGAAAGTCGGTTTCTTCTTCCTAAAATAACGGCTATAGGAGCAAAACAGACCTTATATGGAGGGTAAATATGTTCTTGAATGTAATGATTCCGGATGTTTTGGTTTGCGTATGGTTTGGAAGTAACGGACTGTTTTGTATATTTGCCAGTATAATCAATCGCTGTTATATAGCAATGGAAATATGTATTATTATCGGCCTTATCTTATTGAACGGCCTTCTTTCTATGTCGGAAATCGCTTTGGTGTCGGCACGTAAAACACGCCTCGAAATGGAAGCCAAACGAGGTAACAAGTCAGCCAAGATTGCTTTGAAGTTGGCAAACGAACCGGATCGTTTTCTTGCTACCATCCAGATCGGAATTACGCTTATCGGTATTTTGACCGGTTTGTATTCGGGTGAAGCTTTTGCTTATGATTTAGCGGAGCATGTCCGCCATATTCCTTTTCTGGAGTTTTATGCATTGGGAATTTCTAAAACTGCTATTGTTGTAATTGTTACTTATTTGACTCTGATTATGGGGGAGTTGGTCCCTAAACGTATCGGTATGGGATATGCAGAACGGGTGTCGATATTTGTTGCTAAACCGATGAATCTTCTTTCGCTGGTAGCTGCGCCTTTCGTGTGGCTTTTGTCCAAGAGTACGGCATTGACTGTTAAACTGATCGGTACTGATGTGATAGAAGAAAACAAGGTGACGGAGGAAGAGATCAAGGCGATTGTCAAAGAAGGTTTTGATGTAGGCGAGGTACAGGAAGTCGAACAGGACATTGTGGAACGTGTGTTTAACCTGGGAGACCGTAATGTCGGTTCTATCATGACGTACCGTAGCGAACTTGTATGGTTGGATCTAACCGACAGTGTCGAGCAGATACGCGAGAAAGTACAGGAAAATCTTTTCAACATCTATCCGGTTGCCACCGGTAAGTTTGACGATATAAAAGGTGTTGTGTATCTGAAGGACCTGTTCGGCCGTATTGACGAACCGGATTTCTCTTTATCTCAAGTAATTCGTTCAGCAGAGTTTATACCGGAAAACCAGAGTGTGTATAAGGCGTTGGAACAGTTCAGGCAAGCACGTGTGAAATATGGCATTGTCACGGACGAGTTTGGAGGCATTCAGGGAATCGTTACCTTGAAAGATATCATGGAAGGCCTGATCGGACAGGTTCCCGATGTCGGGGAAGAGACTGAGATCGTTGAGCGGTCTGACGGAACTTGGCTGGTAGACGGGCAATATAGTTTCTATGACTTCCTTGAATATTTCGACATGGAAGATTTGTATGCCGAGCATGATTATAATACGCTTAGCGGTTTGATTCTGGAGATTCTGGAACGGGTTCCGAAAACCGGCGAGATATTGAACTGGTTGAATCTTCGATTTGAGATCGTTGACATGGATGGTGCCCGTATAGATAAGGTTTTGGTATCCAAGATATCGCAAAAAGAATAAACCGGCATTAAATCTCTGCCAGTTTGTGTAGCATTTCCATTTTGCCGAATAGGATGAACAAATCACCTTCTTCGATTTTCAAGTCTTCGGTGATTTTGTTAATGACGGAGTATCGGGTTTGTTTCAATCCAATCAGATTGCGTTCTGTCTGGGGACGTTCGATACCGACAAGGCGCATTCCGAAATTCTCTTCCAGGTCTATGGTCTGTAAGGTCTGTCCGACGAAACTGGCCGGTACTTTTATCTTATAAAGATGGTGCGTTTCCGTCACCTTGTACCATTGTTTGAAAAGTTCCTTAAGCGAGGATTGTGATGTGTACATACCCGCGAAATCAGCCTCCGGAGTAATGATCTCCGCAACACCGATCGAACGGATTACCGCTTCGTGGATGGGAGATATCCCTCGGACGATCAGTTTGTCTACGTCCAGGTTTTTCAGCAAGGCTACAGTCTGGATGGAGGAACCGAAGTCTTTGCCGAAGGTAACGAAGATGGCATCCATTTCGTTCAGTGGCAGCGTGCTCAAAGCATCTTGGTCAGTTGTGTCGAGCCCGATTGCTCCGGATAGAGTATGTTTGACTGCTTCAATCTTGTGCGGATCACAATCTACACCGATTACTTCATTTCCGATACGTGTCAGGTTTTCGGCGATGGCACGTCCTAAGTTTCCTAATCCGATTACTAAATACTTCATGTTGTTTCCTTGTATTTTACATTAATATATTTTCCTGTGGATATGTGTAATGCTTCTTTTTATATGCTTTGTAGAAGCTGATGAAGAAGGCCAGTATGCCGATACGCCCCACCAGCATGGTGAAAATGATGACCAGTTTCCCCGGAACGCTCAGCAACGGGCTGAAATTCAAACTTAATCCTACCGTGCTAAGTGCTGACACCACTTCAAAGATCAAGGTAAAGACCGATATCCCTTTTTCGGTAACGGACAGTACCCAGACTGCCAGCCCCAGCCAGCAGAAATAGAAAACGATTGTGGCGAAAGCTCTGCGTATGGTTTCCGGTGATATTTCACGTTTGCGGATTTCCACATTTTCTTTTCCGCGGGCAACGTTGTGTGCAGTCAGCAAGGCAACGCAAACGGTTGTTATTTTCAGACCCCCTCCGGTCGACATGGGAGCGGCACCTATAATCATCAGGATCAAGGTCAGTATAAGCGTCCCCGTGCTCAGTGCCTCCATATCCGCGATACAGAATCCGGCCGTGCGCGGAGTGGCAGCTCCCAGGAATGCATGGGCAAGTTGTCCTTTGAACGGTAGTCCGGCAAGCGTATGATCCATCTCCAGCAAGTAGTAGAAAAAAGTGCCGCCGGCAAGTAATATGAGTGTACCGATCACTACTATATATGTGTTGATATTGATAATGCGGGGTGTATGGATATAATGTTTCTGTTGCCTGATCACGATCTTGAATGTATTGACAAGCAAATGCCGTAACAGTTTCAGATAGTTTAGGACGATCGGGAAGCCTAATCCGCCGAATACGATGAGCAGGGTGATCCAGATATGCAGGACATACCTATGGGCGACTAACGGGTCATACATACTCCCGCTCAGTGTTGAGATTCCTGCATTGCAGAATGCTGAGACGGCATGAAATATTGCGTAAAACAATTCTTCCCGTGTGCCTCCCGGTAATCCGCCTTTTATTTCCAGATAAATCAGGTAAGCACCAATGCCTTCAATAAACAGTGTCACGGACAGGATGTTGAGGATCACCCGGAACAAACCGTTCACCCGGTCTTCGTTCAGCAGATCTTTCAGTACAAGCTTGCTGTTGAAAGAGGAGCGCCCCATGAATGACAGAGCGAAAAAACTGGTGAAAGTCATAACCCCTATACCGCCGATCTGGATGAGGAACATGATGATGATATATCCTGTATGCGTGAATGTCGTGGCAACATCGACAGTTGTCAGTCCTGTCACGCAGACGGAGGAGGTCGAAATGAACAAGGCATCTACGAAATCAATCCCGTGCACTGTGGCATTAGGCAACATCAGCAATCCCGAGCCGACCAAGATGACAAATACAAAACTCAGCAAGAACAGGAGGGACGGCTTGATATGGCTTTGCAGTAGTGTGAATGTCTGCCGTGACAAATGAATGGCGCTTAGCAGTAACAAGAGGATATAGACGAACAGCGGTTCCGTGAAGAAACCGAGATAGGGCAACGACTGATGGATGGCTTCTTTGAAAAACACTTTTCCCGATAATACGGCAAAGAGAAAAAAGTAAATGCCGATATCTAAGTATAGCATCTTTTCTTGTATGATTTCTTTGAATTTCAATAGATATCGGAGCGATATTCCTATGAAGAAAGCCAATAGGAGATAAATCCGGCTGGTTTCCAGTATATGAGTGACATGAGTTGAATGTTTGAATCCGAACTGATAGACCAGGATAAAAAGAGAAGCAAGCGAGGCGACGAGTATGGTCCCTTCGGCTATCATATTCAGCAAACTTTTTGTATTTGCCCAGTACATACGGAATGAAAACTGTAGATGTCTGATATCCATAAATGCGTCTTTTTATTAATAACAAATGTATGGAGTAAAGGTTATGTAAGGTTTTAGGAAAAGATAAACCTGATGCGTTTGGATGGAAGATAAGGTTTGAGTGATAATGTATGTTAAATAGTGGGCTTTTTATTCTTTTTATTAGATATTGTTTCATTTACATTATGTCGTGTGTCGTTTTTAACTTTATATTTGCGGAAAATCTTTATTGCAATATTATGGAAACACAGAAAAATGAGCGTGAAATATTTTATCCGCACGTTTCGGTCGACTGCGTATTGTTGGGGACAAACGAGGATAAACTGTGTGTGTTGCTTGTCGAAAGGCAGGTAGCCGGTAGTAATGAGAAACACTACAAATTGCCGGGCAGCCTGATTTATGAGAGTGAAGATCTGGATATGGCGGCGTGTCGTGTCTTGAACGAAGCGACAGGCCTGAAACAGGTCGCCTTGAAACAGTTCCGTGCTTTCGGGTCTCCTGCTCGTACCAAGAATAAAGAAGATGTGCAATGGCTGGAAAATGCTTCCAAGATGAAAATTACGCGGATCGTGACGGTCGCTTACCTGGCGTTGTGCAAGTTCGGTAAGAAAATGACGATGGGAGAGATGTCCGATACTCTTATTTGGGCGCCCGTCAACGAATTGCCGCATCTTCCGTTTGATCATAAGGAGATTGTTGAAGCGGCCGGCGAGGAGATACGGCGGTGGGTGGATGTCGAACCGGGTATCGTTTTCGATTATTTGCCACCGAAGTTTACCGCTTATCAGCTGCGGCGTATTTTCGAGATCATTTATAACAAGCCGATAGATGTACGTAATTTCCATAAAAAAATGATGGGGATGGAATATGTCGTGCAGACAGATGAAGTGGAAACGGGGGTAAACCATCGGGCTGCTCGTTATTACCGTTTCGACAAGGTGAAATATAACAAGTTGCATTCGAAGTTTAATAAGGTATAAAGAAATAGATATGTGTTTGTTAGGGTGTGATATTGGAAGTTCTTCGGTGAAGGCTTCTATTGTCGATAAAGATACGGGGCTGACGCTTGCTTCCGATTTTTATCCGAAAGAAGAGGCGGCGATTAAAGCCGTGCGTCCCGGATGGGCGGAACAGAATCCGGATGACTGGTGGATGTATCTGAAAGAAGCGATAAAGGGTGCGATCGCACAGGCGGGTATCAAAGGTACGGAAATCGATGCGATCGGTATCTCGTATCAGATGCATGGGCTTGTGCTGGTGGATAAAAAGATGCAGGTGTTGCGCCCGTCCATTATTTGGTGCGACAGCCGTGCAGTACCATACGGAGACCATGCTTTCAAGTCAATCGGGGAGAAGCAGTGCTTGGCACACCTTTTGAATTCTCCCGGAAACTTTACAGCCTCCAAACTGGCATGGGTCAAAGAGTTTGAGCCGCAGATATTCGGACAGGTGCATAAGTTCATGTTGCCGGGTGACTTTATCGCCATGCGCATGACGGGAGATGTCGTCACGACTGTTTCGGGGCTTTCGGAAGGAATCTTTTGGGATTTCCGGAATCATAGTGTTTCAGAAGAGTTGATGAACTATTTCGGGTTCAGTAAGGAACTGATTCCGGATATTCGTCCTACTTTCGGTGTCCAGGGAGAATTGCTTGGATCGGTAGCTTCGGAGCTGGGCTTGAAAAAGGGTACGCCGGTTACCTACCGGGCTGGCGACCAGCCGAACAATGCGTTGTCGTTGAATGTCCTGAATCCGGGTGAAATAGCGGCTACGGGCGGTACGTCGGGTGTCGTGTATGGAGTGAATGGCAAGGTGAACTACGATACGTTGTCGCGGGTAAATACATTTGCACATGTGAACCATTCGGCCGACCAGACGCGTTTGGGTGTCCTTCTGTGTATCAACGGAGTGGGAATCCTTAATTCATGGGTGAAGCGGAATGTGGCTCCCGAAGGGATCAGCTATCCGGCTTTGAATGAGTTGGCGGCGACTGTACCGATTGGCTCGGAAGGTCTGTCGATCCTACCTTTCGGAAATGGTGCGGAGCGTATGTTGCAGAACAAGCAGGTCAATTGCTCGATTCACGGATTGAACTTCAATATTCACAATAAAGCCCATATCGCCCGTGCCGCCCAGGAGGGGATCGTGTTCTCTTTCAAGTATGGTATGGATATTATGAATGAGATGGGGATCGATATCGGGGTGATTCGTGCCGGTAATGCCAACTTGTTCCTCAGTCCGATATTCCGGGATGCGCTGGCGGGTGTGACGGGAGCAGTAATTGAGCTTTATGATACGAACGGTGCTGTCGGTGCTGCCAAAGGTGCCGGTATCGGTGCCGGTATCTATACGTCGGCGGAAGAGGCGTTTGCTTCCCTGAAAAAGATCAATGTGATAGAACCGGACGGGTTGAAGGCGGATAAGTATTGCGGGGCTTTCGAGTTGTGGAAAGAACGGTTGGAGAAAGCATTGGTATAATGAAAAGAAGAATATATAATCAATAAAAATTACGTATGATCATGAATTACTTTAAAGGTGAAAAAGAATTTTTTCCGGGAATTGGAAAAATAGAGTTTGAAGGACGCGAGTCGAAGAATCCGATGGCTTTTCATTATTATGATGAAAACAAGGTCGTATTGGGTAAAACGTTGAAAGACCACCTGCGTTTTGCGATGGCCTATTGGCATACCTTGTGTGCGGAAGGGGCTGACCAGTTCGGTGGTGGAACGAAAACTTTTCCTTGGAATGCCGGTGCGGACCGTATTTCCCGTGCCAAGTATAAAATGGATGCCGCTTTCGAGTTTATGACGAAGTGTAACATCCCTTACTATTGTTTCCATGATGTGGATGTTGTGGATGAAGCACCGACGTTGTCCGAATTCGAGAAGGATTTGCATACGATGGTTGAATATGCCAAACAATACCAGGAAGCAACCGGAAAGAAGTTGTTGTGGTCTACCGCTAATGTGTTCGGACATAAACGGTATATGAATGGAGCCGCCACAAATCCTTATTTCCCGGCTGTGGCTTGTGCCGGTACGCAGATCAAGAACGCGATCGATGCTTGTATTGCCTTAGGGGGTGAAAACTATGTGTTCTGGGGTGGACGTGAAGGATACATGAGCTTGCTGAACACCAACATGAAGCGCGAGAAGGAACATCTGGCCATGATGTTGACGATGGCACGCGACTATGCTCGCAAAAACGGCTTCAAAGGTACTTTCTTAGTTGAACCGAAACCGATGGAACCGACCAAACATCAGTATGATGTGGATACGGAAACGGTTATCGGTTTCCTGCGCCATTATGGTCTTGACAAGGATTTTGCCATCAATATCGAAGTGAACCATGCTACATTGGCTGGACATACATTCGAACATGAACTTCAGGCTGCCGCCGATGCTGGTATGTTGTGCAGCATTGACGCTAACCGCGGAGATTATCAGAATGGTTGGGATACGGACCAGTTCCCGATTGATATCTACGAACTGACACAGGCCTGGTTGGTTATTCTCGAAGCGGGCGGTCTGACAACCGGAGGTACGAATTTCGATGCCAAGACACGTCGCAATTCGACAGACCTGGATGATATCTTCCTGGCTCATATCAGCGGTATGGATTCTTTTGCCCGTGCGTTGATGGCAGCTGCCGATATCCTGGAACATTCCGATTACAAGAAAATGCGTGCCGAACGTTACGCCAGCTTCGATCAGGGCGACGGTAAGAAGTTCGAAGAGGGCAAGCTTCTTCTTGAAGACTTGCGTACGATCGCCCTTGCCGGTGGCGAACCGAAGCAGATCAGCGGAAAGCAGGAGTTGTATGAAATGATAATCAATCAATACATTTAAAATGTAGGGGCGGGGTGCTACTCCGCCTAATTTCTTTTTATCATGAAAAACAACAACAATTACATTTTTGGTATTACCCTTGTGGCGACATTGGGGGGATTATTGTTCGGATATGATACGGCGGTAATATCCGGTACTGTCGAATCGCTACGTAAATTCTTTATCGAACCTTTCGGCCTGCCGCTGGATCAGGCAAATGCGTTGGAGGGATTTGTTGTGAGCAGTGCCTTGATCGGTTGTATTTTAGGTGCCTCTTTCGCTGGTTGGATCAGCCAGCGGTATGGGCGGAAACCTACGCTTGTGCTGGCTGCCATCCTGTTTTTGCTGTCGGCAATCGGTTCGGCATGGCCGGAGCTGTTTGTCGGGATGCCCGGTAGTGGTGACCATACCTATATGTATCTTTTTGTGTGCTATCGGATTGTCGGAGGGGTAGGAGTCGGTTTGGCTTCTATGGTTTCCCCGATGTATATAGCCGAGATGGCCCCGGCAGAGAAACGGGGAAACCTGGTGTCGTGGAATCAGTTCGCGATCATTTTTGGTATGCTGGTCGTCTATTTTGTGAATTACAGCATTGCGTTGCAGGGGGATGCCGCCTGGTTGCATGCGATCGGCTGGCGATGGATGTTTGCGTCTGAAATCGTCCCGGCTTTGCTTTTCCTGATTCTTTTGATGTTTGTGCCGGAAACGCCTCGTTATTTGGTGATGCGCGGCAAGACCGATAAAGCGTTGTCGGTCCTGGATCACTTGATGGGAAAGGAGAAAGCGGCTTCTGAGCTGGTGGAAATAAAAGAAAGTTTCCGGAAACAGGAGCCTTCCATGCGTCCCTATTTCCTGTTTATGGGGATGTGGTTGGTCTTGTTCTTGCTGTTGTATGGCGTATTGGAACTGGCTGGCAATACGAGTGCTTTGGAAATTTCCTTGATCGGTAGCTTTTTTGTATCTTTGGTCTTCCCGGTACGTTCATTCGGTGTGCTGATACTGTTTGTCGGTGTTCTATTATCTGGATTCCAACAGTTTGTCGGAATTAATGTCGTGCTGTATTATGCACCGGAGATCTTCAAGACAATGGGAGCCGCTACCGATGCTGCTTTGTTGCAGCAGATCGTGGTGGGAGCTGTGAACCTCTCCTTTACCGTGTTGGCGATCTTTACAGTCGACCGGTTCGGACGTCGCCCGCTGATGATTATCGGAGCATTGGTCATGGCTGTCTCGATGATGGTTTTAGGAACGACTTTCTATACGCATTCTGTCGGTATCGGCTCATTGGTTTGTATGTTGGTGTACACGGCTGGTTTCGCGATGTCGTGGGGACCGGTCTGCTGGGTATTGCTGGCAGAGATTTTCCCGAACACGATCCGTTCGACGGTGATGAGTATTGCCGTTGCCGGACAGTGGATTGCCAATTTCCTTGTCTCGTGGACTTTCCCGATGCTCGATAAGAATCAGTATCTGACTGATACGTTCAATCATGGTATGGCTTACTGGGTTTATGGAGTCATGGGAGTGCTGGCAGCCTTGTTTATCTGGAAATTCGTTCCGGAAACAAAGGGGAAGACCTTGGAGCAGATGGAACAATATTGGAAATAAATCCGTAAGTTTGCGTTCGAAAAAATGAAGAATCGATGCGCATACTGAAAAGAATACTGATAGGAATCCGGAACCTGTTGCTGTTCCTGTTTGTTTCCAGCTTGTTGGCTGTGGTGGCATATAGGTTCATCCCTGTCCGCTACACTCCATTGATGTGCATCCGGATGTACGAACAGTTTCGGGATGGCAAACCCCTCAAGCTGGAACACAAATGGGTTCCGATACAAAAGATAGCCCAACCGTTGGTACAGGCGGTTGTCGCATCGGAAGACAATCTTTTTCTCGACCATTGCGGTTTTGACATAACACAGATTCAGAAAGCCCGTGCCGATGCCGAAAAAGGCAAGCGCGTACGCGGAGCGAGTACGATCTCGCAACAGACCGCCAAGAATGTCTTCCTCTGGCCTGGAAGGAGTTATTTGCGCAAAGGCATCGAAGCCTATTTTACCGTCCTGATCGAATGGGTCTGGGGAAAAGAACGTATCATGGAAGTCTATCTGAATTCAATTGAAATGGGAGACGGCATTTATGGAGCCGAGGCTGTCGCGCAGGCCCATTTTAGAAAACCGGCCTATAAACTGACGAAGGCGGAGGCTGCCCTGATTGCTGCGACTTTGCCGAATCCCCGTACGTTCAACTCTGCAAAACCATCCTCTTATATGCTGAAACGGCAAGCGAAGATCCTGTCGTTGATGGGAAAGTTATTGAAGATCAATATGGGGTATGACAGCGGAGATCCCGATTCTGAATCCGGCAGCCGGAAAGTGCGGAAGCGGAAGAAACTCCAAGCTGAATCCGGCACGGCATTCCGTCTGTCCGAGCAGATTATTCACACAAGAACGATAATCTATGAGTCATTTTATCTATCACGATCTCGGAACTATCGAATATGAAAAGGCGTTGGAACGTCAAACAACCGCTTTCAATATCCTGTTGGAAGCGAAAGCACAAGGTAGGACCGGAGAGAACCGGTTGTTTTTCTGCGAACATCATCCGGTACTGACTATCGGAAAAAGCGGTAAGGATGCCAACCTGTTGATTCCGGAAGAGTTGCTTGCAGAACGGGGAATCTCTTTCTATCATATTAATCGGGGTGGCGACATCACGTATCACGGTCCCGGACAAATCACCGGATATCCGGTCTTCGATCTCGACACCTGGAAGTTGGGACTCAAGTCTTATATCGACAGGCTGGAAGAAACGATTATCCGTTTTTTGGCTCTCTACGACATTAAAGGGGAGCGGCTTGCGGGTGCGACAGGGGTGTGGATCGATCCCGAGGTGTCGGGAAAAGCCCGCAAAATTTGTGCGATCGGTGTGAAAAGCAGCCGTTTTGTCACCATGCACGGCTTTGCCTTGAATATTAATACGGATTTGAACTACTTTTCTTTGATCAATCCTTGCGGTTTTAAAGATAAAGGTGTTACCTCGCTTGAGAAAGAATTGGGCGCGAAACAGGATTTCGAGGTGGCCAAAGCGCGTCTTCATTCCCTTTTTACTGAAATGTTTCCGGAATGATGGAACCGTATGTGATTCATTTTGCCCCTTTGCAAGGGTATACCGACTCGGTTTACCGGGAAGCCGTGGAGAACTTGATCTGCGATGCTTCGATTACTGCCAGATAAAGACCCCAGATGCAGAGAAGGCCCATCTAAACAATCTTATGACGGGTATTGTTATAAAAGGTAACTGGATAACAGTATTTTTTATTTCTCTCACTACTGATTTTCTACCGGGACCTGATCGGGTATCGGGTGGCTTGAAGGAGTATTGGATAAATTGTGTGGTGACAAAATGGCAGATTTTATATTTGGTACTTCTTTTGTAGGATTGTATGTGAAAATGAAAAATAAGAAATAGAGTTGAAAGGAGTATAACTATATGAATTTAAACAATCTTACAATTAAATCGCAAGAGGCCGTTCAGCAAGCTGTACAACTTGTTACCCAACATGGGCAGCAAGCGATCGAAGCTGTACATTTGTTGAAAGGTGTCATTATGACGGGTGAAAGCGTGACCAATTTCATCTTTCAGAAACTGGGCGTCAATACCCAGAATCTGAATCGTGTATTGGATGCGCAGATCAGTTCGTTGCCGAAAGTATCAGGCGGAGAACCTTACCTGTCGAGTGAAGCAAATGCCGTTTTGCAGAAAGCAATCGGCTATTCATCCAAGATGGGGGACCAATATGTTTCTTTGGAACCGATTATCTTGGCTTTATTCACGGAAAAAAGTACCGCATCCCAAATACTGAAAGATGCCGGTGTGACGGAAAACGAACTGCGTCGGGCCATCGAAGAATTACGGAAAGGAAATAAAGTGACCAGCCAGTCTGCCGAAGATACCTACGATGCATTAGGCAAATATGCCATCAATCTGAACGAACGTGCTCGTAGCGGCAAGCTGGACCCGGTAATCGGCCGTGACGACGAAATCCGTCGTGTACTTCAGATCCTGAGCCGCCGTACGAAAAACAATCCGATCCTGATTGGAGAACCGGGTGTCGGTAAGACGGCGATTGCCGAAGGATTGGCCCATCGTATTGTACGGGGGGACGTGCCGGAAAACTTGAAGTCGAAACAGATTTTCTCTTTGGACATGGGAGCTTTGGTTGCCGGTGCCAAATATAAAGGGGAGTTTGAGGAGCGTCTGAAAGCTGTAGTCAATGAAGTGACCCAATCGGATGGAGAGATCATTCTTTTTATTGATGAGATCCATACATTGGTTGGTGCCGGCAAGGGTGAAGGTGCGATGGATGCCGCCAATATTCTGAAACCGGCTTTGGCTCGTGGCGAATTGCGTTCGATCGGTGCGACGACACTGGATGAATATCAGAAATATTTTGAGAAAGACAAGGCGCTCGAACGTCGTTTCCAGATTGTCATGGTAGACGAACCGAATGAGTTGGATGCGATTTCCATCCTGCGTGGTTTGAAGGAAAAATACGAGAACCATCATAAGGTCCGTATCAAAGATGATGCGATTATCGCAGCTGTCCAGCTTTCTACGCGCTATATCACCGACCGGTTCCTGCCCGATAAGGCGATCGACCTGATGGATGAGGCGGCTGCCCGCTTGCGTTTGCAGATTGATTCTGTGCCGGAATCGCTTGATGAAGTGTCCCGGCGTATCAAACAATTGGAAATCGAACGCGAAGCGATCAAGCGAGAGAACGATAACGGAAAACTGGAGCAGCTCAACAAGGAGATTGCCGACCTGAAAGACGAAGAGACGAAACAGAAAGCCCAGTGGCAAAGCGAAAAAGAGCAGATCAACAAGATTCAGCAGAACAAGATCGACATTGAAAACCTGAAGTTTGAAGCCGACAAAGCTGAACGGGAAGGTGACTACGGGCGAGTAGCTGAAATCCGTTACGGAAAGATCAAGCAGAAGGAAGAGGAAATCAAGGAGGTACAGGAAAAACTGAAGACGATGCAAGGTGCCGCCGCCATGATCAAGGAAGAGGTGGATAGCGAAGATATTGCCGATGTGGTATCGCGTTGGACCGGAATTCCTGTCAGCAAGATGATGCAGAGCGAAAAGGAAAAATTGCTCCATCTGGAATCCGAATTGCATACCCGTGTGGTTGGGCAGGAAGAGGCGATTCGTGCGATAGCCGATGCCGTACGTCGTAGCCGTGCCGGATTGCAGGACCCGAAACGACCGATTGGCTCGTTTATTTTCCTCGGTACAACGGGGGTTGGTAAGACGGAGCTGGCCAAGGCGTTGGCGGAATATTTGTTTGACGACGAGAATATGATGACTCGTATCGATATGAGCGAATATCAGGAGAAGTTTAGTGCGACTCGTCTGATCGGTGCGCCTCCGGGATATGTCGGTTATGACGAAGGTGGGCAGTTGACCGAGGCAATCCGTCGTAAACCCTATTCGGTTGTCCTGTTTGATGAAATCGAGAAAGCCCATCCGGATGTATTCAATATCCTTTTGCAGGTATTGGATGACGGACGTTTGACCGACAACAAGGGGCGTGTCGTCAACTTCAAGAACACGATCATCATCATGACCAGCAATATGGGTTCCTCCTTGATTCGTGAGAACTTCGAGAAGATGACACCTGCCACGCACGACCAGGTTGTGGATGAAACGAAAAACCAGGTGTTGGAATTGCTGAAGAAGACGATCCGTCCGGAGTTCCTGAACCGTATCGACGACATCATTATGTTTACACCGCTTAACGAAGAGGAGATCCGCGAGATCGTTACCCTTCAGTTGAATGGCGTGAAGAAGATGTTGGCCCAGAATGGCATTGCCTTGGAATTTACAGATACGGCTTTGGCATTTATCTCGGACAAAGGGTTTGACCCGCAGTTCGGAGCTCGTCCTGTCAAACGGGTTATCCAAAAATATGTTCTGAATGAATTGTCCAAAGAGTTATTGAGCGGAAAGATTAACAAAGACCGTCCGATCACAATCGACAGCGACAGTTCCGGTCTGGTTTTCAAGAACTGATAGAAGATTCTATATAATAGACCACAGATGACACCGGTTCATCAGTGGTCTATTTTTTTATTTTGTCACATTCTTTTTCCCTCTTCCCGTTTTGGACTTATTGTACAATTCCCTCCAAATGCCATTGGTCAGAATCGAAACTACTACTCCATCAAATTCAATTTTCTACCCCATATATTTCAAATTACCCGCAAAGGTAATATTTTTTAAGAAACTCACTTTTTCGTAAAGGTTTGAATAATAACATTGTAAGGAATTTCTTACTTTTAGGGGTGGTTATTGTATGATTTAACATATTGAAAGAAATAGAAATGGGTATATTTATTGCGGAAAATGTGAAATATATAGGCGATTATGGAGCGGAAAATGTGAAATTTGTGAGCGATTATAGTGCGGATAGTGTGAAAATCATTATTTTTGTGAACGAAATGATTAGCTATATGGATAAATTGTTGAAGAGAAAAATTGATGCATATCTGATTGCTTGGAAGAATAATCCGGACAGGAAGCCTCTTATTGTTAAAGGGGCACGCCAGATTGGGAAGACTCGTTCTGTTGAATGGTTTGCGACTCAAAACTATGCAAGTGCCATCCAGATCAATTTTGTTGAACAGAAAAAGTATAGGAATATTTTCAATGACGGGTTTGAGGTGGATATGATACTCAAGAATATTTCCTTGTTGAATCCGGAGTTTAAGTTTATACCGGGAGATACGATCTTTTTTTTCGACGAGCTTCAGGCCTGTCCGAATTGTGCAACCGCTTTGAAGTTCTTTAAATTGGACGGACGGTTTGATGTTATTTGTTCCGGTTCGCTTATGGGAATCAATTATAAGGAAATCGAATCCAATAGTGTCGGATATAAGGATGATTATGAAATGCACTCCATGGACTTCGAAGAATTTCTTTGGGCAAAGGGGTATTCAGACGATTTTATAGAAGATCTCTATGAACACATGTTGAATATTGAACCTTTTTCGGCATTGCAGATGGATGTCCTTTTGGAGTTGTTCCGTGATTATGTAATTATAGGAGGAATGCCGGAAGTTGTGGATACATATATTAAAAATAAAAATTTCAGTGGCACATTGGGAATCCAAAAGCAATTGTTGAAGGACTACGAGGAAGATATTACCAAATATGTGGAAGGGATGGATAAGGCAAAGGTTAAAGCCGTATATAATCATATTTCGACTTTTTTGGCTAAAGAGAACAAGCGGTTTCAAGTGACCAAGATTACAAAAAACGCACGTAACAGAGATTATATCGGTTGTGTGGAATGGTTAGCAGATGCCGGAGTTGTCAATATATGCTACTGTATGAACTATCCGGAACTACCTCTTAAAGGAAACTATGATCCTAAACTCTACAAGATATATTTTAAAGATACAGGTCTTCTTATCGCCTCTCTTGATGAAGAAGCGCAGGAGGATTTGAGGGCAAATAAAAATCTGGGTACCTACAAAGGGGCTATATATGAAAATATTGTAGGGGATATGCTTGTCAAACAGGGATATGAACTTTTTTATTACAATAGTGACAAGCCGGCTCTTGAAATGGATTTTTTTGTAAGGGACGCGGATTCACTTGTTCCTGTGGAGGTAAAAGCAAATGATGGCGCTACTGCATCTTTGAACAACCTCTTAAAAGAGGATAAGTATTCTGATGTGAAGTATGGTCTCAAGTTGGGATATAAAAATATCGGCTTCAATGGAAAATTCTATACGTTCCCATATTTTTTGACATTTCTGTTGAAGCGATTTGTGGCTGGGAGGAAGAAGAGCGATATGATGTCGAATTTGTAAAATTCAAACAAAGTCTAACCGTGTATTAATTTGTCTGATAGGTTGATATGAACTATAAGCCACGCATAGAGACCGTGTTGCATTATATAAATATGCAAATACGTCGTAATTGGTCTTTGGAACCGGATGGAGCGTTTCAAGACTCAGTTCGCATTGATGTACTTTCCAAAGTAGCTTGTTTGTCAAAACGCAATTTCCAATTGGTTTTCAAATCTATAATGAAGGAATCTCCAGGGCAGTATATCAATCGTGTCCGGCTTGAATATGGCTTGCAACTGTTGAAAGAAAAACGTTATACGCAGAAAGAGATCGCCGAGCGTACCGGTTGGACGAACGATACCGCTTTCTATACCGCTTTTAGGAAAAGATATTGGCAATCACCGGCAAAGTATAAATCGGATAAATTTGCATCAAATGTGGTTGGCGACAAAATAAGTTGTTCGCTTCTTGAATTAACGGAGAGACCTATTATTTTTCTCCTTTATCAAGGATGTTATACGGATTGTGCTTCTGAGTGCTTTGAGGAGAGAAGTTGGGAACGGCTTTATGAATATGCCCTGTCAAATGATTTGCTTCCTGAAAAGGAAGAATATTGGGGGATCTGTTATGATGACCGTGAAATAACGGCGGATGAAAAATGTCGTTTTTATGCCGGGCTGACTGTCCGGCATTTCCCGAAACAGAAAGTGACAGATGAAATCAAAGCGATGCTTTTGCCTGAATCCCGATATGCCGTATATGTGCATAAAGGTGCTTATACCGGGCTTGATTCTTTTTATGATGCCATTTTGCAACAGATTCCCGATGGGTATCTATTGGGCGAGGGGTTGATTTTAGAACGTTATTTGAATAGCGTAGCAGATACTCCTGAAACGGATTTATTGACAGAAGTTCTGCTACCTGTTGTTGAAGAAAATTCTTATTGATTATAGCTTGTTATCTTCTTTTTTTGAATTGCCATTTACGCAAATCTTGAACGTGCTTTTTATTTTCGGTAAGAATGTCACTTGGCTGTTTTTGAGTCTTCCCTATTTTATTCTCCTTTTCATCATACCGTGCTACGTTTTTACGGTAGCAAGGTTCAACTTCAACTTCTGTTTGACCATCTATCCATTTTATGGAGATGCCTTCAAAGATGGATGAATGTTGATATAGAGCTTCGTACAATAGGGTGGAACGGTTTTCGTTTTTTCCGTCAATTTCAAATTCTCGGATAAGCATTGAGGCACGGACTGCTTTCTCCGGACTTTCTCCATGTTCAAAAGTTATATCTATTCCGGAAACATGGTTATGCAGTGTTCCCAAATTGAAAATGGATTTTAATCCTTTTTTGGTGTTGCGGTGATACATAATCGGGTCTTTTATTCCACCTTCAAATTCTTCATGATAATAGAACTCCACGGATGTAGGACAAACTGATATTTTATCGTTCACAAGAAAATATCCGGCTAAAGCGACTTGAGCAATTTCAATGAATTCAGGTGGAATATATTCTTCGTTTTTATTTGAATCTAATATTCCTTTCCGGGAACTCTCGCTTAATGTGAAATTTTCTAATTTATATTTCAATCCTTCCATAAGAATGTATTTAGGCTCATCTGCAAATTTCCGTGGCACGAAAAGCCTTCCTTAACCAAAGATGGACAAAGCCGGTATAGTGACTATCCTATAAAAAGACCTACATATCCATTCAGAAGTATGTTATGCAACATGAATGAGTAAATAACAATG
>JAGBDR010000116.1 GCA_017937385.1 Parabacteroides sp.
CCGGAAAAATCAGCTGGTCAATGAAGGTGCGGTTCCCCTCCTTATCAGGCAAAAGCATTGGATGGAGGTGGATGATGAGAAGACGGCATCACCGGTTCCGTCTCCTGATGGTAAATGGATCGCATTTATTAAAAATCAGAATATCTATGTAAAGGAGGTGGCTACCGGAAAAGAAAAGCAACTGAGCTTGGACGGGACACTGGGTAATTATTATTCAGCCTACATCCGCTGGTCACCGGACAGTAAGAAGGTGGCTTCCTGCAAGATCCGTCCGGTGGAAAAGCGCTATGTTTATTATGTGGAATCTTCTCCGGCTGACCAGCTTCAGCCCAAGCTTCACAAACAGGAGTATGCGAAGCCGGGAGACGAACTTCCTTTTAAAGTGCCCTGCATCTATGAAGTGGAAAGCGGACGAAGCATTATTCCTTCTACCGAATTGTTCGACCGGCAATATGAAGTATATGGTCCCGAATGGAATCCCGACAGCCGTGCCGTGACTTTTGAATATAACCAGCGCGGACATCAGGTGTACAGAGTACTTGAACTTTCTGCCGAAACGGGAAAAGTGCGCCCGTTGGTAGAAGAAACCAGCGATACATATGTGAATTATACCCGTCATTTCCGTCATGACTTAAAAGACGGCAAGCAGATGATATGGATGAGTGAGCGTGACAATTGGAATCATCTTTATATGTACAACCGTATTACCGCACAGCCCGATTATCAAATTACTAAAGGAGAGTGGTATGTACGCGAAGTGCTTCGGGTAGATGAGGATAACCGTCAGATCTATTTCTCGGCAAATGGTATGGAAGCCGGTGAAGACCCCTATCTCATCCGTTATTACCGCATCGGTTTTGATGGCAAAGGTCTTACCTGTCTTACTCCCGAAGAAGGGATGCACCGTGCCTGGTTTTCGGGAGATATGAAGTATTTGGTAGATGTTTATTCTATGGTGGACAAGGTTCCCGTCGCTGTGTTACGTAGTGCCAGGGATGGCAAAGTGGTGATGCCGTTGGAAACAGCCGATATAACTCTTTTGGAGGCCGAAGGCTGGAAAGCTCCGGAGGTGTTTGTTGCCAAAGGGCGGGACGGCAAGACGGATATGTGGGGATTGATTGCCCGTCCCACCAACTTTGACCCGAACAAGAAATATCCGGTTATCGAATACATTTATCAGGGTCCCGGAGACCAGTATGTTCCGAAGACTTTCCGTCCTTATGACTGGAATATGACTTCCTTGGCCGAACTTGGTTTTATCGTTGTAATGGTCGATGGAATGGGAACTTCTTTCCGTTCGCGTGCTTTTGAGAATGTATGTTATAAGAATTTGAAAGATGCCGGTCTGCCGGACCATATTGCTTGGATTAAGGCGGCTGCACGGAAATATCCTTATATGGATGTGGACAGGGTAGGTATTTACGGTTGTTCTGCCGGTGGTCAGGAATCTACAAATGCAGTTTTGCTTTATCCTGATTTCTATAAAGCGGCTTATTCGGCTTGTGGTTGTCATGATAACCGTATGGATAAGATTTGGTGGAATGAACTTTGGTTGGGCTATCCGGTAGGAGATCAATATAA
>JAGBDR010000117.1 GCA_017937385.1 Parabacteroides sp.
CGATTTTTATATTTATTTTTTTTATTTTTAAAAAAAGTTTTCAAGATGGAACTTTTGCCAGATCCATAGGGCCCTGACAGAGCAATGTTTTTAGAGCTTTCTTGATCTATATTATGCTCTAATACTTCTTCATACGGTTTTATGGGATCATAATTATCCGTTGGCGCCAGGGAAGGATATTTTGTGTTGGCCACATTTGAACAGGCAGTTGATTTGACTGCTTTGATGCTATTTTTGACTGTTTTGGCAACCCAACATAAACCGCTAAGCAACAAAAGTACTAAGACATACATAACATAATAATTTTCTTCCAGTGCCGTCCCATAATTCTTTGAAATCGTCATTCTAACCACCCTATTTGAGCCTGAGTTGATTGTTTTTTAAAATTACCCATTTCCGGTTTTTCCTTTTCGTTGAGTTGGATTATAGTTGTGCGAATCCTGGTAAATATGCCTGTTCCGGAGCGCCTCGCATACGGACAGAGTCAGATGCTGTCCCACAACATCTGAGGACACTTCCCATATCCAGGCAGCGCCAGATGACTCCGCGCAAGGCAGTGAACAATCTTGTAAAAGTATGCTTCCATTCATTCTGCCATGCAATAAAGCGGAGTAAAATATATGTGAGAAGAGCCGTCCATATTTGCCAGCGCACCGCGTTCTCGTTGTAGCCAATGAAGTCTGCGAGTTGAAGAGTCTGTTTGATCTCCTTGAAGAAAACTTCAATGGCCCAGCGAGCCTTGTAGAGATCGCAAATAGAGCTTGCCGCCCAAGTGAAGTTGTCGGTGATGAAGGTCATCCGTTTGGGCTTTCCATCGATTTCGACGATTGCTTCGATCAGACGGAGAGTTTCAGGATACCAGACGGAAGTTCGTTGTCCGGTCAGTTTGATGACAACATCTCGAAGAATATTGAGCTTGGGTGCGCTGTGCTGTCCCACAACATCATACTTCATATTGTCCTTGGCGCGGGTGATCCAGAAAACGCCGCGTTGGGAAAGCCGCCAGAGGTGTTTGAAGTCGACATACGCCTTGTCAAAGATGACAATTTCACCTTCGTTGATTCCCACGCAAAGCGCCGGTGCTTCCGCAGAATCGTGTGTACCGGCTGTTTTTACAAGAATGAAATTCGGCAGAAAGGAACGCAAATCCAGACGCAAATGCATTTTCGCCGCCGCTTTCCGCCTGCGGTGTTTTGCCCAATCCAGACAGTTGGCGATCAGCTGAATCGTTGTCGAATCAACCACATGGATCATCCGCTTGAAGCGTCTCGGCAACGCACAGTAGCGTCTGCCTTGAATCCGAAAGTTCGGACTGATCTCATTCAGATGAGCAAGAACTTCCCAGAACAGTTTTTCCGCCATGCCTGCGTCACGGTTCCGGTTCGCGTGGGACAGACCATTACGGCTCGGGGGAACGCAATCCCGAATTTTGCTTACCAGACCGCAATGATTTCGAAGCGTATCGCAGATGTCGTTCAGCCCCAGGGCATGCGTCAGCTGTCCGAAGACCAGAGCCAGAACATGACTCGTCGGGCTGAACACCCGAGACTGCCTGTCTATTCCGAACTCATTGGCAAGTTTCGGAATCAAATTTCGCGGAATCAACTTGAAAATTTGCGATAATACGGTCATTTTATGCTTTGATGGTTTCATGGATGCTCCTTGTTTTTTTTGCTGAAATATAAGTTGCATCCAGAACCATCATCTTTCAACTTTTTCTTTTCCTATGGGATGGCTGTGTTACCTTCTGAAACATATGGCGCACCTTGTCCAGGCGGCTGTTTGGACGGCGGGGCTGGATGACCGGCTGACCGACAGCGGCCTGATATCCTTTCAGCTCTGTAAGGCATACGCTCCGCCCGTTGGTGTAAAAGGCCAGA
>JAGBDR010000071.1 GCA_017937385.1 Parabacteroides sp.
ATTTTTACATCCATATAACAAGTGATTTTGAAATTGTTGTAATTCAGTTTTTTGGTACATCTAAGTTACAATTTTTTTTCGTATCACTTGTTATTTTTTTTACTTTTTAGGGGAAGTAAAGAGGGTGCGAAACTTCAGTTATAAAATATTACCCTACCGTGTAATTTGGATTAAATGGGGTAGAAAATCGGATTTTATGGGGTAGTAGTTTCGATTTGGACGAATAGGCATAGCGGACAGTGGTCTTGATTTCTATTTGCCTCGCATAAAAATCGGCGTTTTTTTGTAAATTTGTCGGTGACTAAACGATAAATAAATATGAAGAAGAAACTGATCTTTTCTTTATTGGTTCTGGCCGGTGCGCCTCTCGGGTCGAGGGCGGCGGATGAGGCGCGGTTGTTGCGTTTCCCGGCTACGAACGGCCATGAGATTGTTTTCTCGTATGCGGGCGACCTCTACAAGGTGCCGGTTACGGGAGGCGAAGCCGGGCGGCTGACTTCGCATGTGGGATATGAAATGTTTCCCCGTTTTTCACCGGACGGCAAGACGATTGCGTTTACCGGGCAGTATGATGGCAATACCGAAGTGTACACTATACCGGTGTCGGGCGGGGAACCGTTGCGGGTGACCTATACGGCGACGAACCAGCGGGACGATTTGGGCGACCGCATGGGGCCGAACAACATCGTGATGAACTGGACACCCGACGGCAGCCGCATCGTCTACCGTAACCGCATCGGCGACGGCTTCAGTGGAAAACTGTTCACGGTAGAGAAAGAGGGAGGCCTGTCGGAAGTCATCCCGCTCCCCGAAGGCGGGTTCTGCAGCTATTCGCCCGACGGCAAACAATTAGCCTATAACCGCGTCATGCGGGAATTCCGCACCTGGAAATACTACAAAGGCGGGATGGCGGACGATATATGGATCTACAATCCCGCCAAGCAAACGGTCGAAAACATCACGGACAATCCTGCCCAAGATATTATCCCGATGTGGATCGGCGACGAAATCTTCTTCCTCTCCGACCGCGACCGGACGATGAACCTCTTTGCTTATAACACGAAGACCCGACAGACGGAGAAGGTGACGAACTTTACCGAGTACGACATCAAGTTCCCCAGTGCCAACGGTCGTACGATTGTCTTTGAGAATGGTGGCTATATCTATAAGATGGATGCCGGAAGCAAGAAACCGGAAAAGGTAAGCATTACGCTGGCTTCCGACAATGTCTATGCCCGCAGTGAAATCAAGAACGGTGCCGGTTATGTGAGAGATGCCAGTCTCTCGCCCGACGGAGAACGTCTGGTGGTGACGGCCCGTGGTGAGGTGTTCAACCTGCCGGTAGAAAAGGGTGTGACCAAAAATATCACCCGTTCGCCGGGTGCACATGACCGCAATGCCCAGTGGTCGCCCGATGGCAAATACATTGTCTATATCTCGGATGCTACCGGAGAGACGGAACTGTATCGGCAGGATGCTGCCGGAGGCGAACCGGTTCAGCTGACAAAGAACAACGATACTTATATCCGTGCGTTTGAATGGAGTCCGGACGCCAAGTCGGTAGTCTATACAGACCGGAAGAACCGTTTGAACCTTTTGAATGTGGAGACCAAGCAGGTGACGACTTTGTTGCAGGACCCGATGGGTGAACCGCGCGGTGTCAGCTTCTCGCCCGATAGCAAATGGCTGACTTATACCCGTTCGGGAGAGAATGAATATAGTATTGTTTATGTCTATAACGTGGCAGATAAGAAGGAATATCCGGTGACGGACAAGTGGTACAACTCCTCTTCTCCGGTATTCAGTACGGACGGCAAATATATCGTATTCGCTTCCGCCCGCGATTTCAATCCGACCTACGGCTCGTTGGAGTGGAATCATACCTATAATAATATGTATGGGGTTTATCTGGCACTGTTGTCGAAAGAGACACCTTCGCCCTTTATGGAGAAGGATGCCGAGGTAACCGTAGCCAAAGAGGAACCGGCCAAGAAGGAAGAGGCAAAGAAAGAGACGCCTGCCGCTTCGGTTGTCAAGATTGATTTCGATGGAATTACGGACCGTATCGTCAAGTTGCCGCTGAATCCTTCCTATTACGGAAACTTCTATTCGGACGGGAACAAGGTATATTATTGGGGACGTGGTGGTACGAAAGTGTTCGACCTGCAAAAGCAGAAAGAAGAGGTCGTGGCCGAAGGTGCTTCCATGTATGTCGAACCCGGTAGCAAGAAAGCTATTTTCTCTAAAGGTTCTACCCTTTATGTGACTAATATTCCTTCAGGCAAGGCGGATTTGAGTAGTCCGGTGAATTTGGCCAACATGCAGATTACGGTTGATTACCCGAAGGAATGGGCACAGATTTTCGATGAGGCATGGCGTGCCTACCGCGACGGTTTCTATCTGGAGAATATGCACGGAGTGGATTGGAAAGCCATCCGGAAGAAATATGAAGTACTGGTTCCATACGCCAAGACTCGTCTGGACTTGAACTACATCATCGGCGAGATGATCGGCGAACTGAACTGTGGCCATGCCTATGTGAACCCGGGTGAACTGGAACGTCCCGACCGGATCAAGACCGGCCTCTTGGGAGCCGAGATCTCACGCGACAAGAGCGGTTTCTTCCGCTTGGAAAAAATCCTGCCGGGAGCATCTTGGAGCAAGGAGTTGCGCTCTCCGCTGACGGAACCGGGCATCGAGGCGAAGGCAGGCGAGTTTATCGTAGCGATCGACGGCGTACCGACCAACACGGTGAAAGACCTGTATGCGTTGCTGGTCGGCAAGGCGGATGTCCCGACGGAGATCTCGCTAAACAGCAAGCCGCAATTGGTAGGGGCACGCAAGATCGTGATCAGTCCGTTAGCAGAAGAATATTCGCTATACCATTATAATTGGGTGCAGGAGAATATCAAGAAGGTAGACAAGGCATCGAACGGCAAGATCGGCTATATCTACATCCCAGACATGGGGCCGGAAGGGCTGAACGAATTTGCTCGCTATTTCTATCCGCAGCTCGACAAGGAAGGCCTGATTATCGACGACCGTGCCAACGGAGGCGGTAATGTTTCGCCGATGATCCTCGAACGCCTCTCCCGCGAACCGTACCGATTGACGATGCGCCGCGGCTCAGCCCGTGTCGGAACAGTACCCGATGCCGTGCAGGTCGGCCCGAAAGTCTGCCTGATCAATAAATATTCGGCTTCCGACGGCGACCTCTTCCCCTGGGGCTTCCGTGCGTTAGGATTGGGCAAGCTGATCGGGACACGCACATGGGGCGGGATCGTCGGTATCAGCGGTTCGTTGCCTTATATGGACGGGACGGACATCCGCGTGCCTTTCTTCACCAGCTATGATCCGAAGACTGGCGACTGGATCATTGAAAATCACGGTGTCGATCCCGACATCCTGATCGATAACGATCCTATCAAGGAATGGAACGGCGAAGACCAACAGCTCGACCGCGCCATCGAAGAGGTGATGAAAGAACTCCGGAACCGCAAACCGCTTCCGGGCATTCCGGCACCGAGAAACTTTAGTAAATAATGGACAATTGACAATGGACAATAGACAATTAAAATCGGTTGTCAGTTGTCCATTGCCCCAATTGTCAATTATCAATTGTCTATTGCTCTATGGAACGTTTTGCAGCCATCGACTTTGAGACCGCCAATGGGAAACGCAGTAGCATTTGCAGTATCGGGATCGCTATTGTGGAAGATAATCAGGTGGTCGATTCCATTTATACACTGGTCCGTCCGTATCCGCATTTCTACACCCGGTTTACGACTGCCGTTCATGGCATAACCTTGCAGGACACGATCGGCGCCCCCAACTTCGAGGAGGCCTGGGCAGGAATTGCCGGCAAGTTGCGGGATATCCCGTTAGTTGCCCACAACAGCCCTTTCGACGAAGGTTGCCTGCGGGCCGCCCATGAAGCTTACGAGCTTGCCTATCCCAACTATCCTTTCTATTGCACCTGCCGCCTGTCGAGGCGAATGTACCCTTTCTTGGTCAACCATCAGCTACAGACGGTTGCCGCCTATTGCGGATACGACCTGACCTACCATCATCATGCGATGGCCGATGCGTATGCCTGTGCCCATATCGCAGCGACGATGATGCGGGAGAAAGGGGTGGAAAGGCTATGCGAACTTTGAGAATATCACGTACATTTATACAATCTACTTATCAATCATGTTTTTATGAAAAAGTTACTATTCATTTTGATGGCTCTTATGAGCATTTATCCACTTTTTGGTCAGGAAGAAACAGCTTCCTGCAAGTATACACTTCTATTGACGGGTGCCTCTTTTGCCGCTCCAGGAAACGGTTGGTTCGAACTGGGGTGTGAAAAACTGAATGCCGCTTGCCTGAACAGGGCGATAGGCGGGGAAGCGATTGCAAACACGGCAAACCGGATGATAAAAGGGATACTCTACTCTCCGGAGGAACTGGAGAAAATCGATGCGCTTGTCATTATGCATGTGCATGACCAGGACGTGTTTGAAGATTCGATGCTGCGGGAGAAATACACGGACTATCCGGTTCCTTTCGACCGCTCCAACTATGCGGCGGCCTACGATTATGTAATCAAACGCTATCTGACGGAATGCTATAATCTCCAGTTTGACGAGAAATCCAAATATTACGGGAATAAGACAGGCAAGCCTGCGGTCATCGTGCTTTGCACGCACTGGCATGACGCACGGACCGTGTTGAACAGTTCGATCCGCAAGCTGGCAGCCAAATGGGGCTTGCCGTTGGTCGAGTTCGACAAGCATATCGGTTTCTCTAAAGCGGTGCTGCATCCTGTTACCGGCGAACAGACCAGCCTGATTTATGCCCAAGACTCACAAATGACAGACGGCATCCGGCACGGATGGCACCCGAAGCAAGGAAAAGACCAGTATATCCAGCAACGGATGGCTTCCATATTTGTCGATGTAATGAAACGAATCCTTCCGTAAACTTGATTCTTAGCACTTCGTTTTTGAATGAATTGTCAATTGTCAATTTTCCCAATCTTGTCCACCACAATCGCAATCGCCCCGTCGCCCGTCACATTGCAGGCGGTCCCGAAACTGTCCATTGCGATATAGAGAGCGATCATCAACGCCTGCAAGGTTTCGTTGAAGCCTAACATGCTTTGCAACAATCCCAATGCGGCCATGATCGCGCCACCCGGCACACCGGGAGCGGCAACCATCGTGACGCCCAGCATCAGGATGAATCCGGCAAGAGCGGTGAATGTGACCGGTTCGCCCGACATATACATGATGGCCATCGCGCAGGCGGTAATCTTCATCGTGCTGCCCGCCAAATGTATCGTGGCACAAAGCGGAATGACGAAAATCGCGATGTTCTCCCGTACGCCGTTCTTAACCGCCTGTGCCAATGTCACGGGGATGGTGGCAGCCGAAGACTGGGTTCCCAACGCAGTCGCGTATGCCGGCAGCATATTCTTCAACAGCCGCAACGGATTCTTTCCGCTTACGCTGCCGGCTATCGAAAATTGAATCAGCAACAGCAACACGTGCAGGACGAATATCACGATAATCACTTTCAGGAACAGGGTGATCACGCTCATAACCTGTCCGCTTACCGTCATATTCAAGAAAATACCGAAGATATGAAGCGGCAGCAAGGGAATGATCACCGCCTCGATCAGTTTCGTGATGATTTTCTGGAAATCGGAAAAAGCTTCGCGCAACGTTCCTCCCTCGATGTGCGACAGCCCTAATCCGATGGTAAAGGAAAGCAACAAGGCGGTCATCACATCCATCAAAGGTGGCATGGCGACCGTGAAATAGGGTTGCAACATGAAATCCTCGGGATTCTCCATAGCCGTCAGCTCCGCGTTGGCCGGCAGGATATGCGGGAAGATCGCCGAACTACTGAAATAGGTGAAAAAACCGGAAAAGACCGTCGAACCATACGCGATCAGCGCGGTCAACGCCAACAGCTTGCCAGCCCCTTTTCCCAATTCCCCGATGGCAGGCGTCACCAACCCTAAGATGATGAGCGGGATTGAGAACGACAGGAAGTTGCCGAACAACGAATTGAACGTAACAAAGAGGCGGGCGATCCCGCCGGGCAGGAACTGCCCGAACACAACACCGGCTATGATGGCAATGACCACCTTAGCCAACAACGACACTTTCAGCTTTTTCATTTTTCCTTTTTATTTTGAACCCGATCGCGGCAATCGTGATGCTCATCAACGGGCTGATTAGATTAAAGAAGCAATAGGGAAGATAGGTGAAGGTCGCCACGCCGAGGATCGTGGCCTGTGTCATACCGCAGGTATTCCACGGGATCAGCACAGAAGTGACAGTGACCGCGTCTTCCACCGTACGGCTCAACAGACGGCTTTCATATCCTTTCTTCTCATAAATGTCCTTGAACATATTCCCGGTCAGAATGATGGAAATATACTGGTCGGCGGTACAGATGTTGAGGAACAGTCCCGATGAGACCGTCGAAGCGACCAACCCGACGGTCCGTTTCATAAAGCGCAGGAACACAGAGGTAATGCTGCCCAACATCCCGCTTGCCGCCATCGCTCCACCAAAGCACATGGCACAGAGAATCAGCCAGATCGTATTCATCATACCCGACATTCCGCGTGTGGCAACTAAGTTGTTCAGATCCGGATTACCGGTCTCTATGCCCGTGCTGCCGTAGAACGTCATCAGCAGGCCCTTGAAATCGGATTGAACGGTCGGAGCCGGCAAACCGGAAACCTCCAACAGCAGGTGCGGCTGGAAAATCAGCGCGAACAGGCCGGCCAGTGCCGCCGAGATAAACAACGTGATGATCGACGGGACCCGCTTGGCAATCAAAATACCGGTGATGGCCGGCACGATCAGCAACCAGGGTGTGATATGGAACGTGTTGTTCAGGGCAATCGAATATTGTGCGATCTGGTCCGTTGCGGTCGCTTCATGCGAAAGCCCGGCCACCGTGAAGATAACGAGCGTGATCAACAGAGAAGGGACCGTCGTGACCATCATGTAACGGATGTGTTTGAACAGAGGCGTGTCCGTGACCGATGAGGCCAGGATGGTCGTGTCGGAAAGCGGAGAGATCTTATCTCCGAAATAGGCTCCCGAAATAATCGCCCCGGCCGTCCATCCGTCGGAGAAACCTTGTGCCTGTCCGATCCCCAAGAGGGCGATCCCGATGGTGGCGATAGTGGTCCACGAACTTCCCGTCATGACCGAAACGACCGCACAGATGACACAGGTCGAAGCCAGGAAGAAACTGGGATGGATGATCTGCATCCCGTAGTAAATCAAGGTGGGAACGACACCGCTTATCATCCAGCTGCCCGCCAATGCCCCGATGATCAACAGGATAATCAGGGCCGTCGCAACACCGGTGATATTGTTGATCATCGCCAGTTCCAACGCTTTCCAGCGCACTTTGCTATAGGCCATGGCGATCAGGCAACAGACTGCGGTAGCGGTCAGCAACACGACCTGGCTGCCACCGCTGAGGGCGTCACTGCCGAAGGTACGTATCGTCACAAACAAAAGGGTCACCAAAACCAGTATGGGAACCAGGGATAGCAAAGGAGAAGGAATCTTCGTCGGATTATGCTGCATGCTCAATAAGACTTATTCTATTTCTATCTGTTTATTTTGCAAATGTAATGGAAATGCTTCTAACTATTTCTATTTAAAAGCAGATTAATGATTTTGCCGCAATAATTCCTTCAATTCTTTCACACCCTCCGAGGCCCCTTTCCGGATGAAGTGGATATCGTCACGATAGGCCTTCACCTCTTTCGGGTCGATCAGATAGATCGGTTGGCCACGGCGCACGTAGTTCAACAGTCCGGCTGCCGGATAGACGTTGAGCGAAGTTCCAATCACCACGAAGATGTCACAATCCTCCACTAAGCGGATCGCCGGTTCAATCATCGGAACCGCCTCGCCAAACCAGACGATAAAAGGACGAAGCTGTACACCATGAGGGTCCTTGTCGCCGATATGCAGGTCCGGATTTTCGGGTGAAATATCGTAAGTCGTATTCAAGTCACGTACGGAACAGGCCTTCATCAGTTCGCCGTGCAGATGTACCACGTGGCTGCTTCCTGCCCGCTCGTGCAGGTTGTCGATGTTCTGAGTGATGATCTGGACATCGAACTCCTTTTCCAGCTCGGCAAGCCCGATGTGTCCGGCATTGGGCTGCGTGTTCAACAGTTCCCGGCGCCGCTGGTTGTAAAAGTTGAGCACCAACTCCGGATCGGCGGCAAAGCCTTCCGGTGTCGCCACCTCTTCCACCCGGTATTTCTCCCACAAACCATCCGAATCCCGGAAAGTCGAAATGCCACTCTCGGCACTCATCCCGGCCCCGGTCAACACGACTAATTTCTTTTTCATAAGGCAGTTATTTTATCGATCAATTTATCTATAGTCTCAATGAAATCAACAGTCATTGAATACATACTGCAAATGTACAAAAAAACATACTTAAGTCTTATCTTTTCAATCTTCCGATGTAAAGTTCTTCTAAATCTGTTCATTCGGATTTTCATATAAGGTATGGTTTGTACCCATACTCGCTATTTTTAAGGATGAGAGTGGTTTTCCATTCTCTTTCACAGTTGTGTTCCGTTCATATCACAGTTGTGTTCCGTCTATATCACAGCTGTGTTTCTTTTGTTTCACAGCTGTGAAACAGAAAATGGATGGCTACAAAAACAGAAGACCATCCGGGTGAAGCAAACAAGCTGCCGGCAGAACGGAAGAGATCAAGCACCCGTATAAACTTTATCGCCGGCTTTTATACAAAAAAAGTGAGCTATCGTTACAAACGAACGAAGCTCACAGAAATGGTAATGCAAAATTCGGAAACAGTTCCTACATAAGATTATCCCAAATGATTCAAGAGCTCCACCTTCCCCTCGTTTACCAGGCGGTAGATCATTTCGCCGAACAAGGTATTGACCCAGGCGAACCAGGAACGGGTAAACTTGGCGGGATCGTCTTTGTAGAACGATTCGTGCATGAAGCCGGTATCGGCATCCGTGTCGCGAAGCATCTTCACACATTTGCGGATCTCCTCATCGTCGTGCGTCGTGTTGCAGCGCATGATGATACTCATCGGCCAGATATAGCCGAAACCGATATGCGGGCCACCGATCCCTTCGCCTGCCTTACCCTGGAAGAAGTAGGGGTTTGCATCGCTGAGCACCATCTTGCGGGTATTCTGGTAAACCGGATCGTCTATCTCCACACAGCCCAAATACGGCAGCGCGAGCAGGCTCGGGACATTAGCGTCGTCCATGAACACATGGTTGTAGAAACCGTCTACCTCAAAGGCATAAACTTTGCCAAATTTCGGATGATTGACAATGCCGTATTTCTCGACGGCAGCCGCAACCTCATCCGCCAACGAATCGCAGTGGCGGGCAAAATCGTGATCGTTCTTGATCTCGCGCATCATCTCGGCCAACTGACGGAGTGACGTGATGGCAAACAAGTTCGACGGGATCAGGAAGCCGAACAGGGTCGCGTCGTCCGACGGACGGAACGAGGAAACGATCAGGCCGACCGGATTGACCGGACTGCCCCAACCATCGTTCAGCAAGGTGTCGCCCTGGCGGTCCGTCTTGCGGCGGAACTTATACGGGCCGAGGTTATCCTTGCGCTGTTGTTCGACAAAGGTCTTGTAGACGGTCTTCATCGCCTTGTCCCAATCGGCATCGAATGGAGAGATGTCGCCTGTCTTTTTCCAGAAGTGGTAAGCGAGGCGGATCGGGTAGCAGAGCGAGTCGATTTCCCATTTACGCTCATGCAATTCCGGTTTCATGTCCGTGAAATCACTTTTCCACTCGCTGCCGGTCGGTCCTTCGTTGAAGCCGTTGGCATACGGATCGATGTTGATACACCAGGTCTGGCGGTTGATGACGCCGGCGAGCATGGTTTTCACTTTCGGATCGTCGTTGGCAAACTGGATATGCGGAAATACCTGTGCTGACGAGTCGCGGAGCCACATGGCGTGGATGTCGCCGGTCAGAACGAATGTGTCGGGCTTGCCGTTCACCGTCTTATGCTCGCAAGTCGTATCCAAGGTGTTCGGAAAACAGTTCTCGAACATCCAGGCGAGCTTCGGGTCTTTCAGTTTGGCCTTTGTGGTGGCGATCGCTTTCTCGACCGCTTCGGAAGTGAACTGCCGTTTGTCCGGCAACGGACGTTTACAGACATACTGCATGGCGGAAGCAGGTACAGCCGGTGTATCGCCGGCTTTTTCAGCCATACGGGCAAAAGCGTGCCGGCCGGCCATCAGGCTTGCCAATGAAAGGCCACCTGTTTTCAGAAAGTTTCTGCGTGTTGTCATCTTGTTTACTGTTTATTGGATGTTATTGATTTCGGAAAAGAGTTCGACCATACAGGCATTATCCAATAGCCATTTGTGCTTCTTGGTCTTGATGCCGGTCCAATCGTTGTCGAGGAATCCGTTCTCGTCGCGGGTATGTTCCCAGGCATAATGGGCATTGTCTGCCATCGTCCGGATATATTCGGGATTGGAATCCACTTCATAGAGCGCAGTCAGGCCACGCAACAGGATCACGTTGAACCAAGGGCTGGCTGTATAGAAGCGGGTTTCCGTTCCGTCTACGGCCTTGCGCACTTCGGTGAAGCGCCGGTAGGCGCCTCGGGCGGTTTCCTGCGCGTCTTTCAGATAGGCTTCGTCACCCGATTGTTGGTAGAGCAGGACACCGGCCTGTATCATCTGCCCGCTGTTGTAGGTGTATTTGGCCTTGTCCACGCTTCCGTCTAAGCGGACATTATCCCAATAGACAAAATCCTCCGGGTCGCGGAGGTTGTTTTTGGTCCAGTCGTATGTCTTCTTGGCCTGTTCGAGATAGGCCTTGTCATTCGTCAGGTTGTAAAGTTTCATGCAGAGGACGGTTGCGGGCGCATTGGAACAGGTGTTCTTGGACGTCTTCTTTTGTTCGCACCAGTAGATACCGCCGCCCAGCACATCGTCCCAGCCACTATATATATAACGGTATAGCGCCTGTGCTTTCTCCAGATATTTCCGCTCCTTCGTCAAGGCATACAGGTCGCAGAAATCGATCGCCAACCAGTCGTTATCGTCATAAAAGCGGTCGCTCTCCCCGTTGAACATCGGATAGCTTTGATAACAAAACGGTTCGCGCGTATGGTCCCAATATTGTTCCAATCCCGGCAAAATCCGCTCTTCCAGCACTTGCAGGTATTTCTTGTCCCCCGTTGTCTTGTAGAGCGCAATCCCACCCGATAGCATTCCGGAGTAAGGCCAGAGGAACGACACCTCCTGATTGCGTTTCTGCTCGGCTCCCTCCGCCAAGTAGGTGACCTTGTTGTCCGGATTCGCCGGATAAGTTTCTTGCAGCAAACCGTATTTTTCAACGTTATATTTGTCCAAAATATGGGTAAACATGGAGTCTGCGATGGAGAGGTCACACTCAAGAGCGACAGGCTCTGTGGAGTTTTTACAAGAAATTCCTCCCAGCAAACATCCGCAAAGGGCTAAAACTGAAATTGACTTTTTAATCATGGTCTACATAGAATAAGTAATTTATCTGCAAAGATAATTATTTATTCGTTCGGGGTAAAGTACATCTTGAGAGACATCTACGATTGTAAAACTTCAGGGCTACACAAATTACATGATTCTTTAATTGTTATACCCCGAAAATGTACAGCCGTACATATTACAGCCGTACATTTTTCGAAACAAAGATAACATCTTTGCTTACGGAATGAAAGAAAATGAAGAAAAACAATAGGTAAGATCACATAATTAACACGGCTGTTTCTTGAGTTACGCAAGCTTGATTTATGGAGATAACACGCCAACCGGAAGATACCCTAAAGCGAAAAGCGGATTTTTTATCAGAATGCCGTATCTTTACGCCCATAAAAACTCGATATATGAAATCACTATTTATTCTGACCTCAGCACTCTTGTTTACGACAAACGTGCTGGCCGAAAACGACCCGCTGTGGATGCGGTATCCGGCAATTTCTCCCGACGGAGAGACGATTGCCTTCTCCTACAAAGGCGATATCTACACGGTTCCGGCAAACGGTGGCAAAGCTACCCAGTTGACAACCCATCCGGCCCACGACACACACCCGGTCTGGTCGCCCGACGGCAGCAAGATCGCGTTCGCATCCGACCGGAACGGAAATTTCGACATCTTCGTGATGGACAAGGAAGGAGGCAGCCCGAAGCGGTTGACCACCCATTCGGCAAACGAATATCCGGAAACGTTCAGCGACGCCCGGCACATCCTCTACTCGGCTGCGATCCAGCAAGACACGAAAGACAGTCAGTTCCCCTCCGGACAATTCCCGCAAATCTACCGGATCGGGCTCGACGGCGGACGCCCCGAACTCTACTCCTCCTTAGCCATGGAAAGCCTGTCTTTGAACAAAAAAGGCGACAAGCTCCTCTACCAGGACAAGAAGGGATATGAAGACCCCTGGCGCAAACACCACCAGTCGTCCATCACGCGCGACATCTGGCTGTGCACGCTCGGCACGGATCGTTCTTTCCAGAAGCTCACCGTTTTCAAGGGGGAAGACCGCAATCCGATATGGGCACCCGACGGCTCTTCGTTCTACTACCTGAGCGAGGAAAAAGGGAGCTTCAACATCTTCAAGAATGACCTGACCGGCAAAAACGGCCGCCAGATCACCCAACACACCACGCACCCCGTCCGTTTCCTGACCTCCGACAACAACGGCAAGCTCTGTTACGGATATAACGGCGAGATCTACACCGTCAAGGAGGGGGCACAACCCAAGAAAGTGGAGGTCCGGATCATCTCGGACAAGGTGGAAAGCGACCTGATCCACCAGCTCAAGACAAGCGGGGCTACCGACATCGCCGTCTCTCCGAATGGAAAGGAAGTCGCCTTCATCGTGCGCGGCGACGTCTACGTGACTTCAGTCGAATATGAAACGACCAAGCAAATCACCAACACGCCGCAACAGGAACGCGACCTCGACTTCAGCCCGGACGGACGCTCCTTGGTCTACTCGGCCGAACGGGGCGCAACCTGGGGAATCTACCAGAGCAGCCTCGTGCGCAAGGACGACAAATATTTCACATACGCACAGGAATTGAAAGAAGAACCGCTGGTCGTAACCGCGCAGACCTCTTTCCAGCCGATGTATTCGCCTGACGGAAAAGAGGTTGCTTTCCTGGAAAACCGGACGGCTCTGCGCGTGATCAACTTGAAGAGCAAACAAGTACGTACCGTCCTGGACGGCAAATACAATTATTCGTATGCCGACGGTGACCAACATTACCAATGGTCGCCCGACAGCAAATGGTTCCTGGCCAAATACATCGCCGTAGGCGGATGGAACAATACGGACATCGTGCTGGTGAAAGCCGACGGCAGCGGCGAGATGACCAACCTGACCGAAAGTGGATATTCCGACAACGACGCCAAATGGGTACTGGACGGAAAGGCGATGATCTGGTCGTCCGACCGGGCCGGCTACCGCAGCCACGGCAGTTGGGGAGCACAGAGCGACATGTACATCATGTTCTTCGACGGTGAAGCCTACGACAAATTCCGCCTCTCCAAAGAGGAACAGGCCTTGCTGGACGAAGCTACAGAAAACAAGGATAAAGACAAGGAAGCCAAAGACGAAAAAAGCAAGGACAACCCGAAAGACAAAGAGAAAGACGCCGACAAGAAAAAAGACGAAAAAGCAGACAAACTGGTCGAACCGCTCAAATTCGACCTGGCCAACCGCAAGGACCGCATCCTGCGCCTGACCGTCAACTCTTCATTCTTAGGCGACGCCGTCCTCTCCCCGAAAGGCGACAAGCTGTATTACTGTGCCGCATTCGAAGGCGGTTACGACCTATGGGAACACAACCTGAAGGAACACACGACCAAGATCGTGATCAAAGGCGTGGGCGGCGGTACGATGTTTCCCGACAAGAAAGGCGAAAACATCTTCCTCGTCTCCGGCGGGCAGTTGAAAAAAATCGAGATCAACAACAGTAAAACGACCCCGATCGCATTCAAAGCCGAATTTGCCTACCGCCCGGCACAGGAACGCGAATACATCTTCCGCCACACCTGGCGACAAGTACTGGACAAGTTCTACGACCCGAAAATACACGGCATCGACTGGGCCGGATATGAAAAGGCATACGAAAAATTCCTCCCGCATATCAACAATAACTACGACTTCGCCGAGATGCTCTCTGAAATGCTGGGCGAGTTGAACGGTTCACACACCGGCGCACGCTATCGCGCATCCTCTTCCGCTCCGGCAACCGCCACCTTGGGTGCCTTCTACGACAACCGCTACACGGGCGACGGCCTGAAGATCGAGGAAATCATCGCCAAAGGCCCGCTGACAAACGCCGGCACGAAAATCAAACCGGGCTGCATCATCGAAAAGATAGACGGCGCGAGCATCAAGAGCGGCGAAGATTATTATCCGTTGCTGAGCGGCAAGGCAGGCAAGAAAGTGCGGCTCTCCGTCTACAACCCGGCCACTAAAGAACGCTTCGAAGAACAGGTCCGCCCGATCAGCTACGGCACGCAATCCGACCTGCTCTACAAACGATGGGTGGAACAGAAACGCCAGCTGGTAGACAAACTCTCGGGCGGAAAAGTCGGCTACGTGCATATCAAGGGCATGAACAGCGAAAGTTTCCGCGAGACCTACTCCGACCTGTTAGGCCGTCTGCGCGATAAGGAAGCCGTGATTGTCGACACGCGCCACAACGGAGGCGGCTGGCTCCACGAAGACCTGGCCGTCCTGTTCAGCGGAGAACTGTTTGCCCGATTCACTCCGCGCGGACAGTTCATCGGCAACGACCCGTTCAACCGCTGGTTCAAACCGTCATGCGTATTGATGTGCGAAGACAACTATTCGAACGCCCACGGTTTCCCCTGGACCTACAAGACGCTGAACCTCGGTAAACTGATCGGCGCCCCCGTGCCGGGAACCATGACTGCCGTATGGTGGGAAACCCAGATCGACCCGTCGATCGTCTTCGGTATCCCGCAAGTCGGTATGCAGGATATGCAAGGCCGTTACCTCGAAAACCTGCAACTCGAACCTGACATCGAGGTCTACAACTCTCCCGAATCGCAACTGAAAGGCGAAGACCACCAGTTGGAAGAGGCCGTAAAAGAGATGTTGAGAGAAGTACGGAAATAAGAGAAGAACCGATTCAAAGAGGAGCGTGTGTCCCAAAATCTCCACACACGCTCCTCTTGCCTGCAAGCCCTGCTCAGGCTTCACTCCCTATAACAGGACTCGAAAAAAGCGTGTTAAAATCACATTAACAATCACCCCTCAAAAAGGGGATATATTGTTAAAAAATAACCGCAATTTTAACGCCAATCGCCAGGAGTGGAGGATCACTGGCCCTTCACTGGCGGATCACTGGCCCTTCACTGGCCCTAATCCGGCCGTTTTTGTGTTAAAATCGACAAGAAACATTATGTATTTTTAATCGGTTTCGCGTGAACCCATTTGGACGCATCCCGCCACTTTGAACCATTTCCGGCCCTCCATTGTTAACAGGCCCGGGCATGAGACGCTGGACCTGGAGAACAGCTATTTCTTTTAAAGGATATTCTTCCTGCAGGAAGCAGACAGACGAGAAAGTGACGTAGTTCTAAAAGAACTCTGTTTTTTGAAACTATAATAGTATATTGATTATAAGAAAGATACAAGTCTATTGTTTTCTATCCGTACCTTTTCCCAAAAACGGTTGCCTCATCCATCCACGCCATTGCGCTTCATGTTTTTAGTAAATATTACCAAATATTCCATTCGCCATACGGCAAACGAGATTTCATGCCGCGAAAGCACTAACACACAGAATCTAAACAGAATCAGAACACAAGCTTTGCTGTGCAACCGGATAGGAAGGAGCCGTGTATTCCACCAAACAGAGGAAAAAAGAAAAAAACGACACTTATTTTTTTAATAAAGCAACAATATATGACAAATTATTGATACATTTGCCCACAAATTTAGTGCAGAGTTCTTTTAGAACTAAGATCAAAAAACATAAATACACGTCAAATCTAATTGTAACTCCACTAATTTGTGTCTTATCATTCAAAAACTTATTAATTATGTTAAAACACTTAAAGCCTGTCAGCTTAATTCTCGTTGCAGGAGCGATGACACTTCCTACAAGTGCATACGCGGACTTAGCGCCAGAAATACGAGAAGCGACAATCTCCCAGCAAAATGGGAAAGTAACTGGTGTTGTTGAAGATGAATTCGGCCCCGTAGCCGGAGCATCGGTAGTGATCAAAGGGACCACGAACGGTTGTATCACCGACATGGACGGTAAATTCAGCCTGGAGGGGGTAAAAAAGGGAGACATTATCCAGATCTCGTTTATCGGATATGCCGCTCAGGAAATTGCTTACACAGGTCAATCAGGATTGACCGTGAAGCTGGTTGAAGACACACAGAAGTTAGACGAAGTCGTCGTAACGGCTTTGGGTATCAAAAAAGATGCCAAAAAGTTAGGGTATGCCGTAAGTACCGTTTCGTCAGACGACCTGACCCGTACAGGTGGCGCGACTTTGGCAACCGGCCTGTATGGTAAAGCTGCCGGTGTCAGCATCCAGTCGGCTCCCGGTGGTGGAACATCGTCTGTTTCTATTTCCGTCCGTGGCCTTTCGTCCATCACGGGTAACACGCAGCCGTTGATCATCATGGACGGTGTGCCCATCCGCAACGGTAACGCCAATAAAGACGGTTACTGGACCAACCAGCGTATCGAATCGAACGGTATGGTCGACATCAACCCCGAAGATATCGAAAACATCTCTATCCTGAAAGGTGCTGCCGCTTCTGCCCTGTATGGTTCGGAAGCTGCCAACGGTGTTGTGATGATCACGACCAAGAAAGCGAAGAAAGGTTCAGGCACGCACATCGACTTCAGCGCAAACGTCAATTTCGACAAGGTTGCCTACATGCCCGAAATCCAAAAAGAATATGGTCCGGGTTATGACAACTTTGTACTGGGAATGGCTGATATGTCGGCTTTGACCGGTTTCCGCAACCTGCGTGTAGACCGCAACGGCAATCCGATTACTACGACCAACCGTGAAACGTATTACTCTTGGGGTGCCAAATATGACCCAAATAAGTCGGTGACCTATTTCGACGGTACCGAACGCGCCTATACGCCGATCGACCACAACCAGTGGGCCGACATCTTCCGTACGGGTGTCAATCAGACTTACAACTTATCGTTGACCAACAGTTCTGAACGTAACAACGTCCGTTTCTCTTACACGTTCAACGATGCCAAGTCCATGCAGCTGAACTCCGGCAACCACAAGCATAACTTCAATCTGAGCGGTACGTTCGATGTGACCAATACGATCAAGTTGAACTATTCGGCCACCTATCAGAACCAATACATCAAGAACCGTGCCTATCGTATCAGCCGCTTGGTGAACAACTACAGCGGTATGTTCGGCGGTTTCACGGATGTGGCGTATATCCGCGACCATACGGTGACCAGCCTGGGCTACATGAACAGCGTCTATGCTGCCAACGGCGGTACGGCAAACACGTTGACTCCGGACGAACAGTTCCTCTATTCTCCGATGGGTTCTACCTCTTTGATGTCCGAATATTTCTGGAACATCTTAGGCAAAACACAGGAAGAAGAACACCAGCGCTTCATCGGATCGGTAAACCCGACTTGGGAAATCATCCCGGGCTTGACCTTGAGCGGCCGTGTGGCTACCGACCTTACGGTAGACAAGATCGAGAACAAGAACAATGCGGACAACGCACACGTCTTCTCGACCAACGGGACTTATAGCGACTCTTACGGCTTGAAAAACAACCGTTATTCAATCGTGTATGGCGATATCATGTTGATGTTCGACAAGACGTTCAACGATGTCCACAACATCACGGCCAACTTGGGTTGGAATGCCCGCCAGGAGTCTTTCTATGAATCATCGGTCAGCACATCGCAAGGTCTGACGCAAGAAAACTGGTTCCACCTGAATGCGTCAGTCGGTACCAAGAATGCGTCCATGAGCAAGAGCGACCTGCTGAAGACCGGTGCGTTCCTGACAGCCAGCTACGGTTACAACAACTGGGGATTCCTGGAAGGATCGATCCGTCAGGAAAAGACCTCTACGTTGAGACATGGCAACAATACCTTCTGGTATCCGTCTGTCAGCGCCAGCGTGTTGTACACCGAACTGTTAGGCGACAAGAACCCGTCGTGGTGGAACTACGGTAAGGTACGTCTGTCATACGGTGTCGTAGGTAACGCGCCCGAAATCTACCGTGCCAACCTGGCATTCGAACAGGGCTCTTTGCTCCGCAACACGGTCTATACCTATAATACGATTCCAAGCTCCATCGGTAACGAAAGCATCAAGCCGGAAACCAAGCACGAAATCGAATTGGGTATCGAAAACAAATTCCTGAACAACCGTTTGGGCATGGAATTCAACTTCTACTCCAACACCATCAAAGACCAGATCCTGCCGGCAACAGCCGCCGCCTCCATGGGTGCAAGCAGTATGTTGATGAACGTCGGCGAGCTGGCCAACAAGGGTATTGAGTTGAACGTATATGGTACTCCGATCCAGAACAAGGATTGGCAATGGGATCTGCGTGCCAATGTAGCCTGGAACAAGAATACCGTAAACAAGTTGGCCGATGGTCTGGATGTCTTGAGCCATACCAATATCGATGGCGGTGCCGCAACTCTTGAATCGCATGTAGGCGAGCCGATGGGTGACTGGTACACATACACTTGGAAAACGGACGAAAACGGCAACCGGATCGTAGGTGAAAACGGTCTGTATATCACAGACACTTCCGAAAGACACAAGGTGGGCAATGCGATGCCGAAGGTAACCGGAGGTTTCGGAACCAGCTTGAGCTATAAGAACTGGACATTGGATGCATCATTCGACTTCCGCTTCGGTGGTTGTGTGATCAACCAGCCGTGGCAGTATATGATGGATGCCGGTAACATCACCGACGCCGTTGGTGTCCGTGATCATACAACAGGCGGTATCTTCTACTACAGCGAAACCGATAATCTGGCAGACAAGGGGTCTATCCGCGTAGTCAATGCCAGCGAAATGGCCAACTACAAACGCGGTGAAACCATGGTCAACGGTCATTATGTATGGGACAACGGTCTGATCCTGCCGGGTGTAAAAGAAGACGGTACGCCGAACGACATCATCGTGACTCAGTTTGAAGCCAACGACAGCCATTACGGTTGGGGAACCAGCGCTACACAGTCCTATCAGGAAGCTATCCAGAAGAACAGCTACATCAAGTGTCGTGAAATCAGCTTGGCATACACTTTGCCGAAAGGACTTACCCAGAAGTGGGCTTGCAACAACTTGATGGTTTCGGCTTTCGTCCGCAACCCGTTCTATGTATATCGTTCATTGAAATTGTTCGATGCTGAAACTTCTGACGGTACGAACTGGATCAACCAAGCACAGATTGGCGGTTCTACGGCCAGTGCCCGTACATTTGGCTTCTCGATCCGTGCCAGCTTCTAATTTCACGATTCATGAAACATAAAACAAGGAAATAATTTATGAAAAAGATAATATCATTAGCATTAGCCGGGGTTGCGCTTATGTCAGTCACATCTTGTTCTGACTCGTCTTATGACGATAAGTATGCAGATCCTTCCAAAACATCAACTGTAGCGGTTCCCCAGGTATTTACAGGCGTCATGCAGGCCGGTAACACATGGATGAACCCGATCTATTATCGCCATTATGTACAGACGACCACTTCCGGTCTTTTCTCCGGTATCATCGGTGATGACAATTCACGCGGCCGTTTCATGGGAGCAGGCGCAGGCCGTTTCGATGACCGTTGGAAAGAGTTCTACAGAATGTTGACCCAGCACCGTGTGTTGGAATATACATACAACAACCTGGAAGAGGGATTGAAACCGTCCAACATCGTATTCTACTATTTAAGCCGTACAATCGTTGAAGAGCAACTGCATGAAATGTTGTCCGTATTCGGCGACGTGCCTTATACAGGTGCCGGCACATTGTGGAGAGACGGCGACTACGACGCTGCAAAGAAACAATGTACATACGATGACGACGTAACGCTCTACAAGCAGATCCTGGCCGACCTGAAAGAGGTAGGCGATTATTTTGCCAGCGGCAACGTGGACGGAACAGGTCTGACCGCTTTGTCCCGTCAGGATTATACAGTAGCGGCCGGTGATGCAACCATGTGGCAGAAATATGTAAACTCACTGCGCCTGCGTATCGCCCTTCACCTGTCAACCGGTGGCGATTGCGTTTCTGAAGCTCATGCAGCCATTGCGGAGATCCTGAATAATCCGGCTAAATATCCGCTTATCGACAACAACGATGAGAACATGGGTGTGACAGCCGATACCCAGAGCGATACATTCAACTTCGGTAAAAGCCTTTCACAGGCATTGCATGGCAATGGCGGTGCTACCCAGAATGTTTTGAATGCGATGCATGTTCCGGCCAACGGTATCCCCGATGCCAATACGGACCCGCGTCTTGCCGCTTTGTATGACTGTAATCCGGAAGGCGAGTATATCGCTTACGACCTGAGTCTGTCAAACTCTGAACTTTCGAACATATCAGACCGGAAAAAGCAGGAATATACACAAAAAGGTATGCCGCTTGCCAACTATTTCAACAAGATCGACTCGCTGTCGATTGGCGGTTGGGCTGAATATCAAGGTAACGAACGCCTTTTCGGTTTGTGGCTCAGTGCTGCGGAAGTAAGTTTCAGCAAGGCGGAAGCCTATTTGATGGGATATGGCGTTGCTGCCAATGCAGATCTGGCCAAGAGCAACTTCATCAAAGGGGTTGAACAGTCTTGTGAGTACTATTGGAACCAGAAAGTAACATCTTCATTGGCGAAAGAAGGCAACGACAGCTACTACGGCTATCGTGAACTGGTTCGTCCGGAAGCAGCAGACTTTACCGCCTATGCAGAAAAGATCTGGAAGCCGACACAGGAAGCGATCTGTACGCAGCTTTGGCTGAACTTCGGTGTCCTGGACAAATTAAGTGCATGGAACGTGGTTCGTCGTACGGGCTATCCGGTGATCTCTTTTGCTACAGACGAGCAGGTAACCAACTATCCGACTCCTCCGAATCGTCTGCCTTATCCGAATGATGAGTTGACGTACAACAGCGAGAACTGCCAGGCAGCGATCGCCAAGAACTATGAAGAGTCTACCGGTTATTACACCAACCTCTTCTGGGCAAAGAAAACATACTACACATTGATCAAGTAACCAAACAATAAAAAAGGAACCCTATCGGACTCAGAACTTGAATCACGATAGGGTTCCTGATTTTATAAAGAGCAAAAAAACGAGACCAAGAACGGAACGGAAAAATCGACAATGATTCCATGAAAAATGGAAACGAAGACCAGCTCCTTTCCCGAATAGCGGGTGATGATCGGCAAAGTCGTATCCATTGTCGTGGCTCCTCCAGCACAAATAGGAGACAACCGGCCGAAATATTTGACAAAAAGAGGGGTACAGAGAAGGGTCATGATCTCGCGCATGATATTCGCCATCAAAGCGATCGTCCCCAATTCAGCGGCGAGCCGGACACCCAAAGAAGGCTCTTTCAACTGGGTAATCAGGATAGACGAAAGAGAATAATAGGCAAAACCACTCCCTACTGCCAGACAGTCAAAAACACTCCACTGCGTAAGCAACAAACTGACCAATGCCGAAAAAACCAGCGTTCCGGCAAGCGTGGCAAAAGGGACCAAGAGCAACTTCGGGCGGATGCTGCCCAGAATTTCCTTCAGCTTTTTATCGCTACCGATACTAAGACCGACCTGAAACATGAGCAGGTATAAAACATATACCGTCATATCATTTTCAACAACGGCATCGGGTAAACAGCCGCTCCACCCCAACAGGCAACCGAGCGTAAAGAACCCTACCACAATCAGACTCCCTTTCATCTGCGGCTCCTTTCTTTGAAAAAAAGATGATACACGCCCCAGCCGGCAAGCACGCTTCCCAGGGTGCCTGCCAAAGCGAGCAACAAAGCCTGGCCACCCAATGGGACCAGGTTATCGACAATTTCCTTATTCGCACCAACAGATATTCCCAAGAGGAAAAGAAGCAAGAAGATCGTGTAAGAAATCGGCTTGCCTACCTTTTGCAACCGTTCGACCCTGCGCAAAAGATAGCCTGTGGCAATACCTGCAAACATAATACCAATAACCGTAAACATAGTAAAAAATACTTAACGTGCCAAAGATAAGCATTCCGGGACGGACAAGCAACCGTCCGGCTTCGTAACAACCTATTTTATTCACGGAAAAGAGTGCGGATATACCTGTATATGGTTCTTTTCCATTAATTTTGCAGGAAATTACGCGCTAATAGATAAAACACAGGTCATATAACATGAAGAAAACAATCTTACTCCTCCAGGCTGCAGCGATCGGGCTTTTGGCTGCCTGTAGCCAACCATCCGGCAAGGAACAGCTACGCAATGAAATCCAGTATGTGAATCCCTTTATCGGAACGGGGTTTCACGGACATACTTTTCCCGGTGCTACCCGTCCGTTCGCCCCTGTACAAGTCAGCCCTGACACACATATCATGGGATGGGATGCCAGTAGCGGGTATCATTATGACGACAACCGGATATATGCCTTCAGCCACACGCATCTGTCGGGTACGGGTATCGGTGATTTAGGGGATGTGGCGCTCCTGCCTTTCTCCGGCGGCGACTCGATCAAGCCGGTAGCAACCTTCAAAAAGGAAACGGAGAAGGCGGAACCGGGCTATTATGCCGTGCGCCTTGACAATTTCGGAGTCGATGTGGAACTGACCAGCACGGAACGTGTCGGGCTCCACAAATATACATACGACAATCCGAAAGACCGCCGTGTCCTCCTCGATCTCGGTCATGTGCTGCAACCGAACTGGGGACACAAGTTAGTCGGGAACGAATATCTTTTTGTCAACGATTCGACAGTGGAAGGAACTGTCAAGACACAGGGGTGGGCGCATTTCCATGCAGTCTCTTACCGGATCACCTTCTCGGAACCGATTGAAACACTCTACCAATACATCGACGGGAATTTGCGGCAGGACTCGTTGTTCTTGCGTCTCAACACATCGGGTGACCTGAAATTCCATTACAAATTTGCGGAAAGCGACAAACCGCTGTATGTAAAAGTCGCCATCTCTCCTGTTGATACGGATGGTGCGGAGAAGAATATGCTGGCCGAACTGCCGGATTGGGATTTCGACGCGACACGAGCTGAATCCGCCCGGATCTGGAACACGGTTTTGAACAAGATCCAGATCGAAAGTTTCGACCCGAAAGTGATGGTGAACTTCTATACGGCTCTCTACCATACCATGATTGCCCCCTATGCATATCAGGACGTAGACGGACGTTATTTGGGAATGGACAAAAAAGTACATCGGGCGGAACCGGGCTATGTAAACTATTCCATCTTCTCGCTTTGGGACACGTTCCGCGCTTTGCATCCGCTGATGACGATCATCCAGCCGGAACGGGCCGCCGACTGGGGAAAGGTACTCGTGCAAGGGTACAAAGAAGGAGGTATCTTGCCGAAATGGCCGTTGGCCTCCAGCTACACAGGTTGCATGGTCGGTTATCCGGCAGTCTCCGTGCTGGCAGACTTAGTGACAAAAGATTTGGCTGAAGGGGATTTAAACGTCTGGGCCGAAGCAGGTGCCCGTTCATCCGTCTACCGGGAAGACCTGGCCGAAAAGTTCAAAGGGACACGCGAACTGGATCTAATCACCCGGCATCCTTATTATAAGGAGAAATATGGTTTTGTGCCGGCCGACTCGGTTCCCGAATCGGTCTCCTGGGGATTGGAGATGGCCTACTATGACTGGTGTATCTCCCAAATCGCCACCAAGGCAGGCAATGCGGAACTGGCAAAAGAATATGCAAACAAGGCAGCATACTACAAGCGCTATTTGGACCCGGAAACCAAGATGATGCGTGGCGTGATGGGCGACGGTTCATTCCGTACCCCGTTCAACCCCCGCTATTCCTCCCACATGAAGAGCGATTATACCGAGGGGAATGCTTTCCAGTGGAGTTTCTTTGCTCCACATGATATGGACAATTTCATCACGACGATCGGGGGTAAAAAGGAATTGGAAACACGTTTGGATACGTTGTTCACCACCTCTTCCCAGGTGGATGGCGAAGAGGCTTCGGGTGATATCACCGGCCTGATCGGCCAATATGCACACGGTAACGAACCGAGCCATCACATGGCTTACCTCTATAACTGGACGGATGCTCCCTGGAAAGGACAGGAACGTCTGGATCAGATCATGCAGAACTTCTACACCAACGAGCCGGATGGCATCATCGGGAACGAAGACTGCGGACAGATGTCCGCCTGGTATGTGATGAGTGCGTTAGGTTTCTATCAAGTCGCTCCGGGTATTCCGGTCTATACGTTAGGCCGTCCGATGATTGATCATGCATCTATCCAGGTGAAAGGCGGTATATTCGAAATCCAAGTGAAAGACAACAGTGCTACCAATAAATATGTCAAAGAGGTCAAACTGAACGGCCAACTCCTTGAAACCCCGTTCATCAGCCACAACGACATCGTAAATGGCGGTAAATTGGAATTCACCATGACCAGTCAACCGGTACAGTAAATCCTGATAAAGAAACAGTAATCTGAAAAGGTGACGGTGTGTCGAATGGTACTGTAAGCGCCTTTCGACACACCGTTCTTTTTTATACCTATAAAGAAACATAAAAACAAAGGGCGGACTTGTCTACAGATACGCCCTTTGTCCTATATTTGTCCCTAAACAATTCAATTTAAAAATTATGTTACTGACAACAACCAACACAATCGAAGGAAAAGAAATTACCCAGTACTTCGGAATCGTATCCGGTGAAACAATCATCGGAGCGAATGTATTCAAAGATTTCTTCGCAGGTATCCGCGATATTGTAGGAGGACGTGCGGGTTCCTACGAAAGCGTATTACGTGAAGCCAAAGAAACCGCCTTGAAAGAAATGAGCGATCATGCAGCCCGATTAGGGGCAAACGCTGTCATCGCCATAGATTTGGATTACGAGACGGTTGGAGGAAGTGGAAGCATGCTAATGGTTACAGCTGCCGGAACGGCTGTTCGTTATCAATGAAATCCCCCCAACAAAAAAAGCCGACCCCAATTGGAATCGGCTTTCTTAACTAAAAACGGCGGCTATCTACTCTCCCACTTTTACGCAGTACCATCGACGTGGTTGGGCTTAACTTCTCTGTTCGGAATGGGAAGAGGTGGATCCCCAACGCTATA
>JAGBDR010000072.1 GCA_017937385.1 Parabacteroides sp.
CTTTAATGATTTATTAAACGACAACATCTGTACATCGTGAACCATCATTGCGAATACGGGGTCTAAAAGCCCATTGAACTATCCGGTTTCTGATGTAAAAGTGTGGGGGCAAAACATTTCACACGGTCTTTTTGACTAACAAAAGGTCGGCCTTATTCCACACATTGATGTTGGTACTTTATGCAAAAATATAACAATTAAATATTATACAACAAAAGATATGTTGACCGCCGGCCAATCTCTGCCTGCCGTATTGGGAACTAACGTTCCGGTCGAAAATGCAGCCGACTTGAAAACTACCGGATGGGAATTGTCATTAGGATGGACCGACCGTTTGTCTAACGGATTCTCTTATTGGTTAAAAGGTGTACTCTCCGACTATCAGGGAGAAATCACGAAATTCACAAATGATGCCGGTTCACTCAGTAGCCGTTATGTCGGACAAAAAATCAACGAAATCTGGGGATACCGTTCAGAAGGTTTATTCCAGTCCGATGCAGAAGCGGCCAGCCATGCAGACCAGTCATACCTATATGGCGGGAAATGGGGTGCCGGTGATGTGAAATATGTCGATTTAAACAACGACGGCAAAATTAATATCGGTAAAAATACGTTGGATGATCCGGGTGACAGAACGGTTATTGGTAACTCTACCCCGCGTTACAGTTACGGTATCACAGCCGGTTTTGAATACAAGAACTTCGACTTCGAAATGTTCTGGCAAGGAGTCGGCAAACGTGATTACATGCCGGGTGGTAGTGCCTTCTGGGGCTTCACGTCAGAATGGGACACGCCTCTGAAATCGGCTTTGGATTACTGGACAACCGATAACACCGGTGCTTATTTTCCACGTCCAAACTGGAACAACGGAGGTAACAGACAGACTTGCGACCGTTATTTGCAGAATGCCGCTTATCTTCGCCTCAAAAATATCACATTGGGCTATACGATTCCTCCTGTTGTCTTGAAAAAAGTCGGCATCAGCCGCTTAAGGGTTTATCTGCAAGGTGAAAACTTGTTGACATTCACACCGCTCATTGACGCTTTTGATCCGGAAATCATCAACAACATGACGTATCCTATTACCAAAAAAGTATCTGTAGGTCTTAATTTAACATTCTAAACGAAATAAAACAATGAAACTGAAATATATAATGTGCATGGCGGCTTTTGCAAGTGTTTTTTCGGCCTGCGATGTGACAGACAAGTCGCCTATTGATTCTTTGACAGACGCTTCCTACTGGAAAACGGTCCAGGATCTGAAGCTGTATGCAAACGGTTTGTACAGTAATCTGGATGCTCCCAGTGTCACGAAAGACAATACGAGTGACAATTGCGTGACCACAAATTATAGTTCATGGCTGTTCAACGAATCGACCGTTCCCGCCACAGCAAGCGATGCCGGATGGTCTTGGACGAACATCCGTAGTTGCAACTTCTTCTTACAGCGTTACAAATCCGTCAGCGGAACCGAAAGTGAGATCAACCAATATGTAGCAGAAGTCCGTTTTTTCCGGGCACTGGATTATTATGGCAAGATCAAATCATTTGGAGACGTGCCTTGGTACGAAAAGGATTTGCAGACAACAGACACGGAAGAGCTCTATAAAGCACGTGATTCCCGGGATTACGTTTTGGGTAAGATCATTGAGGACATGGAGTTTGCGATCAATTGGTTACCTGATTTCGGCAGACAAGAAAGCGGTCGTCTGACAAAAGATGCAGCGCGGACGCAATTGGCACGTATCTGTTTGTATTACGGTACCTATAAAAAGTATCATAACGAATCCGGTACTCCCTCTTCTGAAGAGTTGTTGAATAAAGCTGTCTCTTTGACCGATGCGATCATCAACAGCAATAATTACGCCATTGTGAAAGGGACAGATGCCGGTTGCGGACAGTCTCCGTTTGAAGGATACCCCTTGTACTATTCAAACCAGTTTGTACAAGAAGACCTCTCTTCCAACAAAGAGGCTATTTTGGCCCGTTATTATGAAGACGGCGTGTTGATGCATGAAACCGGCCGTCAGGCAGGATCTTCCGGAACAGGACTTTCCAAAGATTTCGTAGAGTCATTCTTATGTACCGACGGCCAACCGATCTCGGTCAGCAGCTTGTATAAAGGCGACGAAAATCTGGAAGATGAATTTGTCAATCGGGATCCCCGTATGTATCAAATTATCGACAACCAGCACAAACCTTATACGATCATCAATGGCGAACAGCAAGTGAATCCTTATCCTGCATGTGGTGCCAATGATGCTGTAACGGGCTATCCTTGTGTCAAGTACCGTTCGCCGCTTCAGGCACAGTGGGAAGCAAACAAGACGACTTATGACTGGTTCGTCTACCGCTATGCTGAAGTCTTGTTGATCAATGCAGAAGCCCATGCCGAACTGGGTTCTTGCACACAAGACGTGCTGAACAAGACCGTGAACCAGCTGCGTGACCGTGTCGATATGCCTCACATGACAACCAATCCGGTTGCAGACCCGGCCGCCATTGACTACGGCTATACGGTGACACCTTTAATTTATGAAATCCGCCGTGAACGTCGTATCGAACTGATCGCGGAAGGTCACCGTTTAGACGATTTGAAACGTTGGAATGCGATGAAAGTATTTGAGAATCCCAAAACGATGTTAGGTATCCGCATCACAGATGCCGTGAAGAAACAGTACGAAGGAAATGTGGCATTCGGCGGTACGGACGGTCGTCCTACGATCGAATACCAAGGCAAGACTTATCTGTTCCAATATCCGAGCAAGAGTTTGAACGATGCAGGTCGCAAATGGTCAGCCAACGACAAACGTTGGTTAAGTCCGTTACCTACAGACGAGTTGGTTTTAAATACAAATTTGACACAGAACCCAGGTTGGTGATAAATAATTAGTAAAAGAAAGGGGCTGTGCTAAAATTCCGGCACATCCCCTTTCTGCTTTTTAAACCCCATATATTCTTTTATGAAGTATAAACATGTCATATCCGGACTTTTTCTGTTTCTCTTGCAGGTGGTAGTTTTCTATTGTGTCTTTTGCTTTTTGTTCCCTTTCAAGGAACAATTGCAAATGTTCCAGTTTACAGGCCTATATGCAACCACTACGTTGGGGCAGGCCGGTGGTGTCGCGCTTTATATTTCAGAATTTCTTTCCCAGTTTTACATTGTCATCGGTGCGGGACCAGTTATCGCAGCCCTTGTGCTGACAGGAATTGCGATATTCTCTTTCCTTGTTTTAAAGAAAATATCCTCACGGGACGATCTCCCTTTCGTCAGCCTGCTTCCCTGGCTCTCCCTATTTATTATGCAACTGGATTATGACTATCAGGAGCAAGGGACGATCGCCTATCTTTTTCTATTGCTTTTCTTATGGCTATACACGAACCTGCCACTTCGGGGACGGTTGATATATGGAATTTGCATGATCCCTATGCTCTATTGGATGGGCGGGCCTATTGTCCATTTATTCGCCTTTTCCGCTTTGTTGTTTGAATGCTTGACTCATGGAAATAAGAAATACGTAAGCCTGATTTATCTGCTTGTTGCTATTTTATCTGCTGTTATCGGAACTTATTTCGGATTCAGCAGGAATTTGAAATTTGCCTTTTTGCCGGATGCCTATTATGATCCGATGTTACATACTCCCCGAATCTATTATTCTTGGTATGCTTTACCCACTATGATGATAGTAGGTGCCTATTTGAAAAAATGGAAAGAGCCGGTAGTCTTAAAGAGAAAATATCTGTGGATTGGGTTCCAATGGGTGATGATGGGATTCGTCACGTATCAGGGAATTATATATGGAGGACGGTTAGATACGATGGACCACCTCAAACAAGACTATTATATCCGTAACGAAGAATGGGATAAAGTGATCACATCGTTTGACCAGACCACACTCTCCAAACGGCGTATGTGCGGTTTGAACCTGGCACTTGCCCACAAAGGAATACTTTCGGAAAAATTATTGGATTACCCCCAACGCGGAATCGAGACATTGATGTTGCGCTGGGACCAGTCGGTATTTACGGCCGAACTGCATAGCGACCTCTATTATTGCATGGGAATCATCAGTACGGCACAAAAGTTCGCTTTTGAGGCATTCGTCAGTTCACATCCTTCCGGAAATCCCCGGATGTTGAAAAGATTAGTGGAAACCAATCTCATTACGGGCGCTTATCCGGTTGCCGGAAAATACATCCGGCTATTGGAAAATACTTGGTATTATAAGGATTGGGCAACGGCACATCGCCGTTTTCTTTATAACGACCGGGCGATAGAGGAAGATAAGGAATTAGGGATCCGGCGTCGTTGTTGGCAGTCGGAAACACTGATTCCCCGATTATATACAGACCCGGTCAGCAGTTTGATCCATTTGGTTCCGGCTTGTCCGGCAAACAAAGCCGGATTGCAATATCTGACTTCGTTTCTGCTGTTGAACAAAGATATCGAGACTTATAAAACCTTGCAGGAAAGCCTGTACCGCTCTCCAGCCTGGCGCAATATGACCGAATGCCAACAGGAAGCCCTCGTGATTTGCAGCCCCAACAACCCGCATTTCTGGTTGGAACATGGGGTGAGTATCAAAGTGAGGAACAGGGCGCTTGCTTTCATGCAGAAGGTACAGGAGACTTCCCGTCCGGGGCAGAATCCCGCAGTAGCCTTGGCTTCCGAATATGGCAAAACGTATTGGTATTATTATATGTTTAATACGATAGACAAATGAAACAAGCATTCTTTTACATACTCCTGTTGCTGTTGGGAGGTTGTTCCTCCAACCAAGTTCCTGTCATTTCCGGCCGGATCGATGAATTGCCGGCCCTCTATCCGGATTATACCGATGTGACCGTGCCGCCATCCATCGCTCCTTTGAATTTTGCCGTGCCGACGAAAGGAAAGGCTTGCGCGATATTCACAGCCGAAGGATATACATGGGGTGTATATGCTTCAAACGGATCGTTTGCTATCCCGGAGGCGGATTGGAAGACATTATTGGAAACGGCGAAAGGGAAACAGATGGAAGTTACTATCTTGACCGAAGAGAAAGGGAAATGGAATGCATATCTTCCGTTTCATATCCGGGTTTCCAAAGATCCGATCGATCCCTATATCGCTTACCGTCTGATAGACCCCGGTTACCAGTTATGGAATGAAATGGGAATCTATCAACGGGAATTGGCCACTTTCAAACAGGAAGCGATTTTGGAAAACCGGCTGACGGATAATAATTGCATGAACTGCCATTCGTTTTGCATGCAGGAGCCTGACAAGATGTTGTTTCATGTCCGGGCCAAACATGGTTGTACCGTGCTGGTGGATGGCGACCGGGTGAAGACGCTCGATACGAAAACCGACCGGACCATTTCCTCTTTAGTCTATCCTTGCTGGCATCCATCCGGCAGATTTGTCGCTTTTTCAGTCAACAACACGACACAAGACACCCATCCGGTACACCGGACGGAGGTTTACGACAAAGCATCCGATGTTGTCGTCTATGATGTGGAGAAACAGGAAATCATCACAACTCAATCATTGTTTTCAAAGCATTGTTTTGAAACATTTCCGGCCTTTTCGCCGGATGGGAAACAACTTTATTTCTGCTCCGCCCCAGCCCTGGCTGTTCCGGACGGATTGCGCGATCTTCGGTATAGTCTCTGCCGTCTTTCTTTCGACCCGGATAGCCGGACTTTCGGTTCCTCCGTTGATACGATTTTTCATGCGGAAACGGAAGGACGGAGTATCCTGTTCCCTCGCGTCTCTCCAGACGGAAAATACCTGCTCTGCACAACGACTTCCTACGGCACGTTCCCCATTTGGCACAAAGACGCCGATCTATGTATGTTCGACTTGTCCACAGGTGAACTCATCTCGACGGAAGCTGCAAACAGTCCCGATACAGACAGTTATCATTCTTGGTCGTCCAACAGTAAATGGGTTATCTTCAGCAGCCGCCGTTTGGACGGCTTGTATACGCATCTTTTCATTGCCCATGTCAATGAAAAAGGTATCCTCTCTAAACCGTTCGTTTTGCCTCAACAATCAACGGACTATTATACGTTCCTCACCAAGTCATATAATATCCCGGAATTTGTCAAGGACAAAGTAAGAACAGATTCTTATCAGTTGGTTTCCCTAATAAAAAAAGGAAAACTTCAAAAAGTAAAGTTCATAAATGAGACCAAATTAAGTACCAATGAAAACAAAAAGTAAAACTGGCCTAAGGAAATATTATCTTTGCCAATAATACAGTGATTAAGTATAAAACATACATAACTAATAACAATATGAAAACAAAGAATCTTTTAATCACCGGTATATTTGCCGGGCTGCTTCTTTCCTGCAAGGAAGCGGAGCCGCCTATACCTGTTTTGCCGGTTCCGACACCGGAGCAAATCGAGTGGCAGAAAATGGAGAATTATGCATTCGTACATTTCGGGTTGAACACGTTCAATGATTTGGAATGGGGCTATGGAAATACGCCTGCCGGAACATTCAATCCGACAGATTTGGATTGCGAACAATGGGTACGGATCATCAAGGCGGCCGGCCTGAAAGGGGTGATCTTGACAGCCAAGCATCACGATGGCTTCTGCCTTTGGCCGACCCAGACGACGGAGTATAACATCTCTCATTCTCCATATAAAGAAGGAAAGGGCGATATGGTTCGGGAGTTGTCGGATGCCTGTAAAAAGCATGGACTGAAGTTCGGGCTTTATCTTTCTCCTTGGGACCGGAACAATACCGAATATGGACGGGAAGGCTATCAGAAAACGTATCACGCACAAATCAACGAACTGATTTCCAACTATGGTCCCTTGTTTGAATTTTGGTTTGACGGGGCAAACGGTGGAAACGGCTGGTATGGAGGCGCAAATGAAACACGCTCGATCGATCCGAAATCCTATTATGGCTACGAGAGCGCCCGCGAAATGATCAAAGCGAAGCATCCGGGAGCGATGATTTTTGGTGGAACAGCTCCTGATATCCGCTGGATTGGTAATGAGTCCGGTTGGGCGGGTGAAACGAACTGGTCGCCTTATTCAATCGAAAAAGAAGTCCATTACAGGCAGAACCAATGGGGAATGAAAGACGGAGAAAAATGGTTGCCGGGAGAATGCGACGTGTCGATCCGTCCGGGATGGTTTTATCATCATCGGGAAGACCATCAGGTTCGTACCGTTCCCAATCTGGTCGATTTGTATTACCGTAGCGTAGGGCATAATGCCAATTTCCTGTTGAATTTTCCGGTCGCGCTGAGCGGACAAATCCATCCGGTCGATTCCGCCCGTGCCGTCGATTGGTATCACACGATACAGATGGAGCTGAAAGAGAACCTGCTGGCAAGTATCAAGCCGAAGGCAAGCGAAACCCGTGGAGGTAGTTATAAGGCAGCGAATGTAACAGACGGTAGCTGGGATTCCTATTGGGCGACTCCCGACGGGGTGACTTCCGGCTCGTTGACTTTCCCGTTGCCGGCAGGGACTTCGCTGAACCGGGTGATGATTCAGGAGTATATACCGCTCGGACAACGTGTCTGTGCCTTTACCCTTGAAGTGGAAAAAGAGGGGAAATGGACACCGGTCGAAACTTCCGATACACTTTCAACCGTGGGGTATAAACGTATCGTCCGCTTCAAAACGACACCGGCAGACGCCTTGCGCATCCAGTTCACAGAGGCAAAGGGTCCGTTATGTATCAATAATGTAGAGGCTTTCCTCGCCCCTCCCCTGTTGGAGCAACCGCGTATCGCACGAAATGCGAAGAACGAAGTACGCATCGGGGTGGAAAGTGAAGGTGCCGATATTTACTATACGGTAGACGGGACAGAACCTACGCCCGGATCAGCCCAATACAAAGCTCCGTTCACGCTCGACAAAAAAGGGACTGTCAAGGCAATTACCTACGATGCCCAGTCCGGCAAATCCGGTCCTATCGCCATCCGCCATTTCGACCTGCCTGCCGCCGATTATAAGGTAGTCAGCCCTATTGACGAACGGACAAACCTCATGTTTGACGGAAACGGCTATTCGACCTATTATCTGCCCGAAGGCCAAAACGAAATAACAGTAGAGTTGGCTGCGCCTCATACGATAAGCGGTTTTGTTTACACGCCTAACCAGGGACGCGATTCGCAAGGGCATATTTCAAACTACCAGCTGTTAGTGGATGGAAAGGTCGTGGCTTCGGGAGAGTTCTCGAACATCAAGCATAATCCGATCGAACAAGAAATACGGTTTGCCCCCGTCAAAGGCCAAAAGTTCGTTTTTAAGGCAACACGAACAGTGGATAACGTAAAGCAAGTTGGCATTGCTGAATTTTCCGTTATCACAGAAGATTAAATGCTCTTGAAAAAGTGGGCTTATTGTATATTATTGTTCCTTTAATAATAATATATATTCTTTAAGAATCGCTGCAAATTCCGGTTTTTTGCCGAAAAAAAGGGGAGATCTGCCGTGAAATGCGTACTTCATTGCCCTGAAGACGGTCGTCATCGCCCTGAAGTTGGACTTCATACACCGTGAAGTCGGACTTCAGGAGCAGTGAAGACGGTCGTCACGGCGATGAAGTCCCTCCTCATGGCAGAAAAGGGGGCAATTCTTTTTGAGATATTCGGAGCGGTGGAAACTTTTGTTTGCTACAAGCGATTCTCCGGGAGTTTAGCTTTTCCACTATGTCAGCCGTTTCCGCTTTTTTGTAACAAATAGATTTTGTTTTTCGATTTCTTCCTGATCCGTTTTGGCCCATTGTCAATAAATATCGATTAAAAGAATAAAAATGCCACACGCGAACCGTTCAAGATTCTCTTCGAAATAGAAAAATGCCCCAATAGGGGATATTGTAGATTTTGCTGAAAAAAATTTCAGTTTCGTTTATCCTTATACAGATATAAACAGCCCATAGACATATCTAAAAAATGCGAACAAATTAAACCGTTTGCCGAGAATATAGACGGCATTTCCGTGTGTTTGTATATACAAGGGGCTATGTCGAAAAGCGCTGTAGGCGCTTCGCTTAATAGCCCGGGGGTTCAACCCCGGGACCTCTGTTCCCGTACCCCGTTGGCACCCTGTAAGGGTGCTGCTATACGTAAATAGTTTATATTCATTGCAGTACCCTTACAGGGTACAAACACAACGAGGGATACACCTTTCCCCAGGCATGGAATTGCGGACGCACTGGCATGGAATTTGAACATCTCCAGTTATGAACAAAACATCCACCGGTAACGATCTGAATACCGAAGGGATGTACAGCAGAAGAGACGCACGGCCGTGCGTCTCTTCTTTGAAATAAAATTGAAAAAACTTTCAAAAAACATGGGTTTGCAATAATTTATCCATACATTTGTAATCAGTATATTTATAATTAGTAATAACCTTAAAATGCAGGCTTTAAGAAAGGAGTGACCGCCTGCCGAAACGCTTATCTGGAATACCAACAATCAAAAACAAGTAGGGAGTATGAATGTAAAAAAGAAAAGAAAAGTGATGCGTTGGCTATTGCCTATGCTGATGTGTATGTTCCTGTTTGTGACAGGAAGCTGCGATTCAAATGAAGAATTCGAATCATTTGATGGATATGAAACGCTCAAGTTGTCGGAGTGGAATGATGAGTGGAATCAATATTTTGAAGATCCGTGGATTCACTGGGAAACTTACAAAAATCAAGAGGGTGTGGTTGTCAAAACCCAGGTAGACAACGGATGGTACGAAGCCATTGAGATTGAAATTATCAATCCTCCAACAGGAAAAAGAGGCGGACGTTATCTTCCTATTAATATCAATAGGAATCTCTTACAGGAAGGAACAAAAATCATTTTCTCCGGTGAAACAAGGGACAATAGTACCCTGGACTATTTGGGGGTACCTCTGATTCTTAAAAATATACAGATAAAGAAAGACGTATTAATCAATTAAAAATCAAACATTATGAAAACATTCAATTTGTGTATAGTTTTATTATGCATTAGCACTTTTGCTTTCGCACAAACAAGAGTTGATATAGGAGAAATCTATGGTGCGCAATTGAAAAAAACAGTTCAGACAACAAATAAGAAAATTTATAGAATAAATGCGAAGAGTTTACTCAATGCGCCTAAATCTGATGGCAATCTGGTAGAAGTAAAAATGACTCTATTTAATCAAGATTATGATATTGAGTTAACAGAAAATACCGTATTGCAAAATACACCTTCATTTTATACAGATGAAAATGGAATTAGACATCAAGACTATCCTAATATCAAATTGTATGCTGGACATCTAAAGTCTGATAGTTCCAAATATGTTCGTTTTTCAATTATTGATGAACGGTATTTAAATGGTTATATCAATGTTGGTGATGATTTTCTTTATCTATCATCATTAGCAGAAAATAATGGAAATACGATTGCCTATTATGGGAATGATGTCATCTCCTCTGACTCTGGAGAACATTGGTTGTGTGGAACTCCTGAGCCGGATTTGGTTGAAAATGAACTATTGCCATTGGCAACAGAGTTATATGATTTTGAATCTGTAATACGAATCATGAAGATTGCGGCTGACGCGGATGCCGATTTTTTCAATATTCACGGGAATAGTACGAATGCACAAATATTATCTGCAATTAATGAAATAGAAGGACTCTATGCACATACGTTCAATATAGCATTTCAAGTAACGAATGTACATTATTTCCAAAGTGCAAATGTGACCGGCTATCCCTATACTGCCAACATTTCAGATGGCGGAAAGGTTTTAGTTACACAAATGAAAAATTATTGGAATTCAAATTCATCTAATATAGATAGAAATGTTGCAATGTTATTTTCCGGTAAATCATATACTTATGAAAATGGTTTAAGTCCAGCAGGAATAGCTTGTGCTATCGGTGGTATGGCTAATAAATCAACAAGTTATATGATTACTTTTAATCGAATCGGAATGTTTTTAACAACAGCACACGAATTAGGTCATTTGTGTAATGGGAAACATGAAGATTGTCAATACGGGGGAACTACTACAGCGTCTGTTATGTGTCAAGGTACAAAAAAAAATCCTCCTTATTTTTCAAATGCCTCCATTGCTCGTATCGGACAACATATTTATTCCAATAATTACCTGCAAAAAGTGTCGGTTACTTCCAACAGTAGTTTTGTAAATAATAGCACGAATGTGACCTTTACTGCCTCTCCATTCCCGGCTGGGATGTTTACATGGAGCGGTCATCCGATGGATTTAGTAAGCACATCCGGAGCAAGTGCCACCTTTAAGACGGGAAGAGATGGAACCAGTTATGCAACGATCAAAACGGCAAGCGGAGCTTCTATGTCCGGTTCTGTTTATGTTGGTAAACCCGTTATTACGATTGAAGGTCCCAATCGCACTCCTAATACAGGCTATGCAAAATATAGAGCTGAATATGACGGGCGGTGTTCACCAACATCATTTGAATGGATATTGAATCCACAAGGCAACAATTCTGTTTATGGGGCGAACACTTCCACTTTCGATATTGCATTTTACCAGACAGGAAGTTATCAAATTGTCGTGCGGGCCGCCAATAAATACGGTATGGGTGAATATACGGTTTCAGGGGTAACGGTCTATGACGCAAATAATAGTGCCGCCATGATTGCCTATCCCAACCCTGCCAATCAAACCTTATATGTTGATTTCTCCTCTGTCGGAGAACAACAAGCCAAGGCGATCAACTCCGTGCCTGTGCAACAGAAACAGTACGACATCCGTTTGTTCAACTTGCAAGGTTCTTTGGTACGCAGTGTTCAATCGAAAGGTGAACAGATTTCGTTTGACGTATCCGGATTGCCTGGTGGCAATTACTTCCTCCATATTTATGACGGAGAAAGCCAAAAACCGTTAGTACAACAGATTGTCATCAAGCATTAACCCTTTTTTGCCGGGCGAATCCTCAAGGACGAAATGATTTTCAACACAATTTGAGTTTGACAGCAAGCGCCAGTAAAGGTCCTTGCTGTCATTTTTATATCGGGTTAATATAAAAAATCATTCTCTATTTAAACCTTTTTATTCTTATTTCGTCTATATTTCCGCGTGCTTATGTATATTTACGCACCGATAAGTGTTTTTAATAGAATACCAGGGAAATATGACAAAAAGAGTGAAGTGGGGCGTGACAACTGCGATTATTTTGATGATTGCCGGAATGATTGTTTACCCGCAGATTAAAAGTCGAATGAAAGCATCCAAGGATGCGGCAGAGGTGGTTCCGTCGGCCGGAAGCCAAGTTCGGAAACAAGTTTTGAACATCAATGCGGAAGTGTTGAAATATCAATCGCTTACCGATAAGACCATCGTAACCGGCAGTACGATACCGGATGAAGAAGTGGATCTCTCGTTCGAGTCGTCGGGCAAGATCGTAGCCATCTATTTTACAGAAGGTACCCATGTGAAAGCCGGTGACCTGCTCGCCAAGATCAACGACAAGCCGTTGCAGGCGGAGTTGAAGAAACTGGAAGCACAGGTACCTTTGGCAAAGGACCGTGTCTACCGCCAGCATACACTTCTGGAAAAAGATGCCGTCAGCCAGGAGGCATACGAACAGGTTGCCACCGAATATGAAAAGCTGATGGCGGATATCGAGCTGGTCAAGGCGCGTATTGCGCAAACAGAGCTCCGGGCGCCGTTTGACGGGATCATCGGCCTCCGCAATGTCAGTGAAGGTGCCTATGCCTCTCCTTCGACTGTTATTACCAAGCTGACGAAAATATCTCCTTTGAAAATCGAATTTTCCGTTCCGGAACGTTATTCCGCCGACATTCAGGACGGCACGCCGATCGTGTTCAGGATGAATTCATCCGTCGGCATGATGCAGGATTACCATGCGACAGTATATGCGGTAGAAAGCAAGATCGACGAAGCAACCCGCTCGCTGAAAGTGCGTGCGAGCTATCCGAACCGGGACGAATCGATCGTGCCGGGGCGTTATACCTCTGTCGAAATTACCCGCCGTGAGATTAAAGACGCATTGGCCGTTCCCAGTGGTGCCTTGATCCCTGAAATGGGGAAAAATATCGTTTACCTGTATAAGAACGGTGTGGCCGAACCTGCCGAAATCATCCTGGGGCTTCGCACGGAAAGCCAGGTACAGGTCTTAAGCGGGCTGAACGTAGGCGATACGGTGATTACTTCCGGTGTGATGCAGCTTCGGACGGGCATAAAAGTGACGATTGATAACTTGAACTAACGAAACGGCATGGCGAATATTTCTGAAATCAGTATAAAGAGACCGGTACTTTCGACCGTGATGATGCTTATCCTCCTGCTGTTTGGGATGATCGGCTACAAATTCTTAGGGGTTCGTGAGTTCCCGAGTGTGGACAACCCGATCATTTCGGTAAACGTAACCTATCCGGGTGCCAATGCCGAAGTGATCATGAACCAGATTACGGAGCCGTTGGAACAGAATATCAACGGCATTCCGGGTATTCGTTCGTTGAGTAGCGTCAGCAGCCAGGGCAGTTGCCGCATCACCGTAGAGTTTGAACTGTCTGTCGATCTCGAAACGGCGGCAAACGACGTGCGCGACAAGGTTTCGCGTGCCCAACGGTACCTGCCCCGCGACTGTGACCCTCCGACGGTATCGAAAGCGGATGCCGACGCGACCCCGATCATGCAGATCGGTATCCGAAGTAACAAACGTTCGTTGATGGAGTTGAGTGAAATCGCCGAACTGACAGTCAAGGAACGGCTCCAGACCATTCCGAACGTGAGCGGCGTGGACATCTGGGGACAAAAACGCTACTCCATGCGCCTGTGGCTGGACCCGATCAAAATGGCTGGCTATGGCGTGACTCCGTTGGATGTGAAAAACGCGGTGGACGCCGAGAACGTCGAACTTCCTTCCGGCAGTATCGAAGGGAACACAATCGACTTGTCTATCCGCACATTAGGCCTGATGCATACGGCAACAGAATTCAATGATCTGATTATTAAACGTGACGGCGACAATATCATCCGTTTCCAAGACGTAGGACGTGCCGAGGTGAGTCCGGAAGATTTGCGAAGCGTGATGCGCAAGAACGGCGAACCGATGGTCATCGACGTCATCATCCCGCAGCCGGGTGCCAACCAGATCGAGATCGCCGACGAAGCATACAAACGTATCGAACAGTTGAAGAAAGACCTGCCGGAAGATGTAACGGTCGAAATGGTATATGACAACACCCGTTTTATCCGGGCTTCCATCAAGGAGGTAGAAGAGACCATTTATGTGGCTTTTCTGCTTGTGGTGTTGATTATCTTCCTGTTCTTGCGCGACTGGCGCGTGACGATGGTGCCGGTGGTGGTCATTCCCGTGTCGCTGGTCGGGGCATTCTTTGTGATGTATGTAGCCGGTTTCTCCATCAATGTACTGACGATGCTGGCGGTCGTGCTCTCGGTCGGATTGGTCGTAGACGATGCCATCGTGATGGCCGAGAATATCTATGTCCGTATCGAACAGGGAATGGAGCCGAAAGAGGCGGGTATAGACGGAGCGAAAGAGATATTCTTCGCCGTCGTGTCTACGACGGTCACACTTGTGTCTGTGTTCCTCCCGATCGTCTTCATGGAGGGGATGACGGGACGCTTGTTCAAGGAGTTCAGTATCGTAATTGCCGGTTCCGTAACGATTTCGTCCTTTGTCGCCTTGACCTTTACGCCGATGTTGGCGACCAAATTATTAAGAAAACGGGAGAACAAAGGTTGGTTGTACACGAAGACGGAGCCGTTTTTCGAAGGCTTGAATAACCTATACGCCAAAATGCTGAAAGCGTTCCTGAGCCACAAGTGGTGGTCCATACCGATCGTCGCGATTCTTTTCGGCTCCATCGGCTATTTCTGGCGTACCATCCGTTCCGAGCTTTCGCCTTTGGAAGACCGTTCGTCCATCTCGATCAATATACGTGCGCAAGAAGGGGCGACTTTCGAGTTTATCCGCGACTTTACAGACCAGATTGCCGCCATGGCCGACACACTGGCCCCTGAACGGCAGGCCCTGACGGTCCGTGCGAATAACAGCATGGGATTTATCACCGTCCTACTTCCCGACATCCAGACACGTGAACGATCGCAGATGGAAATTGCAGATGTACTCTCCAAACATGTGCGCACCAAGACTGAAGCACGTGCTTTCGTCCAACAGCAATCCACCTTCGGCGGACGTCGTGGAGGTATGCCCGTGCAATACGTCTTACAAGCGACCACGCTGGAGAAGCTACAGGAGTATCTGCCCGCTTTCATGCAGAAAGTAAGCGAGAGCCCGGTATTCCAGATGGCAGACGTGAACCTGAAGTTCACAAAACCGGAAGCCCGTATCGAGATCAACCGCGACAAGGCCTCTTCCTTGGGTGTCAGCACCCGTACGATTGCCCAGACCTTGCAATATGCGTTGAGCGGCCAGCGTATGGGATATTTCTATATGAACGGGAAACAATATCAGATTTTGGGTGAAATCAACCGCCAGCAGCGTAACACGCCATTGGACCTGAAGTCCATCTACGTCCGCAGTGATGCCGGAGAGATGATCCAGTTGGACAACTTGGTTTCCTTGAAGGAGGATGTCGCCCCGCCACAACTGTACCGTTACAACCGTTTCGTGTCGGCAACGGTCTCCAGCGGGCTCAACAAAGGCTACACGATCGGCGACGGCCTGGACGAAATGGACCGTATCGCCGCAGAGACATTAGACAACAGTTTCCGCACGGCCCTGTCGGGCGAATCGAAAGAGTTTCGCGAAAGTTCGTCCAGCTTGATGTTTGCCATGATCTTAGCCTTGTGCATGATCTACCTGGTTTTGGCCGCACAGTTTGAAAGTTTCAAAGACCCGCTGGTCGTGATGTTCACAGTTCCGCTGGCGATTGCCGGAGCGTTGATATTCATGAGTCATTCGGGGGTGACCATGAACATTTTCAGCCAGATCGGTATCATCATGCTGATTGGTCTGGTGGCGAAAAACGGTATCCTGATCGTAGAGTTTGCCAACCAGCGGCAAGAAGCGGGGTTGAGTATGGCGGAAGCGATCCGTTCCGCTTCCACACAGCGTCTGCGCCCGATCCTGATGACCAGTATCTCAACGATTTTAGGATTGGTCCCGCTGGTATATGCTTCGGGCGAAGGGGCACAGGGGCGTATCGCGATGGGTATCGCCGTGGTAGGCGGTATGATCGTTTCGACATTCCTGACGCTGTTTATCGTTCCGGCAATGTATAGTTTCATTTCGACGGACAGGCAGAAGAAATTGAAAAAAGTAAAAGATTAAACAGTTGCAATATGAAGAGATTTCTTTTATCGATATGTATAGCATTTGCGGTCGTTCCAGCCGAGGCACAACGGGTGTTTAGCTTAGACGATTGCATCCAAACCGGATTGGAACGCAATTACTCCATCCGCATCATCCGCAATGAACAGCAGATCAGCGACAACAATGCGACTCCCGGCAATGCCGGCTATCTGCCGACCGTCGATCTGAGCGGTGGCTTCAGCGGTACGCTTAACAATAACAACAATACATTGTCCGACGGAACGATCGAAAAGACGAACGGGGTCCACAACGAGACGGCAAATGTTGGTCTGAACGTGAACTGGACGGTCTTCGATGGGTTAGGCATACAAGCGACCTATAGCAAACTGAAAGAATTGCAAAATTTAGGCGAACTGAACACCCGAATGACAATCGAAGACTTCGTCGCCGACCTTTCGAGCGAATACTACAATCTGATCCGCCAGAAGATCCGCCTTCGTAACCTTCGTTCCACGCTCGAACTGTCTCGTGAACGCCTGCGTATCGTTGAAGAACGATATTATATCGGCTCGATGTCCCGCCTGGATCTCCAGCAAGCGCAAGTCGACTTCAACGCCGACAGTTCCAACGTCCTGAACCAACTGGAGCAAGTACATCGGTCCCGTATCGGCCTGAACCGGCTGATGGCTTTGGAGGATGTGGAGGAACAGGTACAGATCAAGGACTCCCTGATTACTCCCAATCCGTTTTTGGATGAAGTGGAGCTTTGGAAAAGCACACTCACTTCCAACTCCTCCCTGCAGATCGCCAAAAAGAACCAGGTGATTTCCGAACTGGACTACAAAAAGATAAAGAGCCGTAACTATCCGTATGTCAAATTGAACGCCGGATATGGCTATACGGCGAACTGGTACGAGGTAGGAGCGACCGACCTTCAACGTCGCCTCGGGCTCAATTACGGGGTGACAGTCGGCATCAATGTGTTCGACGGTTTCAACCGGAAACGCGAACAGCGGAACGCCCGGATCCAGATTCAAAACCAGGAATTACGCACACAGGAACTGGAACTGGAATTGCGGGCGGATATGAGCAATTTCTGGATGGCCTACCGCAACAACCTGGACTTGTGGAGCTTGGAAAAAGAGAACTTGGTCGCGGCACAGGAGAATTACCGGATCGCGATCGACCGCTATAAATTAGGCGACCTGTCCGGCATCGAATTGCGTGAAGCCCAGAACAGCTTGCTGGAAGCTGAAGAGCGCCAGTCCATTGCCGAATATTCAACCAAGATATGCGAAATCTCCCTATTGCAGCTTAGTGGAAAGATCATGGATATGTTTCATGAAAATGATTAACTTTGCGGAGTTAACGATTTATGATTTCAGATTTATGATTTATGAATCTGGACCATACATCTAAAATCATAAATCACAAATCATAAATCATGCGAATCATTCCCAAAGCTAATACACTAAGAAAAGGAATACTTCTATACAGGGGGATCCGTTACCGCAAAGGTTTCGGTGTTCATTCCCCCTTTGTTTTCAATCTGATCACGAAAGTGATCGAGGAGCGTTGCCAATACTATAGTTTTCATGATATAGAACTGATCCGTAAGCAGTTGCTTTTCCAACAGGGGGAGATCACCTATCCCGACCGCCAGCAAAAAGGGAAAATGCGCCGCCGCACGATCGGCCAGATTGTCGAACGGGAGGCGATACAGCCCAAACATGGAGCCTTGCTCTTCCGTCTGACCAACTATTTCAAGTCGAAGCAGATCCTTCAGTTTGGTCCCTCGATGGGCTTGTCTACTTTGTATCTGACTTCATACGCTTCCAATCTGAAATGTATCGCCTTGGAAAACGTGCCAGAGTTTGCCTCCATCGCCCGTATCGCTTTCGACAAGGCCGCCCGTAACCCGGTTGACCTGCGTGTCGGCGGATATAAGGATTTGCTTCCGAAAGCCTTGAAAGACATGGATCAACTCGATTTCGTCTTTTTCAATACCCTGTATGAGCAACAGAACAACAGTTGGTTGTTTGAAGCCTGCCTGAAACAGGTGCATAACGATACGGTATTCGTCTTCGAAGGCATCAAAGCCAGCCGCAAAATGCGTGAGTTCTGGCAGGAAGTATGCCGCCATCCCGAAGTAACGGTGACGATCGACTTGTATTCAATGGGAATCGTTTTTTTCAACAAACGGTTGCATAAAAGGGATTATATCGTTTATTTCTGACCCGAATCCTTGCACAAATCCTGGAATCTGCCGAATATTGCACTCATTTTGCAACATCCGGCAAAGATGTGCGATTATATATTAACCCGAGTTCGGGATAAGACCTTTTCAAAAAGAGAACAGTTACAAGAAAAATAGCCATACGACTTGTGAAAAAAATGAGTATTGCGATTTTTCAATAAAAAGTATCACGAAAAGTTGCACAGGACAAAATTAAACCGTTTC
>JAGBDR010000073.1 GCA_017937385.1 Parabacteroides sp.
CCTGCGGAGGGAACGCCATGCGGCAAGGGGCTGCGCAGTCAGCCCCGACGAGCTTACAGGAGTGAGATAATTGCATATTTATGCAAATTATCATTAACCGTATGCAGTTTTCTTATTATAGTTCATTTCACAGCTGTGAAATGCAAAAATATAACAATTAAATATTATACAACAGAAAGAACACAACTATGAAACAAAATAAACAATCAGTTTCATCCTTTAAAAATAACGGTTATAGGAGCAAAACAGACCTTATATGGAGGATGAATAGGTTTTTGAAGTAATATTCGATGCGGTTGCCCTATCTATTATCTCCCTCTTATTGCAGAACTCCGGACCCGGATTCTCATTTATACCAATAAACCTCTCCCCATGTCATCAAGCAATTGGGCCTTTTGACATCTTCCAGTTTGATGAATGAGGTCCAATAGGATTCGCGATGATCGATCGTGTGTCCCAGTTCATTTTCATGCCCTGTAAGCACAAGTTTCGGGCTGAAGCCTTCGATCGTATCGGACAAACGGTTCGCCCAACAGTTGATCAACAGAATATCCAATGCCGGGATCTGTTTCTTCACATCCAGCAACCAGACCAGGTCCTCTTTATTGTATTGGTCGCCCGTTTGAGCGAAAGTAAAGCCTTCAGGAGTCGTCACCACATGGATATTGTTGATCAGTTCGCTCTGATGTCCCGGCAATATTTTCACATCCAACTTGCCCCCTTTAGTCTGGAATGTCTGATCGAGAATCTGTTCCGAACGGATATGAGTCACCGATTCATTCCCTATCAAGCTATTGCTCGGAGCGACGACCTGTTTTCCCTGATCCGTAAACATCTTCACGACTACCGGATCGATATGGTCCGGATGATTGTGGGAAAGAAACATGATATCGCACTGCGCGACAATGGCCTGCATCGTCTTATCGGAAATCAAAGCAGGAGAGGCTTTCATCACTTCTCCACGATACAAATCAAAAGCGACAGTAACGCTTTTTGTCTTCACGATGAATCCGTCATTATAAAGCTTATATACTTTCACTCCCTTTTTCAAGGGTTTCTGCAGGTCTTCCAAAAGCCTGCTCAAACGAGATTCCATAAACCGCGAGAGTGCTTCACTGCCATCCAAACGTGTGTCATGAAACACCCCGTCCAACAATTGCAAGGCTGCTTTACGCGCCAATGCCGGCTTACCGGCAGAAGGCGGATTCTCTTTCAAAAGAGCCTCTACCACCTGAAACGTCTGTTCAGTCTGATTCATCAGATACACCTCTTGTTTCCCCCAAAAAGGCACTGTCTTTTCCTGTGCCTGCAACGGCATATACAATGAAAACAACAACAACGCCAACCCCAATACATGCTTTCTCATTTCGATAATTATTTAAAATGTTCCATTTACAGACTTTTATTTGACGACCGCCTATATTTAGAGGGCGACATCCCTATGTTTTTCGTGAATACCCGGACACGCCCCTCTTCATCGGCACTATCAGGCGCATATTTCCAACGATGAAGCATCGACGGCGGAATCAAAACCACATCACCCGCCGCAAAAGGCAGTAGCATATCACCTGCCGTACGATCGCCAGAACCATGAACGACATAATACAGTTCCCATGCATCATGCCGATGCAGTTTGGCCTCCACGTCTGTTTCTATCCGCTGATCGATGAAGAAAAACGAATGGTTTTCCACTTCTGGCAGTTCATAAGGGATACCGGTTTCTTCCATAAACAAGGACTTGAATTGATTCAATGACAAATATACGACAAATACATGAAACAATAGAACAAATGCCAAGTAACTGTACCCAGTAATTTTGTACCCGAAAACAGAAAAGAACAAGAAGTATAACTTAAAAGTATTGTGTAATGGATTTGTATGAAGTATTGGAGAAACGCCGCACATACCGCGACTTCTCCGATCGCGAAGTAAGTGATGAGATTCTTGAAAAAATTGTCGGAGCGGCTTTCAAGGCGCCCACCAACGACCATCTGCGCCAACTGGAGTTTATCGTAGTACGCGGACGTGAAAACATTGCAAAAGTAATTGCTCCGCTCTCAAAGAATATGGCAGCATTCAAAGAGCTTGTTTTTGAAGTAGATGACTCAGGCGACAAAGACAAGATGGAAATGTTTACCGACGCATTGCCCAAACAACAGAAAATGCTAATGGATAGCGGATTGCTCATTCTGCCGTTCTTTCGCCAAAAACAAAGTCCGCTGCTGAAACCCGTGGAACAAAGTTCGCTCAACTATTTCGCTTCAGCCTGGTGCGCTTTGGAAAATATGCTGCTTGCCGCCACTCATAAAGGACTGGGAGCCGTATTTCATATCCCCGTGAGCGACGAAGCCGATGCAATCAAGAAAATCGTAAACGCTCCCGAAGGATATGAATTCATCTGCTTGCTAACAATAGGCTATCCAGCAGAAAATGCTTTCCTCCCCCGGCAAAAGGAAATCCATGTCAAAGACAGAATACACACAAATGCCTGTTGGACAAACGACGGTGTTCACTTCGACACCAACGCATTTCTTAGCCTCAGCGTTTCTCCGGTATCTTCCAATTCATAAATATGACACTGTGTCGAAAAGCGCTGTAGGCGCTTCGCATAATAGCCCGGGGTTTCAACCCCGGGACGTTTATCCTCATCCCCATTAGTGCCCTGTAAGGGCACAGCTATACGTAAATTATTTATATTCACATATATAGCGGCACCCTTACAGGGTGCAAACACAATGGGAGGAATACACCACCCCCCAGGTTTCAACCTGGGGCTATCATGCACGGCGCCTACAGCGCCTTTCGACACGCCTCCATTTGCACACCTCCATTCGACATATCCTCTTTCCGAACCGAACGCTTCATTCATAAACAAATTCATACCTTCCGGCCTTTTTAAAGACCAGAGGTTTGTCGTGATTTCCCAGGCTCAAGGTAACGATACAGCCGTTCGGTATCTCCACATAGCTTGTACCGGTTTTATGAATGCAGAGCTTGATAGCTCCTTCTTTTAGCGGGATGCTGCCCTTTGCCCATTCCAGATTGAGCAATTCAGGTTTCAAATGGTACTCCGCAAGATGCTTATCCGACTGGGAGAAACCCCAAATACCATGCAAAACAGCAACAACCGGGGGAGCTCCATTCGCACCGTGGCAAAGACTCAGCCCGAACGGCCGGTCATAAAAGACAAGCTGCCGCTTCAACGAGGCATCAGGGGAAAAGTTTTCCGGGAAACGGGTATTGCCTTGCCTTAACCAATCGCCCCAGACCCAATCGAGCAAAGAGAACATCTCTTTTACCTTGCCGGCCTTGGCATAAGCCAGAAATTCATATCCTTTTTCATAACTGATGTCCTCCTTATAATAAGGAATTTCCGGAAGGACCTTGTCAAACAGGTAGTCATAATATTTCTGCGGATACAAACCGGCAAGAATGGCCCAATACTGGGCATGGTGGGAAATGCGTGTATCCTTTTCCCCCTCTTTCGTGTATCCGTTAATGAAAGCTTTCCGGTCTTCATCCCAGAAATGTTCCAGTATATGCTTGCCCAGCATTTCCGCTTTCTTTTCATATTTCTTCGCCAGCTTGCTTTCGTTCCACAAACGGGCGAAATAAGCACCTATCACATAATTCTGGTATAACAAGATCTGTCCATAGGCCGGAATCCCTTGTCTGCCCGGTCCCATCTTTGTTGCCCATCCGGGAATAAAACCGGTGGTCGAATATCGGTCGGAGATAAAGCCGTTCTCATCCTGGAGAGATTCATACAGGGCAAGCATTTGGACGATCCGGTCTTTGAACAGGAGGGAGGTTTGGATATTCCCATAGCGCATATAGTTCTGTTTGAAACCGATCAGTGCATGCAAAGGGTAATCTACGATACCCAAATCGGCCGTTTCCGGATTCGGCGGCATCAAAGCGACCGACAAGCCGTTTCTGGAAACCTGTTCATCTCCGAACAGATAATCTCCGGCGAAAGAACTCGCGATCGCATCCATTGCCCAAGGCAGATAATCCCGTTTGACACCATCCAGATAAAAGTTATGAAGGGATGTATGCAAGGTGGCAATCCCGGCATTCCACAGGTCGTTTATAGCCGGATCATTACATTCAAACTGCATCTGGAACTCCACCGGCCAGACTTTGGCCTCCAAACAGGCAGAAGCAATCGAACAGGGCTGTTCACTCTCAATTCTCAAATAGCGCAAAGCGCGTTCCGGCAACACGATCTCCTGTGTCTGTCCATTCAATGAAAAAGAGGGAATAGGCCGTTGCTCAAAATCTTTCAGATTGTCATTCAAGACCTCTTCCGGGCTTTCACCTACGAAAAAAGACAGCTTGCCGGAGCCTTTCACATGCAGCCTGATATTTCCTACCTCCAAATGGCGGAAGTCAATGACAACCCGGGCATTCTTTCCTAACACCAACTCTCCGTCCCGGTCGGAGACGTTCCGTATGAACATATACTGATCCGGCAAAATACGGGTAACGATTTCCTGTTCGGCATCCGGCAATACAGACGGTTTATTATAGAAAGCATCCGTCTCCGGTTCATTCCAAGTTTCACCATCCAGGCTTACCTGCCATCCCTGCCTGTCGGAAACAGCTTCTCCCTTAACGATCAAACAAGGAAGGCGATCGGCCGACGACACCTCAAAGACAAGCGTATGCGTACCGGCTTTCAACGTATATCCCCGGATGCTTCTATCTAATCTTTGTCCGTCAACCGAGCAAGCAATCGATTCCGGTCCCGCCCACTGAATGGCAGTTTCTTGTTTCAGCCGGACTTGCTTACGAAAGATGGTATAAGAAGCATCCTTGTAAAATTTGCCGGGATATCCGACATACGTGCATCTTTCTTCCGACTTCCGTTTTTGCTGTTTCTGCATGTGGGCGCTCAATTGTCCGGGATACCACATGTAAGAACTGTTCCATTTCTCCACATCCGCTTGCCTCACGATTTGACAGGCAGAATCCAATAAGGGATCAAATGCCGGGCTCTGTGCCTGCACACACAAACATGCAGTCCCTATAAATCCGATAGCCAATACTAAAAAATTTTTCATGGGTATTATTCTTTAAAGTTTTAATAGCCGAGAACCAAAAACACCTTTTGACACTTAACTGAAAAACAGTGGCAAGGTATCAAGAATATCGCAAAACCGCAAGAAACAAACAGGTACTATTAGATTTTATTAAAAACAAAGTAACACTATTTAATATCCTATTCCTTGACAAATTCACCTAAATCCGTACCTTTGCATCGTGGTTTTTTCATAATAGTATTAGATTTAAGGTTAACAAAGTTGGTTAGGGGTTGTCGTGAGACAGCCTTTAATTTTTTATAGCGGTTCCTTTCCACTACAAGGACATGAAAAAAGGAGGCATCATATTTGGACACCTCCTTTTCTTATCAAACCAAGAACAATCTTAACTTAACTTGGCTTCACTGCCTGTTCATCAACAGATACCAATTCAATTTCAAATATCAGAGTCGAATAAGCCGGAATATCACCGCTACCGCTTGCGCCATAAGCTAACTGCTGCGGAATCCAAACTTCATATTTATCTCCCTCAACCATGTGTTGCAAAGCAACAGACCAGCCGGATATGACAGAACCATATCCGTCCGGATTGTTATAGGACGAATAATTCGCATAATATGAACTGACCGTACACTTGAATGGTGCACCGTCCTCGAACAGCCGGGCATCAAACTCCGTCCCATCCGTCAAAGTACCTTTATAATATACGGATACACGGCTATTGAAATAGGTTTGCTTGCCATCTCCTTTTTGAATCAGTTTGGCAAACACATAGCCGTCACCGGCCTCTGAAACCCATTTCTCAAAACCGGCTTCATTCGCCTTAGCCTGGAAAGCCATGTCCTGTTCCAACTTATAGGCTTCTCTTTCAGCAGCTCCCGTATCCTCGTCGTCATCTTTACAGGAAGAGACAACCAGGACACACAACAACATCAACGCGATATGCAGGTATTTCTTCATACGCTTATTCCATTATCTTTTTTAATAAATTCTTCATGCTTACCTTTTCGGAGATAATGTCGTGCAGCTTGTCGATACTTACCCGTTCCTGTTCCATCGTATCGCGGAAACGGATCGTGACGCAATTATCCTTCAAAGTATCATGGTCGACTGTAATACAGTACGGAGTTCCGATCGCATCCTGACGGCGATAACGTTTGCCGATGGAATCTTTTTCATCATACTGGCAACGGAAATCGAAACGCAGCAACTTCATGATCTCTTCGGCCTTTTCAGGCAGACCGTCTTTCTTCACCAACGGCAATACGGCAAGTTTGATAGGTGCCAACGCTGCGGGCAACTTCAACACGACACGTGTTTCGCCGTTTTCCAACGTCTCCTCGCAGTAAGAACCCGCCATCACACTCAGGAACACGCGGTCCACACCGATCGAGGTCTCGATTACATACGGAGTATAGCTCTGGTTCAGTTCGGGATCGAAATACTGGATCTTCTTGCCTGAGAACTTTTCATGCTGGCTCAAGTCGAAGTTGGTACGGCTGTGGATACCTTCCACTTCTTTGAAGCCGAACGGCATTTCAAACTCGATATCGGTAGCGGCATTGGCATAGTGGGCCAGCTTTTCGTGATCATGATAACGATACTTTTCATTGCCCAATCCCATAGCCTGATGCCATTTCAAGCGGGTAGCCTTCCATTGCTTGAACCATTCCATTTCTTCTCCCGGACGAACAAAGAACTGCATTTCCATCTGTTCGAACTCGCGCATACGGAAGATGAACTGGCGGGCAACGATCTCGTTACGGAACGCCTTGCCGATCTGGGCAATACCGAAAGGCACTTTCATACGGCCGGTCTTCTGCACATTCAGGAAGTTGACGAAGATACCTTGTGCCGTTTCCGGACGCAGATAAACCTTCATGGCACCGTCGGCAGTCGATCCCATCTCCGTAGAGAACATCAGGTTGAACTGGCGGACATCGGTCCAGTTGCGGGTTCCGGAGATCGGGCAGACGATTTCGCAATCCAGAATCAACTGGCGCAGGTCTTCGAAATTGGAATCGTTCATGTCTTTCGAATAACGTTCATGGATTTCATTCCACTTCGCCTGATATTCCAGCACACGTCCGTTTGTTGCACGGAACTGGGCCTCATCGAAAGCTTCGCCGAACCGCTTGGCGGCTTTTGCCACCTCTTTATTTATTTTTTCTTCGATTTTAGCCAGATGATCTTCGATCAGCACATCGGCACGATACCGTTTTTTGGAATCTTTGTTGTCGATCAAAGGATCATTGAACGCATCGACATGGCCGGATGCTTTCCAGATAGTAGGGTGCATAAAGATAGCCGAATCGATACCGACTACATTTTCGTGCAACAACGTCATGCTGTCCCACCAATATTTTTTTATGTTATTCTTCAACTCTACGCCATACTGTCCATAATCGTACACTGCACCTAACCCGTCATAAATTTCCGAAGAGGGAAATACGAATCCATATTCTTTACAGTGCGAAACTAATTTCTTAAATACATCTTCTTGTGCCATAATCACGCAGTAAATTATAATTTCTTGTCATTAAGGTTGCAAAGTAAATGATTTTTTCGGTAACCTGTAGTATTTTCAGCATCTTATCAAGATATTTTCAATCAACAACCCTCCGAAAACCCATTTTACAGTCCCTTTCAAATAAAAAAAGTTATATTTGCATGTTCTAACATGGGACGGTCCGGTGATTGTCCTTTCATTATTGGATTTGATTATGTTAAAGCAACAGTTACAACAGAAGTTACAGCAAAAACTCTCTCCGCAACAGATTCAGTTGATCCGGCTTCTGGAACTACCCGCCATAGAGCTGGAAGAACGGGTCAAACATGAACTGGAAGACAATCCGGCTTTGGAAGAAGGAAAGGAATTAGCGGACGACTTCGACCCTGCTGACGAAGGGGGTGAAGAGTTGGCAGCTAACGAGATGGAGGGAGGAAACGATACGGATACAGACCTTTCATTGGGTGATTATATGAATGAGGACGACATACCCGATTACAAACTGCGCGAGCTGAGCGAGCGGGCGGAAAAGAAAGAAGAGATCCCTTTCTCGGGCAGCGAATCCCTGAACGAACATCTTCTCCAACAACTCGGACTGCAGGATTTACCGGAGAAACAGGTAAAAATCGCCGAGTATATCATCGGAAACATAGACGATGACGGGTATTTGCGCCGTGACCTGTCTGCCATAGCCGACGATTTGATCTTTCAAGCGGGGCAAGAGGTGACAGAAAAAGAAATCGAGGCAGTCCTCACCCTCATACAGGATTTCGAACCGGCAGGAGTCGGAGCCCGTAATCTTCAGGAATGCTTGTTGCTCCAGTTGACCCACCGGGAAAAAACGCCGGAAACGGAACTCGCCATCCGGATCCTGACCGAGTTCTTCGAAGAGTTCACCCGCAAGCATTACGACAAAATCATGAAAGGGCTGGATATCGACGAGGCCACCCTGAAAAGGACGATCCGTGAAATCACGACCCTCGACCCGAAGCCTTGCGCCAGTTGGGGCAGTTCCATGGAGACGGCTTTGAGCCAGGTCATTCCCGATTTTGTGGTGGAAGCGGTAGGCGGCGAACTGATCCTGAGCATGAACAACCGGGGAATCCCTGAGATGCGCATCAACCGCGAATATGCGGAGATGTTTCAGGATTACGCGGGCAACAAAGCCAACCAGACCGCCCAAATGAAAGAAGCCGTCCAGTTTGTCAAACAGAAACTCGATTCCGCCCAATGGTTCATCGACGCCATCAAGCAACGCCAGGAAACCCTGCAACGCACGATGGAAACCATCATCCTCCTGCAACGCGATTTCTTCCTGACCGGTGATGAAGCGACTTTGCGGCCCATGATCCTCAAAGACGTGGCGGAACGGTCCGGATATGACATCTCGACGATTTCACGGGTGAGCAACAGCAAGTACGTGCAGACGAATTTCGGGATCTATCCGCTCAAATATTTCTTCTCCGAATCCATGCAAACCGATAGCGGTGAAGAAATCTCCACCCGGGAAGTGAAGAAAATCATGAAAGAGCATATCGACGGCGAGAACAAGCGCAAACCGCTTACCGACGAAGAGTTGGCTACTATCCTGAAAGAAAAAGGGTACATCATCGCCCGCCGCACGATTGCCAAATACCGCGAACAATTGGACATTCCGGTTGCACGGCTCAGAAAAGAAATATAAATTTGGAGCGCTATGAGGTTACTTTCAAATATCATATCCGGCATATTCCATCCGTTGCTGATGGTGACATACGGAACCGTGCTGGCTCTCACTTTCACGTACCTGGCCATCTATCCGCCATCCATGAAACTGTTGCTCGCAGGCGGGACATTCCTGTCTACGGCGATTATCCCCGGAGCATTCATCTACATGATGGTTAAAAACGGGGCGGCGACCGATATGGATTTACCGGACAGACACGAGCGCGTGGTGCCGTACCTGATTTTTATCACGTCGGTCATGGTCTGTGCCTTTTACATGTACAAAATGATGCTGCCGTTCTGGTTCATATCCCAACTGTTGGGCGCTTGTGTCGCATTGATCCTGGCATTGCTCGTCAATTTTGCTTGGAAGATCAGTGCCCATACAATCGGAGTGGGCGGATTATTGGGCGGTATTATGGGGGTAGCACGAATCCACTTGATAAACCCCTATTGGGCCTTTATCATCGTAATCCTGATAGCGGGGCTGGTCGGTACTTCGCGTATCTTTCTGAAAAAGCATACGCCCATGCAGGTATATGCCGGGTTTTGTCTCGGATTTATATGTACCTTTGTAGCCTCATTCTTGAGTTATATCTATTTATTCATCTAATAAAAACACTAAAATTATGAATTTTCCTGCAGATGTAAAGTACACGAAGGATCATGAATGGATCCGTGTAGAGGGCGATGTAGCCTACGTTGGTATTACCGATTACGCTCAGAGCGAACTGGGTGAAATCGTTTTCGTGGATATCACGACGGAAGGTGAAACAGTAGCCAAAGAGGAAGTTTTCGGAACCATCGAAGCTGTCAAGACAGTTTCCGATTTGTTTATGCCGGCAAGCGGCGAAGTACTTGAAGTGAACGCAGCATTGGAAGACCAACCCGAGCTGGTCAATGAAGATGCTTACGGAAAAGGTTGGATCATCAAAGTTTCCATTTCCGATCCGGCCGAACTGTCTGAACTGATGTCTGCCGCCGAATATGAGCAAATGATTGCGAAATGACACCTGTAGTAAGTATTATCATGGGCAGTACTTCGGACCTGCCCGTCATGGAAAAAGCGGCCAAGTTGCTCGACGAGATGGAAATCCCGTTTGAAATGCACGCCTTGTCCGCCCACCGTACGCCTGCCGAAGTGGAAACATTCGCCAAAGGAGCCAAAGGACGCGGTATCAAAGTGATTATTGCAGCTGCCGGCATGGCCGCCCATCTGTGTGGTGTAATCGCTTCGATGACGACCGTCCCCGTGATCGGTGTGCCTATCAACTCGACGCTCGACGGGATGGATGCCTTGCTGGCCATCGTGCAGATGCCTCCGGGAATCCCGGTTGCCACGGTCGGTATCAACGGTGCGCTGAATGCCGGTATCCTGGCTGTCCAAATGCTTGCCGTCGGAGACGAACAACTCCAGGACAAGCTGGCTGCCTATAAGGAAGACCTGAAGAAGAAAATCGTAAAAGCAAACGAAGAACTGGCCAAGGTCTCTTTTAAATACAAAACGAATTAATTGACAATTGGCAATTGACAATTGACAATTGGCGATCGACGATAAGACAATAAAAAGACAAAGACACGAAGCGCATACACCGCTTGCCGCCCTTGTCCCTTGTCAATTGTCCCTTGTCAATTATCAATTTTCAATTGTCAATTGTCCATTTTCAATTGTCAATTGAAAAAATGGAAGATTTCTTTAACTACCGCCGCCGTAAATCGTCTGTCGTCCAGATCGGCAATACCCCGTTAGGAGGTGATTATCCGATTCGCATCCAATCAATGGCCAACGTCTCCACTATGGATACAGAGGCCGCTGTCCAACAAGCGGTGCGGATGATTGAAGCGGGTGCGGAATATGTACGTTTCACCGCCCAGGGAGAACGTGAAGCCCGCAACTTAGGCGTAATCCGCAAGCAACTCCGCAAGGCCGGATACGCGACCCCGTTGGTCGCCGACATCCATTTCAACCCGCGTGCCGCCGATGCCGCAGCCGAAGAGGTGGAGAAAGTGCGCATCAACCCCGGAAACTATGTAGACAAAGTAAAGACATTCGACCTGTTGGAATATACCGATGAGGAATATGCCGCAGAGTTGCAGAAGATACGCGACCGTTTCATACCATTCCTTAACATCTGCAAAGCACACGGAACCGCCATCCGCATTGGCGTGAACCACGGTTCGCTCTCCGACCGGATCATGAGCCGGTATGGCGACACGCCCGAAGGTATGGTGGCCTCCTGCATGGAGTTCCTGCGTATCTGCCGGGAGGAGAACTTTCCCGATGTCGTGATTTCCATCAAAGCCTCCAACACGGTCGTTATGGTGAAAACCGTCCGCCTGCTGGTCCGAACGATGGAAGCCGAAGATATGCACTACCCGCTGCATCTCGGCGTGACGGAAGCCGGCGACGGCGAAGACGGCCGCATCAAAAGCGCCGTCGGCATCGGTGCCTTGCTGTCCGACGGCATCGGCGATACGATCCGCGTCTCCCTGAGCGAAGATCCGGAAGCGGAAATTCCGGTTGCCCGCAAATTAGTCGATTATATTCTCGAACGCGAAGGGCACGAACCGATAACTGCCACGCCGGCCCCGGGATATGACCCGGTTGCCGTCGAACGGCGTCGCAGCCGGCCGACGGAAGGAATCGGAGGCCATTTCCCGCCCATCGTCATTTCTGACCGTAGCAACGGTGATTTCGAATTCGATTATGCGTCCCGGCCGGACTATCTGTATATAGGAAAGGAAGACCCGGACAACCTGCCGGACAACTTCCGCCTTTTGGTAGACGCCCGTTTCTGGAAAGAGCGCCCGAACGCCTATCCTTTCTTTATCGCATCGGAAATAGAGGAGCTGAAAGACTATTCCGCTCCCTTGAAATTTATCCGTCTCACCTATCGGGATTTGACAGATCGCGTAATCGAGGTCCTGAAAAAGGATGCTTCCGTAATCGTAATCCTGAGCACCCATCACCGAAACGGTATCGCCGCCGAACGTGCAGCCATGCACCGCCTGTTGGCAGCCGGTTGCGATGTGCCGGTCATCCTGCACCGCGACTACAAAGAGACGGATATCGAAGCGTTGCAACTGAAATCGGCCGCCGACTTCGGCACGTTGCTGTTAGACGGTTTCGGCGACGGGATCATGTTGCACAACGAGGGTTGCAAAACAAAGGTCGCAGACAGTTGTATGTTCGGCATCCTGCAGGCGACCCGTACCCGCATCAGCAAGACAGAATACATCTCCTGCCCCAGTTGCGGACGTACCTTATATGACCTGCAAACGACAATCGCCCGTATCAAGGATGCCACATCGCATCTGAAAGGCTTGAAAATCGGCATCATGGGCTGCATCGTGAACGGTCCGGGCGAAATGGCGGATGCCGATTACGGCTATGTCGGTGCCGGAAAGAACCGGATCAGCCTGTATAAAGGCAAAACATGTGTCCTGAAAAACATCCCCGAGGAAGAAGCAGTCGAACGGCTGATCCAGCTTATCAAGGAAAACGGAGATTGGACGGACCTTTAACGCCCCCTCCCGGCATCTGCTGCAGCTCTATTCCGAGAGCTGCAGCAGATGTCAATCGAGAGCTGCAGCAGGTGTCAAGGAAGAGCTGCGGCAGATGTCGGAAGAGAGCTGCAGCAGATGTCAGAGAGGAACTGCGGCAGCTCCCGAAAGGGTATCTTTTCTATACGATTCGTATTTCCCCATCTTCCGTTTTTACTCTTCCCACCGGATATCTTTCTCTTCGTCAAAACCGCCGTCGAACCGGTTATCCTTGATCTCGGCATTCACGACACGCTGGAAAAAGAGACGGTGGTTGTTCCAGTGGAAAGCGGGATAATCCTGGTTTTGTTTGATCACGTTGTTGCGGAAGACAAGGCCGTCTACCGATTTGGCATACAGGATCGGCTTGTCGAACGTCTCGAACTCGTTCTCCTCGATCACGATTCCGCTATGGAAATATTTCTGTTGGCTTTTCAAGTCGGGTATCTCCGGATAGATGGAAATGACGGCGTTCGTAAACTGGAACTGGTTGGTCAAAGCGTTGATGAACGTGTTGTTCCGGATCAGCACGTCATGGCAGGCGCCCGTCTCGAACCACCCGTTGCAGTCGCCGCACAGGAGGATGGCCGTACCGGAAGTATGATCGAAAACGTTATGCTCGACCACCGTCTTTTTCGGAGTGCTGAACAAGGAACCGCGGGCACGGTTATTGCGGATCGTGTTATGGGCGAAGTAAACCTCCGGTGTCCACTCCAAGTTCTCGATCCCGTAGGTACCGGCTTCGCTGATGGCAGGATCGACCGGTTTCTCGAAGGTGATGCGGAACTGTTTCGCGCCGTGGTCGTCCGGCTTGTCGGCCGCCTCGATCGCAGCCACCCGGTTCGGTTCGCCTAAAATCTCCATCGTTTTGGAATCGATAAACTGGACGACATCGCCCGGACGTCCCCATTCAAAGCCGTATGACTGGCCATGCATATACGCGCCGACCAAGGTCTTGTCGTCTATCCGCTTTTGTACTTTCAGATAAGTCCCGTGCACGTTGATAGCATCATCCATCATCCCTTCATACAAGCCGCCGACCGAACGGATCAACCCTTTGCAGCCGGAAAAATGCGTCGCATCGGCCTGTGTCGTGAAATAACGCGGATCATCTGCACCCCGCAGGCAGACCGAGAACCGGTCCAGCGTGATGTTCTCGCTCATCTGCGCCAGCAGGCCCATTCCTTCCGCATAGTGCACCTGTATGTTTTCAAGCGTCGTATTCGTATCCTGATACAGGAAAACGCCCGGAGTCGGACGACCATGTCCACGGAAAGCAACGACCGTACCCGGTATCAGCTTCTTGTTCTTCCAGGGAGCGAGAATCTTGCGCGGCGCGATCTCGGCCACACGCCGGCTGCCCACCCGGATATCACTGGTCGTGTAGACCAATCGCTTCGTATCGCCTTCAAAAGCGATGCCCGAGGCAGGGATATGTTCCCACCCTTCCCCTTTGGCAACGAAATTGCTGTCGCGTATCTCATATTCCACCCAGGGAGCGACCTCGTAGGTAATCATACCGCCGACCGTGTCGTTCTCCAACACTTTCACCTGGCTGATATGCGGATTCTCAAAGTCGATGCTGAAATTCTTCAACGTGCAATTCTCCGACCCCACCAAAGAGACCGGAAGCATCCGCCCGTGGAAAACCAGTTCGGAACCTTGCCCGTCGAAAACCACGTTCTTCCAGTTTTCAAAGGCAAGCCCCACCTGTTTCGGGTTATCCTGGTCATGGTTGGAGATGAAATATTCGCGTTCCGAAGAACCCTCCGGATAAAAATCATACCGGCCTTTCGGCAAGAAAATCCGGACCGTGTCGGAGTTCGATTCCGCCGCTATTTGCTGAAAAGCCTTTGCGATCAAGGGAGATGCGTTTTCTCCGGTATCCGGTTTCAATCCATAGGCGGACAGATCATACGTACCGCCTTTGCAAGCCGTAAGCAAGGCGATAAAGAAGCATGTCAAAACAGGGTTTAATTTCATGGCTGAATCTTTCGTTGATTATATTTTTTAATTATTAGGGGCAAACTTACTCAAAATTATCCGATTTTATTGTAAGTTTGCCCCTCTTAAATACAAATAGATATGGAACATCCATTAAGCATTTACAACACACTCACAAGAAAAAAGGAACCGTTCATCCCGCTGCACGAACCGCATGTGGGTATGTATGTTTGTGGTCCCACGGTTTATGGCGATGCCCATCTGGGCCATGCGCGTCCGGCAATCACATTCGACTTGCTGTTCCGTTATCTGACCCATATAGGATACAAAGTACGCTATGTACGCAACATAACGGATGTCGGCCACTTAGAACATGACGCAGACGACGGCGAAGACAAGATTGCCAAGAAAGCCCGACTCGAACAGCTCGAACCGATGGAGGTCGTGCAGTATTACCTGAACCGCTACCATCATGCGATGGAAGCGCTCAACGTATTGCCGCCCAGCATCGAACCGCACGCTTCGGGCCATATCATCGAACAGATCGAACTGGTCAAGAAGATCTTGGACAACGGCTATGCCTACGAAAGCCAAGGTTCCGTCTACTTCGACGTGGAGAAATACAACAAGGAACATAACTACGGCGTCCTTTCCGGACGTAACATCGACGAGATGCTGAACACCACTCGGGCACTGGACGGACAGGAGGAGAAGCGGAACCCGATCGACTTCGCCCTTTGGAAATGTGCGCAGCCGGAACATATCATGCGCTGGCCCTCTCCGTGGAGCGACGGATTCCCCGGCTGGCATTGCGAATGTACGGCGATGGGCAAAAAATACTTGGGCGAGCATTTCGATATCCACGGCGGGGGCATGGACCTGATTTTCCCGCACCACGAATGCGAGATTGCACAGGCGGTCGCTTCCCAAGGTGAGGATATGGTACATTACTGGATGCACAACAACATGATCACCATCAACGGGCAGAAGATGGGAAAATCGTTGGGCAACTTCATCACTTTGGACGAGTTCTTCACCGGCAACAACAAGGTGCTGAGCCAGGCCTATTCGCCGATGACCATCCGCTTCTTCATTCTCCAGGCCCATTACCGCAGTACGGTGGATTTCAGCAATGAAGCCCTGCAAGCCGCCGAAAAAGGGCTGGAACGTCTGATGGATGCCTACCACCACCTGATGAAGTTGAAAGCGGCCGACGCTTCAACCGTAGAGGTAAAGGATTTACGCCGCAAATGCTACGATGCGATGAACGACGACCTGAACTCGCCGATCGTGATCGCCCATCTGTTCGACGCTGCCCGCGCCATCAACTCCGTCAAAGACGGCAAGGCGACGATCTCGGCCGACGACCTGAAAGAGTTGCAGGACGTATTCCATACGTTCATCTTCGATATCCTCGGCATGAAAGACGAAAGGGCTTCAGCCGGAAACAACAGCCATGAGGCGTTCGGCAAGGCCATGGACTTGTTGCTGGCCATCCGCCAACAGGCAAAAGCCAACAAGGACTGGGCGACATCAGACAAGATCCGGAACGAACTGACCGCTATCGGCTTCGAAATCAAAGATACGAAAGACGGGGCGGAGTGGAAATTGAGCAAATAAGACAAATCATGACAATCAATGAGTTTTTGCAGGGCGACAAGTTCGCCCTGCTTGCCGGCGTCGAGCTGTTGGAAACGGGCAATGGCTATGCAAAAGCCCGGATGGAAATCAAGCCGGAACATCTCAACGGAGGCGGTGTTTGCCAAGGTGGCGCCATCTTCACGCTGGCTGACCTGGCTTTTGCAGCCGCTACGAACAGCCATGCCCGCCTGACACTCTCCATCACGTCCAGCATCAACTTCTTCAAAGCCGAAAGCAAAGGCTATCTTTATGCCGAAGCCCACGAAGCGTTCAGCCACAAACGGCTTGCCAATTGTGAAGTACGCATCACTAACGAAGCCGGCGACCTGATCGCCACTTTCAACGGTACAGGCTACCGGAAAGACACGGAACTACCTTTCTCCCCCCTCGTATAATGGTTTATCTGAAGCAAATCGAACTCATCCATCCGGACGAGGTGTCGGGACCGGTAGAAGAGCTGAAATATCCGTACAAGGCAGCTGCCGTGCGGTATATGGACAAACTGGTATTCACAAAACCCGTCACGTTCTTGGTAGGAGAAAACGGAATGGGCAAATCGACCTTGTTGGAGGCCGTCATGTATAAATACGAAAAACGGGACGAAAACCGGCGAGGCATGCTGAACGACGGCGACGAAAGCCACAAAGGGCTTGCCAATGTCTTGCCCGACCAGATTCGTCTGGTGGAGGTACGCCGGCCGGACGATCATTTCTTTTTCCGGGCCGAAACCTTTTTCGACCACGCCCGCGAGATCGATGCCCGGTCGATGCGCGACATCCTCAACTACGGGCGCGACTACTCGATGGGACGTTATGGAGGACGACGTTTGCTGGAACAGTCGCACGGCGAAAGTTTCCTCAGCACGTTCCTCAACTATGGAGAACGGAATATGCTCTACATCCTCGACGAACCGGAAGCTGCCCTTTCCCCTCAACGCCAGTTGTCATTGCTCGTACGGATAAAAGAGTTAGTGAATCAGGGATGCCAACTGATCATCTCCACCCACTCACCGATCCTGATGGCCTATCCGGGAGCCGACATCTACCACATAGACGAAGCGGGCGCCCGCCTGACCTCTCTCGAGGAAACGGAACATTACCGACTGACGAAATATTTCCTGACACATACGGAACAGATGCTACACGAATTGGGCATCGACTGAACCGGAGCTCCGTCGTCCATGCCGGGAGATTATCTCTCCCAAGCATTCACGATTTCCGCCACATAGACGTTATGCGGGTTTCCCGCCATTGCGCTGTACCACTTCTCATATAAAGCAGGATCGACAAAATGATTCTTATCCATCTTGGTCACGTAAAGGGTTTTGCATTCAAGCGTCAAGCGCGATTCCTCGAAACAAGGATTCCCCAGATCGGTAAAGCAAGGCGTCAAACCTGTCGCTGCCACCTTGTCGATCTCCCGTCCCGACTTCGAACCGCAAATCTTATGGGCAGCCTTATGTTCTTCCCCTAAGAAAGAAAGCGTGAAAGCACCTTTTGCATCGATAAATTCGCGCGTATAGCGTTCGGGGCGGACAAAAACAAATACGACCGGTTTGTTCCACAGGAAGCCGACGCCTCCCCAACTTGCCGTCATCATATTGAACTTATCCTTGTCGCCGGCACTCACTAACATCCACTCTTTTCCAATGATCTCGATAAAATTGTCTTTGATCAGACTCGGTTCTATTCCTTTCATAATCTTCTATCTTAATGTATTGCCTCCCAAAAATAGACAAAAACATCCGATTTACATACAAGCCGAATAAAAAACCCGGATTGTTTCCCATACAACTACCGCTTCAAACCTTTCTGTATTACAAAATTCACTAACTTTGTGGCTTTAAATAGAAAACGATAAAAATAAACGATAAACAATCATGGAGTACAATTTCAGGGATATTGAGAAGAAGTGGCACGAATACTGGATTGCCAATAAGGTCTATAAGGTCGAAAAGAATACCGACAAGCCCAAATATTACGTCTTGGACATGTTCCCCTATCCGTCAGGAGCAGGACTGCATGTAGGCCACCCGCTCGGTTACATCGCTTCTGATATTTATTCCCGTTACAAACGCCTGCAGGGTTTCAATGTCCTGCATCCGATGGGTTACGATTCCTATGGATTGCCGGCAGAACAATATGCCATCCAGACCGGACAACATCCTGAAGTAACGACAAAGAAAAACATCGCCCGTTATCGGGAACAGATGGACAAAATAGGATTCAGCTACGACTGGAGCCGCGAGATCCGCACGTGCGATCCCGAATATTACAAATGGACGCAATGGGCATTTGTCCAGATGTTCAACAGCTACTACTGTAACGATGAAAAGCAAGCACGTCCCATCAGCGAACTGATTGCCGCTTTCGAACAGGTAGGAACGGAAGGACTGAATGTCGCCTGCGGCGAAGAGCTGCACTTCACAGCCGACGAATGGAAAGCCAAAAGCGAAAAGGAAAAACAGGAAATCCTGTTGAACTACCGGATCGCGTACCGGGGCGAAACAATGGTCAACTGGTGCGCCGCATTGGGTACCGTATTGGCCAATGACGAAGTCGTGAACGGTGTCTCCGAACGTGGTGGTTATCCGGTAGAACAAAAGATCATGCGCCAATGGTGCCTGCGCGTTTCCGCATACGCACAACGGCTTTTGGACGGACTGGACACGATCGACTGGACCGACTCGCTGAAAGAAACACAGCGTAACTGGATCGGCCGGAGCGAAGGAGCCGAAATCCAGTTCAAAGTAAAAGACAGCGACCTCGAATTTACCATCTTTACCACCCGTGCCGACACCATGTTTGGCGTGACGTTCATGGTCCTGGCACCTGAAAGCGAACTGGTCGCCCAACTGACGACTCCTCAGCAAAAACAGGAAGTCGACGCTTATCTGGACCGTACCAAGAAGCGTACGGAACGCGAACGCATCGCCGACCGCTCCGTCACCGGCGTATTCAGCGGCTCGTATGCCGTCAATCCATTTACAGGTGACGCCGTGCCCATCTGGATCAGCGACTATGTATTGGCCGGCTACGGAACGGGAGCGATCATGGCTGTTCCGGCACACGACAGCCGCGACTACGCATTCGCCAAACATTTCAACTTGCCGATTGTCCCGCTGATCGAAGGTTGCGACGTGAGTGAAGAAAGTTTCGATGCGAAAGAAGGAATTGTCTGCAACTCACCGAGACCGGACGTAACTCCTTATTGCGACCTGTCGCTGAACGGACTGACCGTAAAAGAGGCGATCGCCGCGACCAAGAAATATGTAGCCGAGCATCACTTAGGACGTGTCAAGGTGAACTATCGCCTGCGCGACGCGATCTTCAGCCGCCAGCGGTATTGGGGCGAACCGTTCCCGGTCTATTACGATGCAGACGGTATGCCTCAGATGTTGCCGGTAGATAAGTTGCCGTTAGAACTGCCCGAAGTAGACAAATTCCTGCCGACCGAAACGGGTGAACCGCCTTTAGGACACGCCGTCAGATGGGCTTGGGATACCGTCAAACAGGAAGTGACGGAAATTTCCCGAATAGACAATAAGACGATCTTCCCGCTGGAACTTTGCACGATGCCGGGATTTGCCGGTTCATCCGCCTATTACCTGCGCTATATGGACCCGCGCAACGACCAGGCTTTGGTGGCAAAGGACGTAGACACATACTGGCGCAATGTAGACCTGTATATCGGAGGTACCGAACATGCTACCGGACACTTGATCTACAGCCGTTTCTGGAACAAATTCCTGTTCGATTTGGGATTCGTCTGCGAAGAGGAACCGTTCAAGAAGCTGATCAACCAAGGTATGATCCAGGGACGTTCCAATTTCGTCTACCGTATCAACGGCACGAACAAGTTCGTATCACTGAACCTGAAAGACCAATATGAAGTCACACCGATCCACGTAGATGTGAACATCGTTTCAAACGACCTGTTGGATATCGAAGCCTTCAAAAATTGGCGTCCGGAATATAACGATGCGGAGTTCGTATTGGAAGACGGCAAGTATATCTGCGGATGGGCGGTTGAAAAGATGTCGAAATCCATGTTCAACGTAGTCAACCCGGATATGATCGTCGAAAAATACGGTGCCGACACGCTCCGCCTGTATGAAATGTTCTTAGGCCCGCTAGAACAATCCAAACCGTGGGATACAAACGGTATCGACGGCGTACATCGTTTCCTGAAAAAGCTCTGGGGACTGTTCTTCGGCAACACGGACAACTTGCAGCTCACCCAGGCGGAACCGACAGCCGACGAACTAAAATCGCTGCACAAGCTGATCAAGAAAGTGACCTACGACATCGAACACTTCTCGTACAACACTTCCATCAGTGCCTTTATGATCTGTATCAACGAACTGAGCAGCCTGAAATGCAACAAGCAGGCGATCTTAGAACCGCTGATCGTCCTGTTGGCTCCGTTTGCCCCTCATATTGCCGAAGAATTGTGGCACACTTGCGGGCACGACACGACCGTATGCGATGCCGAATGGCCTGCCTACAACGAGGAATACCTGAAAGAAAAATCGCTGACTTACGCGATCTCTTTCAATGGAAAAGCCCGTTTCAGTCTGGAACTTCCGGCCGATATGCCACGCGAAGAGATCGAAAAAGCGGCTCTTTCCCACGAAAATTCCGCCAAGTGGATGGAGGGCAAGACGCCGAAAAAGATTATCGTTGTTCCCGGAAAGATTGTAAACATCGTAATCTGATTTTATATGAAGTTCACGAACAATAAAATTTACTTTGCCGTACAAGACTACCTGATGATCCTGTTGGGTACGCTTTTGTACGGCTTCGGCTTCAACGCTTTCATTCTTTCGAATGAAATCATCACCGGTGGAGTCAGTGGTATCTGTGCCTTGATCTTCTTTGCCAGCAACGAGCTTATCCCCGTTTCTGTGTCTTACTTCGTGATCAACATCGTACTATTATTGGCCGCTTTAAAAATATTGGGATTCAAATTCCTGATAAAAACGATCTTCGGAGTCTTTTCCCTGTCGGCCTCCTTGTCGTTCTTCGAATGGCTTCTAAAAGGGCAACCGCTTCTGCACGACCAGCCGTTCATGTCCATCATGATCGGCGCGTTCCTTTGCGGAGCCGGCCTCGGACTTGTCTTTTCGGCAAACGGCAGTACGGGGGGAACGGATATCGTCGGAGCAATCGTCAACAAATACAAGAACATATCAATCGGCCGTGCCTTGCTGTTCTGCGATTTTATCATCATCGGTTCCTCGTTTTTCCTATTCCATGATGTCGAAAAAATCGTCTTCGGTTTCGTCGAAATGTTTGTAAGCAATTACATAATCGACGTCGTATTGAACGGAAACCGGCAATCGGTCCAGTTCTTGATCTTTTCCCAGAAATATGATGAGATTGCCGAACGGATCATCCATGACCTTGATCGTGGCTGCACCATCCTCGACGGTGTAGGCGGATATTCCCGCAAACCGGTCAAAGTCGTCGTATTGCTGGCCAAGCAATCGGAATCCGTCTCCATCTTCCGTCTGGTAAAACAGATCGACCACCAGGCGTTCATCTCGCAAAGCGTCGTCAGAGGCGTGTACGGGGAAGGATTTGACCAGATAAAAACATAAAACAGACATCCAAACAATTTAAAGCACTTCCATACGTTATTATATACATCGTATAGAAGTGCTTTTTTTATTTATACTCAAAATTATGAAACTTGTATTCGCTACCAATAACCAGCATAAGCTGGACGAGGTCCGGAAAATAACAGCCGGATACACGGAAATAGTCAACCTCTCGGACATCAATTGCCACGACGACATTCCCGAAAACGCCGATACGCTGGAAGGAAATGCCCTCCAGAAAGCCCGTTATATCAAAGAACATTTCGGATACGATTGTTTCGCCGATGACACCGGACTGGAAGTGGAAGCCCTCGACAACGCTCCGGGCGTATACTCGGCCCGTTATGCCGGACCGGGACACGATTCAGAAGCCAACATGAACAAACTCCTCCACGAAATGGAAGGCCAGACAAACCGGAAAGCCCGTTTCCGGACAGTTATAGCCCTTATCCTGGACGGAAAGGAATATTTGTTCGAAGGAATCGTCAACGGCACGATCATCCAAGAGAAACGAGGCGGAAGCGGCTTCGGATACGATCCTCTATTCGTGCCGGACAACTATTCGCAAACATTTGCCGAAATGGGAAATGACATCAAGAACCAGATCAGCCATCGTGCCGAAGCGGTCAAGAAACTGACTGCCTTTCTATCCAACTACACGCTCTAACAAAAAGATTTCTTATGAAACATATATGGACTATCCTCCTGCTTTTCCTGCTCTCATCTTCCGCGTTGCCAACTCCTGACAACGCGCTCGGATGGAAAACATACCTTTCTTACAACAATACCAACCAGGTAGAAGAATCAGCCGACCAGGTATTTGTCGTTGCGGAAGGCGCTCTCTACCTATATGGGAAAGAGGACAACAGCATCAAACCTTACTATAAGGGAAACGGACTGAACGACACGGATATACAATTCATATCCTACAACAAACAGACCCAATCCCTACTGATCGTCTACAAGAACGGCAACATCGACATCCTGCAGGGAAGTTCAGTCAAGAATATTCCCTATCTGTCCACGACGACCTCCATCCGGGAGAAAGAGGTCAATTCCGTCATGCTTCATAATGAATATGCTTACCTGTCCATCAAATCGGGCATAGTAGTCGTCAACATGAAGAAAAACGAAATAACCGATACCTACAACCTTTCTATGAATATCACTTCCTGTGCCATCCGGAACAACCAGATATATGCCTCCACAACCGAGTCTTCCCGCATCCTGTATGCCTCACTCAAAGACAATCTGTTAGACAAAGCGAACTGGAAACCCTATCCGATTTCCGGATTTCCGGCAGGCCAGTCTGTTGACAAAGTCGTCCTGTTCAACAACCAGTTGTTCTACTTGACTCGAAACAAAGGAGTCTACTACGAATCCAACGGTACAACCGCTACTTTGGCAAGTAACGCCTCCATGAACAACCTGAAAGTCGTCGGTGACAAACTGGCCTGTATCGCCAATTCGCAAATCTATCTTTTCACCGACACAAAAACGTTCGACCGGATCAACAACCTGACCCTCAAAGATATCAGCACCTACCAGACCAACACCTACTGGATAGCCGAAGGCAGCAAAGGCCTGCGCTCCATCAAACGAACCGGCGCCAACCAGTTCGAAGCGGTCAACGAGGCGATTGTATTGGATGGGCCTTACTCAAACAGTCCTTATAGAATTGTATGCAAAAACGACCATGTGTATATCATACCGGGAGGAAAAGACTTTACAAACGGTACTTGGTTCAACAAAGGAGGAGCAATCATGATATACGACTACGACAAATGGACCGTATTGGAACCTTCCGTCGTTCAAAGCAAACTTAAAGTATGGCCTAAAGACTATACAAGCATCGTTGTCACCTCCAATGACTCTGGAGAAGAAATCATCTACACCTCTTCTTTCGGTTATGGCCTTTTTCATTTCATAGAAAGAGAACCTTCTATCGTTTACGACAGAAGAAATAGTCCACTTGAAAACGCCAACAACAATGCAGGAAATTATTGCCGTATAGACGGACTCGCTTTTGACAAAGAAGGGAACTTATGGATGACCAATTCCGAAGTAAGCAAGGCCATTAAAATTTTAGACAAGGAAGAGAAATGGCACAGCTTGTCCGTCGAATCGTTGAACGGCAAATACACGGTGAACGATATACTCATTACTTCCAACAATGACAAATGGATAAACATATCTCGTCCTACCGATCAAATATGTCTGACAATGATAGCAAACAGCAACTCTTTGGATGAGGCGGATTCCTACTCTTTCAAAAGTTTTATCGACACGGACGGCAACGATTTCTCCCCCAGCAACTACACCTGCATGACGGAAGACAAGAACGGATATGTCTGGGTAGGAACCAACAAAGGAGCCATCTACTTTACCAATCCCCGACTGGCCACATCGGAAAACAGCTCCTCCATGCGCTGCACACGTGTGAAACTACTTAACGAAGACGACGAACCCTACTATTTCCTCGACAACACCATGATAACCTGTATCAAGGTTGACCACGGCAACCGGAAATGGATCGGGACACAAAACAACGGTGTCTATGTTTTGAGTAGAGACAATCAAGAGATCGTCCATCAGTTCAACACCACAAACAGCCCGCTCCTCTCTGACCATATCTACTCGATAGATATCAACGAGAAAACAGGCGAAGTCTTCATCGGAACCGACAAAGGACTGGTTTCCTACCAAGGAGAAGCGACCGAAGGCAGAAGCGACTATTCCGACGTGTATACCTATCCCAATCCCGTACGACCCGAACACAGGGATAAAGTGACCATCACCGGATTGATGGACAACTCGATCGTAAAGATCACCGACCTGAACGGAAACCTGATCTACCAAACCCAATCTTTAGGCGGACAAGCCATCTGGAACTGCCGGAACGCCAAAGGCGTCCGCGTCGCTTCCGGCATCTATCTTGTGCTTGCTGCCACCGAAGATTCACAAGAAAGTGTAGTTACTAAAATTGCAATTATTAAATAAAGGAAGATGCCCAAGATTCTCTATAAAGACATACCCGTAGACTTCGGAGTCTGCCAACATGAAGATTGTCCGCGTGCCGCAGCATGCCTGCACCAAATCGCCTACAAACCGTTATTGGAACAGTGTTACGTATTGCGTTTGATGAACCCCAACCGGTGCACGAAAGACGATCAATGCCCACACTATCGTTCCTCTGTTCCCATCACGTATGCCTGGGGATTCACCGGGATGCAGAAGCGGATGTTTCCCGGACAGTATTACACGTTCATGTCGATACTCAAAAACCAGTTCGGCCACAACCCTTATTACGAACGTCGAAGAGGCGAGTTTGCCCTCCCGCCCCAAGAGCAGAAATTCATACTGGACGCTCTACGCCGGGCCGGTGTGACAGAGGAAATGAAATTCGACCGGTATGAAGAATGTATCAACTGGTTTGACTAAACAAAATACTCCTGATGAATACAGCCGTACTTAGGCACAATACCGCAGTACTCTCGGCAAAGTATTCCAGTACTTTGCCGGAAGTACTGGAATACTCCCGGCAAAGTACGAATGTACTGCCCCAAAATACTTAACCTACAACCCTAACCTTGCCGAGATCTCCAACATCTTTTGGATCGGGCGGATGGCTTGTTTCTGCACCTCTTCGTCGACGAAGATTTCAGGGAGTTCGTATTTCAGGCAGTTGTAAAGTTTTTCCATTGTGTTCAGACGCATGAAATTGCATTCGTTGCAAGCGCATGTACCGTCGGCAGGAGGAGCAGGGATGAATTCCTTGTCGGGGCTTTGCTTGCGCATTTCGTGAATAACGCCGCTTTCCGTCGCAACAATGAACTGCCGCTTGTCCGACTTGACCGTATGCTTCAGAAGGGCTGCGGTCGATCCTACGAAGTCGGAGACTTGTACAACGGGTTGCTTGCATTCCGGATGAGTGATCACTTCGGCTTCCGGATACTGTTTTTTCAATTCCAATATCTTTTCCAATGAGAACTGTTCGTGCACATGGCAAGCGCCGTCCCAAAGCAGCATCTTGCGTCCAGTGATGCTGTTTATGTAATTACCCAAGTTCCGGTCGGGCCCGAAGATGATCTTCGTGTCTTCCGGAAAACTTTCAACGATCTGGCGGGCGTTGGTTGAAGTCACCACGACATCCGTCACGGCCTTTACAGCCGCGGTCGTATTCACATACGAAATGACCACATGATCGGGATGTTGCTTGACAAATTCAGCAAAATCGGTGGCCGGACAGCTATCCGCCAGCGAGCAACCGGCATTCAGGTCCGGAACCAGCACTTTCTTGTCCGGGCACAACACCTTCGCCGTTTCCCCCATAAAATGAACGCCGCAGAAAACAATGATGTCGGCTGTCGTCTTGGCTGCCTGTTGCGCCAATGCCAAACTGTCTCCCACAAAATCCGCTATATCCTGAATATCGCCCGTCTGATAGTAATGAGCGAGGATAACAGCGTTCTTTTCTTTACGCATCTTGTTTATCTCTTCCTTCAGGTCCACTCCTTTGGGAATGGGCGCGTCCATATATCCGATCGATTGGTTTGTCAACATTGTTACCTGTATTAAATGATTGTAAAATTCAATAACCACCCACGAGCATAAACCGCTATTCACGGTCTATCAACAAAGTTATCATCATTTTTTATAACTGATAATCTTTGTCTTACTCCTTTTATCAACAAAGGGTTGATAACGCGCAAAGATAAAGACTTTCTTGAATCCTGCATAAGAAATACATATAAAATGCGTTCAAATCCATCACACCCTCTCTAAAACCCATCCTCCTGCAAGGCCGTCCGAATCCCTGAGTTTCCCCAGTTATCCACAATCCTTATATCATATTCCTATTTATTCTTTCTCTTTTAATTTTAGTAAGATGAATATAATGGCCTGTTGAAATCGTTTATAGATTTTGGTCACAATACTTGTCCGATTCGTTATTAAACGGTGGAAACCATTTATGAAATAGATACTAACAGGTTATCCATCGCTTTATTTCCTGTTATTCTTTATTTTACAGACTTTATTCGTTTTCAGTTGAAAACTGTCTGTGTGTAAAAGTTTATAGCCGTCGGGGGCTGTTGATACGTGAATAACCCTTGTTGATAGGGCGTAACAAATAATCCGTTCTTTTTGTTGCATGATAAAAGTAAAAGGATGTATAACGGACTAATCGAGTAAAGCAAGCATTATTTTTCATTTTGTGTCCACCACTTATCAATAGCTTTTCAACGACATATCCACATTAATTCACTACTTTTGCAAGCAAAGAAAAGATAGCTATGCGCAAGTTGAAGATAACAGAATTGAACCGTCTGACTCCGGAAGCATTCAAAGATAGTAAAAAAATCCCGTTGGTCGTTGTGCTCGACCATGTAAGAAGCTTGAACAATGTAGGATCCGTGTTTCGTACGTCCGATGCGTTCCGGGTGGAAAGCATTTACCTGTGCGGCATCACGGCTTGTCCGCCTCATGCCGAGATCCACAAGACGGCTTTGGGAGCGGAAGAGACGGTTGACTGGAAGTATTTCGAGGATACGATGGAGGCTGTTGATAACTTGAAACGGCAAGGGTATACGGTCTGTGCGGTTGAACAGGCTGAAGGAAGTACGATGTTGGATAAGTTGCTGTTGGACAAGAATCAAAAGTATGCCGTTATCATGGGAAACGAAGTGAAAGGGGTTCAACAATGTGTCGTTGATAACTGTGATATGTGTATTGAAATACCGCAATACGGGACCAAGCATTCGTTGAATGTTTCGGTGACGACCGGCATCATCATCTGGGATTTCTTCAAACAGTTGTCAGAGTAAGCCGTTTTCGACCAGTACGACCACCCGTTCCGTCATGGCGTCTTTTCCTTTGGGATCGTATTCGGTTTTCAGGCTGGCGCCGAACATGCCGGCAAACAGGTTCCAGAAACCTGCCCGGAAACTGCCTAAGTAGGCTTTCAACAGGTTGTAACTCGATTGGTTGCATTCCCGGTCGATCAGTTTGATAAGTAGTTTGCCTTGTGAGAAAGTCAGCTTTTTCAACTGTGGTTTATATTCTTGGAAAAGTTCTTTTTCCATCCGTTTCAGGTGGGCCTGGCGGGATTTTTCGTCGGGAAGCGTTTCTATGTATTCGTAGGTTTCGATCAGGGTTTCATACACCATTTTGGCATACGGCAGTGTGCGTTTCACATCCCGGACCAGTTTGTTGTAGCGTGCCTGTTCACGTTGGTTCTTAAACTTTACCGGTGGATAAATGTAGATTTCCCGCAAGTGGACAATAGGGACCGTGTCCTTTCCATCCAGATAAGCCTTTTGCACTCCTTCGGGAACGGCCTTGATCTTCAATGTTTGCGTGTGAGCTCCCGCTGCACACAACATGAATGCTATCAATATTTTATACTTGCTTTTTCTCCACATTGTTCACAAAAGTAATGGATTTGCGGATAGCATGAGACGGTTTTACAGAATTTGACTAAGAAAATCACGAATCTGTTGTGAGATGTATGGAAATCATTATCTTTGTGACTCTATATAAACAACTAAAATCAACAGACTATGAAACACTTTTCTCTTCATTTCCTCACGAATATCAATCACTCTAAGTTGCAGCCGTTGTTGGGCTATGCGAAATGGGATAACTTTATTAACAATGTAGTGGTAAAGGCAAAGGAGGCTTGTTATCTGATTGCCCAAAACGGAGATAGTCGAAAACCTCAAATCGCTTTTGCCCAGACTTATTTTGCCGTACAAATGCATATCAATAATTGACCATCTAAACGACACCTTGCTATGAAACCAATCAGTTTATTCATTTTGTTTTGGATATCTATCCACATCCAGGCTGTTGATAACCTTCGGATTTCGGATATCCGTAGTTTGGGAATGGGAGGAAACGGGGTTACGCAGTCGGTTTTGTTTAATCCGGCGCTGGTGACTTTGCATACGGATAAAATGCTTTATATCAACTATTTGAATCGGTATGGTGTAAAGGAGTTGGGAACGATGGGAATGGAATTTGTCTATCCGAATCCGTGGTTGTCGGCAGCTGTTGATATCTCTTCTTTCGGATACGACCGGTATAGGGAAACGCTTTTTCGTGTGTCGGTCGGGAAACGGTTGAACGATCGGTGGAAGATGGGGATCGGTTTTCAATATCAGATGTTGCAGACCGAGTTGTGGGAAGCGGTTCCGAAACGGCTTTCCACGGATGTCGGTCTCTTGTTTACACCCATTGACAAGCTGTTGATTGGAATGTTGATAATGAATTTTCCTTCTGTTTCCATTTATAAGCATACTATTGAAACAAACTGTTTTACCGGTTATTCTGTACAAATTGGTTTTCAATGGGAGATAATCAACAGCTTGTTGATAGTGGGAACTGTCGAGACTAATCAGGCACACACATGGGCCGGAAATGCGGGGATTGAGTATGTCCCGTTCAGAAACTTTCGTGTACGGGCGGGAGTACAGACCGTTCCTCTCCTGCCTACTTTGGGTATCGGGTATCGTTTGGCAAGATTTACAATCGATGTCGCGACTGTTTATCATCCGGTTTTGGGAGTCAGTTCCGGACTGGGTTTGAGTTATTCTTTTTAATCCGGATTGACTATGAAACGAATGTTTATAAACTTGTTGGTATTTCTGTTCATAAACAGTTATCAACTTAAAAGCCAGACACTCTATTCTGTTGATAAGTGGATGGAATATATAGAAGAGATGGCTTTGGAAACGGAAGATGAGGCGCGTATCGAGTCGCTTTATGCAGATCTTTCCTATCTGGTCGAGCACCCTTTCGAACTCAACACCGTGACGGAAGAACAGTTGAAACGTCTCCCTTTTTTGTCCGATTTGCAGATACGGGAACTGTTGGAATATCGTTCCCGTTATGGAAAAATGGTCACTCTTTATGAACTTAAAAATGTGGAATCGTTCGATTTGGAAACGATTTCCTTGCTTGTCCCGTTTGTCTATATCGGTGAAAAGACGGTTGATAAACGTCCTATTACTGTGAAAAACCTGTTGAAGCAAGGTTCTAATGATTTGCAAATCAGATATGACCAATGTTTTCAACAAAAGAAAGGTTATTGTTCATATCCCGACAGCATCCTGCAACAGTATCCGAACCGGAAGTATTTGGGAGAGCCATTCTATCACTCTTTACGTTATTCGTATGCTTTCGATGAACGCATCCAGTTCGGGCTGGTCGCGGAAAAGGATGCGGGAGAACCTTTTTGGAACCGGTATCATAAAGGGTACGACTACTACTCGGTACATCTCTTTCTGAAAGAGATGAATACATGGTTGAAAAGTCTTGCTATAGGGGATTATAAAGTATCTTTCGGGCAAGGGTTGGTTGTCAGCCATGATTTTTCTCCCAGCCGGAACGTCCTTGTCTCGCAAGCGGAAAGGAGGACAAACGGATTCCGCCGTCATTTTTCAACCAATGAAAGCGACTTCTTCCGGGGAGTAGCCGCTACTGTCAACTGGAAAAAGTTCGATATCAGCCTGTTCTGTTCGTATCGGAAATTGGACGGCAGTACGGACAGTACAGTTGTCACTTCGTTCAAAACGGATGGTTTGCATCGCTTGGTGCGGGACAGGGAGAAAATGCGCAACGTATCTATGTCGGTATATGGCGGGAATATACGATATGCGACTCCCGATGTCTGTGTCGGCCTGACCGCCCTCTCCTATTCTTTCGGGAACCATTCGGTACAGCCGGATCCGAAGCCTTATAACTTTTTCTATTTTCGGGGCAACCGGAATTGGAATGCCAGTGTGGATTATCTGTTGAAAAATAGGTTGATTAAGTTTTATGGCGAAACAGCTTTGAGTCGGAATGGAGCAGTTGCTTCCTTGAATGCCTTGCAGTTGACGCCGGCTTCTTATTTTTCTTTGTTGGTATTGTATCGGTATTATGACAAACGCTATCAGGCTTTTTTCGGAAATGCCTTTTCACAAAATTCGGCTGTCCGGAATGAACAGGGTGTGTATATGGGAATGCAATGGACTCCTTTCAGCCATTGGAAATTATCCGCCTATGCCGATATATTCCGGTTTCCTTGGTTGAAATATGGGGTGGACGCACCATCGACAGGAAAAGAATATATGTTGCAGCTTGATTATGCACCTAACCGGAACTTGTCTGTGTACGTCCGCTATAAACACAAACGAAAAGAAAATATAGAACCTGACCGTCAACAGCGTTTGCGGGTGCAAGCTTTGTATGCGGTCTCTTCGTCCGTTTCGTTACGGACATCCGCAGACGGCATCGGGTATACGGAAGCGGATGATAAGAGCAAAGGATGGATGATTGCTCAAAGCGTAGGTTGGAAACCGGTTGATATCCCTGTTCAGGCAGATTTTTATGTGGCAGGGTTCCATACGGATAATTATCAAACCCGGCTTTCCTCCTACGAAAAGAATCTCTTGTATGCTTTCAATATGCCTTTCTTTTATGGAAAAGGGCTCCGGTTGGCGTTTTCTTTCCGGTGGAATATCGTGAAACAGCTATCTTTTTCCGCTAAGTTGGGATATACCCGTTATGCGGACCGTGATGTAATCGGTACCGACTTGGAAGAGATTGCCGGAAAATCCAAAGCAGATGTATATACGTTGTTGCGTTGGAAATTCTGATAACTTTTGTAGCTTTGTAAACAAATATGAATCAATATGTCAACAATTCTTTTTGATAAAATCGTGTTCGGGCCGATACAGAGTCGTCGGTTGGGAGTTTCTTTGGGGGTAAATTTGTTACCTGCGGATGGGAAATTGTGTTCGTTCAACTGTATTTATTGCGAATGCGGGTTGAACGAAGAACGGCGTACGCACAGCAAATTGCCGTCTCGTGCGGAAGTAAAAGAGGCCCTGATACAAAAATTATCCGCCATGCAGGCGGAGGGAACGGCACCTGACGTCATCACCTTTGCCGGAAATGGTGAGCCGACCCTGCATCCGGAGTTTGCCGGCATCATCGACGATACGATCGAAGCACGCGATCGCTTTTTCCCGAAAGCCAAGATTGCCGTGCTTTCCAATTCGACCATGCTTCATAAGGAGGAGGTTTTCCAGGCGTTGAACAAGGTCGATGACAATATATTGAAATTCGATTCCGTCATGAGTTTCCGTATCAAGCAATTGAACGATCCGTGCTCCTTCTCTTTTTCTTTTGATTACCTGTTGAAACACCTTTGCCGTTTCAAGGGCAACCTGATTATCCAAACGATGTTTCTGGAGGGAGAAAAGGATGGCCGAAGCGTGACCAATACGACTGACCCGGAAATATTCGGCTGGATAGAAGCTCTAAAGAAAATCAATCCCAAACAGGTCATGATCTATACCATCGACCGCGAAACGCCTGTCAAGAACCTGCGGAAAGTCTCAAAAGAGAAACTGGAGGAGATCGCTGGCCGTGCCCGCCGGGAAGGGTTTGAGGTGACGGTGGCGTATTGATGGACAATGGATAAATAAAGGTTTCTAAATAGGTATATGAGAACGCCGATGACATGGGTTCCGTGTCATCGGCGTTCCATTCTCTATTCTGTATAGGATTATCTTGGGACTATTCACCTAAGTTTTCAAAAATGTTACCTTCGTGGATCTCTTCCGCTTGGATTTCATCTTTGTAGTATTCAGCTGCAAGGCGTGTATATTTCTTGTACAACCGGGTAGCAACTTCCACTTCATCCCCTTGTGTGAGAGGAGTGCGGGTTTTGTTGGATGCGGAAACGAATTGAAGTTCCCAATCGGCCAAGTTGTTGTAAAACTCGTTGGCGCGGAACGATTCACGACCGTGTACCAACGGGAGTCCTTCTTCGTTGTAACTTGTCCCGGCATCCAGTTTTTCCTGCAACATGGTGTAGAACTTCTCCCAACGTTTCAGGTAATATCCTTCTATCAATCCTGTCCATTCGCGCCAGGAATAGTCGAATATGACCGGATCTCCATCGGCTCCCCAGATGGTGACAAGTGAGGTGGCATCTTTTTCAAACAGCTCTTTTTCCTCGTTGGTGTCTCCCCAGCTACGTGCTTGTGTCAGCCATTTGTCAAAATTAAACTCCGGACGGGTACGTAGCAATTCATCTGCGTCACGCAACATTTCAAGAAAACGGGTACTATGCAAGGCAAACGCCTGTTTGTTTTTCTGACGGAAAGCTTCTGCGGCTTGTTTATGAATGGCTTGTCCGAGGTTGGACATCAACTGGCGTTGGATATCCACGATGTCGAAACGGTACGGCTTGGAATCTTTCAACTTGTTGGCATCTTCCAACAACATGCCTTCCGCCTGTAGAACCAAAAGCGGGGAATAGGGAATGCCCAGGCCAGCGTTCGGACCGGATTTCTTTACGTCCACGGCAGGCCGGGCAGCTATGATGGAGCTGCGTTCTGTACCGTTGGTTCCTGGTCTGTAAGGACCTTCTAACAAGAATTTCCATGTTTGGCGGGCTTTTTCGGATGTTTTGCCATAACGGCGGTCCGCATATTGGTTGAGCCATTCTTCGATATCCACCTCTTCCTTATGCAAGGGCATCTCAAATGCTAAATCGTAATAGACCGGGTTTTGTTCGATCGACTCCATGAAAAGCCCCGAACCACAAACATTGGGGTTCTTTTCTACTGCATTAGCATATTGGTTGGAAGCGAGCAGGCGCAGGTCTCCATGCAAATTGATTCGTCCTCCGAAATTATGCAGATTTCCAGCAACAAGCGGATACCCCCAACAAGCATCCTTTTGTTGGCTTCTGGCACCATTCAGGTCGAGAATCAGCAGGTTTTCTTTGGGAACGGCTTTTACGATTGGTTCGCGAAGGCTCCAAGCCTGCATGGCCCAGATGGAGTTCGGATCGAAATCTTCAAAGAGTTGGTGGATGGATTGGCCGACAGCATTCAAATATTCAGGCGTATCTACCGGCGGACGGCTCTCATGAAACGGATCGGCCGCATAGACACCGTGTGCTCCGAAGAGTTTCTTTTCTTCTTCCAGGAAATCACGTCCGATCGCAGCAAACAAAGGGTCGGTCGGGTCCAACTGGGCTGCACCGGTAAACCCGCACCAGGAAGGTTGCAATTGTATCTTGGCATCGGGATATTTGTCTTTTAGCTCACGTGGAACGTAACCGGAAAAACCTTGCTGGATCGGTTGCATCCCCAATTCCAATTCGCGGTCGATGATCTGTTTTCCTAAAACGATATGTTTGTCAATTCAAGATTTTGGGAGCGGACCTCCGTAGCTTTGCAGGTTCTGCATCCATTGCCAGGCAAAATGTCCAGGACCCGCTAAGAAACGGCGGGCTTCTTCATCCGTAAACTTATGTTTGAGTAACGTGTTGTACCAAACGGCTTCCAAACCAACGACCGTTAAAGGCATATTGATTGAATTCATCGCCATATAGTCGAGCTCCCGTTGCCAACGTTCCCAATCCCACCAGGCGGCCGAGTAGCTGACTGTGCAATAGTTCATATATACCCGGTATTTGCCGTTGATGGTGTTGCGGGTAGGTTCCGGCATCGGCAATTGTTCCGGCAAGTCCAGCTGATCGCCAAACCAAGAAAGGTGTGCGTTGCAGGTATATTTCAAATACTGGTTAAAGGCTGTGGCCAACGAGATCGTATTGTTTCCGCGCAGGATGACTTTCCCGTCTTCGGAGTCAATCTCGTAAGCATCCTGTCCATTGACAGGCTCTATCAATTCCAGTTTGAATTGTTTCCCGTAACCAGGAGTGACACGCTCAATCAAATCATAAGCAGCCTGTACCTGCGGCTCTTGTCTGCATCCGGTGCAAATCAAGATGAAAGTAAAAAGCAGTAATTTCAGTTTCATTTTATTGTTGTTTAAAATCAGTATGCATAATGTTTGCTCAAGTCCATGATATTAAAATTGAAAATGAGGGGTAAGCTACTGAACTTGAAAAAAACAGGAGCCAAAATAAATCATTTATTTAGCTCCTGTTTATATTTAGCTCCTGTTTATAATGGAGTTATTTGTTGTTACAGACCGGCTTGTGGGTCGAAAGTACCGTTTTCCCAGCCTTTGGTTTGTTCCAAGTTGGGGTTGTTATTCATTTCGCCCCGTTTCATCGGAAGGAAATACATTTGTGCGTTTGTGATCATCGGGGTGTTGTCACGGTCGAACAAATAGGTTTCATAGCTACCGTCGCCCTTTTGGGTCATTACCAATGCATGACGTTTTTCCTGGCCCGTCATGACTTTGTCGTAGATCATCCAACGACGCATATCCCACAAACGTTTTTGTTCGAACAACAATTCGATGAAACGTTCTTCACGTACAGCTTCACGCATTTCATTCTGGTTCATGTTCGGATTCAAACCGTAAAGCAATCCTTTCTTGTTCGGATCGGAACTGGTTTCATGGATGCCGGCACGTTTACGGATTTGTTTTAACATATTGAATGCTTCATCCAGTTTACCTACTTCGACAGCCGCTTCCGCGTAGTTCAACATGACTTCAGCCAAACGGATATCAATGTAGTCTGTTCCGGATTTCTGGCATTCGTCGATCGAGAGACTTTGGTTGATACCTTTTTTGGAATAATATCCGGTACTAGTACCCATGTTCTTTCCATACGCATAGTCGTTCTGGGCATCTTGGTTCAATTCCATGATTTCGTTGAAGTAGGTACTGCCTTGGTAAACGACGGTTGCATAGAAACGGTTGTCACGGTTTTCCCACAATTTGAAGACATCTCCGCTACCTTCTTTTTCCCAGTCGGCATAGGTATACGTACCTCCGTCGATGGTCGGGAAACGGTCGATGACTTCTTGTGTCGGATGATTTCCGCCAGTAGAATTTTGCGAAAATTTGATTGGGCGAACCGCTGCATCACGGTTATGAGTTCGGGTCGGATTCTCATAACGGATGGCGAAGATGACTTCATCATTCATTTCTTTCAAGAACAGTTCGCCATAATCTTCATACAGGGCATGTCCCTGACCGATCAGGTAGTCCAATGTCGCCTTGTTGTGGTCGTATGCCGTTTGCCAATGTTCAGCCTGGTTGTTCGGGTTGAATTGAGGGCTGGCGCGGAACAACAATACACGTCCCAAAAATGCTTTGGTAGCTCCTTTGGTTACACGTCCCAAGTCGTTGGCTTCGTAGGTATCGGGTAAATTGTTGATACAAGTTTGTAATTCATCAATAATGAAATCAAAGCATTTTTTGGTTGAATTACGCTTGACGTACAGGTCATCTGTTATCTCTTGGGGTACCGTAATCAGAGGTACGCCGCCATATCGTTTGACCATTTCAAAATAGAGGTATGCCCGGATGAAACGTGCTTCATGGATCAAGCGGTTAGCCAATTCGCGATTGATCGTGCAAACTTCCGGATTGGAGGCATTTTGAATGAAAATGTTGCAATTGCGAATGTTTGCATACGGCCAATACCAAATCGGGCTATCTGCGGTAACGGTACCGTTTGTCCAGGAGCCGCCTCCGGTTGCTTCGTCGGAAGCGTCTGCTACAGAAGTGTCCCATCCAGGGATGGAGGCATATAATGCGTTCAGGAAAGAAGTTGTTAATGTTTTATCAACCCAAACTTGCTCTTCTGAGATAGAACTCAGGTCTTCCTTATCCAATACGCTGGAACAGGAAGTAGATAAAGGCTCATCTGCAAATTTCCGTGGCACGAAAAGTCATCCTCAACCAAAGATAGTACAAAGTCGGTATAAGAAAAACGGTATATCCGCAATTCCCCGCAGTTGCGCCCTAAAACCTTTAATCTTGGAATTAAGTGATTCAGC
>JAGBDR010000118.1 GCA_017937385.1 Parabacteroides sp.
GTAACTATTCAGCGGACACGTTGCGGTAGTCGCCTTTTAGAAAAGGGCGAGTATGGCATTGTATGGTGAGTTTCCGTGCTTCTTGGTCGTCTCGATGATTGAATGCAGGTCCATGAAGGCATCGGCGCCGAGGTCAGAGCGGAAGCATCCGGAGTTCTTCAGCTTTATTTTCAGCTTCCGTATCCCGCGTTCGGATGCATTGTTGTCAGGCGGTATCGCCGGATCTCGCAAAAAGTTGAAGATGTAATCCCGGCATTTGAGCAGGCCATTCCTGAAGGTGGTGAACTTTTCGTTCAGCTTCGACAGATTTTCGTCAATAAGTTTGTCCAGACGGTCAAGCCACGTCTTTGTTTCCATCGACTCAGTCGGTTTCTGATTTCGCTCGTGTATCGCTTCCTGCAGGAGGCTTTCAACCGATCCGGACCATTGCTGTTCTTTGTCAAGTTCATTGAGATACTGACATTCGCGCAGCAGATGCGCCAGACATACCTGATGGTTGAGGAAATGAAGCGCGAAGTATGCGCTGTGGCGGTCGGTTACGGCTGTCATCCGTTCGAGAGAATCGCCGAACCTGTCTTCCAGTTCCTGACCTTTGCGGCTTTTGCCGTGGAATACAAGTGTAAAATACACTGTCTGCGCTATCCACGCCCAGTCAAGACGTTTGTTGCAATAGCAACCTGACTCGTCAAAACCGACTACCGACGACTGCATTATATACTCCTTGATTTTCTCAATGGCGGGTTCGGACGATCGTTTGGCCTCGTTGATCCAGTTGACCATTGACCCCTGGCTGATTTCAAGGCCGAATACTTCTTTGAAAAAGGATGCTATACGGTTATAGGGCAAGAACTGGACAGTCGACAGATATACGACAAGTCCTTTGACTGACGCGTCGTACACCACGGCGTTCGAACGCCGACGTTCCGTGTGTGATTTGACACGCTTGCCGCACGTGCTGCAGACCTTGACATAGTGCCGCACCTCCGTTATCAGAGGCTTCAGTTCGGGCAACGATATTACCTGGGTGATGTAATCAAGCTCGGTATCGCATTCCGCCAACGATTCGCCACACTCATCACACAAATCCGGGCTCTCCTCCACAATGCGGTCTGCCTCATCATGCAGTTCAAGCGTATTGCCCTCATGACCGGGCTGACCTCCGGGCTTCTTTCCCGATGGCTTTCGCAGCGACTTCGTACGACGTACAATTTCATCTTTCATTCGCTCCTTCGATGGAGGTGTGCTGCTGTTGCCGGAATTTTTGGGAGGCTCCTCATATTTGGAAAGGCGTTTGCGGAGTTCATCATTCTCCTTGTCTTTCTTCTTCAGCATCCGCTTCAGGTCACGGATTTCCTTGAGTTGACCCTGGCCTGTACGGTTAATCTGACAAATCGTCGCATGCTGCGAGTCGATGGTCTTCTGCATTGATTCAATCTGCGACGACAACCTGCGAAGCACTTCTGTTATGTCGTTAACCTGTTGTTTCACAGATACAAAGGTACGAAATTTATCTGACATGACCAAATAAATTCGTATCTAATTTCTATGAAATCAATAGATTAAACGCCACTATAGGTATAACGTCTGTCCCATATTATCGCCTCAGCGCGTCCGCTGAATAGTTAC
>JAGBDR010000074.1 GCA_017937385.1 Parabacteroides sp.
CGATAACGGAAAGAGATGGTTTCCCGCTTTCTTGCCGGACTCGTTTTAGCCGTTGTTTCCCAATTCCCAAGAAAAAGAGCAAAATGTCAGATCCGAATCGTCCAGGATTTCAGAACAAATAGAAAAACGCCCGATAAGGGGGTTATTGTAAATTTTGCCCATATCTTTACAAGACTTGCCAATCAAGCCATGACAGTCCGTGAAGTAATAAGTTATTTTCACCAAACTATATGAACAAAAACGTTCCGGCCATGACAGGGTCGGAACGTTTTTGTTTTTATGTCCTTTTATCTGTTTACGACGAAATTCCGTATTTGGCATTCCGTACCGAGTGATGCGGGATTTTTGTCTTTCGAGATGCGAAGTACCAGTTTATGAGTAGTGTCATCCAATTCTGTTTCCAACATATATACCCAAGGAATATACAGATATTTACTCCATTCGGTAAAAGTATCGAGTTTTTTAAATGGAGCACCGTCGATGCTGTACTCAAGGATGCCGGCCGTCGGACCCGGTGTGCAGAAGATACCGATTGCTTTTCCTGTGAAGCCGAGTGTCAGTTTATCGCCCGGACGGGTAGCTTCCAACATGGGGACATCAACAAAACCTTTTCTCTTTTCGTATGTATTATCCGCACGCCAGGAAGGAACGTATTTCCAGCCCTTGTCCAGTTTCGCCTCTTTTAAGTCGATAAAATCACCCGCGAAATAACTGTATGCGTCAAGCGGTTGTGCCGGTATTTCATGGGCGACAACAGGCATGTCGGGCGTGATTCCTTTCCACATCGTATCAAACAGGTGATTGATAGCCGCAGCATAGAATTTATGACCGAATGGCAATGGATGAGTTCCACCGAACTGTTCCCATGTAAATTCGCCATCTTGCATCCGTTCACCGATCTCTTGAACCAGATTGACAGACGGTATCAGATAATGATTGGCCACCCGTTCGTGGTTCAGTACTACGTCCGGTTGCTGCTTTTTTGCAACCATCGGGATAAACGGATCGTAAATGAAGTGCAACATCACGATATCCATTTCCGGATTGCTCAATAAAGCATGACGCACTTCCCCTTCCATACCCCGAACCTGTTCTAACGGGGTGAAATAGTTTGTATGGTCATTCACGGCCGCCTCCACAAAAAGCAAGTCTATCTTCCCTTTTGAAAGAACATCATTTTGCAACCGGAAAGAACCCGGTGTCGTTCCGGTTGAACCGATACCGGCTTCTACAAATTCAAAATCCGTATAAGGAAAACGCTGTTGCAACTGTTTTTCAATCATATTCTTCCAGCCGTTCATCTCAGTGATGGAACCTCCCAGGAAAGCGACACGTGCTTTACGCTCTTTCTCAAACTTAACGAATGAGTTTTGCAGACTGCCACGCACATTGTAATGCAGGTACTTTTCATATTCCGGCTGGTGGCGGAGAATAAAGTTCACGACCGGTTCCGGGTTTTCGAGGCTGTGCGGATGGTGGTCCACCCCCGGTTTGATGATCACTTCAACCGGTCCTCCCAAAGCCAGGTAACGCGAACGCACGACATCCATGTTCTCTTTAAACGGAACTACTTTGTCAGCATCCCCGCAAACGCTAATGATCGGAATACCGGCTTTTGCCAACGGCTCCAGGTTATCGATCGGATTACCTTTAAACGAATTCATCTCTTCGTCTGTCAGGTCCCATTCTTTCAGCAAGTCGTTCCACAGCTCGGCATTTTTTCTTCCCGGCCAACTGAACACGTTGCAAACCGGAGCATCGATATAGATACAGGCGATCTTGTCTGTATTTTTTGCAGCCCAATTCAACGCATACAGACCACCACGGCTGAAGCCCTCCAACGTCACTTTCGACGAAAGTCCGTAGGAATCTTTCATATAGTTATAGAAATCAGTGCCCAATGCGACGGCACGCGGGTTACCGTAACAGTGTGTCACATCATAATAGACCACATGAAATCCTTTTTCCAACAAAGCTTTATCTACGCTGGGGAAAGCGTTGAAAAAAGCGGGGCGCCAAATCCACGGGTTCCCTTTGGCAGCATGTTTAGGCACGACGACAATCGCATCGCGTCCTTTAAACTGAAAGTCGTAACGGTCGCATCCGTTCCACTCAGTGACTTCCTGTGCCCAACCATTCAGACTGACGATTAAAATAAATACAAGTAGGTTGATTAATTTTTTCATGACAATTTATCTCGACTATCTAATAATTCAATGAAAGTAATCCCAGTTTTTAACAGATATCACTTGACTTCAAAAACATCCGCATCTTTCCATGCCGGGAACTTTCCTCTTAATTCTTCCAGATCCGCACGGGAAAGCGTGCAAGTACGGGTGACCTCTTCACGTTTGCCTGCATCCGCTAACTTCTTGCCTTTTGGAGAAAAGATCATGGAGTCACCCCGATACACAAAACCTTTGCCGTCGATCCCAACCCGATTCACGCCACAGACATACGCCATGTTCTCCATAGCACGTGCCTGAAGCAACGTTTTCCAAACTTTCTTACGCGCTTCGGGCCAATTGGCGACATAGATCAGCAAGTCGTATGCATTATCCACGTTCCGGCTCCAGACCGGGAAACGCAGGTCATAGCAAACTTGCAAACAGATATTCCAATCCTTATACCGTACGATCGTCCGTTTATCTCCAGCCGTAAAAGACTGGTCCTCCCCCGCCATCCGGAATAAATGACGCTTGTCATACAAATAAGTTTCCCCCTCAGGAGTGACAAAAAAAGCACGGTTAAAGTAATGCCCGTCTTCTTTCACGATAAAACTGCCAGCCACGGCAAATTTATACTTCTCCGCCCATCCCTTGATCGTGCGGATCGTTATTCCATCCATCGTGTCAGCCAGTTTTTCCACATCCAACGAGAAGCCTGTCGTAAATGTTTCCGGTAAAACCGCTATGTCAGTCTTACCGCTAACCCGTCGAAGCAATTCTCCATAATAACCCAGGTTTTCATCTCTGTCCTCCCAAATGATATGGGACTGGACCATACTGATACGTAAATTATCTGCCATATTATTAAATTTGAACAAAGTTTTCCGGATGACAAGCAGTCACATCCCTGTAATGTTCACGGATCTCACGAATATCTTTATCCGCATCACCCGTAGGATAGAATATTCCTTTGAAACCGGCTTCTTTCTTTTTGTAGTCGAAATAAGCCATCAGGATAGGTACATTAGCTTTCTGTGCGATATAGTAGAACCCCCTTTTCCAATCATCCACCCGTTTGCGTGTACCTTCTGGAGTCACGGCCAACTGAAATTCTTTCCGTTGATTGAACTGTGCCACCATCTGGTCCGTCACAGAAGTCCGTTTGCTACGATCTACAGGAACACCTCCCAACCAATTAAACAACAAGTTGAACGGGAAAAAGAACCATTCCTTTTTAATCAGGAAACTGGCGTTACGGCCGATCGAGGTATAAAACAACTTTCCTACAATGAAATCCCAATTACTGGTATGCGGAGCTACACAAATCACACATTTAGGCACTTCATCGAACACAGGCCCCAGTTTCCAGCTGGCCAGACGAATCAGTGCCTTACTTATCGCTTTCTTCATTCTCTCCTTTCTATTTGCTCAACTCTCCGATTTCAGTCGCGATTGCGTTTATTTCCGTCTGCAAGTCTGCCCGCAATTTACGATAATATTCTTTCACACGTTTTTTGTTTTCTTTCCCGTCCGGATGGTTGGCGCGACGAACAAACTCGTCTTGCATATCGAGTATTCGTGCCATCACTACATCAGCCTTTTCCGGATCAACACCCGGAATATACAACATGCAAACCAATGCTTCCGAAAACAAATCACCAGCCACATAGCTGATGTCTTTCTTTAAAATTCTTCTTTTAGCCATAATCATCTATTTATTAAAATATCCACAAATCTACATAATTCATTCATTAAATAAACCCTATAGTTGAAAAAAAGATAAAAATTTGTATCTTTGCACCCTCAAAAATATCTGATTATAAACAAAATCGTTTATGGATAATACAACAACAACGCCAGAATATCTTTTCGAGAGCAGTTGGGAAGTGTGTAACAAAGTAGGCGGAATCTATACCGTCCTTTCAACAAAAGCACGCACATTGCAACAGTCGTTTAAAGATAAGCTGATCTTTATAGGACCTGATGTGTGGGCCAACACAAACGCACCCGATTTCATTGAAGACGATACTCTGTTTACTGGCTGGAAAACGTATACGGAGACCACAGAAAAACTGAAAGTAAAAGTTGGCCGGTGGAATGTTCCGGGAACACCTCCTGTAATCCTGGTAGATTTTAAACCCTTCTTCAAAGAAAAAGATTCTTTGTTCTATTCAATGTGGGAGAATTTCCGTGTGGACTCGATCCACGCATACGGCGACTACGACGAGTCCTGTATCTTCGCCTATGCAGTAGGTAGAGTCATTGAAAGTTTCTATCATTTTTACAAGTTAGAGAACAAAAAGGTTGCCGCTCTGTTCAATGAATGGATGTTAGGAATGGGTGCACTTTACATCCAAAAGCAAATTCCTGCCATCGCAACACTCTTCACGACACATGCAACGTCTATCGGTCGTTCTATCGCCGGAAACAACAAAGCCCTGTATGCTTACATGGACGGCTACAATGGCGACCAGATGGCACAAGAGCTGAATATGGAAGCCAAACATTCGTTGGAAAAACAGACAGCCCTGCATGTAGACTGTTTTACAACGGTGAGCGACATCACAGCTCGCGAGTGTAAACAATTGCTGGACAAAACACCGGACATCGTCACGCCGAACGGCTTCGAACCCAACTTCGTCCCGGAAGGCAAGGAGTACGACAAAAAGCGTACAACCGCCCGTCGCGACCTGCTCAATCTCGCAGAGAAACTGCTCGGATATCCCATCTCACCGGACGCATTCTTAGTTTCCACCAGCGGCCGCTACGAATATCGGAACAAAGGCATCGATGTCTTTATCGAAGCGATGAACCGGGTTCGTACTTCCGGGAAGCTTCAGCGCGAAGTTGTCGCCTTCATCATGGTCCCGGCTTGGACACGCGATGCACGCGCAGACTTGAAAGAAGTCATCGACAAGAATATCCGCACAACTTCTCCCATGCAAATACCATTCGTCACACATTGGCTAAACCAAATGGAACAAGACAGGGTACTGAACTATATTTTCCATGCCGGTTTCACCAATTCGGCAACCGACAAACTGAAAATCATTTTCGTCCCTTGCTATTTAGACGGACGCGACGGCATACTGAACAAACCCTATTACGACCTGTTGATCGGTATGGATACAACGGTCTATCCTTCCTATTACGAGCCTTGGGGATACACGCCGCTGGAAAGCATTGCATTCGGAATCCCGACCATCACCACTGACCTGGCCGGTTTCGGCTTATGGGCAAAGAAACATGTGACGGGCAACAACATCAGTGAAGGTGTAGCGGTCGTGAACCGCGACGATTTCAATTATTTCGAAGTAGCCGATGCCATCACTTCCTCAATCCTGTCCCTTGCCGGAAAAGATAAAAAAGAAGTGGCTGAAATCCGGAAACGTAGTTTCAACCTGGCTGCTAAAGCGGAATGGAGCAAGTTCATTGTTTACTATGAAGAAGCTTTCAGGATCGCTTTGGAACATGCGAGCAAAAGAAATAATTAAAATACGCTCATAATTAAACTGATAATCTCTATCTTTGCAACGTTTTTAGGCAAAATAAAGATTGTACAATATCAAAATGGAAATTGAAACTTTTTAAATTTCACGATAATGAAAATCAAAGCGAATCACGCAAACAGCCCGATTTGGAAAGATGTTTATTCTCATTCTATGCTCCCTGAGCAACTACAGCCGTTGCATGAAATGGCAACAAACCTATGGTGGGTATGGAACCATGAAGGAGCCAAACTATTCGGCAAGATCGATCCTGAACTTTGGGCATCTACAGAAGGAAATCCCGTACTTTTACTGCAAAGCCTGTCCTACAAACGTATTGAGGAAATTCTGGCAGACAAAGCCCTGATGGCTGAGATCAAAGCTGTTTACTCAATATTCAAGGATTATGTCAATGCCAAACCGGATCAGACGAAACCGTCAGTTGCCTATTTCAGCATGGAGTATGGTTTGACAAACGTGTTGAAAATCTATTCCGGTGGTCTGGGTGTATTGGCAGGAGACTATCTGAAAGAGGCCAGTGACAGCAATATCGACTTGACGGCTGTCGGTTTCTTGTATCGTTACGGTTACTTTACACAATCTCTGTCTATGGATGGACAACAGATTGCCAACTACGAACCGCAAAACTTCAACGCACTGCCCCTTACGCAGGTCATGCAGGCTAACGGTGAACCGATGGTATTGGAAGTTCCCTACCCCGGCCGTACCGTATATGCGCACATCTGGAAAGTAAGCGTAGGACGTGTTCCTTTATACCTGATGGATACGGATATTCCTCAAAACAGCGAATGGGATCGTTCCATCACTCACCAGTTGTATGGCGGTGACTGGGAAAACCGTATGAAACAGGAATACTTGTTAGGTATTGGCGGTATCCTGATGTTGAACAAGTTGGGCATCAAGAAACAGATCTACCACTGCAACGAAGGACACGCAGCGTTGATCAACGCGCAGCGCCTGGTTGACTATATCCAGAACGACGGTCTCTCATTCAACCAAGCTCTGGAAGTTGTACGTGCTTCTGCCTTGTATACCGTCCACACGCCGGTTCCGGCTGGCCACGACTACTTCGACGAAGGTCTGTTCGGCCGTTACATGGGTGAATTCCCCGGCAAGTTAGGAATCAGTTGGCAGGAATTTATCGATATGGGACGTGAAAACCCAGGTTCCAACGAGAAGTTCTCCATGAGCGTATTCGCTTTGAACACATGCCAGGAAGCCAATGGCGTAAGCTGGTTGCACGGAAAAGTATCCCAGCGTATGTTTGCTCCGGTATGGAAAGGGTATTTCCCCGACGAACTGCACGTAGGGTATGTTACTAACGGCGTACACATGCCGACTTGGGCTTCAACCGAATGGAAACGTTTCTTCGCTGAACATTTCGACAAGAAATTCTTCGAAGACCAATCCAACAAGAAGTATTGGGAAGCTATCCAGAACGTTTCGGACGATGAGATCTGGCAGATCCGCAAAACTCTGAAGAACAAGCTGATCACATATATCAAGAATCAATATAAGACAAACTGGCTGAAGAATCAGGGCGATCCGGCAAAGGTTGTTTCCATCTTGGACAAGATCAACCCGAACGCCTTGCTGATCGGTTTCGGCCGTCGTTTCGCCACCTACAAACGTGCTCACTTGTTGTTCACCGACTTGGACCGTCTGGCCAAGATCGTAAACAACGAACAATACCCGATCCAGTTCGTATTCACCGGTAAAGCCCACCCGGCCGATGGTGGTGGACAGGGCTTGATCAAACACATTGTTGAAATCTCCCGCCGTCCGGAATTCTTAGGAAAGATCATCTTCCTGGAAAACTACGATATGCGCCTGGCCCGTCACCTGATCGCAGGTGTCGATGTCTGGCTGAACACACCGACCCGTCCGTTGGAAGCATCCGGTACATCCGGTGAAAAAGCCGAAATGAACGGTGTACTGAACTTCTCCGTATTGGACGGATGGTGGTACGAAGGTTACAAACCGGGTGCAGGTTGGGCATTGACCGACAAGCGCACTTACGAAAACCAACAGTATCAAGACCAGTTGGATGCCGCTACCATCTACCATACGCTGGAAACAGAGATTATCCCGACCTATTATGCTAAAAACAGCAAGGGCTACTCTCCCGAATGGATTCAGTACATCAAGAACTCGATGTCTCAAATCGCTCCCGACTATACAATGAAACGTATGTTGGACGATTACATCGACCGCTTCTACAACAAGTTGGCAACCCGTTCCGCTCATCTGAGCGAAAACAACTTTGCCGAAGCGAAAGCTATCGCTGCATGGAAAGAAGAAGTAGCTGAACATTGGGACAACTTCCAGGTGGAATCGTTCACAAGCTCGCTGGACTTGGCCAACGAAGGACAAGTGGTCGGCAAAGAATACACGTTCAACTTAGTGATCGACCGCCACGAACTGAAAGGTATGTTGGGTGCAGAAATGGTAGTCACCAAAGAAAACCCGGAAACTCACCAATTGGTATTGGTATCGACCGAACAGTTCACTTTAGTCAAAGAAGAAGGTTCCAAACTGTTCTTCGAACTGAAAACGACTCCAAGCGAAGCCGGTCTTCAGAAGATGGGCTTCCGCGTTTACCCGGCAAACAAAGAATTGCCTCACCGCATGGACTTCGCTTTCGTCCGCTGGATCCAGTTGTAATCGGAACTGACGAGAACAGACATAAAAAAGGGAGGATACGTTATGTACCCTCCTTTTTTATATTCATACAGATAGTCGTTTAACGAACCTGATTTCCAAATTCAGGTTTAGAACGCATAATCCAAACTTACCCCAAACACCTTGTTGGTACGGCTATAGACATTCTGGCCCGGAAGTCCTGTACCACAATAATTGTCCATTTTCTTGGTATAATCGTGGTAAGTGGTCCACATATATCCCACGTTCAAAGCCATTTTTTCGCTCAGCATCACTTTAGCACCAAGGCCCAACGAATACGAGTCGCACGAGAAACTGGTATCGCTCTGATACTTGTCCGACAAGCCGTAGTCTGTGATTTGGGCTCCGCCACTGATGGTCAACCTTTTGATGACATCCCATTCGAGACCCAACAAATATTCATGGGTTCCTCTTTCCAGGTCTTTCTGTTTTCCGCCGGCCATCCTCGCTTTCTTATCATCGAAGAAGTGATACTCGACAGATGCTTTCAGCATGGGCAAGAACTGATAAGAAGCTGCAACCGAAAGCATCGAAGGAATATCGTTCGGCGTATTCACACCATGCTTGTAGGCACCCACCAGGCTTTCCGCGCTTTCGGGATAATCCAACTTTTTGGTATCGTTCTCAATGTTCAGGTTTGTCTTGAATTCATATTTGGCACCAAAATTGAATTTGCCGTACTTCACATCAACACCCAGGACCGGTGTCAGTCCCCAACCCGTCTGGTCGCAATCCAAAGCCAACGCCATCAGTTCCGCTCCCCCCATATTCTGTTTGAGTTTTGCATTCAGATAACCGTCATAGTTTCCTGAAAAATAATTCATCCGGCCACCGGCAAAGGCAGAAAGCCAATCTGTAATCTTGTAGGAAAGCCCAAGTTGCAAAGAATAAATGAACTGTTTGCCGTCCATCGCACTGTTAATCGTGTACATATCCGGCGTGATGATAGGACTTTGGCCACCCGTCTGCATATACTTCACTAAGCTTTCCTGGTATATGCCTGCCATAGCCGCCGATTCGAACATAGGCAATCCGTCGTTGAACGAAGCTTTGCCACCACCACCCGTGATGGCGAAGAATCCGGAAATGGTCCAATCGCCCTTTTTGTAAGCTGCAAAAACGCTTGGAATCACAGGCGCGGCCGCCTTTCCTTTATAATACTTCTGATAAGGAACCTCTCCTACCACCGGTTTCTTATTGATCGGATCGAAACCGGCGTACGTACCAAAAGAGGCATCGATATCCCGAGTCTGGAAAGCGCTCTGGATGCTCAACCCTACCCGGAAACCATCTGTCGGCAAGAAAGAAAGACCTGCGGGATTTGACAAAGCGCCGTCTATATCGATCGCCGCACCGCGGGAAAGTGACCTTAAAAAGGCTGCATGCTGATTCGTATTCGTCAAATACCCACCGGCAAAAGAAACCATAGGCATCATCATCAATGCCATACCTAATACTACTTTTTTCTTCATTTTTCTTTATTTTTCCTTATTCTTCATTTCTAAACGGCGGCAAAGATAATACTTTTTTCAATCATTGCACACTTTCGACAAAAATGTGCCGCACAAAACCAAGCATATTGTGCAATCCCTCCTTCTCTTCAATTGTCAATTCTCAATTGTCAATTGTCAATTTTAAAGTATCTTTGCAGCCGAAAAGGAACGTCTCCTTTTCCGTGTGCTTGCTAAACCACGTATTAAAAACAAGAAAGATATGAAACATCAAGAAGCCGCTTTGGTTTGCTTCTCCGGTGGACAAGATTCCACGACCTGCCTGTTTTGGGCCAAGAAGCACTTTTCCCGCGTAGAAGCCGTATGCTTTACATACGGGCAAAAACATTCCTTGGAAATAGAAGTTGCACGAAAGATCGCAACCGATGCTCACATTCCGTTCCAACTGTTGGACGTGTCGTTGATCGGCCAGCTCGACCCGAACTGTTCGCTGACGAACACCGACATCACCATGGACCAGGAAAAGCCGGCAGACAGCTATCCGAACACGTTTGTCCCGGGGCGTAATATGGTATTCCTGACCTTCGCCGCAATCCTGGCACGCAGCAAAGGGATCTTCAACTTAGTGACCGGCGTATCGGAAGCCGATTTCAGCGGTTATCCCGATTGCCGCGATACGTTTGTCCGTTCCCTCAACGTCACCCTGAACCTGGCGATGGACGAACAGTTCGTCATCCACACTCCCCTGATGAACCGGGACAAAAGCGAAGTATGGGAGTTGTCCGACGAATTAGGGGTCTTCGACCTTGTACGGACCCAGACACTCACCTGTTACAACGGCATCCTGGCAGATGGCTGCGGCCATTGTCCAGCCTGCAAACTGCGTCGTGAAGGATTAGAAAAATACCTGAAGAGAAGAAACAGATAATTATGGATACAAGAAAAGAAGAAAACGAACTGCACTTGTTAGGCGGTTCAACCGTATACAAGCAAGATTATGCGCCGGAGGTGCTGGAGGCGTTTACAAACAAACACCAGGAGAATGATTACTGGGTACGTTTCAACTGCCCGGAGTTCACAAGCCTCTGCCCGATCACCGGGCAACCGGATTTTGCCACCATCTATATCGATTATATCCCTGATGTAAAAATGGTGGAGAGCAAGAGCCTGAAATTATATCTGTTCAGTTTCCGCAACCACGGGGCGTTCCATGAAGATTGCGTCAACATCATCATGAAAGACCTGATCCGTCTGATGGACCCCAAATATATCGAAGTGACCGGTATTTTCACTCCGCGTGGCGGAATCAGCATTTACCCGTATTGCAATTACGGCCGTCCGGGTTCCCCATACGAACAGCTGGCGCAACAACGGCTCTTCAACCATCATACGAAATAAAGAAAGCATACGCCGCTTTTACCGATCATCCAATCCTCATAAAAATCCCCCTTGCGGGGAACTGCCGTTTCCTGCCCAAGAAACGGCAGTTCCTTGCCCGGGAAACAGATTTTTATGCTTTAATTTCCTGTTTTCGATTTTATAGTCTTAATTAATCCATTACCTTTGCAAGCAATAATCTCTAAACCTTTTATAAAAACATTTAGACCATGAACAAAAGCATTACAATGAAGGTTGCATTGGCAGCCTTGGCTTGTACAGCCTGCATCAGTGCGAATGCACAAAAACAGTACCCCGAACAGGAAAAGATGAGACCGGGTATGTCCGAATACTGGACACCACAACCGAAAGTCGTCACCCCGGGTGACATCAAGACAAACAGCGCACCTTCCGACGCAATCGTTTTATTCGACGGGAAAGACCTTTCCGCCTGGCAGAACGACAAAGGCGAACCAGCCGGATGGATCGTAAAAAATGGCGTTTTCACCGTCGACAAGAAGAAAGGTGACATCCTGACAAAACAAAAATTCGAGAACTTCCAGTTGCATATCGAATGGTGTGTGCCGAAAAACATAACCGGAACAAGCCAAGCCCGCGGAAACAGCGGTGTCTTCTTGCAGGATATGTATGAAATCCAAATATTGGACTGCTACAACAACGAAACATACGTGAACGGCCAGACCGGCAGTGTCTACAAACAGACACCTCCTTTGGCCAATGCCATGCGTAAACCGGGCGAATGGAATGTCTACGACATCATCTATTCCGCTCCTATCTTCAAGGAAGACGGTACATACCGGGTTCCGCCGCGTGTTACGGTTATCCAGAACGGAGTCGTATTGCAGAACAACACGACCATCTTAGGTACAACGGAATATATCGGTTTCCCGAAAGTCAAAAAACATGGGGCTGGCCCGATCCGCTTGCAGTCACACGGCGACCCCAGCGAACCGATCAGTTTCCGCAATATTTGGATCAGAGAAATGTAAGCAATTGACAATGGACGATTGACAATTGACAATTAAGAAGAATCTTCCCCCAATTGTCAATTGTCCATTGTCAATTGTCAATTCTTCAGTCTATCGTCAAATTAAACTCATCCCTCAACTTAGCCAAAATCGGATTGATGTTCAGCAAGTGCTCATACTTTTCGGCCGACGTATAGGCCAAATGTTTCTGATTCGTTTCATCTATGCTGACCCGCATCTGAATACGGGTATTCTTCAATTGCGTCCGCAGATAGCTCAATATATCGATACAATTATTCGTCAACTCATCCTGTTGGCCCGGATTATGCACACAGACATTAAAATAATAATTATCCTGCAAAACCGGCTTACAGTTGATCATCGTATTTTTCAGATAGACTTTCTTATCAATCGCAGCCGCATAAGCATCCCAGTAATGCACCAGCGCTTCCGGGCTGAAAGAGTTCTGCATTTCCTGTACCACGGTGGCAACCGGTGTCGCGACTTGCGCTTTCGGGCGTTCCACTCCTATCTCCTTAATGGAAGTGCCGAACTGGGGCGGACGCGCTATTCTCTTGGGCGCAGATGCAGGAGGAGCCTGCGGAATCACTTTTGAAGAGGGAGGCACAGGAGTAGAAACAACCTGTTGGCGAGGAGTCGCCCCCGTCATTTCCTGTGAGGATTGGACCGGATGTTGCAAAGAGGGAGCCGACTGGACGGTATAAGTCTGATTTGTTACCGCCGGTCCGGAGTCAGCCGGCGCCTGAGTCGCTCCGGTCGAGGCGATCGGTTCAATCAGCCCTTTTTTTTTATCATCAGCCGGTTGTCCGGCACCGTTCAGCTGGCAAAGCTGGATAAGCGTAAGTTCCAACAACAGACGCTTATTCCGGCTGGCCCGATAATTCAGGTCGCAGGTATTGGCCAATTCGATCGCCTTAAACAGCAAGCCGTCGGAACAACGCTTCGCCATCTCCTTATATCGTTCACGAATGGAAGCACCTACTTCAAACAAGATCAAGGTCGCCTCATCCTTGCATACCAGCAAATCGCGGAAGTGCGATGCCAGTCCGGTTATGATATTCTGTCCGTCAAAGCCTTTGCTCAAGATGTCGTTCAAGATCAAGATGGCAGACCGGACATTACCGGCAAGCATGGCTTCCGTCAGCCGGAAATAATACTCATAATCCAGCACATTCAGGTTATCGATCACCGCCTGATAGGTGATATTCCCATTGGTGAAGCTGACCACCTGGTCGAAGATGGACAACGCGTCGCGCATACCGCCATCCGCTTTCTGGGCAATCACGTTCAAGGCTTCCGGTTCAGCCGTCACCCCTTCGCAGGAAGAGACGTATTCCAGATGTTCCACCATATCGGCGATCGAAATACGCGAAAAGTCATAGATCTGGCAACGGGACAGGATGGTCGGCAACACCTTGTGTTTCTCCGTCGTGGCCAGGATGAACAAGGCATGATGGGGCGGTTCCTCCAACGTCTTCAGGAACGCATTGAAAGCCGCCGAACTCAACATGTGGACCTCGTCGATAATAAAGACCTTGTATTTCCCGATGGGAGGCGGAATACGCACCTGGTCGATCAGGGCACGGATATCATCCACCGAGTTATTGGAGGCAGCGTCGAGTTCGTGGATATTATAAGAACGCTGCTCATTGAAGGCCTTGCAGGATTCGCATTCGTTGCAGGCTTCCCCATCGGCAGTCGGATTCAAGCAATTGATCGTCTTGGCGAAGATACGGGCACAAGAGGTCTTCCCCACTCCACGGGGACCGCAAAAAAGATAGGCATGAGCCAACTTGTTACTTTGTATTGCATTCTTGAGCGTAGTTGTCAGAGACTTCTGTCCTACCACACTGCGAAAGGTTGAAGGACGATATTTCCTTGCCGATACAATATAATTATCCATTCTCCGCTTTTTTATTGACAAGACAAAGATAAACAAAATAATTCATTTACCTTTGCAAAAACGAAGTTCCGATGTCACGCATAAAAGACTTTTACAACAAGTATCTATCGAAGATCAATGCCTACTGGCTGGTTACCATCGTGTTCTTCGCTCTGACATTTGTCATGGGCGACAGTAGCTTGTATAAGCGTTATACATACGATGAAAAGATCCGAAGCTTAGAGAAAGAGATCAAGCATTACCAGAAAGAGATTGAAATCAACAGCAAGAAGTTGAATGATCTGCACACGGACAAGGAAGGCCTCGAGCGCTTTGCCCGTGAAGAATATTTCATGAAAAATCCGAACGAGGATGTATACATTATAAAGAAGAAGTAAATGAACGAAAAAACAAGAACCATCATTTTCAACATTTCCGCTCTGCTGTTGCTCGCCGGTGCCGGATTATACCTGGCGTTGCCGGTCGCAGCTCCTTACCTGTTTGCCGTCGGAGCTGCCGGCATAGCAATCAGCTACCTGACAATGTCCACCCGTGAAATGGATTTCCGCAAACGCAGGTTGCACCGTTACAATATATTGGCCGGATTGCTGTGCATATTCGCCTCCGCCCTGATGTTCAGCGGACGGAAAGAATGGGTGATTTGCCTGACCATCTCCGCACTGCTGCAACTGTACACAGCGTTCATGGCACCACGGGAGTGAGGAGAAGAATTACAAATACCGTTGTATTTCGTCCAATCTCCGGACAACAACATCGGGTGATACATCACAATCACACGCCTGTTGTTCCCATTGCCGTCCTTTAAGCCAAATTGTACGGCATCCTAAACGGCTGGCCGGTTTCATATCTTTCGACAGCGAATCGCCCACTACGGCAACTTGTTCCGCTTGAAGTCCAAGTGCTTGAACCCCTAACGAAAAGCTTGTAAAGACAGTCAGACAACTTAAAATATTCAACTCTACAGCAAAATACCCATGTATGAAAGTATGTTACATTACTATTTATTTCTTAAGTATGCTCAATGATATTGTTGTATAGATTTCTTAAATTTTGTAGTGCAAATTTGGGTTTCAATTGGCATTGCCACACAACTATTACGTGATAGCCAAGTTTCTCTAATTCTTGCATTTTACGTTTGTCTCTTTCTAAATTATCCGTAATCTTCTTCTCCCAATATTTCAAATTTGTAGATGGTAAATGAGCATATTTACATCCCTGATGTCCATGCCAAAAACAACCATTCACGAATATTACAGTCTTGTACTTTTGAAGAACAATATCCGGAGTTCCCGGTAAACGTTTTACATTTTTTCGATATCGCAAACCTTGAGCAAACAGATATTTTCGGACGATTTTTTCCGGTTTGGTTTCTTTCCCTGTAACATGGGACATTATTTCCGAACGCTTTTCTTTACTAACTGTATCTGCCATATCTACTTAATAATGATTCGTTCTTTAAGATGATCCAGATTTTCTTTACGGCTCTTCTTTACATAACCAAGCTTATCGCAAATTGCTTCTATTTTCTGACAAAAAATATCGGCATTTAATTTGGTCATACACAACTCTCCATTCTCATTCCGTTCTGTACAGTGCCATAATGCTTCATCATTTAAGGGATGTTGCGGTTTGAATGGGGAAATATTGAAGATTCTATTATCTACTTGTGTAATCCAAGATGCTCCGATTTCAGTCATCGCACCCCATGCACTCAGTGTGTTATCACTCGTAACGAATATGACGAATATTTTTTGATTAGAATAACTTTCTACAAAGAAATCCCGTAAATAGTTATATATTGAAGCAGTTCCTTCGGGAATACGGCTAACTTCATCATCGCAACTCGTATATAAGATATCTTCGGGCGGGATATTATTAAATACTAAAAATAAGTATATTAAATCTGCTAATGCTTTGTCTTTAGAAGCGTGGCTAATCAATATTTTCTTTTTCTGAGAATCCACTACAGTTTTTAATCCTAAAGCATTAGCATTATTATTAATCGCATCGGATATGACTCGTTCAATCGTTTTTCTCGGAGAGTCAGGTGCTAATCGTTCTATACTTTCAGCCGCATTTTCGCTCACTATATTTTTAAATGCATCAACTGCTTCTCTAAATTTTGCTTCTGTATTTTTTTGTTCCTGCAATTTACGTTGTTTTTTCTCTCGGTTCTGTTCGTTAGAATACAAACTTCTTTTACGAAGAATATCTGGTAGTAGAACAGTTCGCACATATTTTATAACGGCTTCATATCGCGGATCATCGGACTTATAGCCTTGCCTATTGCTCAATGCCATATCTGGGAGTTCCGATAATTCGAATAAATCAACATATAGCTGTCCAACTACATAAACTTCATTCAATTTATTTTGACCGACTATCGGCAAAATATTGAATTCCCCCATTTTTTTATTCGCATATAGAGATATGAAGTTGTCAGGGAAATCTGTAAGTGTTGCTTTACGTCCTCTTGTAGACGCATATGAACCGATCCATCCCATTATTTTGAGTGTATATTCATGATTTTCTCCTGCATTGTCTTTTAGACTGATCGGCTCTGTATATGGCACTCTTTGCTCAACTAGTTCAGCTCGTTTTACAGGATATTTGTCAGGGACATTTTTTGCTAATGCAGAAAATTCATCCCCTAAAGATATAAATGCACATAACTCTTTTGCTATATTTTCATCAAATGTCTCTATTGTAACTATTTCTTTCCCTCTGATTACGTGTATTTTGAAATCATCGTTGATTAATGGAAATATTTTTAACAGATTTCGTTTAACCGAATCCAAAGACTTATTCAATCTGTATTGAGGATTCCTCATCACAATCGCTGTCCCATGATCTTGAATATATACGAATCTTATATCATCATCGACAATAGGTTGTAACTTATTCCCCTCAATCGGTCTACGAGATAAAACGAAACCGGATTTCTCGTTATCGCAGATCGTCATTACATCAACGGATTCGGAAACTGACAATGCTGCCAATTTACCAACGCCTTTTCGTCCCATTTTTCGTCTCTCTCCGGAACGTGTCATAGATTCTTCTTCTTTAACTCGAGAAACACCGGCTACATTTAAGAATTTCTTTACTTCACCATTCTTATAAGACATACCATGCCCATCATCCTCAATTCTTATATCGTCTTTATTAGAAATGATATATACATTATGGGCATCTGCATCATACGCATTAGCGATAAGTTCGGCCAATACATAATAAATGTTCGTATAAAGATTCGGTCCCAATAACTCTAAAATTCGAGGATCGACATTAAGCTGATATTCTTTCATGTAAATATTTATGGAGTTAGTTGATAATTCGGTTCAAATGGCATATAATGCTCTCTGCTATGACTTCTCCCAATCTTGGCGGAACGGCATTGCCGATATATCTCGAAGCCTTAGTTATAGCGACATACTCTTCGTTATCGAAAAATTTATACGTTTTTGGAAAAGTTTGTATCAGAGCCGCTTCTCTAATGGAAATGGCACGATCTTGTATAGGATGTCCGAATCTGCCGTTACCTAAACCTGTACATTGGGTTGTCATAGTAGGGGCAGGTTTCTCCCAAACCATTCTACCGTAGACACTACCGAATGATCGTCCTTTATCGGTTTTATGACACCGTAATTGTAAATGATACGGCCAATCTTTCCAACTTCCTCCGTATGGAGTGTGATGAAGACGTTCAAGATTTAATGACGATAATGCTTTGGCCCTATGCAACGGATCATTTTTATCGGTTTCTCCAGCTTTGAGTTCAGGTAAATCGCCGATCGTTTCTTTTACCGTCTTATATTCGTTAGGCTTATGCGTCGGGGCGATCAACTCGATATCTCCCAATCGCGATGCTAATAATACCAATCTTTTTCTAGTTTGCGGTATTCCGTAATCAGGGCAATATACAGGCTTTACCCAGATATGATATCCTTCATTTTTCAAAAGATTCTCAAAATCGGATAAAACGGGCTTTTCTTTGAATGATAAGATTTGAGCTACGTTTTCCATTGTAACGATGTCAGGGTGTACATCCTTAACCAATCGTCCGAATTCATATAATAAATCGTATTTATTCGGATCTTTCTTTTTGTTTTTGAATGCATACGACGAAAACGGTTGGCAAGGAGCACATCCTGCCAAAACTCGAATAGAGCCTTTACTATAGGCTGTACGAATTTCATCCGGAGATACCGTTTTAATATCCTTGTATATGAATTTCGCATCGTTATTCGTTTCATAAGCATATCGGCAGGTCGCGTCAAGATCATACCCTGCAAGAATATTGAATCCCTTGCTTTTCATCCCGAAGCTCAATCCGCCGATACCGCAAAATAGATCAATAACTTCTATAGATGGAAGCGAACTATTTTTAATATTTTTTTCTTTCATAATCCGATTTCAAACAGAGTATGCTCAATTCGACAACCGATCTATTTCGGATTGAATATGGCTTATAACCTCTTTATTGGCAATTTCTCCATCTAAACTGAATACTATAAATACATTACCGCCATATTGTTCTTTGAACGATTCGAAACTTGCTTTCATACGTTCGGTCAGCGAATAACTACCGAAATTGGCACTTGCTGTTATCGGTTTAATTTGTACCCCTATGGTTTTATCTCCGATTTTTGCGATATAATCTATATCTCCAGCATGATCCAATTCGGGATCGCTTTCTTCGAATTTGATATTAGGAAATACTTTAGCCAATCCGTCATTGATTACAGACTTTTCTCGTATATAACCGTCATAAGTACGATTTATAGTCAAATTGTATATATAGTCAATACAATCCTGTTCTGTCAATTCACGAAACGCAGTTTCCCATTCAGGAATTACGACCTCTGTAATTTTTGCATATAATCGTTCTCCCAGTTCATGCAGACTCTCTATTGTGATTTTCGTCGGATTTTTACCTGTAGTATGAGCATTTTCGAAATACCATGACTGCCATTCCTCGAAAGAAGAAGGTTGGCAATCGCGAATAAGAGCCATAACAGCACCTACTTTATTGGGACGGGATAATTGATATGTCTGGCAAGCGTAGTTCAGTACGCGTTCTTTTTTTCCGAAATTCATCGAATATTTATCCATAATTTTATGCATTTATTAGTTTTTCGAATTTACTTTTATATTTGAAATCGAAAGAATAATCTACATCGACTAAACCGTTCTTCAACATATGCGCATTTATAAAGGTCTTGTTATCCAAGTATAAATAGCAAAGCAACATATCATTATCATCATATTTTATCGTATCGTAGCGCAAAAAAACTTTGTGCCTTTTGGTCTTCTCCAAAAGAAATTTCGTGGCATTACCGTTGACCGATGGCTTTTCTTTGATACCGAGCAATCGTATGGTAAGCCCGTTATTCAAAACGATTGTATTCGGAGACAAAATCGCCTTGACCGAGAAATATTCTTCTCTTTCCTTTTTATCTTTGTCTATTCGAGATCCAAACTGCAAACGCTTGATGTCTATCTTGTTTTCCATTTTATGAGGATCGCAGAAAAGATACGGTAAGATTTCCATCTTCTTTGCTATATCGAAAGCGTTTCCATCTGTTTTGTATCTATATTCTACAGCCCCGAACGATATAGACGATGATACCTTTTCTTCATAAAACTTTCTGAAATCAGGATTTATTTCGTATCCTATGGAGTTGCGTTGTAGGTTACGTGCGGCTAAAGCCGTCGTTCCGCTGCCCATGAACGGATCAAATACCGTTTCTCCTGCAAAAGAGAACATTTTTATCAAACGACGTGGTAATTCTTCAGGAAATACAGCAATATGCCCATCTTGTTTAGCTCCGCCGAAATTCCAATGAGAAGCAAAAAATGTATTCCATTCATCTTTGGTCATTTCCGAACATTGCTTTTGCGCTAAGGTAGGAACAGGAGCTTTACCTTGTTTCTTGAATATGAGGATAAACTCGTAATCTATTTTCAAAATACCGTTTCGAGGATAAGGAAAACTACCCATGACAGCTCCTCCCCCAGTCGTATTCATAGTTGTCTGCTTTTGCCAAATTATTGCTCCCATATAATCCATACCGAGGGCTTCGCAAAAACGTATAATCTCGGTTCTTATAGGAATTACTTTATAACGTCCGTAATAGACGGAACGGGCGAATTGGTCTCCGATATTTATGCACAAACGGCAACCATCATGTAAAACTCGATTACACTCTGCCCAGACCATATTCAGGTTATTAATATAGTTTTCGTAACTGTCATGAAATCCTATTTGTCCATCATTCCCATAGTCTTTCAATTGCCAATACGGGGGCGATGTAATGATCAAATGAACGGATTTGTCCAGCATAAGAGAAAGATTCCTACTGTCTCCGTTGATAAGTGTGTGTATTGTCTTTATTTCCATATTCTATTGTCAATTATAGTCTTCAATGCTTTATCCGCAATGTTCTTATCATCTCCAATAATCGCATTTATCTTATCTGCAATCCAAAGGCTCAACAACTCTTCCCGTTCGATATTCAGATATCCGAAAGCAATACAACCTGCTCTCTTTTAGCCAAGCGGTCTCCGCGTTCTATTCGGCTGTACAGGGGAATATCTATATTCAGAGCTAAGGCCAATTGTTTTTGCAACAATCCGCTTCAAACTCTAGCCGCTTTAATCTTTTGTACGAATAGCATTTGATTTTTTAATTTGTTACTATTTGGCAAATTTACTACTTTTATTCTGTTTACACACTATAAAAGCCTATAATTTGATCAGTGCAAGGTTTCCTGCTCAACGCCGATACCGAGATAGGTGTCTTTGAGCTTGGCGGCGGTGACATAATCGTTTGTCTGCATCAGTTCCTGATAGCGAAGGTTCACCTCAACGCGGATTTTATCCACTGCAAGGTTGATTCGCTGTGCCTCGACACTCTTACCCGAAGAAATCTACGCAAATCGCAGCAAAATACAGTTACGCTTTTATTTTAACCAGGGCAACCGCATCAAAATTTCATCAACTACTTAACTTGCTGATAATCAAATGTGACATTTTATAATATTGGATAAGATACAAAATAAACCAGTATTGATTATCAGATTGTTAAGAATTTGATGCGGTTGCCCTGTATTTTAACAATGCAACGCTCTTTGAGAATATTATTTCTTCTATATTAGGGACGCTCGCCCCTTATCCCGTATCAGACCGCAACCTACTCCCCATTCGCTCCTATCTTCACAACGGTATGGCAAACTTTTGACACGGGCATGACAAACTCTTGCCATCGGCATGACAAAACTTTGACATCCAGATGGCAAGACCGTTCTCATGCCTATCTACCAATCATACTCCTCGATATAAGCATCAAATTCTTGAGGCAACGAAACGCCGTGCCGCTTCAGTACATTCAACACACGCTGTTGCTCGACGGGCGAAAGCAAACGTTCGCCTTTGCGGACACGATAATAAGTGCGCTGGCCAAAAAGGGAGATCAGGCTCACGATAACCGACTTGGACTGGTTGACGGACATTCTTCCTAACATTTTCAAGAAGCCTTTGGCATAGATGACCTTACGGTTCGGACGATAATCAGGACAACGTCCCGACAAGGTCACTTGATACTTCGGACTGATGATGCTCCAATATTTTTCATCGCATGTCTTTGCCTCGCCTGCCAGCCAACGCAAGCAAGTTCCTTTCAAAGGACACGACTCGTTTAAACACAAATAATACCCGAAAGGGATATTTTCAAGTGCCAATTCCTGTTCCATATTCTTTCTTATTAACTGTCCAAAGTTAAGAAAAAGTACCTACAAATACCTACATATAGTTAGGCAACGCGATTCAAATTACCTAAAATACGTGATTGATGCGTTTTTCGTTTATCGGGATCTTTGCAGCGTTTTACTAACGACATAAAATTATTTACAAATTGAAAACGATTATTCTTAACATCTTCGGTTTATTCGTATTCCTTTTAAACGCGACATCCGCTTCAGCCCAGGACAGAGCGATTCTATCAGGGAAAATCTTGTCTACAGAGAAAGAAGTGGTCGATTTCGCTACGGTCTACCTGAAAGGGACCACGTATGGCGGAACGACTAACGAACAAGGCATTTACCATCTGAAAGCCCCGGCGGGAGATTATACGTTGGTCGTATCTGCCATCGGCTACAAGACGGTCGAAAAACCGGTGAAGCTGGTCGATAGAGAGCGGACCAAGCAAAACATAACCATCACTCCGCAATCGATGGAACTGGACGAAGTGGTGGTCGTTTCAAACGGAATAAGCCGTCTGAAGCGGTCGGCATTCAATACCGTAGCACTCGACACGAAAGAGCTGCAAAACTCAACCCGCAGCCTGAGTGATGCGCTTGCCAAAGCACCGGGACTGAAAGTGCGTGAATCCGGCGGCGTCGGTTCGGATATGCAACTCACGTTGGACGGGTTCAGCGGCAAGCACGTGAAAATATTCATCGACGGGGTACCTCAGGAAGGTGTGGGAAGCTCGTTCGGGCTGAACAACATTCCGGTGAACTTTGCCGAGCGCATCGAGATCTACAAAGGCGTCGTCCCGGTCGGCTTCGGCACGGACGCTATCGGGGGCGTGATCAACATCATCACCAAAAAGAAACGGAACAGGTGGTTTTCAGACGCCTCCTACTCGTACGGTTCGTTCAACACCCACAAATCGAACGTGAACTTCGGGCAGACATTCGAAAACGGTTTCACCTACGAAGTCAATGCTTTCCAGAACTATTCGGACAATGACTATCAGGTGGACGCTCCGGTCGAGAATTTTGAAACGGGAAGCATCGACAGAAGCAAGAAAGAACGGGTGAAACGCTTCAACGACACATACCACAACGAAGCCGTCATCGGCAAACTGGGCCTCGTAGACAAGAAATGGGCGGACCGCCTGTTGTTCGGTTTCACCTACTCCAACATGTACCAGGACATACAGACCGGCGTGCGCCAGGAAATCGTGTACGGGCAGAAACATCGCAAAGGTCATTCCCTGATGCCCTCGTTGGAATACGGCAAACGCGATCTGCTCACCAAAGGGCTGGACTTCGTGCTGACCGCCAACTACAACCGGAACCTTACGACCAACGTCGACACCTCTTCATACGCATATAACTGGCGGGGAGAAAAACATCTGATGAATTCCGCCGGAGAACAGTCGAGGCAGTATTCACGGGCCGACAACGACAACTGGAACGGGACCCTGACGCTCAATTACCGGATCAACAAAATACACCAGTTCACGTTCAACCACGTCTTGAACACGTTCCACCGCTCCAACGTCTCCCTGTTGGCGGCCGAAGAGATGGAAGATGCCATTGCCAAGGAAACCCGCAAAAACATTTCGGGCCTTTCCTACCGGCTGATGCCTTCCGAACACTGGAACGTGTCGGCATTCGGGAAATACTACAACCAGTTCGTTGCAGGACCGATGGCCACATCAAGCGCGTTGGACGAATATGTACGCCAGACACGCTCCGTCCACTCGTTCGGATACGGGGCTGCCGGGACCTACTTCATCCTGACAGGCCTGCAAGCCAAGCTGTCTTACGAAAAGGCCTATCGCCTGCCGACTATCGAAGAGATGTTCGGCGACGAAGACCTGGAAATGGGCGAACTGAGCATCCGGCCGGAAAACAGCGACAATGTGAACCTCAACTTGAGCTACAACAAGACATTCGGGAAACACACCTTCTATGTGGAAGGCGGAGTGGTTTACCGCAATACGAAAGATTACATCCAACGGAACATCACGGACTTGAGTGGCGGCAAGCAGGCGGCGACCTATATCAACTACGGCAAAGTCGAGACGAAAGGATTCAATCTGTCCGCCCGCTACAATTTCGCCAACTGGGTGAGCGTAGGCGGCAACTTCACCCAGATGGATGTACGCGACAGGATGAAAACCTCCATTACCGGCAACGCCGAAAACCTCGCCTACGGCGAACGGATGCCGAACCTCCCTTACCGGTTCGCCGATTCCGACATCACGTTCTACTGGCGTAACCTCTGGAAAAAGGGGAATGTGCTGACCATGACCTACGACAACCAGTATTTGCATAGTTTCACTTACTATTCGTCGGCCATCGGATCGAAAAACAACGACTATGTCGTGCCGGATCAGTTCTCCCACAACCTGTCTCTCTCGTACAGCCTGCAGAACGGACGGTACAACGTGTCGTTCGAGTGCCGTAACTTCACGAATGAAGACCTGTATGACAACTTCAGCCTGCAGAAAGCGGGACGCGCTTTCTACGGCAAAGTAAGAGTTTGCTTCGGAAATTAAATTCAAATTATAACTATAAAACATGTATTGCATGATGAAAAAGAATTATGTACTAACCGGCATTACCGCAGCTATGCTGACGGGCGGATTGTTTACTTCTTGTAGCGACGATGAAATCCCGGCACCGGACGAAGGCGGGAAAGGCGATGCCGCAAGCACGTTCGTGATCCCGGCCTCCACGACAGCCTCGGGCAACACGACCCACGTGCTGCTCACGACCGAAAGCGTGGACGCAGGGACCATTACGACGCTGAACAACGGCCTCGTGAACGACGGTGCCACGCAATGGGTCTTCTACAAGGACCAATACCTGTACGGCCTGACCTACAACCAGGGAAATGCCGGAGACACACGTTCGTATATCCTGAACGCGGACGGCGAACTGGAAACCCGCTCACAGAGCTATAAGGTTAAACGCTTCACGACGTATGGCGTTTACGACAAATATGTCATGACCGTTTCTACTGGAGACGGCCCGACGGAATGGGCGGATGAAAACGGCTACGTCCCGCAAACATTCCAGGTTTCCCTTCTGGATGTCGCCGCCGAGACCAAGACAGACAACGACACGAAGAACCCGGCCTATCTGTCTGAAAACTTCTTGGGCAATGGCGAATACGTGACACTGGCCGGAATCCTGGAACAGCACAACAAAATCTACAGCGCGGCCGTCCCGATGGGGTTAAGCCAGTACGGGACAAAAGCCGAAAACGGGAAATGGGTCCTGCCGGGCAATGAAGACTTGGTGAAGACCGAATCGGGCGGCACGAACAGCGGCGCTTACGAGAAAGACGAGTTATTGGGAACCCAATACCCGGACTCCTGCTGGGTGGTCCTCTTCGACGATGAGACCTTTACAAACAGGAAAATCATCCGGACAGACAAGATCAGCTACGCCTGCGGACGTTTCAGATCCCAATATTACCAGATGATCTGGGCTGCCGACAACGGCGACGTTTACGTGTTCTCTCCGTCATACGCAAAAACCATGACCGACCCGCGCCAACAGACCCACTTGCCTGCCGGTGTGGTACGTATCCCGAACGGAAGCGATGATTTCGACGATTACTATTGCAACCTCGAAGAGCTGAGCAACGGCAATTCTTTCCTGCGCAGCTGGCACATCACGGACGATTATTTCCTGTTGCTGATGTACGACCGTCCTTTCAGCCAGAAAGGATATACTGCAAACCAACTGGCAGTCTTCAAAGCCGACTCCCAAAAGCTGACCTACGTAACCGGCCTTCCGGAAACCGAGCAGATATCCGGTTTCGGCAACGCGATACACGTGGAAGAGGGTAAAGCCTACATCGCCCTGACAACGACCGAAGGCTATCCGGCCATCTACAAGATCGACCCCGCCAGTGCCGGCGCGACGAAAGGGGTGACAGTCGAAGCTACCCAGATTACCGGTATCGGCAAACTGGCAACCGCCTCTTCACAGCATTAATCATCCAAGCATGACTCGGATCCAACTCCTTCTGATATTCCTCCTGCTCCCGCTATCCATGCGGAGCCAGGAGGATTTGAAATCATTCCCCGAAGAAAATCACGGAACGGTTGCCATTCCGGGGATGTACGACGGGATCAAACAATTATTCGGAAAATGAACAAACTTTTTGCAAAAGCACATGTATGGCTATCGATACCATTCGGTATCATCCTGACGATTGTCTGCCTGACAGGGGCAATCCTGGTATTTGAAACGGAGATACAGGAACTCCGCTATCCTTCCCGCTATTTTGTCAAAGAGGTGAAAGGCACGCCTCTCCCGCCCGCCGCTTTGATGGAAGCCGCCCGGCAACAACTGCCCGACTCCATCCAGCTCAACGGCATACGGGTTTCGTCGGATCCCAAACGCACCTATCAGCTTGTCCTGCCGGGGAAAAAGGCGGCTTGCTTCATTGACCCTTACACCGCCGAGATAACCGGGATAGACGACGGGAAAGGATTCTTCATAACAGTAATGCGCCTCCATCGCTGGCTGCTTGGCGAGTACAAACGGGACGGCAGCTTTTCCTGGGGCAAAACGATTGTCGGATATTCCACGCTGGCATTGGTGTTCATCCTCATCAGCGGGCTGGTCATCTGGTTCCCGCGAAATAAGAACATGCTGAAGAACCGGCTGAAAATAAAGACCGGAGCGGGCGGTTTCCGTTTTCTCTATGACTTGCATGTCTCCGGAGGCTTCTATGCGGCCCTGTTCCTGCTTGCCCTATCACTGACCGGACTGACCTGGTCGTTCGGCTGGTACCGGAACGCTTTCTACACGCTGTTCGGAGTCCAGGCGGATCAACCGCAAGCCCATGTAGAAGCTGCAGCGCCGTCTTCCCGTACATCCGGGGAAAAGGGGTCACACCGCTCTTCCGGTTCCCACGAACATTCCGGTTCTCATGAGCATTCCGGTTCATCCGAGCGAAACGGGAAACGGCAAAGAAAGACCGCCTATGCCCAATGGGCCGAAGTCCTGTCCGATTTGCAGAGCCGCTACCCGGAATATCAGTCCATCACCATCCAGAACGGAACGGCTACCGTTTCCACCGCCAGCTACGGAAACACAAGAGGCAGCGACCGCTACTCGTTTGATCCGGAAACCGGAAAAATTACTGATGTCCAGCTATACAAGGACCTTCCCGACTCCAGCAAAATCAGAGGCTGGATCTATTCTGTCCACACCGGGACATGGGGCGGCATGACCACCCGGATACTGAGCTGCCTTGCCTCTCTCTTAGGAGCGGTCTTTTCCCTGACCGGCTACTATTTCTGGATCAGGAAGAAGCTCAGAAAACGCATGAATCGGAACGACTCCACCGATAAGACGAAGCGGCCATAGTACCGCTTTTCCATTTGCCAGGTAACAGACAAAAAAGGGGCTGCCGGACGTATATCACAGGCAACCCCTTCTTTTTATTCTGTTGGTTTATACTTCTTTATTTGCCGGAAGAATAGTTCTTGTTCAGCACTTCAAGAAATTCAGCTGTAATGTCGTATGCCGGATTAGACAACAGGATGTTGTCACCCATCGTATTGCTGAAAATGATCTGATAGCCTTTTGCCTGATTGAAAACCTCCAATTGGGAAACGATCGTATCACGCAACTGTCCGTTCAGCTCCATCTGCTTGGCGGCCAATTCCTGCTCTTTCTTAGTCGCATAGTTCTGAAGTTCTTCCTGTTTTTTCTGCAAGCGGTTTCCTTCCTGCTGTGCTCTTTCCACTGTTAGGAAAGCATTGGCTTCATATTTACGTTGGAAATCGTTCAACTCGGTCTGCAAAGCCTTTGACCGCTGGGTCATATCCAAACGATAATCTTCCTGCATCTTGAGGATTTGTTCATTCAGATCTTTCGAATAGTTGTAATTCGCCAAAAGAGAGTCTACATTCACATAGGCCACGGGGAGTAGATTAGTCGAATCTCCCTCCGTCGTGAAAGCCGGAGCGACTGTGGATTCTTTTTTACTGGAAAGCTGCATAACAAACAAGATTACAACAGCAACCGCAAGCACACCATTAATAAGGTAGTTAATGTTCTTCATAAAGTGAAAATTAAATCTTTATTTTATTATTCTTCTATTTCCTTTATTCTGTCATATAGATTTTTCTGCATACTGTCCCGCCTATGCTGGGTCTTCGCGCAGCATATACCTTTTTTCCTAAGCGCCGCATTGCCCTCTATGTGCGTATTGGGGAACTTCCCCTCCTTCTTGAGAAGGACTTTTACACTGAGCAACACGACACAAATAACAAGAATTATGACGGTAATCAATAACGTTGTAAGCATTTTCTCTATATTTGTGGACGCAAATATAAGAGTTTAAGTGATTAGAAAGTATGTTTTTAATATTTAATTGTACTTTTTTTCATGCAAATCTTTGCTTGCTGTGATATTATTAACAATAGAGCAACATCTATAATACATTATAACATTATGAATATTACTGATTTAAAACCTGAAATCGTCTGGAAGTTCTTCCACCAGGTAACACAAGTGCCCCGTCCCTCCAAAAAGGAGGGAAAAATGATCGAGTTTCTTGAATCATTCGCCCGACAGTATAACATAGCCATCAAAAAAGATGCCGTAGGCAACATCCTGATGTCGAAACCGGCGACTCCCGGCAAAGAAAACCTGCCGACAGTCGTCCTGCAATCCCACATGGATATGGTTTGCGAAAAGAACAACGGAACCGCCCATGATTTCGACCAGGATCCGATCGAAACAATCGTCGACGGGAACTGGCTCCGCGCCAACGGCACGACGTTGGGAGCCGACAATGGTATCGGGGTAGCCGCTGAACTGGCCATCCTCGCGTCCGACGATATCGAGCACGGGCCGATCGAATGCCTTTTCACCATCGACGAAGAGACCGGGCTGACCGGAGCCAAAGCACTCGAAAAAGGCTTCATGACGGGCGAGATCCTGTTGAACCTCGACAGCGAAGACGAGGGCGAAATCTTTATGGGCTGCGCAGGCGGCAAAGACACACAGGCGGTGTTCCATTACGAGCCCTGCGACACCGATCCGAATAAACAATACTTCAAAATCGAAGTGAAAGGCTTGAACGGCGGGCACTCCGGCGGTGAGATCCACAAAGGACTGGGCAATGCCAACAAAGTATTGGTCCGCTACCTGTACCTCCTGAGCAACCAGGTTGACTTCAGCCTTTGCTCCATCCAAGGCGGCAACCTCCGCAACGCCATCGCACGCGAGGCCCAGGCGGTGATCGGCCTGTCACCGGCAGACAAGGAGACGGCACGCATCCTTTTGAACCATTATACGGCTGATATTGAAAACGAACTAAAGCACGTCGATCCGAACGTTCGGATTTCAATGGAATCGACAGACCGCCCGGACCAAGCCATAAGCGATGCTTGGGCCAAAAAAGTCATTTGGGCCCTGCACGCCTGTCCGCACGGCGTCATCGGCATGAGCCACGACATCGAAGGCCTGGTCGAGACGTCCACCAATTTGGCTTCCGTCAAGATGGGACCGGACCATACGATCATCGTAGGTACAAGCCAGCGCAGCTCCGTCGAATCATGCAAGAACATGATCGCCAACCAAGTTGCCTCCGTCTTCAAACTGGCCGACGCAACCGTCACACACGGCGACGGCTATCCCGGCTGGGCGCCCAACCCGGATTCGAAGATCCTGAAAGTGGCCCAGGATACTTACAGACGCCTGTTCAACAAAGAGGCTAAAATCATGGCGATCCATGCCGGACTGGAATGCGGCCTGTTCCTCGAAAAATATCCGAACTTGGATATGATTTCATTCGGACCGACACTCCGGGATGTCCATTCGCCCAATGAACGCATACAGATCGATACCGTCGGACTCTGGTGGTCCCATTTGCTTGAACTGTTAAAGAGCATTCCGGCAAAATAAGAAGCATAGGATTGTCCGGCGCAAAGCAATGCTTTCGTCCAACTAACCCATAGGTTTAACCTCTCTAACCCTATGGGTTATTTTTATGCAATAAAATGGATTTCCTTCCGTTCTTATCAAGAAACGAAACCATATTCATATAGATTGTCAAGAATGGATACAATAAAAAAATTAGCCGCTCCGCTACTCCTATTATGCCTCATGGCGCTTAACCTGTTGTCGTGCGACGGGTTGGACGAGAACTATTCAAGCGATCCCAATCATCGGCTGAGCTTCTCGGTCGACACGCTTTCTTTCGATACGGTGTTCACCACGATCGGTTCCGCCACCAAAGAGTTCATGATCTACAACCGCAACGACCGCCCTTTGCTGATCAGTGAGATTCTGTTGGCAAGCGGTGAAGAGACCGGTTTCCGCATCAACGTGGACGGGCGCAAGGGCGACCATTTCCAAAATGTAAGGATACAGGCAAACGACAGCTTGTATGTATTCGTGGAAGTCACCGTCAACCCGAATGCCTCCAACCAGCCGCTGCTGGTTGACGATTCCATCCTCTTCACGACAAACGGGGTCAGACAGTCTGTCCGCCTTGAAGCATACGGGCAAAACGTGAACCTGTACAAGAACGGACTGGTCTTGACGCAGGACACGCATTTTACAGCCGAACGGCCCTACCTGATCTACGACAGCTTGGTGATTTCTCCCAACGTCACGCTCCACATCGATCCGGGCGTCACGCTCTATATGCACGACACCGCGAAAGTCATCGCCTACGGGACCCTGCTCGCCCAAGGGACACGCGAAGCCCCGATCGTCTTCCGCGGAGACCGGCTCGATTTCATCCTGGACGACCTCCTGCCCTACGACCGGACCCCGTCGCAATGGGGCGGTATTTTCTTCCGGTCGGAAAGTTTCCATAATAAAATGGACCACGTAATCGTGCGGAACGGGAAAACGGGGCTGACGTTCGAGAAGTCGTCGCCCGACGAATCCAAACTGCAACTGAGCAATTCGCAAATCACGAATATGGGGGAAAACCTCTTCTTCGCACTCAACTGCCAGATAGAGGTGACCAACACGGAACTGACGAATGCCGGCGGTGGCGTCGTCGTGCTGGTCGGCGGGGAATACCGTTTCGTCCATTGCACGCTTGCGAATTTCATGACCCTGGAAAAGCGGATCACGCCTTGCCTTACGATGGCAAACAACGCAAACCAAGAGTCCTATCCGCTCAAGGCGGCATTCGACAATTGCATCATCGACGGCAGCTTCGATGCCGGCAAGGAGGAGTATAAAGGGGAATTCCATCTCTCCATCGGCGACGACGCGCCATTCGAATACCGGTTCAACCATTGCGTGATCAAGACGAAAGGCAGCGACAACGACCACTTCAAAGAGGTATTGTTCACCAATGCCAGTCCGTCCTACCGGTTGAAGGGAGGCGAAAAGAACAAGTACCGCTTCGACTTCCGCCCCGATTCACTGACGACGTTAGGAGTGGGAAAAGCCGATATCTCCGTCACACAGCACTATCCGGCGGACCGCTACGGCATCAACCGCCTGACGGACAACGGGCCCACCATCGGTGCATACGAGTTTGTGCCGAAAGAGGAAGAAGAAACCAATTAAAGCGATATGGTCCGGATCTTGACTATGACGTTTTGTATGTGGGCGCTGCTGTCGTTGCCCACACAAGGGCAAACCGGTTTCCGCGTGATGAGCTACAATGTCGAGAACCTGTTCGACACGGAAGACGATCCGCTGACTGCCGACAACGATTTCCTGCCCTCCGGTAACCGCCACTGGACGCCCGGACGGTTGTACCACAAGTTGCAGCAACTGGCAAAGGTCATTACGGCTGCGGGCGAATGGAGCACTCCGGCGTTGATCGGACTTTGTGAAGTGGAAAACGACTCCGTGTTGGCTCGGCTCCTCCACGCCACACCGCTCCGCCGGCAACACTACCGCTACTGCATGACGCACGGACAGGACACGCGCGGCATCAACGTGGCATTGCTCTACCAACGGGACCAGTTCCGCTACTTGGGACACGCGGAACACCCGGTCCGTTTCGCCCGCAAACAGCACAAACAGACCCGTAACATCCTGCACGTCTGGGGAGAAGTCATCACCGGCGACCGGCTCGATGTGTTGGTCTGCCACTTTCCCTCCCGCTACGGAGGAGAAAAGGAGAGCGAACCGGACCGCTTGGACGCGGCGCGTACCTTGCGCACGTTGTGCGACTCGCTCCACAGCCTCCGCCCCTCCCCGCACATCCTGATCATGGGCGATTTCAATGACACGCCGGACGACACGAGCATCCGGGAAATATTGGATGCCCGTCCGTTTCCCATTCCATGCCCATCCGATTCCAGTTCCATGCCCATCCGGTTCCAGACGGATGCCGGTCCGTCTCTCCGGCTGTACAACCTGTTTGCCGGAAACAGGCCGACCCCGCCGGGCAGCCACAAATATCAAGGAGAATGGAGCCAGTTAGACCAGATCATCCTCTCGTCCTCGCTGGCCGACACCGCCTCGCGGATGCAACTCATCCCGGGCAGCGCCCGTATCTTTTCCCCGCCGTTCCTGTTGATAACAGACAAGACCTGGCGCGGCCAACGCCCCTTCCGCACCTACCACGGCTTCAAATACGAAGGCGGCTACAGCGACCATCTCCCTCTGATTGTCGACTTTCGATTATGGAAATAAATGATTACTTTTGTTTCCCTAAATACGCATAATAACATGTACAAACGATATATCGCCATACTGTGTCTCTGCATACAGGCAATAAACGCCCAACAACTCCGTCAACCCTTCGATTTCCCGATCTTGCTGAGCGGTAACTTCGGGGAACTGCGCAGCAATCATTTTCATTCCGGAATAGACTTCAAGACACAAGGAGTGGAAGGAAAACCCGTTCATGCCGTACAGGACGGGTATGTCTCACGCATATCCGTCAGCCCGTGGGGATACGGGAACGGCTTATACCTGACCCATCCGGACGGGACCACGACCGTCTACGGCCACCTGCAACGATTCGCTCCCGCCATCGCCCGATACCTCAAGGCGCAGCAATACGAACAGGAAAGCTTCAGCGTGAACCTGTTCCTCACCCCGGACCAACTTCCGGTCAAAAAGGGAGAAGTAGTCGCCTACAGCGGAAACACCGGAAGTTCGGGCGGGCCGCATCTCCATTTTGAAGTGCGCGACACGGAAAGTGAAGAGGTCCTCGACCCGATCGACTATTTCAAGGAGAAGATAACCGACACCCGCGCCCCCAAGATACAGGGAATCCTGGTCTGCCCGCAACCTGGTAAAGGAGTGGTCAACGGCAGCAGCCGGAAACTGGAACTCAAACCGGCCACGGACCCGAACGGCAAACAGACGCTCACCGGCAAGATCGAGGCTTGGGGAGAAGTCGGATTGGCGGTCAAAGCCTACGACTATATGGACAACACGACAAACATCTACGGAGTAAAAGAGATCACCCTTCGCCTGGACAGCCAGATCGTCTACCATAGCCACCTGGACCGCTTTGCTTTCGACGAGACCCGCTACCTGAACAGCTACGTCGACTATGAGGAGTGGAAAGAGCACCGCTCCTTCTACATACGCAGTTTCGTGGAGCCCGGCAACCGCCTTCGTTTTCACGAAAGCGTCAACCGGGGTATCATTCATATAGAAGAAGAGAAAACCTATCATCTTACCTATACGCTCGCCGACGCATTCGGCAACACGACGCGGCTCACCGTTTGCATCATGGGAAAAGAACAGGAAATCCCGGAAGTCGAGACCGAAGGTACAGAGCTGTTCCATTGGATGGCCGACAACCGGTTCGGAGCCAAAGGGATCCGGATGACGATTCCGAAAGGCAACCTCTATGACGATCTCCATTTCCGCTACTCGGTCAAGGAAGACAGTGCGGCATTGGCAGACACGCATGTGCTGCATAACCGTCCCGTCCCACTTCACACCTCGGCTCAACTGTCCTTGCGTGTACGGACCGACACGTTGGAAAACAAACGGCAATACGGTATCGTCCGCATACAGAAAGGCCGTCAATCCTGGATCGGCGGCACTTACCGGAACGGCTGGATCGACGGCACAATCAAAGAATTGGGCAGCTATACGATCGGGCAAGACACGCAAGCACCGACAATCACCCCGCTGGGCGCCAACACCTGGCTCAGTAAACAGGCTTTCGCTTTCCGGCTGTCCGACAACCTAAGTGGCGTACAAACCTACCGGGGAGAGATTGACGGGCAATATGTCCTGTTTGAAATGAACAACAAATCGGTCATTACCTACAAGTTCGACAAAGAACGGCTCGAAAGGGGAAAACATACCCTCACACTGACCGTCACGGATGCTGCCGGGAACCGGTCGGGGTATAAGCATTCTTTTGTCTGGTAAGCATGCAGGTTTATCCGTTACTTTTCTCTTGAAAGAAAAGTAACCAAAAGTTCAAGGCCGAACCTGCCTCGCTACTCCGTTCCCTTCGGTTCGCTGTCGCGTCTGAAACTCGCTTCGCTCAAACAGCAGACGCTCCGGACGCTCACTCCGGTCACTGCGCTTCACGCTCACCAGCTTAGGCCGAAAATAGAGCCGAACGGCTCTTTAGGGATGGCCGATTCCGGCACCTATAAAGCAGGAACTATCGGCAATTTCATAAGAGAGCTACATGCTCTTGGAAAAGGGGCAAGCAGACGGTCAAGCCTTGATTGACTCTTTCAATTGCTCTTAAAAAGAGCACCTTATTGTATATTATTGTTTCATTAACAAGTGCATACTTTCTTTAAGAACGGCTGCAAAATCCGTTCCTTTCGGACGGAAAAAGGGTTTTCTGCAGTGAAGTGCCGAGTTTTTTGTCCCGAAGACGGTCTTCAGCGCCGTGAATTGCCGGGTTCCTGAACCACGAAGTCCGACCTCAAGGCGATGAAGACGGTCGTCAAGGCGATGAAGAGGGACTTCGTCGTGAAAAGGAAGCAACTTGCTTTTCGAATATTCAGGACTGCATCCGATTCGTTTTGCTACAAGCGATTCTCCGGGAGTTCAGCTTTTCCACAATGTCAGTTTTTTCCACTTTCCAACAACAAAAAAACAGGGCTTCCCGACTTCTTGCCGACCTCATTTTACCGACTGTTCCTTCATAGCACTAAAAAAAAGCAAAAAGTCAAACACAAACCATCCGAAATTCCACGCCAAATAGAAAAACGCCCCAATAGGGGTTATTGTTGGTTTTAACAATTTGCCGAACAACTGCAACCAGAGGACAATCCGGTGTTGATGGTGGTGAAATAAAAATATCCGCCCCATCCACTTGGATGTTTCTTAACTTTCTGTATCTTTGTTCATTCTAAAAATTAAAAGCAAGACATATAGGTCATGGAGAACAAGGAACTGTTAGAAATGGTAAGGAGCAAGGCACAAAGCTGGCTTACTAAAAGTTATGACGCTGAGACACGTGCACAGGTGCAGGCTCTGTTAGACAATGAAGATCCGACGGAACTGATCGAATCATTCTACAAAGACCTGGAATTTGGTACTGGCGGTTTGAGAGGCATCATGGGAGTCGGTTCGAACCGGATGAACATCTATACGGTGGGAGCAGCCACACAAGGCTTGTCCAACTATCTGAAAAAGGAATTTGCCGATCTGGAGCAGATCAAAGTCGTTATCGGCCATGACTGCCGCAACAACAGCCGCAAATTCGCTGAAATCTCGGCTGACATTTTCTCGGCAAACGGCATCAAGGTCTATCTGTTCGAGGACCTTCGCCCGACTCCTGAAATGTCATACACCATCCGCAAGTTGGGATGCCAGAGCGGTATTATCCTGACGGCTTCGCACAATCCGAAAGAATATAACGGATACAAGGCGTATTGGAACGATGGCGCCCAGATGATCGCGCCGCATGACAAGAACACGATTGCCGAAGTAAACAAAATACGCAGTGCCAGTGAAATCAAGTTCGAAGGCAATAAGGAACTGATCGAAATCATCGGCAAAGAAATCGACGAACAATATATCAACGACCTGAAGACTATTTCACTGTCACCGGAATCGATCGCACGCCACCACGACATGAAGATCGTTTACACGCCGATCCACGGAACTGGTGTGACGGTTATCCCGCCGACACTGAAAGCTTTCGGCTTCACAAACATCATCCACGTGCCCGAACAGGACGTAGTCAGCGGTGACTTCCCGACCGTCGTCTCCCCCAACCCGGAAGAACCGGCCGCCTTGGCTTTGGCAGTAGAGAAAGCCAAAGAGACAGATGCCGAACTGGTATTGGCTTCCGACCCGGACGCAGACCGCGTAGGGGCAGCCGTGAAGAACAACGAAGGCGAATGGGTTTTGCTGAACGGCAACCAGACCGCCTTGATGTTCGTCTACTACCTCATCACCCGCTGGAAAGAGCTGGGCAAGGTCAACGGCAAGGAATATATCGTCAAGACTATCGTCACGACCGAACTGATCCGTACGATCGCCGAAAAGAACGGGGTCGAGCTGTACGATGTCTACACCGGTTTCAAATGGATTGCCGATGTCATGAAGAAGAACGAAGGCAAGAAAAACTATATCGGCGGTGGTGAAGAAAGCTACGGCTTCCTGTGTGAAGATTTCGTCCGCGACAAAGATGCCGTTTCCGCTTGTGCCATCTTGGCCGAAATCGCAGCCTGGGCCAAAGACCAGGGAATCACGATGTACCAGTTGTTGCAGAACATCTACGTCCAGTATGGTTTCTCCAAGGAAAAGGGTATCTCGGTCGTAAAGAAAGGCAAGAGCGGTGCTGAAGAGATCGAAGCGATGATGAAGCACTTCCGCGAAAACCCGTTGCAGGAAATCGCAGGTTCCAAAGTAACCCTGTTCTACGACTATGCCTCCCTGAAAGGGAAAGATTGCGTAGCCGGCGAAACGTTGATTTTAGATATGCCGACTACTTCCAATGTCCTGCAATATTTCACGGAAGACGGCACGAAAGTTTCCATCCGTCCTTCCGGTACAGAACCGAAGATCAAGTTCTATTGCGAAGTCCATTCCAAAGTGAAGAGCCTCGACGAACTGCCAGCTGCCGAAAAAGCAGGAGCAGAAAAAATCGAAGCGATCAAGGCTTCATTGGGAATCTGATTCCAGACCGCAATCAATCGATTATAAAAGGAAGAGCGTCCTTGCAAAAGAGGGACGCTCTTTTCTCTTTCAAGTCAAGTCTTTCGCTCCAAAACACAACGGCAACAACGATTCGGCACTTTCCGCCACGACCACTTCTTTTGCCCCGAAAAGCAAGATTTTCATCGGTTTGCCATACCGCTGTTCCGTCTCCAGCAACACCTGACGGCACGCTCCGCAAGGGGTAATGCTTTCGACCGGATGCCCATTCGTAACAGCTGCGATGGCAAGAGCGACAACGGGTATATCCGGATATTGATGGCCGGCATGAAACAACGCCACCCGTTCCGCACACAAACCGGAGGGATAGGCTGCATTTTCCTGGTTGCTACCAGTCACAACCAGGCCGTTTTCCAACAGAGCCGCTGCCCCGACATGAAACTTCGAATAAGGCGCATAGGACTGTCCGGTCGCTTTCAGAGCCGCTTCAGCCAACTCCCTTTCCCCTTCCGGCAATTCAGAAAAAGGATAAATCCGGACTTTTGTTTCCAACTTGATTTCTTTCATGAAATAACAGACTAAATGACACAAACAAAAATAAAGAAAAAGCATAGCTTTACCTTTCCCAACCCATAGGGTTGCAGTTCTTACCCCATAGGATTCGGATACAGTCCAACGGCACGGTTGGAAGCCTCGGCAACAGACTATGGAAAGATGTAAAACAAATTAATTATCTTTGCCGCCAAATATAATCAAATACAACGAACCAGTCATGCGATCAACACTACAAATTCTGTTCCTGCTGCTCCTGCTGTCCGTTGCCGGAGTTGCTTTCGGAGCCAACCAACGGAAAGTGCCGGCATACGAAAAGTATATCAAACAATATAGCGGCATAGCCATCCAACATCAAAAGAAATACCGTATTCCGGCAAGCATCACGCTCGCACAAGGATTATTGGAATCGGGAGCCGGGCAAAGCGAACTGGCGCGCAAGTCGAACAACCATTTCGGCATCAAATGCCATTCCGATTGGAGGGGAGGCCGTGTCTATCATGACGATGACCTACGCGGAGAATGTTTCCGCAAATACAAAAATCCGGAACAGTCCTACGAAGACCATGCCCGTTTTCTGGTCGAACGCCCCCGTTACGCTTCCTTGTTCAAGTTGCGGACGACCGACTATAAAGGTTGGGCAAAAGGACTACAGAAATGCGGATATGCAACCGACCGCGCATACGCGAACCGGTTGATCAAGTTGATCGAAGATTACGATTTATACAGATATGACACGGCAAAGAGCTATTCCAACACGAATAAAAACAGGAAACGGCCGAGCCACATCTCCCGATACACCATCTACCGGACAAACGGCTTGCTATATGTCTATTCCAACGGCCGGGACAGCTTCGACGACATAGCCGCCAGCTTGGGTTTCCGGGTGAAAGACTTGAAGAAATACAACGAAGTTCCGGAAGATTTCCCGCTCCAAAAAGGAGACATCGTTTACTTGGAAAAGAAGAAGAAGAGAGCCGACAAACCTAATTACGATTACGTCGTGAAAATAGGTGACTCCATGCACGGCATCGCACAAAAATTCGGAATACAGATCAAGAGCTTATATAAGATGAATAAAAAGCACAAAGATTATATTCCGGAAGAAGGAGATGTGCTAAAACTTAGATAAGTAAGACAAAAAATAGTATCTTTGCAGACAAATTTACAAAAACAATGAGTGACCAACGTTATAATCTACGCGGTGTATCCGCTTCGAAAGAAGATGTTCACAACGCAATAAAGAACATCGACAAGGGAATCTTTCCCCAAGCATTCTGTAAGATCATCCCCGATATCTTAGGCGGAGATCCTGAATATTGCAACATCATGCACGCCGACGGAGCCGGAACCAAGTCATCCCTGGCTTACCTGTACTGGAAAGAGACGGGGGACCTGTCCGTATGGAAAGGGATTGCGCAAGACGCTTTGATCATGAATATCGACGACCTGCTGTGCGTAGGTGCCGTAGACAATATATTGGTCTCCTCCACGATCGGCCGCAACAAACTGCTGGTTCCGGGTGAAGTGATCTCCGCTATCATCAACGGGACAGACGAACTGCTGGCCGAACTCCGAGAAATGGGAGTCGGCTGCTATGCGACAGGCGGTGAAACGGCTGATGTCGGCGATCTGGTTCGCACCATCATCGTAGACAGCACGGTTACCTGCCGCATGAAACGCGCCGACGTGATCGACAATGCGAACATTCGCCAGGGTGATGTGATCGTCGGGCTGGCCTCTTTCGGACAGGCTACTTACGAGAAAGAATATAACGGCGGCATGGGAAGCAACGGGCTGACCAGTGCACGTCATGATGTTTTTGCCAAATACCTGGCAGAGAAATATCCGGAAAGCTTCGACAAGGCTGTTCCCGACGAACTGGTCTATAGCGGCGGTTTGAAGCTGACCGATGCCATTGAAGGATCACCGTTGAACGCCGGCAAACTGGTACTCTCACCTACCCGAACCTATGCTCCGGTAGTTAAAAAGCTATTGGATGCGTTGCGTCCGGAAATCCACGGCATGGTACACTGCTCAGGCGGTGCACAAACCAAGGTCATGCACTTCGTAGGTGACAATTGTCGCGTGGTCAAAGACAATATGTTCCCCGTTCCTCCGCTGTTCAAGACGATCAAAGAACAAAGCGGCACGGCTTGGGACGAGATGTACAAGGTGTTCAACATGGGACACCGGCTGGAAGTCTATCTGGCTCCGGAACATGCCGAAGAGGTGATTGCTATCAGCAAAAGTTTCAACATCGACGCGCAAGTTGTCGGCCGCATAGAAAAAAGCGACAAGAAAGAGCTGATTATCAAGAGCGAGTTCGGAGAGTTCAGATATTAACAACTTGTATGGAAAAGGAACGCGAAGGCTGTCTGATAGGCTTAGGCATGATGGGAATCTATGCGGTTCTTCTCATTGTGGCCTATTGGCTGGACATTCCTTTTCTTACGTACATTTGCTACTTGTTCCCCGGACTGACAGGGGCCTACGTAGGCAGTATTTACTTCAGTCCCGCAGAAAAACGGAAGAAAAGCCGCTTCTCCCGTAGGACTTGGACAGGGCTGATTATCGCCTATCTCGCATTAGCGGCACTGTTAGCGTGGTGGCTGGAAGGCAGGTTGTGGTAGCTCTCAAAATATAAACAGATAAAAGTTGGCTGAATAGATATGGCAGAAAATACATTATTAGAAAAATTGGACGGTCTGGTAGCTCGTTTTGAAGAGGTATCGACGCTTATCACCGACCCCAATGTCATCGCCGACCAGAAAAGATACGTCAAACTCACGAAAGAATATAAGGACTTGGGTGACATCCTCAAGGCACGTAAAGAATACCTGCAATGCCTCAACGGCCTGGAAGAGGCACGCCAGATGATGTCCGAATCGGACCCGGAGATGAAGGAAATGGCTCGCGAAGAGGCCGCCGCCTGTGAAGCACGCATTCCGGAACTAGAAGAGAATATCAAGTTGCTTTTGGTTCCTGCCGACCCGCAAGACGACAAGAATGCGATTGTTGAGATACGAGGCGGAACGGGTGGCGACGAGGCGGCACTTTTTGCCGGTGACCTCTACCGTATGTACGTCAAGTATTGTGAGGCGAAAGGTTGGAAAGTCGCCGTTTCCAGTTATAGCGAAGGGGCAGCCGGCGGTTTTAAGGAAATCATCTTTACCGTAAGTGGAGAGAAAGTGTACGGGACCCTCAAATATGAGTCGGGCGTGCATCGTGTGCAACGTGTGCCGGCAACCGAAACACAGGGGCGTGTACATACATCGGCGGCCACCGTTGCCGTACTTCCCGAAGCGGACGAGTTTGACGTGGAAATCAATGAAGGCGAAATCAAATGGGACACGTTCCGTTCGGGTGGAGCCGGAGGACAGAACGTAAACAAAGTCGAGTCGGGTGTCCGCCTGCGCTATGTCTGGAAGAATCCGAATACCGGCGTAAGCGAAGAAATCCTGATCGAATGTACCGAGACACGCGACCAGCCGAAGAACAAGGAACGTGCGCTTACACGCCTGCGTTCGTTTATATATGACAAGGAACACCAGAAATATCTGGATGACATTGCTAACAAACGTAAGACGATGGTTTCCACCGGCGACCGTTCGGCAAAGATCCGTACCTACAATTATCCGCAGGGACGCATCACCGACCATCGTATCAACTACACGATTTACAATCTCTCAGCCTTTATGAATGGGGATATACAAGGATGCCTCGATCAGCTGATCGTGGCCGAGAATGCTGAACGACTGAAAGAGTCTGAACTATAACATTGATTTTTAGACTAATTTTTTACACGTAACAACATGAACAAACAGCAATTATTTGAAAACATCAAGAAAAAACAGTCCTTTCTTTGCGTAGGGCTCGACACCGATATAAAGAAGATCCCGCAGCATCTGCTGTCTGAAGAAGATCCGATCTTCGCATTCAACAAAGCGATTATCGACGCAACAGCCGACTATTGCGTGGCTTATAAGCCGAACTTGGCTTTCTATGAAAGTTTAGGCGTAAAAGGGATGCTGTCATTCGAAAAGACAGTCGCTTATTTGCGTGAAAACTATCCTGACCAGTTTATTATCGCCGATGCAAAGCGTGGGGATATCGGAAATACATCCGAAATGTATGCACGTTCTTTCTTCGACCATATCAAGGTGGATGCCGTAACAGTCGCTCCGTATATGGGTGAAGACAGTGTAAAGCCGTTCCTGATCTATCCGGAAGCCTGGGTAATCCTGTTGGCGTTGACCTCCAACAAAGGTTCGCACGATTTTCAGTTGACAGAAGATGCCAATGGCGAACGGTTGTTCGAGAAAGTATTGAAAAAGTCTCAGGAATGGGCTACCGACGAACAGATGATGTATGTGGTAGGTGCAACCCAGGGAAAAATGTTTTTGGATATCCGCAAGCACGCACCCAACCACTTCCTGTTGGTACCGGGCATAGGCGCACAGGGTGGAAGCCTCGCTGAAGTAGCCCAGTACGGCATGAACGACCAGTGCGGATTGCTGGTAAACTCTTCCCGTGCCATCATATATGCAGACAAAACAGAGAATTTTGCTCATGTAGCGCGTGAAGCTGCCCAGGCGGTACAGCAAGAAATGGCAGGATATCTGCATGATAAAGGAATTATTCCCTGCAAAGCATAGGCTATCCCAATTATTTTCACCATTTTTGCAAACTGCTTGGAAGTAAATTCGGGCAGTTGCATTTGAAATACATATAATAAATTAAGTAATGGAGTTTTCAGCCCAACAAATAGCGAGCGTTTTAGGAGGAACCATCGAAGGCAACCCTGAAGTGAAAGTTCACAACTTCTCAAAGATAGAAGAAGGTAAACCGGGGACATTGACGTTCTTGGCAAATCCCAAATATGAACATTTTATCTACACAACGGAAGCAAGCATTGTTTTAGTAAACAACGATTTCACCCCCTCCGAACCGGTAAAAGCCACCTTAGTCAAGGTAGCCAATGCCTATGCATCGCTCGCCATCCTGTTGAATATGGTAGAACAAACGAAAACCAAGAAAGCCGGTATAGAGGCTACGGCATTCATCGCTGGTTCGGCTATGGTCGGCGAAGGATGCTATGTCGGTAACTTCGCCTACATCGGCGAAGGCGTGAAGATCGGCAAGAACAGCCGTATCTACCCATACGCCTATATCGGCGATCATGTGACCGTCGGCGATAACTGTACGATCTATCCGCACGTAACCATCTACAACGACTGCATAGTTGGTAACAATTGCATCCTGCATGCCGGAAGCGTGATCGGGTCGGATGGTTTCGGTTTCGCTCCTGAAGGCGAAAACTACAAGAAGATTCCCCAGTTGGGAAATGTCATATTGGAAGACGATGTCGAAATCGGCGCCAATACTACGATAGACCGTGCCGTTATGGATTCGACCATCATCCACCGAGGTGTCAAACTAGACAACCTGGTACAGATTGCACACAATGTGGAAGTCGGTGAAAACACGGTAATGGCAGCCCAAGTCGGTATCGCCGGCTCCGTAAAGATCGGCAGTCATTGTATGTTTGGAGGCCAAGCCGGATTATCCGGCCATATCCATGTGGCAGACCATGTGGTATTCGGTGCGCAATGCGGTGTGATCAGCGATGTGAAAGAACCGACAACCCTGTTAGGAGCCCCGGCTATCAACGCGAAATCGTTTATGCGTTCCAGTGCCATCTTCAACCGTCTGCCGGATATGTATCGCCAGATGGGACAAATGCAACGTGAGATAGAACAACTTAAATCGGCAATTGACAAGGCTCAACTGACGACGAATAAATCATAAATTATAAATCATAAATCATATAGATCGTATGCAGAAACAGAAGACGCTTGCCACGAGTTTCTCTATGCAAGGAAAAGGATTGCATACAGGTTTGGATATTCAAATAACATTCCATCCTGCACCCGAAAATCATGGATACAAAATCAAACGTATTGACCTGGAAGGAGAACCTGTAATCGATGCCGTTGCTGAAAATGTAGCCGGAACCCAAAGAGGGACTGTACTTTCTAAAAACGGAATCCAAGTAAGTACCATTGAACATGCGATGGCAGCTTTATATGCCTACGAAATAGACAACTGCCTGATAGAGGTGAATGCTCCTGAATTCCCAATACTTGATGGTAGTTCCCGTTTTTTCAGTGAAGAGATTCAGAAAGCCGGTGTCGTAGAACAAAACGCACCGAAAGATTACTATATCGTCAAACACAAGATCGAAGTCAAGGATGAAGAAACAGGGTCTTCCCTCATCATTCTGCCGGATGACAAGTTCAGTGTCAATGTCCTGATTTCTTTCAACTCACCTGTACTGTCCAACCAATTCGCCACCCTGAACGACTTGAGCGAATTTCCGACAGAGCTGGCCACTTCCCGCACATTCGTTTTTGTCCGCGAAGTGGAGATGTTGTTGCAGAACAACCTGATCAAAGGCGGAGACCTCGACAATGCGATCGTGATCTATGACCAGAAAGTATCCCAGGAAGTGCTTGACAACCTCGCAGACAAATTGTCCATTCCTCATAAAGATGTACAAGAGTTAGGATACATCAACAATAAACCGTTGGTATTCGACAACGAACCGGCACGTCACAAGCTGATAGACGTTATCGGCGATTTGGCATTGATCGGCAAACCGATCCGCGGCCGTGTCATCGCAACCCGTCCGGGCCATAAGATCAACAACCAGTTGGCACGCATGATCCGCAAAGATATCAAACAGAACGAAGTTCAAGCACCCGTCTACGATCCGAACCGCACTCCGGTTATGGACATCAACCGTATCCGCGAATTGCTTCCGCATCGTTATCCGTTCCTGCTGGTCGACAAGATCATCGAAATCGGTGGCAACTACATCGTGGGGGTAAAAAACATCACAACAAACGAACCCTTCTTTACGGGCCATTTCCCACAGGAACCGGTTATGCCAGGTGTACTGCAAGTCGAGGCGATGGCTCAGACAGGCGGACTGCTCGTACTGAATTCGGTAGACGAACCGGAACGCTATTCCACTTATTTCATGAAAATCGACGGCGTCAAATTCCGCCAGAAAGTTGTTCCGGGCGATACGTTGATCCTCCGTCTGGAGTTGCTGGCTCCCATCCGTCGTGGTATCTCAACCATGAAAGGATATGTATTCGTTGGCGACAAGTTGGTCAGCGAAGCTGAGTTTATGGCACAGATCGTAAAGAACAAGTAAAAAAAATTACGATTTATGATTTATGATTTATTTTATCGTCTCTATAAATCATAAATCATAAATCTCAAATCATAAAACAAAAAGAGACATGAACATATCCCCTTTAGCAGTCGTTCATCCCGAAGCTAAAATCGGCCAGAATACAACGGTCGATCCTTTTGCTGTCATCGAGAAAGATGTCGTAATCGGCGACAATTGCCGGATCTATTCGCATGCGACAATCTTAGACGGTGCCCGGATCGGCAACAATTGTCAGGTATTTCCCGGAGCCGTCATTGCCGGTATCCCGCAAGATCTAAAATTCAAAGGAGAGATTACTACCGCCGAAATCGGTAACAACACCGTTCTCCGCGAATGCGTGACCGTCAACCGTGGGACAACCTCCAAAGGTAAAACCGTCGTCGGGAACAATTGCTTGATTATGGCTTATTCCCATATTGCTCATGATTGCGTACTGAAAGATAATATCATTATCGGCAATGCCTCTCAGATAGCCGGAGAAGTAGAGATCGACGATTTTGCAATTGTTAGCGGCGGAAGCCTGGTTCACCAATTCTCCCGGATATCCAAGCACGTCATGATACAGGGCGGTTCCCGGATCGGCAAAGATATTCCTCCTTATACGCTGATCGGACGTGACCCGATCGTATATTGCGGTATCAACATCGTAGGACTGCGCCGTCGTGGGTTTACCAACAACCAGGTATTCCAGATCCAGGACATCTACCGTACACTTTATACGCGCGGACTTAACAATACGGAAGCTTTAAAAGCTATCGAAACCGAATACGAACCCAGCGAAGAACGGGATCTGATCCTGAACTTCATCAAATCATCCCAGCGCGGTATCGTCAGAGGTTCGATCGATGAATAAAAAAGATTTATGATTTCAGATTTATGCGTTAATAACAAATCATAAATCTTTTTACTACTTTTGCCCCAACATAAAAACTAATAATAACAACTATGGTATTTAGATTCTTAGTTTTATCTGATGAAGTTGACAACTTCAAACGCGAGATCAAGATCGACTCGGAAGCGACATTCCTGGATTTGTATGATGCCATTATGGATTCTGTCGGATATACAAAAGACCAGATGTGCTCTTTCTTTATCTGCGATGACGACTGGAGCAAGAATACAGAAATCACACTGGTTGAAATGGACACCTCTTCCGAAGTAGACAACTACATAATGGAAGACACACGTCTGGAAGAGCTTCTCGAAGATGAACACCAAAAGCTACTTTTCGTCTTCGATTATATGACCGAACGTGCTTTCTTCATGGAACTTCGCGAAATCATCCCAGGTAAAGATCTGGACAAACCCGTATGCAGCAAATCGATCGGTGAAGCACCTGTCCAAATCATGTCGTTCGACGAAATGGAGACGAAAACAAACAGTAGCACCGATATAGACGAAGATTTCTACGGTGATTCCGAATACGACATGGACGAACTCGATAAAGATGGTTTCGACGGTTTCGGAGATGGACCGATGGAGAATCCGTATGACGACGAGTTCAATTGACAATGAACAATTCCCTAATCATACTATTGGGGCCGACAGGAGTCGGAAAGACAGAACTAAGCCTACGTGTGGCAGAGCACTTCGGCTCTCCGATCATTTCCTCCGACTCCCGTCAGCTCTATAAAGATCTTCCGATAGGTACAGCTGCTCCAACAGCTGAACAAATGGCGCGTGTACGTCACTATATGGTCGGGACATTGTCACTCGCTGACTATTACAGTGCAAGTAGTTTCGAAGAAGATGTGATGTCTTTGCTAAAGGAACTTCATCAGACACATTCCACCGTCGTTATGACAGGTGGCAGTATGATGTATATCGATGCTGTCACGAAAGGGATCGATGACATCCCTACCGTCACTCCTGAAATCCGAACTGCCATCTACAAACAATTTGAAGAAAAGGGGCTGGCTCCTATCCTCGCCGAATTGAAAGAAGGCGATCCTTTGCATTACGAAGAGGTGGACCGGAACAACTACAAGCGTGTGATCCACGCCGTAGAAATCTGTCGCATGACTGGCAAACCCTACTCTGCTTTCCGGACCAACACCCGCAAAAAACGCCCTTTCCGAATCATCCAGATAGGACTTACCCGTGAACGTGAAGAACTCTACGACCGCATTAACCGCCGTGTAGATCAAATGATGTCCGATGGTTTGCTGGAAGAAGCACGACGCGTCTATCCTTTCCGCGAATTGAACTCCCTCAACACAGTAGGCTACAAAGAATTGTTCAAGTATCTGGATGGCGAATGGACATTAGATTTCGCTATAGAAAAAATAAAACGTAACTCCCGCGTGTACGCCCGAAAACAAATGACCTGGTTCAAACGGAATCCCGACATCCGATGGTTTCATCCGGACGATGAAAAGGCCCTATTGGACTATTTGGACCAACAAAATTTGCTGTAACCAGCTGCGTTGAAATCAAGTGCTCCATACCAGGACCGTCACCCAATCAAATGGAAGCGGCAAGAAAACTACTTTTTGAATACCAGATAAACCGCCGCCACCAGAAACAGGAAAGCCAGTGCATGGTTCCACTTCAACGACTCCCCTTTGAAAGCAACCGAACTGAAACCGACAAAGACAACCAACGTAATCACCTCTTGAATCACTTTCAACTGGATCAGGCTAAACGGTCCGCCATTATCTCGAAAGCCCATCCGGTTAGCGGGGACCTGAAAACAATATTCAAAAAACGCCAAAATCCAACTAAACAAGACAACGCCGATTAACGGCAAATGTTCGAACCAATTGAACTGTTGTTTCATTTTCAAGTGCCCATACCAGGCACACGTCATAAAGATATTGGAAATGACCAATAACAGAATAGTATAAAATCCTTGCATAATGAAATTTATGATTTATGA
>JAGBDR010000075.1 GCA_017937385.1 Parabacteroides sp.
CCTGCTGTTTCACAGATACAAAGATAGCGGTTTTGTTTGATATGCGCAAATAAAACCGCTATTAATTTTATGATATTCAGTTGATTAAATTGAATTATCGACCAAGGCCACCTCTATTGCCGATTCGCTGAATAGTTACTCTTCTTCCTTAGTTTGATATGTCATTTTCTGTCCTACTATTTCTTCATTATTCCAATATATCGCATTTCCCTGAAAAGAGAAATTCCCATCATACACACGTGTTCCATCATGCTTTTTTATATATTGATATTCAGCATTTCCTATATATAGTACAGTACTATAATCCCCATTATACACAGATCTCTCTAATCCATTATAACCTACTTGTTGTTGATTATTTTCTATTCTATATCCTTGTCCACAAGAATCAACAATACAACTTTCTGATGCCACAAAGCACACCACATTTAACAAAGAAATAATGCACAATAATAGATTCATCATAATTTTAATATTTAATTATTAGTAAATTGCTTCTTCAAAATGAATATTATAATCGCCTATACTCACAAGTCTTTCATCGAGAACTTCTCCAGTTCTATTCATCATTGTTCGAACATAATCTTCCGCATGCTCATTTGTCAAGACAAATCCATCAATCATAGTTAATTGATAAGAATTACTATCAAAATTTGAACAGATACCTCGTATATAAGTATAGTCTCCTTTATTCAAATTCAAAACAGAACGATTATCTGTTAAGATATCACACCCCTTCAACTTAACACGATATTTATAACGTGATCCCCAAGGCTCATCTATATCTTCAACTATTCCACAAACATCAATACTATTGTTCCTATATTTATCATTAAATCTCATTGCATTACTTCTTCCTTCATTCACATAATATTCCACATTTGGTATCTGATCAAAAAAACCGTATGTTCCTTTCTCCACTATCTTATCAACTATTCCTTTTCAAATTTTATCTATCAATCTTTTTAGATCACCAAAATCATCTTCTTTTCCATACAATGTACCATCTAATCCTCTTAACTCTAAAACTTTAATTTCTAACTCATTTATACGCACCAATGCCTTCATTGGTATATTGTCGATTTTAACCTTAATATCTCTCACATATACATAGTTATCACTTACACCATTCATACGTTCCGCTATTTCTCCTTTGAAAGAAACATAAGTTGTAAGAGTATCAGAATTCATATAAAAATAAGAAACCAAATGATCATCGTTTTTTCCATGAGCTTTAAAAAATATCATTTTATTATTACCTTTTATTAAAGAACGATATAACTGCATGGTTTTCGGAAAAAACATAAGTTGACTATTTGAAATACGGGTTTCTCCTACCCACCATTTTTTCAAATCCAACAAACCAATAAAATTATTATTTAAATCATGCCTCTTATAAAGAATTGTATCCGGACCAAATTCATCAAGTTTACAGAAATTAGCCCACTCTTTTTCTTTTACAAACGCTTCTACCAAAGAGTCTTTTGAAGATACATGACTTTCTGTTATCTCCTTGGAGTTTACACTATCTGTCTCTTTGTCCTGTCTATTTACACAAGCAAAAAAACCCATACTGAAAAATAAACAAAATAAAAAAATTCTATTCATGATTTCTCCTTTTTGCCCCCCAAGTCCCCAAATCCAGGCTAACACACATATATAAAAAGAGAGCGTGAGACTTGTCCTGCTGTTCATCTGATTCAGGCATCGCCAAACGCCTCGCAAAAATGAACGAAGAAACAATATTCCCACGCTGTATGTTTATGTATAGGTATGAGGAATACATACCAAGTACATATACAAAACAGAATGAGCGTCACATTGTCTTCATCCCTTTGCTTGAAATTGGCGATTTCGAATCAAGGATAAAGCAAAAAACGCTTTCTTATCTATACCGGCGATTTCTCCCGCCGGGTGGGACAAAGATACGTTTTTCTTTTACAATGCAACGCTCTATGAGAATATTATTTCTTCAAACATACGGAAAATACTTTGAAGTTGATTCATCCGGCCTCAAAGATTTCGTTTTTAGGTGCTACAAAGTCATGCGTAAGATGAAACAAAGCCCTATTTCCCCCAATAAAAACTCCCCGAACCGCAAAAACACGATTCGGGGAGTCCATTCGATCACGATTTAAAAAGAGCCGGACTACAATTCGCCAGGTCTTTCTTCTTCTTCTCCACCATCTGAAGAAGTTTTGGAATCGTGCGTGCTTTCCACCACGTCAAATTCAAACTCCATCTTATCCAACAATTGCTTCAACTCGGCACTGGGGATGAAACGAAGTTTCACTTTACGGATGGAACTTACGTTCACCTCTTCTTCCACCAGGCTGCTCTTCGCATGGAAGGATGGAATAAAAGTTCCAAAACCTGCGACTTGAACAGAGTGACCTTGCCGGATGAAGGTCTTCACGGACTGAACCAATCCGTAAAGGGTGGACTGAACCATCCCACGATTAATACCAGAGACCTGCGCGACTTGGTCGCAAAGATGCTCAAATGTTACAACTGTTGCCCGGTCCGGGACAAGCACATACTTCTGGGTCTTCGTCTTATCAAACCCAAAAGCCTTTTTAATCCGTCTTATTCTTAATGCCATTTTATTTATTTTTAGGGCATTAATAAATAACGAGGTTTTTCTCTCACGACCCTATCCTGACCCTCATTAACAGGACAAACTCGTTCTACCCCGCATTTGCATACGAGATACTAAATCCATTAAATGAATGTAGGAGAGAAAAGATTTTATTATGGCTTTTCCATACAAGTTTGGAGCTATTACGACGTCCAAACTCCTTCAAGAAATTAGAGGGAGTATTCCCTCGACCGATAAAGCGTCATCCAGCAGTTAAAGGTTCACTGCTCCCACACTGAGTACAAATGTACAAGTTCTTTTTTACCTGGACAAAAATTCCAACAGAAATCTTTTCCAAAAACACAAAAAAATATCCATACTGAAACACTCGGAAACTACTTATCGAAAAGACCGGAAACTGCTTATTAAGTAGAGGTCCGTCTACTTAATAAGCAGACAAGACCCTACTTAATAAGCAGACATGGGGTCTACTTATCGAGTAGTTTATCGAGTCATATAAAAGAGGTATGAAAGCTGAATGATTTTGATTTTTATTCAGCTCGCATACAAATCGGTGGTTTTTATGTAAATTTGTCCCCGCAACAAAAGAAAAAGAACTTATGAATTGGTTACAAGACGCCTTTTTTGAGCCTACGATGGTGCAGGCGGTTATCATTATCTCGCTGGTCTCCGCACTTGGATTGTATTTAGGAAGGATTAAGATATTCGGTATTTCATTAGGTATTACGTTTGTTTTCTTTGCCGGTATCCTGGCCGGGCATTTAGGGATTGTCGTCAATAAGGATATGCTTTATTTCGCCCAAAGCTTCGGGTTGATTCTTTTCGTTTACGCATTGGGATTACAAGTCGGACCCGGTTTTTTCTCGTCCTTGAAAAAGGGGGGCGTAGCCATGAATATGATGGGGCTGGGCGTGATCTTGCTCGGACTGGTCATGACGGTCGGACTGCACTGGACAACAGGTGTTTCTCTTTCCAATATGGTCGGTTTGCTTTGCGGAGCCGTTACCAACACGCCGGCTTTGGGTGCAGCCCAACAAGCTTTGCTACAAATAGATCCGACCAATACCAAAGGGGTGACCGATATGGCTTTGGCATGTGCCGTCACCTATCCGATTGGTGTGATAGGTGTGATCCTGGCAATCATTATCCTGAGAGCTTTGTTTGCCGACAAAAAACAGAAAGGAGAACAGGAACAGCGCGACACGACGACCTATGTCGCCGAGTTTCACGTAAGCAATCCGGCGATCTATGAGAAGAGCATCAAGGACGTGATGAAGCTGACGGAAAAGCATTTCGTCATTTCCCGCGTATGGAGAAACGGAAAAGTGAGCATCCCGACTTCTGACACCTTGCTCCACGAGCATGACCACCTTCTGATTATCTCCGTCAAATCGGATGTCGAAAATATCAAAGTCCTCTTCGGCGAACAGGAGAATGTCGATTGGAACAAGGCGGATATTGATTGGAACGCCATCGACAGCCAACTGATCTCCCGCCGTATTGCGGTGACCCGCAACCGGGTGAACGGAGCAAAGTTAGGTTCTCTCCGCCTCCGGAACCTCTACGGCATCAACATCACCCGCGTGAATCGTGCCGGCATAGACCTGTTGGCCTCTCCCGACCTGCGCCTGCAAATCGGCGACCGGCTGACAATCGTAGGCGAAGCCAATTCGGTCAACACGGTCGGAAAAATCTTGGGCAATGAAATCAAGCGGTTAGACAATCCGAACCTGTTGGCGGTCTTTATCGGCATCTCATTGGGGATGTTGTTAGGTGCACTTCCGGTCACGCTTCCGGGAATGAGTACACCGGTTAAATTAGGGATTGCCGGAGGTCCCATCATTGTCGGTATCCTGATGGGTGCATTCGGCCCGCGTTTCCACCTGACTACCTACACGACGATGAGCGCCAACCTGATGTTGCGGCAGTTGGGTATCATTATTTATCTGGCCGGACTGGGCATCGACTCAGGTGCCCACTTCTTTGAAACTGTTTTCCGGACAGAGGGCTTGCTTTGGCTTGGGCTTGGATTCCTACTGACAATCGTTCCGGTATTGATTGTCGGCATCATAGCTTCCCGGGTTTTCAAGTTAGATTATGCGCACAACGTAGGTATGCTCTGTGGAAGCATGGCCAATCCGATGGCATTGAATTATGCCAACACGACCGTCGAAGGGGACGAGCCTTCCGTTTCATACGCCACCGTCTACCCGTTTTCGATGTTTATCCGCGTGATTTCGGCGCAATTAGTACTGATGCTGTTTACTTGAATCAGGCTTTTGAGCATTTGATCAGCACCTTTTCGCCACCCGCCAGAGTGGTGGCGAAAAGATAGACAGGACCGCCATCGGCGATCTTCGTCCGTTTGCGCAGTTCTTCGACGGAGAGGGGGAAATTGCGCACGGTTATATTGGCCTGGGGAATTGTCCGTGCAAGCCCTTTACATAGTTTTCCGGTAAAAGGCAGTACCTCCTCTACCAGAAACCGGCGACCGGGAAAGTCGGGAACCCATCGGTCCGATGTATACAGATGGCTGCTCACCTGCAACTTTTTTACCCCCGTCCGGACAGCGATCTGCTTAAATGCGCCGGCCTTTAAAACAGAGGCATTCGGTTCGTATAAATAAGTATCGACCTGCTCAGCCAAGACCAGGTCTGCCTTGCGTTCCTCTTCCCATGTAAAAAGAAAAGACTGCATTCCGTCAGGGGTGAAATTAACACAGCGGATAGACGGAGTACAGTCCGCTTTCCCCCGTTCCGTCACGAAAAGCAACTCCTTGCATTCATTCCTGACGGAAAGGATATGCACGGAGGTCGTCCCCGGCAACAGCTCCAAAGTCATTTGTATATCGGCCATGGGCGAAAGCTTTGCTATGACGCGCGGAGAACGCTTCAAAAGTTCCGGCAACAATCCGGGCAGGTCGGGTTCGCAATCCTGCAAGGCGAACACCCGTTTGTTGGATTCTCCCCGGCGTGCCGGGTCGATATAGAAGGCGTCGACCTCCGGAAGCGTCTTGACGGATTGGGCGGTATCGGCGTTTACAACCGTTATGTTACTGGCTCCCAAGACGAAAAAATTATGTTTGGCGGCTTCGCAATAGGTAAGGAAACGTTCTATGTAAGTCAACTGTTTTGCCTTGCGGGAAAGGAAATAGCTATCGATTCCCAACCCTCCCGTCAGGTCGCAAACGGTCCACCCCTCGCCTATCAGTTCCTGTTTGTAGGCAGCCGTCTGTTCGGAAGAACATTGTTCAGCCGCAATCTTGGCCGGAAAAACCAATTGCCCATCCTCATACCAAGACGGCAGCTTCTCCCGAATCTGCCTCCGAGCTGCAATCTGATCGACTAAAAAGGGTATATCCATCCCGGGATATTTGGCGGCGGAAAGCAACAGGCGGGACAAATCGTCTGCAGCATGATCTTTTATAAACTGTATGTATGAAGTTGTCAGTTCCATATCGGCACTTAAATCAGTAACGACACAAAAAAAGAGGATGTGCCATACTATCTCTGGTGACACATCCTCCATTCTGCGGAAAGCGAGGGATTCGAACCCCCGGTACAGTTACCCGTACACCGCATTTCGAGTGCGGCCCATTCGACCACTCTGGCAGCTTTCCTTAGGTCGTCATTTGCGGGTACAAATGTAGGAAAAATTTAATTGCGTTATCCTTTTAAGGGCATTTTTTTCTAATAAAAAAAGAGGATGGACCATTTTTGATCCATCCTCTTCCTTAACGGATTTATAAATTATTTGAAATAACGGTTATACAAACCTTCAAATCCCTTACCGTGACGAGCTTCGTCCTTGCACATTTCGTGAACCGTGTCGTGGATAGCATCCAAATTCAACTGTTTTGCACGAGTAGCAATACGTTTCTTGTCTTCGCAAGCACCACATTCGGCATCCTTACGTTTTTCCAAGTTTGTCTTTGTATCCCAAACGACATCACCCAGCAGTTCGGCAAACTTAGCAGCATGTTCAGCTTCTTCCCAAGCGTAGCGTTTGAATGCTTCAGCTACTTCAGGATAGCCTTCGCGATCAGCCTGACGGCTCATAGCCAAATACATACCGACTTCCGTACATTCACCCATGAAGTGCGCGTTCAAGTCTTTAATCATTTCTTCATCACAACCTTTAGCAACACCGATCACGTGTTCATCAGCAAAAGTCAATGCACCGGTTGTTTCTTCCATTTCTTTAAATTTACTCTTCGGCTGCTTGCATTGAGGGCAGAATTCGGGAGCTTCATCCCCTTCGTGTACATAACCGCATACTGTGCAAATCCATTTCTTTTTCATCTTTGTCAAATTTTTATTGGTTGTATAATCTAAAAATGTAACACTCGTTGTTTGTTCTATGCAAATGTAGGGAAACATTCTAAAACAGTCCCTACAAAATCCATAAATTTATTCTATCCGCTAATTGATAAAAGCTATGAAATCTTACTCCTTCAACCACCGGTCCAGCCATTCAAAGAATGTACGTTGCCAAAGCACGCCATTCTGAGGCTTCAACACCCAGTGGTTTTCATCGGGATAGATCAACAACTCGGCCGGAACGCCTCGAAGGACAGCCGCATTGAACGCTGCCATACCTTGATTGGCCAGAATACGATAGTCTTTCTCGCCGTGGATGCAAAGAATCGGGGTATCCCACTTGTCGACAAACAAGTGCGGGGAGTTGGCAAACGTGCGTTGAGCCGTTGCATTCTGCTTTTCCCAATAGGCACCACCCATATCCCAGTTGGCGAACCACATCTCTTCTGTTTCAAGGTATTGCATTTCCATGTTGAAAATACCGTCGTGCGCGATAAAGACTTTGAAACGTTTGTCGTGGTGCCCAGCCAACCAGTAGACAGAGAAGCCGCCGAAGCTCGCCCCCACGCAACCCAATCGGTCTTTATCGACAAACGGCTCTTTGGCCATCTCGTCGATAGCCGTGAAGTAGTCTTTCATGCACTGGCCACCATAGTCGCCACTGATCTGCTCGTTCCACTCCATACCGAAACCGGGAAGGCCGCGGCGGTTCGGGGCAACCACGATATAGTCGTTGGCAGCCATAATCTGCATATTCCAACGATAGGACCAGAACTGGCTTACCGGGCTTTGAGGCCCTCCTTCGCAGAACAACAAGGTAGGATATTTCTTATTCGGATCGAAATGAGGAGGATAAATCACCCAAGTAAGCATCTGTTTGCCATCGGTCGTTTTCATCCAACGGCCTTCCACCTTGCCGATTGCCAACTGGTCATAGATATGCTTGTTCTCCGTTGTCAATTGGGCCACTTTATTGTTATCCGCCAGATCGATTGAATAGATCTCATCGCCCATGCTCAAAGAATGACGTTGTACGATCAGTTTGTTTTCGCCTAACAGGGCAACACCGGCATAATCATACATTCCGGAAGTAAGCGGTGTGATCTTGTTGCCATCCGCCAAGTCGATCTTATAGACTTGCGATTCACCGTGCCATACCCCCGTAAAGTAAAGAGCCTTAGCATCCGCACTCCAGACGAACCCGTCCACATTGGAGTCAAAATCCTTGCTGGCGAAAATCTTTTCACCGGTTTCCAGGTTCATGACCATCAAGCGGTTCTGGTCTGATTCATAGCCGTCACGCTCCATGCTCTGCCAAGCGATGAACTTGCCGTCGGGAGAGTATTGGGGATTGGTGTCATAGCCCATGATGCCTTCGCTGATATTGGTTGTCTTCTTCGTGTTCAGATCGTACACGTAAATATCCGAGTTGGTAGACAAGGCATATTCCTTTCCGGTCTTTTTACGGCTCGTATAGGCAATCTTGTCCGAAGTCGTGTTCCATGCCAACTGCTCAATTCCGCCGAACGGCTTCATCGGGCTTTCAAACGGCTCGCCTTCCATAATATCGACCGGATTACTGATCGCCTTGCCATCGAAATCGGCCACAAAAGGATGCGGGACCGTTGTCACCCATTCATCCCAATGCTTATACATCAGGTCCGTAACGATAATACCGGTCGCCTTATCCAAATCCGGATATTTGTCAGCCGTGCTCTTGACCGTCTTAACCTGCGAAATAAACAAGACTTTCTTTTCATCGGGCGAGAAAGCAAACCCTTCGATATCTCCTTCATATTCAGAAAGCTGTCTGCGGTCGCTTCCATCTGGATTCATCTCCCAAAGCTGGCTGCTTCCACTTTCATTGCACAGGAAAGCAATCTTCTTACCCCCCTTGATCCAGACCGCTTCGTTTTCGGAATAAGCCGTTTTCGTAATCTGTTTGTTGTCCGTACCGTCCGCATTCATGACAAACACTTCGCGGTTGCTTCTGTTTTCCGGGACGCTATAGTAAGCAACGGTATACACGACTTTCTGTCCGTCCGGAGAAACATTCATTCCCCCGATACGTCCCATTGCCCAAAGTGCTTCCGGAGTCATCCGGCCGCCTTGAATCTGAATATCCGAACGTCCTATCACATTTCCCGTGTTTCCTTTCTGTTGGGATACAGGACCGCGTGTTCCTCCATCTCCACTACAAGCACCCAATAATAAGGATGTTGCCATAATCATTGTTCCGATAGATTTATTCATGTAGTTTATAATATATTGTGTTTTGGGCACGAAAGTACAAAATATAATTTATATCTTTGTCCCATTAATTTAAGAACTGAATAGTATGAATAAGATTTGGTTATTTGGAGCCTCCTTATGCATGGTTTTAGCATTAGGTTCTTGTAAACCTAAACAGAGTGCGTATAAGGCTGCTTACGAACAAGCAAAAGAAAAAGAATCAACCGCTCCGGTCGAAGTTGTCGAAGAAGAGGATGTAGTTGAAGAAGTCACTCCGGTTTCAAAACCGAGAACTTCCAACGTCAGTACACGTGCAGAGAGAATCAGCGCCGCACAAGGTGAAGACGCGAGCAGACTGAAACGTTATAGTGTCGTTATCGGTAGTTTCAAGAACAAAACAAATGCATACGCTTTGAAAGAACGGATGCAGAATGCAGGATATAACGCTGTCTTGGGAGAAAACGAACAAGGAATGCTTCGTGTAATCGTTGCCAGCTTCAACGACAAGGCAGATGCCGCCGACAGTCGTGATGCCATCAAAGCCAAATATGCACCCCAATTTCAGGACGCTTGGATTTTGGAAAGACAATATTAAAAAATCCAATTTCAGAAAAATAAAAAGGATGAATCAACCAAGACTCATCCTTTTTTATTGGGTTCAAACTCTTAATCTAATTTCAATACTGCCAAGAACGCTTTCTGCGGAACCTCGACCGTACCGATCTGTTTCATTCGCTTCTTTCCTTCTTTCTGTTTTTCAAGCAACTTACGCTTACGGGAAATATCACCGCCATAACATTTGGCCGTCACATCTTTACGAACCGCCTTTATCGTTTCGCGGGCGATAATCTTCGCTCCGATAGCCGCCTGGACAGCAATGTCGAATTGCTGCCGGGGGATCAGTTCTTTCAACTTCTCACACATACGCCGGCCAAAAGAGACACTATTGTCCACATGAGTCAATGTCGAAAGGGCATCCACCGGTTCTCCATTCAAGAGGATGTCCAGTTTCACCAACTTGCTCGGACGGAAATCATGGATATGATAGTCGAAAGATGCATATCCCTTAGAGATACTTTTCAGCTTATCATAGAAATCAATTACTATTTCACCCAAAGGCATATCATAATGAATCTCAACACGGTCTCCGGAAATATATTCCTGTTTGATCAATATGCCACGCTTACCCAGACAGAGTGTCATGATCGGACCGATAAAAGTCGTACTGGTGATAACAGACGCACGGATATATGGTTCGTCAATATGGTCGATCAATGTCGGATCGGGCAAACCGCTCGGATTATGCACCTCCTTGCAATTGCCTTTCTTGTCATAAACCTTATAAGATACGTTAGGGACGGTCGTGATCACATCCATGTTGAACTCACGATCCAGGCGTTCTTGCACGATCTCCATGTGCAACAGCCCCAAGAAACCGCAACGGAATCCGAAGCCCAACGCTGCCGAACTTTCCGGCTGGAAAGTCAAAGAAGCATCGTTCAACTGAAGTTTCTCCAAAGAAGCACGCAGGTTCTCGAAATCTTCGCTATCAATCGGATAAACACCGGCAAAGACCATCGGCTTCACTTCTTCAAACCCGGCGATCGCATCTTTTGCCGGACGTGCCACATGCGTGATTGTGTCTCCGACCCGAACCTCACGGGATGTCTTAATACCGGAGATAATATACCCCACGTCACCGGTACGGATCTCGTCGCGGGGAGACATCGTAAGCTTCAACACACCGACTTCATCGGCATCATATTCCTTGCCGGTCGCGATGAACTTGACATGATCGCCTTTACGGATCACCCCGTTTACAACCTTGAAGTAAGCGATGATGCCCCGGAAAGAATTGAACACAGAATCAAAAATCAAGCACTGCAACGGAGCTTCCGGATCCCCTTTCGGAGCCGGTACCTTTTCGACAATCGTATTCAAGATATCGTATACCCCTTCTCCTGTTTTGCCACTGGCACGAAGAATGTCTTCCCGCGGACATCCCAGCAATTCGACAATCTGGTCTTCCACTTCATCGGGCATGGCACTCGGGAGGTCAATCTTGTTCATGACCGGAATAATCTCCAAATCATTTTCGATTGCCATATACAAGTTGGAAATCGTCTGTGCCTGAATACCCTGGGCCGCATCAACAATCAGCAAGGCACCTTCGCAAGCTGCAATCGAACGGGAAACTTCATACGAAAAGTCCACATGTCCCGGAGTATCGATCAGATTCAGGATATATTCTTCTCCTTTATAATTGTACTTCATCTGAATGGCATGACTCTTGATCGTAATGCCTCGTTCACGCTCCAGGTCCATATCATCCAAAACCTGCGCCTGCAAATCTTTACCTTCTACTGTCTTGGTATACTCAAGCAAACGGTCGGCCAAAGTGCTTTTACCATGGTCAATATGGGCAATAATACAAAAATTGCGGATATTCTTCATATTAAAGAACTAATCTATTAGTTATTAAAATATTACACAAAACCAAAACAACCATTGCAAAATATATGTAAAAAAATAATCTATTTCATTGATTGCGATACATGATTTTGATTGGCAAAGATAATGCTTTTTTTTGCAATAAAGTGGTAACATTTTCTAATTCAAAAGATCTCTTAAACGAGGTAATGTGCTTGCTGCTTCAAAAGCCCCCGGAGCACCTCTCCCGGCTTATGGAAGCTAAGCAAGACAAATATACTGAACTGGACTTCTATATCCTACAAATGATAAAACTGAACATTACCTCAGACACATCTCCCTACCGGCATAAATACAAACCTATCCCAAGTGTCTTTAAGGCGGTATTGGATATGAAGGAAGAGAGTTTTGATATTTAAGAAGCTGTGTCAAAATTCATCAATGACACAGCCTCTTTTTTTATTCCACCGTCACCTGCCGTCCTTCGATATTCGCCCGGACTGTATGGTCGTACATCGCCTCGACATAGACCGGAGGCAGGTAGAAACGGCCGGGATAGACGGCACAGAGATTGATGCGGACCGTGACCTGTTTGCCGGCGGGCAGCCAGTCGATGTAGCTGTAAGCACGATCGTCCCGGATGTCCTGGTAGCTGACACCTGTCGCCTGCTTGTCCGCCGCCGTGCCGCCCGTAAGGAAGCGCGTGTTCAGGATCTCCCAGCCGGCCGGGAACATTTCGGTCAGCACCAAACGGCTATAACCGCGTGGAGACGGGTTGGCGACAGTCACAACCGCCGTGAAATTCGCTCCTTGCTGCAAGGAGGAGACATCCACCGGACGGCCGTTCGGGTCCATATAGCTGACGGCGAGCGTCAGGCCGTTCGCGTATGCTTCTTCTTTTCCCTCAGCCGGGATGCCCTCCGCCACGAGACGGGCAAACAAGGTGGATTTGCCGGTGTTCTTCAATTCCAAAGAGGCGGAAGAGGCTGCCTTGCCAGGCAATGCCTCCGTCCAGATGTTCCGGGAGGTGGAAACCCTTTCCGTCTTGCCGTTGCAGGTATAGGAGAAGTCCATCGAACCGGACACCTTGTATTTCTCCATATAACCGGAAAACGCCACCAGGCTGAATGCCGTAGATTGCGTGCTCAGCCAATCGTCGGAAGCAAGCGTTCCGGAGATTTCATCGGCCAGAAGAGCCGCCCCCTGACTGTCGTCAAGCAGGCAAAGGGCCAACAGCCGGATAGAGGTGTCGCGCAAGTCGCTGCCGAATGTCCGGTCATACTCGGTGTAGGTGGTGGCCAGGGCTGTCGTCTTCGCGATCAGTTCTTTCGAAACATCCGGACGCCCGATCAACGCATAACCTGCCGCCAACAGATAACGGCTCATAGGTGCAAGCGTCTTGTTCTCCTTCAAGCGGTTCATGGCGCCCACCTCGGAGGCCTGCCCCAGCGCGAGGACAAACAGGCGGTATGCCTGTGTCATTTCTTCGGATTCGGCCTGATAGGAGGTGCCCGACTTCCAGCCGCGGGCCGTGCGTCTCAAGTCGTTCAAGACACTTCGTTTCATGCTTTCGGGCACGAGATACCCTTTCTTTTCCGCCTCAAGCAGGAAATGGGTGGCATAGACCGTGCCCCAAGCGTGGCTGTCCGTCCCACCGGGCCAGTAAGAGAAAGAACCGCCTGCCGTCTGGTAGGAACGCAGGCGACGGATCACCTCTTTCACCGATGCTTCGGCCGACTGTTCCTGCTCGCGGGTCAACGAGGCGAACCCGCCCAGATACAACTGTGGGAAACCTTTCGAAGTGATCTGTTCGACGCATCCATGCGGATAACCCAACAAATAGGACAACCGCGTGGAAAGATTGACAGACCGGACATCCGACATTTCAAGCACAAGGGAGTTCGTGCCTTCCGCACCGGGAAGACCGACCGTTCCTTTCCAACTCTTTCCGGCTTCGAGCGTCACAGGCGTCACCTGGACCTGCGGACGGCGGACGGAACGGATTTCGATATCGGTTTCATATACGGACTTTTCGCCACCACCGGTTGCCGTGATTTTCACGTGCCCGGCTCCGGGCATATCTTTCACGCGGATGCGGAACCGGGCCGACTGGTCGCCGACCGCATCAAAGTGCAGCCTACGGCTCCCCTCGCCTACCACCTCCATGTTGCCGGAGCAGGCAATCGTGACCTGCACGTCTCCCACCCCTTTTTCGGTCGCAAAGACGGTAGCGGGAACCACCATCTCTTCGCCTATGCCGATGACACGCGGAAGCGTACCAAGCAACATCACGGGTTTGCGCACGAGCACACTCTTCTCCGTGTTGCCGTAGGCCGCCCCGTCGCCGGCAATGACCATGACACGGACACGGCCGTTGTAGTTCGGCATCCGGTAGGTGTGCTGCTGCTTTTCTCCCTTTTTCAGCAAGAACGGACCGGCAAACTGCACGACTGGCTTGAAGCGGTTCACGATCGCTTTCGGTCCTTTGTTCAGGGCGTCGTCGCCACCGATGCTGAACAATTGTTCGATACGGCCTCCATACGCACCGACCACATAGTTATACAGGTCCCACGTGTTGACACCCAACGCCTCGCGGGCATTAAACGCCTGCCAGGGGTCCGGCGTACGGAAGCGGGTCAAGTCGAGCAACCCTTCATCGACAACCGCCAACGTGTAGGCCATCTCGCGGCCGTTCTTTTCGGAAACCGTCACCTGATAAGGAGCTTCGGGCTTGATCTCGTCCGCCATACGGATAACCGGGGCCAGATGGCTTTCGGGAGAAGTCACCGTGAAGGGGACGACCCCGTACATGCGGATCGGCAAGTCGTTCTTCGTAATGCCGTGTGGCTGGAGCAAGGTGATATGTAGATACGCATTCGGTTGCATATCGGGGGTGACGGCGAGCTTGACTGTGGTTTGCAGGTCGTCACACTCATGCTCGGAAATCGAGAGGACACGTGTGCCGTTTTCGATGCTGACAATCGCGCGGCTACCTTTTACGGAGGGGAATGTAACGACAATCTGTTCGCCGGGCGCGTAAGTATCCTTGTCGGTTTTGAAAGAAAGCATATTGGCGGAAGAAGAGCCATCGGCATCGCGCCGCCCTTCACTGCCGGGCCAGTCGAAATAGCTCATTACGCCGGTGGAGTGTTTGCTATCCTTGTCTGTCACCGAGATAAAGTAGGTTCCCCAATCCTGATCGGCATACTTCAGGTTGAAAGAGGCCGTCCCGTCCGCACCCGTACGGAGGGTAAAGGTGTCCACCGGTTTATTATACGAGTTGGAGACGAAGTTTGCCAAGTTGCCGTTGTCGGAACTCCACCACCAGTGCCAATGGACTTTGTAGATCTTCACGTCAAGTTCGGTATGGGCGACCGCCTGTCCGAGGTAATCGACGGAGGCCACCTCATATTTGTATGCTGTTCCGGTCGCCAAAGGCCTCTCGTCCTGCCGGGGCGACTTGATGCCGACGTAGCGGCGGTAAGGCGAATAGAACGCCCGCTTGGCATCGACGCTGAAATCGCCCGATTCCTCATAAACACGGGTAACGAAGTTCGCCAGCAACATACCGGGAGCCGAAGCTCCGATCTCGAAGCGGGCCTTGACAAGGGCGTCGCCTGCGGCATCGGTCGTGCCGGAAATCACCGGGCTTTCTTCACTGTTGAAGATTTTCGAGGGATCGTCGAAATCGAAATTCTGATAACCGACAAAGGTAGTCGGAGTCGAGATAAAGGTTCCCCGGATATCGTATTTCAGATTACGGGCGGTCGCACCTTGCAGCCATTCCACATGCAGGGCGGCATCGAGCGGTTCACCCCGGAGCAGATTCTTTTCGGGCACGGCAAGGGATATCTTCAACCGGTTCGGTTTGATCGTTTCGATACGGAGACGCTTCGTAAAGGTGACACCGCCGACATTCACCTGGACATTCCAGGCGCCCGTCGGGGCGTCGGGTTCGGTCGGCATATCAAAGGCGTAAAGGCCCAATTCGCCTCTCGTCTGTGTCTTACGCAGGTAAAGCTGGCCAAGCGGGTTGTAAAGTTCCATGACAACCGGATGGCTCGGCGGAAGCATCCGGTTCCGGTCGTTCAGCATAAAGCCAAGGTACAACGTATCGCCCGGACGCCAGACACCACGGTCTCCGTAGATAAAACCTTTGATTCCTTTCTGCACGACCTCTCCGGCCACATCGAACGAGCTGAGCGACAAGGCAGAACCGTTGTCCACACGCAGATACGAACGTTGTTGCTCGAGAGAGGCGGTCAGGTAGAACGGCTTGCCGTCTTTCAGTGAGAAACGGACCTGACCATTGTCATCCGTCACGCCGGACGCCAATTCCTGACGCTGGTAGTTGTAAGCGGCAACCTTGACACCTTTCTCCGGATGGGTACTCAGGATGTTATGCACAAGAACGGTCATTTCGTTGTCTTCGCCCGCCATCGCCAACAGGCCGAGATTGGTGGCAAGGACATTCTTGCCGACGGTCTTGTTGAAATAGTAGCTGTTCGAACAGGGATCGTTCCGTTCGTTATATTTATAGTCCGACCAATCGAAGTCGCCATTATAGTAGTAATAACCACCCTCATCGAAACGGCTGCACTCTTCCTTGAACTTGATCTCATCTTCGGCAAGCAATTGTTCCTTGCTCTTCTTCACAAGGTCTTCACAAGGATAGGCAGACAAATCCCGGTTGAACGACAGTTCCACCCGATAAATAGCGCCGGGTTCGGGTTCGATCAGTTCTTTCAGGTCGATCGCGTAGGTATTCCAACGGCTAAGGTCCTGGGAAGCGTCCTCATCCAGGAAAATCGTTTTACGTGCGACCAGACGACCGACACGCATCAGGTCGCCCGCACCTTCGAGGTCGTTTATCTGGAGGAATTGCCCGATGTTCTGTTCGAATACTTTGATAACACGTACCAGCACGCCACGCAGGTAAACGGCTTGGAAAGGAACTGTCAGTTGGGAAGATTGCGGGATAATCACGCCGTTGCCGACAAAACGAACTTCCGGTTTGTCATCACTGACCATGATCTGCCTGACGATATTTTCTTTCAAGTTCAATCCGCCTTTGCTTCTGATGTTCTGGCTCAGGTGGACATTCAAGGCCCCCTCGCTGCCGACATCCGGATACAGGCGAAGCTTGTTGCCCTCAACGTTGACGGTCTCCGATTTGTTGCCGTCGATCCAGGCGAGTCCCTGCATGTTTTGTGCCGCGTCGAGCCGTTTGGTGAAGGTGACTTCGACATATCGCTCCGGCTCTGTCACATATTCAACCTCATACACGGAGAAATCGTTCAGTTCGGGAATGTCGACGGACAACAGTTCCTCCTCCGGCACATTCAGCTTGTTCGGGGCAACAACCAACTGAAAAACACGGGCTGCATCCGCTCCGGCCTGTAGATTCGAAACAGACACTTCATGCCTCTTCCCATCGGGGCTATGCTGCCAGGAAGCCTCCGCCTTTTCGGAAAAACGGACAAGCGACTCTACAGTTTCAGGCGTTTCCCTATCCGGCGTGAACAGCGAACAGACGATGTCATAGCCGTTCTCATTCTTCCGGTTGATATCGACGGATTGCAGATTGGCGCGTACCAGCAAAGGTTGCGTGGAAAACCGGAAAGTAAAATATCGATCTTTCCGTTCCATATCGAACCACTCCGAGAGATCGGCCTTTATCTCGTAGCGGGTATCCCGCTCGAAACTTTTGGCAGGCTTGAATACGATTGTCCGGTTGTTCTCGAAAGCGAACTCCCCGGCTGTTTCGGGCTTGACCTTGACCAGGTCGCGAAACCGGTCTGTTTTCATCCGATCGGCCGCTATCTCCTGGTTGAAAATGAGGTACACAGGCGTATATCTCGAGACCGTTCCGGAGGTAAACGCCTCCACATAGGGGCTGAAAGGCAAATCTTCCGCCCCGCTTTTACTTCCACTTTCACATCCGCCGAGTAAACACAAAAGACAGCAGACACAGATACAATAGAGATACTTCACCATATTCCTGAACTAATAAAAATAAAAGGAAACTCCCGTCCGAATACATTCGCGCCTGTCCATCATTTATGCTTGTTTAGGTAGGACATGCTTCAATATCAGGTACCCGCACAAGCCGGAAATGAATGAACCGGCAAATACACCCAGTTTCGCCTGGTTCAACAACTCTGCACCGACTTCGGGCATTCCTGCAAAAGAAAGGTTCGCGATAAACAAAGCGACCGTAAAACCGATACCGCCCAACATCGACACCCCGAAAAGATTCCGCTTGCTCACTCCTTCCGGCATCACGGCCAGACGCAAACGGACAAAAATATAGGTAAACAGGAAAATGCCCAACGACTTTCCGATAAACAGGCCCAGGAATACCGCCAACGGAACTCCCGGTAACGAACTTATCCCGATTTCTCCGAAAGTGACCCCGGCATTAACAAAGGCGAAAAGCGGCAAAATCAAATAATTGACCAACGGATGGAGCTTGTCGGCAATACGTTGCAACGGGCTGATCGTTTTGTCCGCCAACATGTGAATATTGTTAAGCACTTGCATCTGTGTCGGAGAAAGAACCTCCGCCGCCGGAGAATGACGCACTTCGGTATAGTCCAGCATCTTTAGATAACCGGCCATTTCACAAGTGAAATCGTCCAACTTGACAACCGGACGGGCCGGAACCGTAAAGGCAACCAATACACCCGCAATCGTCGGATGAATGCCCGATTCAAGGAACAACATCCACACAAAAAAGCCTATTATATAATAGAAGAAAATATTATTCACTTTCATCTTTCCTCCCATATATAACACAGCCAGCAAAGCGAGCGAAATCAGAAGCGGTTCAAACGCAATCTCTCCGCTATAGAACAAAGCGATAATAATGATACCGCCGATATCATCCACCACCGCCAATGCCGTCAAGAAAATACGCATGCTGAGCGGAACCCGTTTCCCCAACAACCCTAAAACAGCCAGAGCAAAGGCAATATCGGTCGCCATCGGGATAGCCACACCCCGTACTTCAGGGGCAGAATGGCAAACCAGGAAATAAAATAACACCGGCACGATCATACCGCCACAGGCCGCTATAATCGGAAGCAACGCTTTCCGTAGCGAACTCAGTTCCCCTATCAAAATTTCTTGCTTGATTTCCAGTCCGATCACAAAAAAGAAAACCGCCATCAAGGCATCATTCACAAAGGCCAACATTGACATCGCTTCTCCATGATGCATAAACGGAGTGAAATTACCGATCTTCAAATCAATCGGATACGACAAGATGTTATGGTAAGACTCAGCCCACGGGGAATTGGCAAACAGCATGGCAAGAATCGTTGCCATGAACAATAAAATACTCGCGTTCGGTTTCTGCATGGCGAAACGACGCAACGGTTTAAGGATAACGTTAATATTTCTATCCATAAGAGATTTAGATATTTAAAATTTATATTTACAACACACGACAAATGTACCTATTTAAATTAAATCAAGCACAATGGCAAACACAGAAAACGCACTTAAACCCCAGATTCGGGGATATAAGCACTTTCCACCTTTAACAACCGTGCTTTCAGACGTTCAGCCTCTCCTTTGCGAATACGAAGCGTCATTTCACAATCCATTTCAAACTTCTGGGAAATGATCGCCGGATTCTCCTCCTTGACAATCCGCATGATACCGTTCAGATACGGATATTCGAATGCGACGGTGATATCTTCATCCACCGTGCGCTCTTCTATCTCGGCGGCGGCGATCGCTTCGGCGGCGGCTGTCCGGTAAGCGACAATCAAGCCACTTGTTCCCAATTCGATTCCACCGAAATAGCGAACCACGATGACCAGGATGTCTGTCAGCCCGTTCGAGTTAATCTGTCCCAAAATCGGTTTCCCCGCAGTAGAGGAAGGCTCGCCGTCATCGTTCGCACGGAAAACCAGCCGTTCGGGACCTAACATATAAGCCCAACAGACATGGCGGGCATCGTAATATTGCTTACGATATTTATCCAATTGTTCCTTCACCTCTTCCACCGTACGTACCGGAATCGCATACGAGATAAAACGGCTGCGTTTCTCCGTATAGTATCCTTCGGCTACCTGCCGAATGGTCTTGTAACTGTCATCCGCCATCTTCTAATCCGGTATATGGGTTTCCTGTTCTTCCCGGAAAGCCCGGAAATCTTTCATTATCTCTTCTATCTCTTCAACGAAGTAAGGATCTTTCACGTGCTTCTTCACCTCCTCATAATAGGTTTCAATGGCTTTCAACGCACACAGATCCTGTCCGCGCAGCAGGAAGTAAGGTTCCTCCTTCTCCACACATTGCTTAATCATTTGAATCGGATTCTTCATTTCTTACCGTTTTTTAATTCGTCTTTCAAAAATGGAGCCGTATAGCTCTTCGTTTTCGCATATACCATTTCTTCGGGTGTTCCGGTGAAAAGAACCTGTCCACCGTTTCGTCCGCCTTCGGGTCCCATATCGATCAGATAGTCGGCACATTTGATAACATCGAGGTTATGCTCGATGACGATGATCGTATTGCCTTTATCCACCAGTTTGTTCAAGACACCCAGCAAGACCCGTATATCTTCAAAATGGAGGCCGGTCGTCGGTTCGTCCAACACATAAAGCGTCCGGCCCGTATCTTTCTTTGCCAACTCGGTTGCCAGTTTGACGCGCTGGCTCTCACCGCCGGAAAGCGTCGTAGAGGGTTGTCCCAACTTGATATAGCCCAGGCCGACATCCTGCAAGACCTTCACTTTCGACAGGATCGACGGGATATTCTCGAAAAACTCCACCGCCATATTGATGGTCATATCCAAAATATCCGCAATGGATTTCCCGCGGAAGCGGACCTCCAACGTTTCCCGGTTGTAGCGCTTGCCATGACATTCTTCACAAGGCACCAACACATCCGGCAGGAAATTCATTTCAATCGTCTTGTACCCGTTCCCTTTGCACGTCTCGCAACGCCCGCCGGAAACGTTGAATGAGAAACGTCCGGGTTTATAGCCGCGCACTTTCGCTTCAGGCAGATCCACAAACAGATTGCGGATATCCGAAAAGACTCCGGTATAAGTAGCCGGATTGCTTCGCGGCGAGCGGCCGATCGGCGACTGGTCCACATTGACAATCTTATCGACATGCTCTATCCCCTCGATCGACTTATAAGGCAACGGATCTTCCAAAGAGCGATAGAAATACTGGCTGAGAATCGGCTGCAAGGTCCGGTTGATCAACGAAGACTTCCCGCTACCGGATACTCCCGTGACACAGATCAACGTACCCAACGGGAACGAAACATCTACATTCCGCAGATTATTTCCGCTTGCCCCTTTTATCGTGATGAACTGCCCGTTCCCTTTGCGCCGCTCTTTCGGAACAGCAATCTCCGTCTTCCCGTTCAGGTAGGCCGAAGTCAACGTGTCGGCTTTCAACATCTCGCCGGGAGTTCCGGCAAAGACCACTTCTCCTCCCAGACGGCCGGCTTTCGGTCCCATATCGACCACATAGTCCGCATTCAACATCATATCCTTGTCATGCTCGACCACGACAACCGAGTTGCCCGTATCGCGCAATTCCTTCAACGAGTTGATCAAACGGATGTTATCCCGCTGATGCAATCCAATGCTCGGTTCATCCAGAATATACAGCACATTGACCAACTGGCTACCGATCTGAGTCGCCAGGCGAATGCGCTGGCTCTCGCCCCCCGACAATGTTGCCGAAGCACGGTTCAACGCAAGATAATCCAACCCGACATCCAACAGGAATTTCAGACGTGAACGGATCTCCTTCAGGATTTCGACCGCAATCTGCTGCTGTTTGGGATTCAACCGGTCCTCAATGCCATCCAGCCACTCATACAATTCGGAAATATCCATCGCTGAAAGCTCGGCTATGTTCTTTCCGGCTATTTTATAATGTAGCGCCTCCTTGTTCAGCCGTTGCCCGTTGCATTCCGGACAGGTGGCCATCCGTATAAACTGTCCCGCCCATTTCTGCGCGGAAGCGGAAGCCTCGCTCTCCTGTTGCATCAGGATATATTTGGCAACCCCTTCATACGACAGGAAATAATTGGAAGTGCCCAACGAATCGTTTTTAATCTGCAGACGTTCATCCGTCCCGTTCATGATCTCATCGATCGCCTCTTCCGGAATGTCCTTGATCGGCGTTTTCAACGTAACGCCATATTTCTCACAAATAGCCTCGATCTGCCAGAATATCAACGAATTCTTATATTTCCCCAATGCCACGATACCACCGCCGTAGATGCTCAGCGACGCATCCGGCACGATCTTGTTCATATCCAACAAATTGACCTGTCCCAGTCCTTTGCATTTCGGGCAAGCTCCCTGCGGAGAGTTGAACGAGAAATTATGGGGAGCCGGTTCGCTGTAAGACAAACCCGTAACCGGGTCCATCAACCGGCGGCTGAAATGGCGTACTTCGTCCGTCTCGGCATCCAGCACGAGCACCAAGTCGTCGCCCTGCTTCATGGCGACACGCAGGCTTTCTTTCAAACGGCGTTCGTCCGATTCCGAAACAATCAGCTTGTCGATCACGACCTCAATGCTGTGCATTTTATACCGGTCGAGTTTCATGCCATGAAAGATTTCCTTCATCTCCCCGTCTACCCGGACATACAGATACCCTTTCTTCCGCATTTGCTCGAAAAGCTCCTTGTAATGCCCCTTTCGGTTCCGGACAAGCGGGGCAAGCAGATAAGTTTTCTTCCCCCTATACCGGTTCAGGATCAGGTCCAATATCTGCTCTTCGGTGTATTTCACCATCTTTTCACCGCTCAGATACGAATAAGCCTCTCCTGCCCTCGCATAAAGCAGACGGAAAAAATCATAGACCTCGGTAGTCGTCCCCACCGTAGATCTCGGATTCTTGTTCGTGGTCTTTTGCTCGATCGAGATAACGGGACTCAAGCCGGTGATCTTGTCCACATCCGGCCGCTCCATATTCCCCAAGAAGTTACGAGCGTATGCAGAGAAAGTTTCCACATAACGACGTTGCCCCTCCGCAAAAATCGTATCGAAAGCCAAAGAGGACTTGCCGCTACCACTCATTCCGGTAATCACGGAAAGCCGGTTACGCGGTATATCGACATCTATATTTTTCAGATTATGGACACGGGCACCCAAAATGGAGATGCGGCCGCCTTCCAATGCATTTTTATCCTTCATCATTTTCAATTTTCTTTTCCATCGCCATGAAATTTCCAATTCATGGTCATGCAATAGAAATTACATGCCCATCGGTCCTATTTCACCACCCAAGCCGGATTATGCACATAGGCATTCGGCGTTCTATAATACATATCCGATTCTTTCGGGACCAAAATCCGGTAGCTCTTCCCCGCCGTCTGCAATTTACGGTCGCGCAGCCAGGGATTAAAACGTTTCAGGTCAGCATAGGTAACGCCGTTTTTCTTGGCAAAATCAGACAAATCCTGAATATCCGTCGAGACAACGACCGACTCGCAGGCAATCGGTTTGTACAAATCCTGCGTCCTCAGCACGAACCCATACTTGTAAGGAGATTCAAATATCTGTTTGATAGCCATGATCCGGTAAACATAGCGGGTCGTCTCTTCCACCAACCAAAGATCGAACGAACTGTCTGCATCCTGCTTGGCAAGTTCTCCCGAAATACGTCCCATACCAGCGTTATAAGAAGAGGCGACCATCGCCCAGTCGCCATATTTCCCGTATGCCTCTTTCAAATAACGGCAGGCTGCCTCGGTTGCCTTCTCCACATCGCAACGCTCATCGACCGTAGGGGTTATCGTCAACCCGTACTGCCGGGCCGTCCCTTCCAGCAATTGCCAGGTTCCCACGGCCCGTGCAGGCGACGAAACACGCGGGTCCAGATGGCTCTCGATCACCGCTAAGTATTTGAAATCATCCGGAATGCCGTTGGCTTTCAGGATCGGTTCGATAATCGGGAAATAGCGGTTTGCCCGTTTGATCAACAGCATGGTGGTCGAATGGAAATAGGTAAAACTACTCAATTCCCGGTCGAAACTTTCATGCATATTATAACGTGTCAGATCGATCTCTTTTCCGCAAAAAGAGACGGAAGAAGGAATATCCGGCGACATAGTCACCGACGAAACGACCGGACGTTCGTCTTTCACCTTTTCCGAATCACTCGAACCGATGGAGAAACAAGCGGTCAGACACACCGCACTTCCCGCCACAAAACCGGCTATACTGTTACTGCTCAATAATTTCATCATCTATCTTTTTGGGCCTGAGAATATTTATAGAACCTTTCTTATTATATTTGATACCATCCGATCCCACTGCCTCTATCACATAGAAATAGACACCGGGAGCGACATATTTTCCACCTTTCTTGCCATCCCATCCTTCAGCCGGATTCGTGGAATGGTACATCTGCACTCCCCACCGGTTGAATATCCAGCACTTGTAGGTCACAAGCGATTTATAGGCGACACGAAATTCATCATTGATACCGGGTGTCGTACCGGGTGAAAAGGCATTCGGGATCTGTAGATCCGATTCGGCAATCCGGATTTCAATCGGATTGGAAACCGCCTCGCACTCTCCTGTCGCATTGCTGACAGTCGCAACCGCCATATAATCGCCCTTTTCCGTAAAGGTATAATCAATCTCCTCATTCCTGTATTCCACCAACGGGTTCCCGGCTCCGTTCTCCACATCGTTCCTATATATTTTCCAAGTATACAGCGTCGCGACCGGATCATTGGCATACGCCCGGAATGTGACCGTTGCCGGAGCGGAAAGATATTCACCCTCCCCGGCCGTCATATTTTCCGCCTGATCCACGATGGCTGCCGTATCGACATGCACCTCGACAGCCACCGCCTGGTAGGTATCGGAAACGACCGACTTTTCAACCCCGAAATGTTTCGCGAACTGGTCACCCGAAAGCGTGACTTCCGTATCGCACAACGGAATTGTATTATTGTCGTTTATCTTGACCGAATAAGGACCATCCGTCAACGTCCTCTGCACATTTTTCGGCGAAAAATACCGATTGTCGTCAGACCATTCCAATGTCTGATAAGCAACATCGAATTCCCGCTTCACCGCAAGCCGGCTTCCCGACGGTGTGTAATAATACATACCCGGAACAGCCGGAGTGCCTTCCAGCCAAAAACCATCGCAATTGCCTTTGACAGTAATCTGTTCGACCTGAAAGGCATATCGGCTATAATCAATGATCCAGACATACCAGCCGTTCAGAGCGTAAGCCGGATCCTCCACATAATATCCGGTTCCCTCCTCTATATTCCGAATAACAGATGTCGCTCCGTTCTGTTCACACGAAACAGGTTCCCGTTCCAATGCTTTTTGCTTATACCGATACCATTGATGGTTGGCAGACGAAGAAGTATAGCGAATCTCCACATTATCCATCCCATACACGAAATAAACCCGTATGCGATTCCCTTGATTTTCCAACATATAAGGCGTTCCTTTTCCTCCTGTCACCGTATATTGCTGTGCCTGAACAGCCCATACCGCAAACAAGAGACAAATCAGTCCTACCAGTTTCCTAATTTCCGTTCTTAGCATATACAAAACTTAATTAGCTTACAAAAATACGATTTTATACGGATTTATACGGAAAGATAGGCTCTTTTATTGTTTTAAACGTACTGCTATAATAGCTGGATTTTCATCATTTGCTTGCTGAATCAATGCACACAGATACTCCCCGTCCGCTGAAAGAGAAGTGGGAACAAAATATTTATACTTTTCAACATCGAAACCATCTTTCAAGACCGACTTGATTTTTGCGACATCTTCTTTGGAATAAGCTAACCGGAGTGTACGAGTCGTATTGTTCACCCTATCATATATACAAAGGGCATCAATCGATTCCCGTTTATATACATCTGCCGACATGGTTGTAAGATAAATAAATTGCTTGGTTACTCCAAGAAAAAGGGTATATGGTATTTTCATAAATAACTCTTGGACCGGCACATTATACCTTTTGGTCGGATCCGATTTCCATTTACCGAAATCATAAGCCAAGACCGGTTGGATCGTATCGTTTTCCACATCAATCTTATAAATCGTATCACAAAGAGTTTCTTTCATATAGGTCTCGCCTGCAAAAGAGGTAAACTTGGCCTCTTTTCCCATCGGATAGGAATCCGGGATAGAACCTTCCGTCGAATAAGGTTTATTCAATACTCTAACGACTCTTTCTTTATCAAAAAATTCAACTCGGCCGTTTATATCACCTTCCCCCCATCCATACATGGCCGAAATGAACTTTTCATCGCCCAATGCGGCAAAGCCATTCGTTAAAACCGGTATTTTGAATCGCTCTTGCAACTCTCCTCCGAAATTATACACCCGGCATTGATAAGAAAGAGTCGTTATATAAATCAAGCTATCTCTTATCGAATAGTCCAGAAAACCATCGACTTCGTCCGGGCCGGGACCTATATTGAATAACGTTTTAACAAACTGTCCTTTTGCATCGAAAAGCAAAAGCCTCACATCCCTAAATAGAATACTGAAGTTTCGCACCCCTGTATCCATCTCTCTTATCCGTATCAAATGTAAAGAGAACCAGGATATTCAAAAAAGTTTAAAAGTCATTTTTTCAATCGTTTCGTACCTGTGCGTATCCTGGTTGATATCCATTCCACAGAA
>JAGBDR010000076.1 GCA_017937385.1 Parabacteroides sp.
ACCTGCTGTTTCACAGATACAAAGATAGCGGTTTTGTTTGATATGCGCAAATAAAACCGCTATTAATTTTATGATATTCAGTTGATTAAATTGAATTATCGACCAAGGCCACCTCTATTGCCGATTCGCTGAATAGTTACGCCTACCTAAAACCTGTAAGTGGATAAGGCGTAGAGCGGGACATTTCAGAGTCTGACCCTATTTCCATCTCTCTACCGGCTGATTTCCTCCGCATGATTGTATAGTTTCAGGACTGGCATGATGGTTTTGAAGTCGATTTGGTTTTCTGTGATATATTCTTGCAGTTCTTTTTTGTTTTGGGGGTATAATTTCAGGAATTGTTTGGGGGTGGAGAACTGTTTCTCCTTGTTGTCTTTTTGGATGATATAGACCTTTTCTATTTCATGCACATACTTTGTTTCTTTATCTAAAAACTTATTGTTCCCTCCATAACTGGACAGATGGGAATAGGAACGTGTCGCGGATGTGTGGCTGGTTGTTCCATAACCTCCGGATTTTCCTACATCCAATAGACGGGGTTTGTAGTAGACTTTAAATGCAGGCTCTGTTTGGATGATTTCTGTCGGGCCGAACCGCGATGAGAGAAAGGTGCGTTCCCCCACTTTGACACTCGTTATTTTCTCCTGTTCTCCAAAATATTTCAACCGGTCGCCATCCTGTTTGTCGATAAAGACAAATGTCCCTTTCACCAAGTCATAATTAGCCGGAATACAAAAACTTCGGCCATCATTATAAATGACATACGTTTCTTGGAAATTCTTGAAAAAGAATCTCTTTTCACTCTCCTGTGCCTTTAGCCCAACGGACCAGACAACCAATAGAAACAAGCTGATCAAATTTGTTTTTTTCATGACATTAAAAATTTAATATTAAACATTATATAAAGGGAATCTCTTATTCATATAAACGTTATGTTATACATTTAGTTGAATCTTCCAGTCCGGTTGAATCACTGGCTATAAGGGGATTTCATGCATCATCATCTTGATTGCAACAAAACTGCATTGTTCATGCTTAGACAGCATAATGCCGATATCTGCAATTTGGTAGAATGAGTAGACTTCTTCTTTGGGCAATTTCCCCGGAACAGGATTTTACCCCAAGCTCCTTTGCTCGCTTCCTGGCATTTCGCATATTCTCCATCTCCGATGATAATAAGATGGCTGTCCTCTCTTTTTTGCAATAACTTTTTGAATGCTTCCTTTTCCGTAGCTTTCAAAAAGACAGCTTCATCTTTGAGGCCGTTATAAATTAAGGATAGTCTATCTTCCGGTATCTGATAGTCTGTGCATAAATGGTTTTTAGCATAGTTCGCCAAACAGATAATATGGTCTGCGCTTTACAGGAAGGCAACGTCTTGTTGGTATGTGGCTAATGTCTCTTCCTTTTTTGAGTCCGAAAGGTAAATAGACAAATTCTTCATCCATCATGGGAACGGATGAGAGAATGATATTGGGTAACAGTTTATTGACTGTAAAATTTATCACCTCTTTTTCTCTTTTATTAATCGTTAACAGACATAGCCTTTCTTTGTTGTTAATAGGGAGGCGGATTAGACCTCCCTATTTATAATTTAGTTAGATCCTGCTATTATTCGTAATACGGGTTCTGTACGATTGCCTTATTACGAAGCATCTCTTCCAACTTGATAGGAGCGAAGTACATCTTGTCGTCCCATTTACGTTTTTCGATGTAGTTCAAGTTAAGGACAGTCCAAGTGTAGTTATAAACCTTTTCGTCGTGAACATACGGTAATGTTGCGCTCTTACCCGGTTTCAGGCGGCCTACAATTGTAATACCGGTCAGCTTTTTGTTTCCGGATACAGGTGCAAGCATCCAACGACGCAAGTCGTAGTAGCGCGATTCTTCGTATGCCAATTCGACACGACGTTCGTGGCGTAAGAATTCACGCAGGTCTGCTTGATTGAATGACTTGCCACGTACGGCCAATGTCGCTTTCGTGTCCGGGCGACCGATACGTCCGCGAAGTGCATCCAAATAGGTGGCAGCTTCATCCAATTTGTTCAATTCGATGCAAGATTCAGCAGCGATCAAGTACATTTCAGCCAAACGGAGGTAAGGCATCGGGCAAGTCTGGAAATTGTGTTCGCTGGCACTTACGGAACCGTCGATCAACTTCTTTTCCAAATAGCCGGTATAAGTACCGTTCCAGTTCTCAATCTGTCCCATACGAGTATCAACACCTACCATACCGTTGAATGTTTCCTGTTTGATAGGATTGTTTTCATCATCGACCGAATAGATTGCATTGACTTTGTTACCACCATCGCTTAATTCATAATAACCGAATTGCAGGTTTCCTAACGGTGTTGCATCGAACACGGCACCATCGGAAGCTCTGGGGCGTCCCCATTCAGCACCATCATAACCAATCGTAGCGTAGAAACGCGGTTCGCGGTTCATGTACGGGTTTACGTTTGTTGATTCACCCGGATTTGACAGACCGCTCGGGATTTTACCGTCTTCCATTTCAAACGCCATTACTAAATCATGTGTCGGAGTTGTTCCTGCCCAGTTGTGGTAACCGTTCGGGCCATGCAACAAAGCAACGCGGTTACGAACCCAGTTGTCGGCATTCAGGTCCTTGTTTACATACTGTTTAGACCAAATGGTTTCTGCATTGTTGGTAATGATGATGTTGTGGAAATTGTTTGCAATCTCCTTAACCGTTGCGGCGTTACAATCAATTAATGAATAGTTGCTATCATTGATAACCTCTTTTGCCGCATCTAAAGCCTGTTGATACAAGGCTTGACGGTCACCGTTGTATTGGTTGCATTCCAACTTGTTGACGCTACGGTCTGCATACAACGGACTGGCTATGTGTAATAACAGACGGGCTTTCAACGCTTTGGCTGCACCCTTGGTGGCACGGCCCAAATTAGTACCTGTTTGTTGTTCCGGAAGCAAGTTGACGGCTTGTTCGATGTCTTTCAGAATGAAATTCATGACTTCAGCCACATTGGCACGTGGCAATTCCAACGTTGAAGCCTCTTCAATGCTATATACTTTGTCAACGATAGGCACACCTCCGAAACCGCGAAGCAGTTCCGTGTAGATATAGGCTCGCAAGAAATAGGTTTCCCCTTTCAATACATTCAGGTCAATCCCTGATTTTTCGGGAACATTGTCAATGTTAGCCAAGACCAGATTGGCACGATAGATTCCTTTGTACTGTTTACTCCATTTGAACGGACAGTCGTCGCGGTCGTATGCACCCAAGTTGCTGGGAGATACAGTGGCCTCATTGATGTCACGGCATCCATATACGTGTGTGAAAAACGCATCATCTGTCCAAGCAGATGTGTTTACCTCTTGTGCGATGTCGCATACATAGGAGTAGACATCATTGACAACTGTCTTCGTCAAATCAGCATCCGCCCAGACTGTTGTTTCGTCATACTGGTCTTCCGGTGCCAGATCCATGAAGTCAGAACAAGAACTCAGTGAAAGCGTCAGTCCTGCTGCTGCCGAAAGGCAGATATATTTAAATTTTGTTTTCATGATAATTACGTTTTAGAATGTTGCTTGAACTCCGAAGTTGATAATTTTTCTCAAAGGATAGGCATCCAAACTGGAATTACGCTGTTCTGGGTCACCATCTTTTACTCCATCGATTGTCAGCAAGTTGGTTCCGTTGGTATAGAGGCGCAAGTTGGAAATACCGGCTTTCTTTAAGCCATCGAAGTTGAAGGTGTAACCTATTTCGAGGTTCTTCAAGCGCATATAGTTGGCGTTTCTCAAGAAGTAGGTATTGTCGTTGTTAATCCAATACTGGTTTTCACGGTCCCAAGCACGCGGTCCTTCTGAATAGGGATTGTCCGGTGTCCAACGTTTGTCGAAGTCGCTCTTCAAGTAGTTGCCGACCAGACCGGACCATGTTTCGATGTACACTTCAGCACCGGTTGCACCCTGCCACAACATCATTACGTCGAAACCTTTCCACTTGGCGGTCAATGTCAGACCGGCTACGAAACGCGGTTCCTGGTTCTTTTCCGGACGGATACGGTCCAAACCGTCAATCTTGTTGTCGCCGTTCATATCTTTGAAACGGATATCACCCGGAACAGTGTTGTCTGAATACAACAGGCCTTTGACACGGGCATCATCGATTTCTTCCTGTGTATGGAAGATACCGTCTGCCACGTAGAACAACATATTGCGGCTACCTACCGGTTTGCCGGTTGAGAACTGGTATTCCGGTACGTTTTGTACTTCGTCCCAGAAAGTGATTTTGTTGCGGGCGTAGGTCATGTTTAAAGAAGCTCCATATTCAACTTCTCCGATTTTGTCTTGCCAGCTGACCAATGATTCGAAACCTCTGTTCTTCATTTCACCCAAGTTCTCACGCGGCAATGTGATACCTGTGATTTCGGGCAGGGAAGCATTACGTGAAATCAACATATCGGTACGTTTGTGATAGAAGATATCCGTTTCCCAAGACAAGCGGTTCTGCAAGAACTTGAAATCCAGACCGACATTGTAGGTTGTGCCTACTTCCCATGTGATGTTGGGGTTCGGGGTGCGGCTCGGGTAGAGACGTTTGTTTTCCTGGCCACCGAATACTGTACCGGCATTGTTGAATGCGTAGGTGGTCAGATATTGGATAGAGTGGTCATAGTTGCCATCGCTGTCCACCAATGCGTCGTTACCGGTTTGAGAAACAGAACCACGCAGTTTGAAGTAGTCGATAAAGCGGATGTTGTCTTTCCACCAGCTCTCTTCAGAAGCACGCCATGCCAATGAAACACCGGGGAAGAAGCCGTAACGGCTGTCTTTCGGGAAGCGGTATGAACCGTCTACACGCCAAACGAATTCAAACAAGTAACGTTCCAAGTAGTTGTATGAAGCACGTCCGAAATAGTTTAAACGTGTTTCTTTCCATGAATAGCCTTTTGCTGATTGTCCTTCTTCACCTCCTAAGTTCAATTCGGGTTTGGTGTCGGAAATAAATCCGGAACGGAATGCCCAAGTCTCTTCATATTGCTTCTTTTGTCCTTCCATACCGAACGTGACGCCTACGGTGTGATCTCCGAATGTACGGTTATAATCGATCAATCCGTTCAACATCCAACCTAACTGTTCGCTATGTAGACGTTCCAACTGCGGAGTATCCAACCACTGCTTGGAAGCGCTCAAACCATCGCTGTTTTCGTTTACGCCATCCCAAGTGTACAGATAAACCGGTTTCTTCATCAAACGACGGTTCCGGAAATGGATATCATACGAACCATTGCCACGCAAGGTCAGACCTTCAATCCAGGGCACTTTGATGTTTACTGACAAGTTGTTCTGGATGTACTGGTTTTTGTAATGGTCGAAACCAGCCAAGTCCGTACTGGTTACAGCCGGGTTGTCACCACGTTCAACGGCAGGACCCGGTTCGCCGGAAGGCCACCATGCTGGCTGGTCCGGACGTGTACGACGTGCGGCACTGAAGATATCGCCTGCACTCTTTGCCGGGTATTTCGTGTCTTCCAAACGGGCAGTGATACCTAACTGGAAGTCTACATACTTGCTGGTCTTGACATCCAAGTTCGTACGTATGCTGTACTGGTCGTAGCGGTTGGCAGAATTGCGGTACAAACCGTCTTCACCGTTGGTTCCGAAGTTGGCAAAATATTTTACCTTGTCTGTACCGCCGGAGATACCGATGTCGGCGCGGTAGAGTGGAGAGGCCGGCTTGATGATTTCGTCAAACCAGTCTGTATCCGGATATTTCCACGGATTGGCGTGTGTCCGGAAGCCTTCAAGCTGTTCGTCAGAGAAAGAACCCGGAAGTACTTCGTTCAACATCGTACCATATTCGTATGAATTGGTCATCTTCGGCAGACGGGTCGGCTGTGAGAAACCGGCACTTGCGTTGAATGAAACGACCGGCTTGCCTTCCTTACCGCGCTTGGTGGTAATCAAGATTACACCGTTGGCAGCACGTGCACCGTAGATGGCTGCGGATGCATCCTTTAATACGGAGATGGATTCGATTTCAGTCGGGTTCAAACGGTTCATACCACCGTCACGGTCGGGCACACCGTCGATTACGATCAACGGGTCGTTGCTACCCAAGGAGTTTGTACCACGGATACGGATAGTTGTTCCGCCACCACCCGGTTCGTCGGCAGTCTGGAAGCCGATGACACCCGGCATACGGCCTACCATACCGTTTGAAATGTTGGTTGTCGGAGAGGCTTTCAGTTCTTCACCGGTTACGCTGGCAACAGAACCGGTCACTGTTACTTTCTTTTGTGTACCGTAACCGACGACTACGACTTCTTCCAGTTTTTGCGTGTCTTCTTTTAAGGTTACATTGATCGAGGATTGATTACCAACGGCTATTTCTTGTGATTGATAGCCGATGTACGAGAACACGATAATCGAATTGGAGGGTACCTCCAATGTATAATTACCGTCAATGTCGGTAATTATACCGATTGTAGTTCCTTTTACTGCGACGTTAACACCGGTAAGGGGTTCGCCGGTTACATCAACTACGGTTCCTTTTATGGTTTTTTGCTGTGCAAATACCGTAGCTGTAAACATGACGCAAAGCAGAAAACAGCCGAGCGTCCTAAATAATTGGTTTAAGGAATATCTTTCCATGTTTTATGAGATATTAAATGAATATAAGGTTAAAAACACGAATGGATAATGGATTATCCGTTTTGTAAATGGATGTTGTACTACGTTTTCATGGGCAATAGTAATTTAATTAGACATATTATGTTTGTAAAGAATAATTGCATTGAAAAAAATTTTACTTGGTCGCATACTATTTAACTTTTGGGTTAACAGTCCATTTTTTAAAGGAATGTTTCTGTAATGAAACACAAACCCTGTTAACAAATATGAACTTTTTCCAAGGGCAAAGGTGAGTAAAAAGAAACTCAAATCAAAATAAATGTGTAAAAATGTTTGTGTCTGTAATTATGTATTACAAATTGTAATTTGCGTGGGAGGAATTTAAGCGGATTACTTTTGGCTCTACATTCGGTTGTTGCTTGTAATACTATGTATAAGTTTTTCTAAACCTATGAGTTACAAAAGGTGAAACATCGGGTTGTGAAGAAAGAATGGATAATCTGTAATGCAATGATGAAGTAGGGAAAAGGAATGGGAATAGTGTCTTTCCCCTACTTCTTGTAAAAACGGTGGAAGAGTATCTCAATGAGTGATGACCTGTATCTTGTAGGTTGCATGGACGATACTCCCGTTTTCTCCGTCGTTGTATGTCGGCGCGTAGAAATAGCGGGTAGCCTGTGTGCTCTCTTTATCGAACAATTGGGTGGTCGGGTCCAGCTTTAAGTTTGGGTAATCTTCGTTGTAGGTCGAAAAAGACAAGATTCTGTCGAATCGTTGTCCGCCGAATATGTAGTGTCCTAAATAGACATCGATACTTTTCAGCAATAATGGATTTTTCGATTGATTTTAGCAACTGGTATGCAATGTTTTTGTAGCGATTTTGGAAGAGTGACGTTCGTGTGTTTCTATAAGCTGACTAAAGCTCATCAACTAACGAAGCCCCTGCGATCGGAAGGTCACAGGGGCTCTGTTGGTTGATGATGGTTGTCTGTCGGGTTCTTCGTTTTTGGGGGCTATTTCAATAGCGCCTCTACCTCTTCCCTCTGCAGGCCTGTCGCCTGTACGATGGACATGAGGTCCATTCCCGTCTGCTTCATGTTGCGGATGATATTACGCATTCCTTCGGCAATCCCCTCTGCGATCCCTTCAGCCTTTCCTTTAGCCATCCCTTTCTCTTCCCCCTCCTCGAAACTGGTGGCCATGCAGGCGGCCAAGTCGCGTTCGGCAGCGAGGCTCAGTTCGTAGGCGAGGCGTTCCTTGGCGCTCATGCGTTGGAGTTCGATGGCGCTTTTGAGCTTCTGCAAGAGCTTGTCGTTCTGTATTGTCTCGTTAGATAACTGTTCCATAATGTCG
>JAGBDR010000119.1 GCA_017937385.1 Parabacteroides sp.
AGCCGCCGTTCTCTATCAACTGGTTTTAAGGCTCTTTATGGACGTGTATTTCTCTAACCACACCTTTACCTGTTCCATGTTGTATTCGCCCGTAATGATTGCCGTATGGTCGTTTATGGCTACAAACCGGACACTTTCGTAGCTGTTTACCCAGCCTTGCAGGGAACAGACACCCCACGTTGCAACCTCTTCAAAAACACTGCGGTCTATTCGGCTGATTGGCTCGCCGAAAACTACCGTCATTATCTGAAAGTCCGGTTTGTCCTCCAGCAGGTGCAAATGGTGCAACGTGCCGAACTCGTCAATTTTGCGCCCCCACGCCCACACATCATTATACAAATCATCGCCCCATTGGTGCGGGTGGTCGAAACGGACTTTGACCGCTGTGGAATGCTGGTCGTCTTGGATGTCCTCGATAACGCCCGTTACCATTAAGCCCGTAAAAATACACTCGCAACGCTTGCCGATAAGCTCCTTGTTTACTTCTGTCGTTTTCATATCCCTAAATTTTACTTATTTATTACTCCATTCTTTTTTCGCTATCCACTCGTCACGCCTACGGCGGCACTCATCCAGCGTTTTGGCTACCGTGCTGAATAGTTCGCCGTCCGTGTGGCGGTAGTCGTATTGATAAAATGTTTGTCTTTTAAATGCGCTCAAACGGCATTTGACAAATTTTTCCTCTCCCGGTGTGCGGGTGATGCTCACCCCGTTTTCGTTAAGTGATTGCATGATATTCTGTTTTTAAGTTATTATATTTCAATCGTATTATATAGCCAGTAAGGAAAGCAGCAACAGAAAAAGCATAGCCACGACCAACGTATAAAAGGCTGACAGACAAACCCGAAGCAGGAAACAAACGGCACGGAATACGATATATACCGTTATTGCCGTGCTTGCTCCTGCTATGCTGATGAACCGCCACGCAAGGCAGAACAACAATGCCCGCAGGATGATTTTATAGATGCTTTTCCGTTTCATCGATTGGTTGTAGCGGGCAGGGCTTTGAACCCCGCCCGAATTGGTATTCAGTTATGCCGCCCGTAACACAAAACCGTCATCGAACCAGTAATCGAACATAAACAAGTCACGGGCAAACCTTTGGTAATCAAAGTATGTTTCGGCGAAGTCGGGCAGTTCGTAGCACTCGGCGACTATTTGCGTGGCAAAGGTTTCTTCATCGTCATATTGTCCTATATACTCGTCTTGAAAGGCTTTTATCAAATCGTCCGCATCTTCTTCGCTCAAATCACGACTTTTGTAGTTGCACCACACGAAAAAGGCTTCCTGCTCGGTGTCGCTCAAATCCTCCACCGCATCACGCAGGGAAAAGAAATTTTCAGAAATCCAGCTTTCGCCGATTAAGCCCTCCGGCACGTTCTCCCAGTCCTGAAACATATATTCCGCATCTTCCTCGTCCTTGTGAAGTTCCCGGCAGGCTTCGTAAAATTCTTCCTTGTCCGAATAGTCCGAAAGGTCGAGCCATGCGCCGGACAATGAACCGTTGTTATACTTGCCGTAAGTGCCTACATAAACTTTTGCTTCTGATAATACCTTTGCTTCCATGTTCTTATAATTTTTAAGTTTTTGATTTTATGCGGATTTGAGAGGTGAGGGAGTTGAAGTTTCACTGAACTTTTTTCCTGTTTCCTGTAAATCCGACTTTTTTTTTATGCGTCTTACGGTCGGGTCGGTCGTTTTCGTTTCACATAGGCGTAAAAGGGTAGTGTTTAGAGTTTGCAAGGTTTTGGGCAAAAAATACCTCGCAAGGCAGGGAAGATTTTTTCGCCAAACCGGAACG
>JAGBDR010000008.1 GCA_017937385.1 Parabacteroides sp.
AAACGGTTTAATTTTGTCCTGTGCAACTTTTCGTGATACTTTTTATTGAAAAATCGCAATACTCATTTTTTTTCACAAGTCGTATGGCTATTTTTCTTGTAACTGTTCTCTTTTTGAAAAGGTCTTATCCCGAACTCGGGTAAGTAGCAATGAATATCTTTCAGGTTCAAAATAGATATCATCTCCGCAATTTTTATAATGAAAATTGCGGGCCTCTACAAATTGGGAACCTCCAACCCATGTAACATTGTGTAAAATACATAACGATTGGTACATATAATATAGTGTACCAGACCAGTTATGGATATCTGTTGGATTTAAAGATGAAAGAAATGCGATATTCATAATATTACAATATGATTTTATTAACTTGATTGAAAATCATGGGCAAGTTATTCAAAAAACTGCGAATTTGCAAGGATTGCTCCGATTAATCGCTATTGTGGTGCAGTTGCCCTGAAAAAACAGTATGAACCTTAAAAAAATAATCCTGTTATACAAAAACAAAGGTGTATCTCGTTATAATATCATACCTTTGCGGAGATGATACATCTTCTCAAAAAAGACAGATAAAACTATGGCAGCAAAGAAAGACAGAGTGCTTTGGGCAGACGATGAGATAGATTTATTAAAACCTCACATCCTTTTCCTGCAGGACAAAGGATATGAAGTGATTCCGGTAATCAGCGGGCAGGATGCTATCGATAGCTGTAAGGAAGAGTCGTTCGACATTATCTTCTTGGACGAAAACATGCCGGGATTGACCGGATTGGAGACGTTGGCACAGATCAAGGCGATCAATCCCGATGTCCCGGTCGTCATGGTTACGAAGAGCGAGGAGGAGAGCATCATGAACCAAGCGATCGGGAACAAGATTGCCGACTACCTGATCAAACCGGTCAATCCGAACCAGTTGCTCCTGTCTATCAAAAAGAATGTCCATAAGAATGTCATCATATCCGAAACGACAACTGTCGGCTACCAACAGGAGTTCGGGCGCATCGGCATGCAGATCAACGACTCGTTGACGACCGACGACTGGATGGAGGTTTACAAGAAGCTCGTCTATTGGGAGATCGAACTGGAAAACAGCCAGGTCCCGATGACCGATATGCTCCGTATGCAGAAACAGGAGGCAAACAGCGCATTCGGCAAATTTGTCAAAAAGAACTACCAGGACTGGATCCTGAATCCCGAAAAACGCCCGTTGATGAGCCCGGACCTGTTTAAAAAGAAGGTATTCCCGATGCTCGACAACGGAGACAAGGTCTTTTTCATCCTGATCGACAATTTCCGCCTCGACCAGTGGCGCGAGGTAAAAGATTTGCTTGCCGAATATTATACGTTCGACGAAAGCCTGTACTACAGCATCCTCCCAACTGCCACACAATATGCACGCAACTCGATCTTCTCCGGACTGATGCCTTTGCAGATCGAAAAGATGTTTCCGGAACTTTGGGTGGACGAAGACAGTGAGGAGGGGAAAAACCTGAACGAGGCGCCGCTTATCCAGACACAGATCGAGCGGTTCCGAAAGAAATATACATTCTCCTATCACAAAGTACATGATTCGCAGTATAATGACAAATTGCTGAACATCGTTCCTTCACTGCTTCACCACCAACTGAACGTGGTGGTACTGAACTTTGTCGATATGCTGTCTCATGCCCGTACCGAAAACAAGATGATCCGCGAACTGGCCCAGAGCGAAGCGGCCTATCGCAGCCTGACACGCTCCTGGTTCCAACATTCCGGCACACTGGAACTTTTCAAGCGGATCGCCGGAAAAGGGTATAAAGTGATCGTCACGACCGACCACGGCACGATCCGTGTCGATAACCCGGAGAAGGTGATCGGTGACAAAAACACCAACACCAACCTGCGCTATAAGGTAGGCAAGAATCTGAATTACAACCCCAAGAACGTGTTCGACATCCGCTTTCCCGACAAAGTGGGATTGCCCTCCCCGAACCTGAGCAGCAAATACATCTTTGCGATGAACAACGATTTCTTCGCCTATCCGAATAATTACAATTATTACGTATCTTATTACAAGAACACCTTCCAGCACGGAGGAATCTCCATGGAGGAAATGTTGGTCCCTTTCATCACAATGACGGGAAAGTGAAAGTGTATTTATCAAAAAATAAGCGGCATCCGTGTATGGGATTACTCAGATGCCGCACCACTCAAGAGTGGAAATCAATCAGAAGGACCTTTACTCGGATTCCCCTATTCCGTGTATGTTTTCAGCCTTGAAATAATCGCACCCTTTCGGATATTCATCAGGCCTATCATATGCATCCGTTCCATTAAACCAAACAGAAGCCTTATATGTATCAACAGCTTCCGCCGGAACATAAACCGTACAGTCCGCCATATACCGAACATTCGGCTTTAGCAATACAGGGTTATCATCCGCACTATAAGTATAAATAATCTCCGGAGGTGTACTTCCCTTAAATGTCAAATTCCTTACATACGGGTCTGTTTCCTGATTGGGAGGAGTTCCAGTCCAAGTCACTTTCGTCCAATAAAATGCACTATCATTCATCTTTTTCAGGCTGGCAGGCAAAATCACTTCCCGTATCTTCGTACAACCATAAAAAGCAGCCTGTTCCAATACCTCCAATCCTTCGGGGAAAGTGACAGCAGTAACATTATTACTTTCCCCTAATGCAAACGCCCTCGCACCAATCGTTTTTACTTTTGACGGAATAACCAAATTCCCGTTCCCGACCTCTAAAGGACAACCGTTGAAAGCATCATCTCTTATAGAGGTTAAGCTTTCCGGCAAGTCGACCGTTGTCAATTTGCTACATCCATAAAACATATCATCTTGTATTTCAGTCAAATTCGCATCAATTTGCGCTGTTTTCAGTTCAGTGCAGCCATAGAAAGCCCCAACCCCGACTGAAACAACAGTAGAAGGAATTGTGATTGAAGTTAATGAAGACGACTGAAATGCGTAATGACCTATCGTCTTCACATTAGCAGGAATTTCAATCGACGTGAAAGCGCTTCCATAGAAACAACTTGCCGGAATATCGATTACGCCAGCCGGAATCGTCACAGATTCCACTGCAGCTCCTTCAAACATCCAACGCCCAAATGTTGTAATCGTCGAAGGGATATTTACAGATTTAAGCGCTTTACACATCGCAAAAGCTGAATTGCCGATTGTGGTAAGCTTTTCCGGCAAAAGGACTTCCTTCAATGTCGTATTGCCACTAAGTCCCATACCACTATAAAAAGCCAATGCCCGATCAGGCAATACAGTTATATCAGAAAGAGACAAATCTAACTTCTCCAATTTCGTGAGGTTTTCACGAATATATTGGAAGTCTGCATCTCCCAATGTCCCGGAGATTGTAAGCTCCTTAACAGAAGTTGCTTCCACACCGGCATCCTTAAGGGCTTGTTTCAATCCTCCGGCTTGCGCCACACGAATGACCGGCAGCTTGGAGATTTTAATAATCGTTCCATCCTTCAACGTAATCACAACATAATCAGGATTGCTATTGTCGATTGAGTCGAAGATGGAATCGCCTGCCGGTCCAGCAGGACCTGTCCCACCATTCGACCCGGAAGCCCCAGTGTCGCCTTTGTCACCTTTATCGCCTACAGCTTTGACATCCTTGCCATTGGAATCTTTCATGCGGACGTAACCGCTGCCATCCGTATCTATCATCCAGTAGCCCTCAGAATCGACACTCAAACGAGGAGAAATGGCAGAAGCGGCTATCTTGTAGCCTTCGGAATCCAAGATAAAAACAGGATCGGCATCACCGACTGTCTGCGTCCAATAATACTTGCCGTCATCTCCTTTCCCGACACCGATTACGGGACTTCCACCGTCCGTACCGTTTTTCCCATGATAGATGATAATAGAGGGAAAATTATTGAAAGAGAGGGTATAACCAATCTCTTTCCCGTTTTCTGTCACAGGAATAACCCCTGTGATGTAGTCCCTTTTTTCAATTGCGCTAACTAATGTTTGCAAGGAAGCGATGTTACTGTTAGCCGTCTTGCACCAATCTTCAAGAGCCGTTACACGATCCTTCAAATCTTCGATAGCCTCCTTAATCCAAGCATCATCATAATCCGAACAAGCGGCAAAACCACCGGTTAAAGCCGCTGAAAGTAACAAATATTTAAAAATTCTCATTGATATAATTAGTTTCTATAATTGTCTGATTTGCAAATAAAGCCCGAAGCCACTTTATTCCATTCATTGGAAACGGCCGTTTCCGACAGATGGAAACGGGTTATTCCGATGACCGGAACCGAGCGGTTCCATCGAGCGGAAACACCCGTTTCCGGTTGTCGGAAATGTTATAATACACCAGGGCGTTCTTCGTCATCATCTGACGGCTTGCCACCGACATAAAGCAGATAGGGGAAACGGTTGCGGCGGACCTCCTTCAAAAGGATCTTGCTATTACCGGTCGTCTGGGTGGCTATTTCCAGATAATAACTGCCTTTGGCCAATTGCGGGATAATAAAAGAGAAAGAGGATGGTTCGTTCCTGAGCAGTGAGGTTGCCGGGACAGCTGTTTCAACCTGGTCTGTGGAAGAGACAAAGAAGAAACCGACCGTCTGTCCTTCCGCACCGGCAATTTTCACCCGGTTACCCGTACCGTTCAAGCCGCCGCCCGGAGTAAGGTCGCAGTTCACGCTTCCGGTCGTCACATCGGTGACATTCGTTATGACCGGGAGCCCGTCCGACGTACCGGATACAATCACACTGATATTCTTCAAATCATTCTTATATTCCGTCCGGGGCGAACAACGCAGGACTACATTGTTGACCGCCGGATCAAACTGCGCGTCGGGCCCGATAAAAGGGCCATCCACGCCCAGCGAATTGTTTGCAAATCCGAACTCAACGGTAGATGCATTATAAAGCTCGGTTTTAGCCTGTTCGTGCAAATCGTTGTAAGCACTTTCCAGTTCCGAAGCTGTGAATTTACTGTTTGCGGCGGCAAGCCTGCATAAGTCCTTGATGGTACGGTTTGCTTGGTAAATCACATTGAAGGTGAAGTCATCGTCACGTTCCGTCAGTTTATTCGCGGTCAGCTTACCGGTGATACTTCGCATTTTAGGTTCATTTGATGCCATTTCTAATAAAATTTATATAGTCCTCGTAGAACTATGGTTTATTTGTGGACAAATATATGTAATTAATCCAAAAATAATACGAATAAACGGAGAAAAGTACTGTGATTAAATTTTTTATATGGCTACCGGCGCATGAAAAATGGCGTTTTATACTCATTTTTTTCGTAGTTCTACGAGAACCACGTCTTTTTGGTTATATCTTTGTACCTGCAAACATCGATTGCCAACTGCCAATTGCCTATTCTCCTTTTTTCTTGAATTGTCAATTGTCAATTGTCAATTGTCAATTTTTCAAGTTATGCATACAATTCAAATCGAAAGTTTAGACACGATCCGTCAGGCCGCGAAAGAATTCATTGCCGGAATGGACGATCGTACCGTTTTTGCTTTCCGGGGCAATATGGGAGCCGGAAAAACAACGTTTATCAAGGCGATCTGTGAGGAATTAGGCGTAGAAGATGTCATCAACAGTCCGACGTTCGCCATTGTCAATGAATATCGTAGCAGTGAGACCGGCGAACTGATCTACCATTTCGATTTCTACCGGATCAACAAACCCAGCGAAGCGGAAGAGATCGGCACGGAAGATTATTTCTATAGTGGTGCCCTTTGCTTTATCGAATGGCCGGAAAAGATCGAAGATCTATTGCCGGGCGACGTAGTAGAAGTAACGATTACTGAGAATCCGGATGGCTCACGCACGGTGGCAATTGGTAATTGACAATGGACAATGGACAATTGACAATTTAAGAGCATGGAACCTACTGAATATTTCATCCTGATACTCTTTATTGCATTGGGGGGATTCTCCATTGTCGCTGCAGTGCTCGACCTCGATTGGTATTTCCAGACCAGCGGAGCCATGACTTTCGTCAAATGGTTGGGGCGCAAAGGCGCCCGCGTCTTCTACATCCTTTTGGGGTTGGGACTGGTTGCTTGCGGAATAGCAGGACTGGTTTTTTGGAATTGACAATGAACAATGGACAATTGACAATTAAGGAATATATCAATCGGCCGAAGGCCGAAACCAATTGTCCATTGTCAATTATCAATTGTCAATTGCTCAGGTGAGCGCAAAGTCCAACTGTTTCCTTTCCAAATTGGCTTGTGCCACCTTTACCGTGATAGGATCTCCTAACCGGTAAGTACGTCTTGTCCGGCGCCCGAGCAAGCAGTAATTCTTGTCATCGAACTCATAGTAATCGTCACCAAGGTCGCGGATCGGAACGAGCCCTTCACATTTGTTCTCATTCAGTTCCACATACAATCCCCATTCCGTGACACCAGACACGACACCGTCGAACACCTGACCCAACTTGTCTTTCATAAACTCGACTTGCTTGTACTTGATAGAAGCCCTTTCGGCATTTGCAGCTACCAGTTCCATATCGGAACAGTGTTTGCAATATTCTTCGTATTTATTCTTTATCGCACTGCGGCCACCTGCCAGATAGCGTTCCAACAAACGGTGCACCATCATATCCGGATAACGGCGTATAGGAGAAGTGAAGTGCGTATAATAATCCATCGCCAGCCCATAATGACCGATATTGTCTGTCGTATAGCGAGCTTTCTGCATGGAGCGGATCGCCAAAGTCTCTACCAGATTTTCTTCCGGTTTGCCTTGTACGCTATCCAACAACTTGTTGATTCCTTTGGATATATCCGTTTTCGTCCCTTCCGTACGCATCTTGTAACCAAAGCGGCTGATGAAAGCGGAGAAGTCTTTCAGTTTCTCCGGATCCGGTTGCTCATGGATACGATAGACAAAGGTCTTCTTCGCCTTTTTCTTTCCGACAAACTCGGCTACCGTACGGTTCGCCAACAGCATAAATTCTTCGATCAGCTTATTGGCTTCTTTCGATTCTTTGATATAAGTCCCCAACGGCTTGCCGTTCTCGTCAATATCAAATCGGACTTCGTAACGGTCGAAAGCGATTGCCCCGTCTTTAAAACGCCGTTCACGCAATTTCTGTGCCAGCCCGTTAAGCGCCAGGATTTCTTCTTCATAATCGCCGGTTCCTGTTTCGATAACCGCTTGAGCTTCTTCGTATGTAAAACGACGGTCACTCTTGATCAGGGTACGGACAATCCGGGACTGCCGGATCTCGGCCTCCTTGTCCAGCTCAAAAATAACGGAAAAACAAAGTTTCTCTTCATCCGGCCGAAGCGAACAGATCTGATTGCACAGACGTTCCGGCAACATCGGGATCGTACGATCCACCAGATAGACAGATGTCGCCCGGTTGAACGCTTCCCGGTCTATCAAGCTTTCCGATTTCACATAGTAGGTCACATCGGCGATATGAACGCCTACTTCCCAATTGCCATTATCCAGCTTACGGGCAGAAAGGGCATCATCGAAATCCTTGGCATCTTTCGGATCGATCGTGAAGGTCGTGACGCCGCGAAAATCTTCCCGTCTGGCCATTTCCTCTTCCGGGATCGCATCCGATATCTTTTCCGCCGCTTTCTCGACGTTAGCCGGATATTTATACGGGAGGTCAAACTCAGCCAAAATCGCATTCATCTCCGCATTGTTGTCACCGGCAGTTCCCAAAATATCAATCACCTCACCCAGCGGATTCTTGGCCTCTTCCGGCCATTCGGTGATACGGACGATCGCCTTGTCGCCGGTCTTGCCGCCTTTCAACTTGCCTTTCGGGATAAAGATATCGTTTGCCAATGTCTTATCCTCCGTTATCAGGAAAGCAAAGCCATTGGTCACTTGCAATTTACCGGTAATCGAACGTTGCCGGCTTTCCAGAATTTCAATGACCTCGCCTTCCGGGTCGGCCCCTTTCCGCTTGGCGTGAAGTTGTATCTTAACCTTATCGCCGTCAAGGGCATGGGCGGAATTTCGTTCTGCCACGAAAATCGGTGTCCCGCCATCTTCAGGGATAAAAGAGTTCTTGCCGTTCTGACGGCGCATAAAAGTCCCGACAGCGGTTGTCCCCCAATCGTTATAGCGGTAGCGCCCCCGGTCTATCTCGGAAATGAAGCTGTCAGCCGAAAGGTCATACAGGATATCCACCACCTGCAATTTCTGGACCTGGCTGGTAACTCCGATCATGCTGCTGATCTGTCGATAGTTAAAAGGTTCTTTAGGAAAAGATTTAAAAACATCGACGATGGCATTGAGCATAGCTCCCTTTTTCATCCGTTTGTTTTTGACTTTAGAGTCGCTTTTCTTCTTCCCTGGTCTATTACTTTTCTTTTCAGATTTATTCTTTGTCATATTTCAACGTTTTACAAAGTAAACAATTAACTCCATGGAGCTGTTTACATTTGTGATAAATAATCTTCAGGAAATTTCATTTCCCGAAATGATCGGCCCTGACGCCCTTGGCACCCGGCTTGCAACAAAACACACTGCCGCTCAGCGGGTATTCCCGGAGTTGTTCTTCAGACAAACCGGCACGAGCCGTTGTTATATAAAGTGTATCCATTTTATCACCACCGAAAGCGCAAGATGCGACATGCGGCGCCGGGACTTCCACTTTTGCCAGCAACTCTCCTGTATAAGGGTTGTAACAGTAAACGCCATAGCCTCCCCACTGGGCCACCCAGAGGTGGTCATCCCGATCGATCGCCATGCCATCGGGCACTCCCGTCCCGCCGGGCAAAGTGACAGCGATGCCGTCAAACAGGATATCTCCGCTGTCGACATCATAGCGGTAACGCGCGATCCTGCCGGTCGCCGTATCGTTGTAGTACATGAATTTCTTGTCGGACGACCAGACGATCCCGTTCGAGATCGTGACCTCTTTCAATTTCGCGGTGACGGTTCCGGCAGGCGAGACAACATATAAAGTCCCGGCTCCTTTAGGCGCGCCGAAGCCCATCGTCCCTACCCACAAACGTCCGGCAGGATCGCATTTGCCGTCGTTGCAGCGCAGTTTTCCGTTTTCGTCCGGTATCGGAGCAATAGAAGTGGTATGGCCGTCCTGCAGGTCTACCCGTACAATCTCGTTTTGCAAGGCGATGATAACCGTACTGTCCGTTTCGGGAACCACCGTCGAGACCATACGGTCGAATTTCCAGGAGCTGCATGTTTTCGTATCGGGATGATATTCATATAATGTTTGTCCTTCGATATCCACCCAAAACAGTGTGTGGCGTCCAGGATGCCAGATAGAACCTTCTCCGGTAGTCGCTTCAGCCTGATAGACCAACTCGGCCGAAATCATTTCAACCTTAGGTGAGCAAGATATTGTCATAATCAAAATCAATAATAAAACGAATACATTAATATAATGATATTTCATGATATAAAAGGACTGTTTTTGCCAGTTATGGATAAGTTTTATGCAAAAATAGGAAATAAATCCGAGATTTCTTTTAAATTAGTCCCCGAATTTATATAACCGGTTCTGATTGCCATTAATGAACATATTCTAAATTTAAAGTAAGATGAAAGAGTTGAATGAAAAAACTGCCGGCAAAAAACGGTATCCGGAACGGATCATCCAGTTCGGCGAAGGTAATTTTCTTCGCGCGTTTGTGGATTGGATTGTCCAAAAGATGAATGAGAAAGTGGGTTTTAACAGTAGTGTCGTAGTGGTCCAACCCATCGATCGCGGTATGGTCGACATGTTGAACGCACAGGATTGTTTGTACCATGTCAATCTTCAGGGGTTGGACAAAGGAGAAAAAGTCGACAACCTGACCCGGATTGATGTCATTAGTCGTGCGTTGAATCCTTATGCGGACTTTTCCGCTTTTATGAAACTGGCAGAGCAGCCGGAGATGCGTTTCGTCATTTCAAACACGACAGAAGCAGGAATCGCCTTCGACCCGGTATGCAAATTGGAGGACGCGCCCGCCTCTTCCTATCCGGGCAAGCTGACACAATTGCTTTATCACCGTTACAAGACCTTTAATGGGAGGAAAGACAAAGGGTTGATTATCTTTCCTTGCGAGTTGATCTTCCTGAACGGGCATAAACTGAAAGAAACCATTTACCAATACATTGATTTATGGCAATTAGGAGAAGATTTCAAGGCTTGGTTTACGGAATGCTGCGGTGTATATGCGACGCTGGTAGACCGTATTGTTCCGGGATTTCCCCGTAAAGATATCGATTCGATTAAGGAGAAACTACAATATAACGATAATATGGTCGTGCAGGCGGAGATCTTCCATTTATGGGTAATCGAAGCACCCGAATCGGTCGCCAAAGCGTTTCCGGCAAACAAGGCCGGCTTGAATGTCCTGTTTGTTCCGAGCGAAGCGCCTTACCACCAACGGAAAGTGACCCTTTTGAACGGTCCTCATACCGTTTTGGCACCAGTTTCCTGGCTTTCCGGTGTGAATATCGTACGGGATGCTTGTCAACATGAAATATTGGGAAAATATATCCATAAGGTCATGTTTGAGGAATTGCTGGAGACACTGGATCTGCCCGAAGAGGAGTTGGTGCAGTTCGGCAATGATGTCATGGAACGTTTTAACAACCCGTTTGTCGACCATTCGGTCACCTCCATCATGTTGAACTCATTCCCTAAATATGGAACACGCGACCTGCCGGGCCTGAAAGTCTATCTGGAACGGAAAGGCGAGTTGCCTAAAGGACTGGTGTTAGGCCTGGCTGCTATTATCACCTACTATAAAGGATATATCCGAACCGATGGTATGAAATCCGAACCAAATGATTCCGCTGAAATTCTTCAATTGTTACAAGATCTTTGGGCTACCGGTTCGACCGACCAAGTGGCCAAAGGCGTATTGGCGGCAACATCCATTTGGGGAGAAAACCTGAACTGTATTCCGGGATTGACCGATATGCTAAAAGGCTTTTTGGATGCCATTGAAGAAAAAGGAATGCTTACCGTCGTAAAAGAAATTTGCTGATGCGAGCCTATATACAAATAAATCCGGCGGACAATGTCGCCGTCGCCGTAAAGGATTTACAGGCCGGCACATCATTGGACATCAACGGGCAAACGATTGTCGTCCTGCAGGATATTCCTGCAGGGCACAAAGTGGCCTTACAGAACTTCAAAGAAGGAGACCGCATCATAAAATACGGTGCCCCTATCGGACATGCCCGTGAAACGATACCTGCCGGAGATTGGGTAAACGAAAAGAATATCGGGACCAACCTGGAAGGGTTAAGGGACTATGAATTCAATCCGCAACCGATTCCCAAACAGCCTTCCGCAAGGTCACTTTCTTTTAAAGGATATCGCCGCAAGAATGGAGAAGCTGGAATCCGAAATGAGATATGGGTGATTCCGACTGTCGGCTGTGTCAATGGCATCACGAACAGGTTAGCCGACCGTTTACGGCAAGAGACACAAGGTGCAGGAGTCGATGCAATCGTCGCGTTTCCTCATAATTACGGCTGTTCCCAACTGGGAAATGACCATGAAAATACCCGGAAGATTCTGCGGGATATGGTACTGCATCCGAATGCCGGTGCCGTGCTCATTGTCGGGTTAGGCTGCGAAAACAACCAAATCGCCGCTTTCCGGGAAATGCTTGGCGATTACGACACGGAACGCATCCGTTTTATGGAAACACAGAAGGTGGATGATGAACTGGGAACAGGCATGGAACTATTGCGGGAACTCCATGCGATAGCCTCGCAAGATAAACGGACAGACATTTCCTTACAAGAGTTGCGTGTAGGATTAAAATGTGGAGGATCGGACGGATTTTCCGGTATTACGGCCAATCCGCTGTTAGGAGTCTTTTCCGACTTCCTGGTAGCCCAAGGAGGAACGACTGTCCTGACGGAAGTTCCGGAGATGTTCGGTGCCGAGACTATTTTGATGAACCGAAGCGAATCGAAAGCGGTCTTTGAAAAGACCGTTCATCTGATCAACGATTTCAAATCCTATTTCATAGCAAACAAACAGCCGATCTATGAAAATCCTTCTCCGGGCAATAAGGCGGGAGGCATTTCCACCTTGGAAGAAAAGTCACTGGGTTGCACGCAAAAAGCCGGAACTTCAGTTGTCCGAGATGTAATACTTTACGGTGGACGGCTAAAAACAAAGGGATTGAATTTGTTAAGTGCCCCCGGAAACGATCTCGTAGCAAGTACGGCCCTTGCTTCTTCCGGTTGTCATCTGGTTTTGTTTACGACCGGCAGAGGAACTCCGTTCGGAACGTTTGTCCCAACAGTCAAAGTTTCAACCAACAGTAATCTATATGCCCGCAAACCGAACTGGATAGACTTCAATGCCGGCTCTCTCTTGGAAGGCAGCAACATGGAAGAACTTTGCGAATGTTTCATCAAGTTTGTCATGGATATAGCAAGTGGTAACCTAACGAACAATGAGAAGAACGGCTACAAAGAAATCGCAATCTTCAAATCCGGTGTAACCTTGTAATCCAAGTAAGATCTAAACTAATAGACATGGATTTTTGACGCAGATGGCGCATATAACATGATGATGTGTCGAAAGGTGCTGTAGGCGCCATGCATAATAGGAGGGTGAATTCTAAGTCCTCTCCAAACAATATATCTAAAATCTTACCCAAGTTTACGAACATTAACGTATTCTTGGGTAAGTTCGTATATAGACATAACTACTCTTCAGAAGTGTATAGCTACTTCCTAAACCTAAGAACCCGAGTTCGGGATAAGACCTTTTCAAAAAGAGAACAGTTACAAGAAAAATAGCCATACGACTTGTGAAAAAAAATGAGTATTGCGATTTTTCAATAAAAAGTATCACGAAAAGTTGCACAGGACAAAATTAAACCGTTTCTTTGAAGAAATTATTAAAGC
>JAGBDR010000077.1 GCA_017937385.1 Parabacteroides sp.
ATTGTTATTTACTCATTCATGTTGCATAACATACTTCTGAATGGATATGTAGGTCTTTTTATAGGATAGTCACTATACCGGCTTTGTCCATCTTTGGTTAAGGAAGGCCTTTCGTGCCACGGAAATTTGCAGATGAGCCTAAATATTATGATTATAGTAAAGATAGTTTAAGTATAACAGTAAGAGCACCTTGGGGAATACAATATGTGAAATATAACTTAGACGGAACAATGGCTTCTTATAGTAGTCCTGTTAACAACTGGAATGACACATATATCTATACAGAAGAAGGTAATATTCTTAAAATAGAAAGTAAAACAAATGAAGGTAATGACAGCCATTATTGTTTATTTAATTATACTAATTCTACTGTAACAAAAACTGATTATACTTATAGTAAAGTATATAATAAGTTCCTTATTACAAGTAGAGATATTTTTGAATATAATAAAGATTTCATTAAATACACAATACAATTATATAACATAGATACTAATAACTGGGAGAATGAACAAAGCTATGATGTTTATAAATTAGATGATTATGGAAGAGTAATTGAAGGAGGTTGCTATGATAAAGATGGGAGATATAAAATAAGGTTACAATTTTCATATACGGATAATGGCTATATACAATATGAAACGGGTGATAACAGGAATTATTCTATTCGTGAATTTACTTTTAATGACCGAAGTGATTTAATTAAAGAAATATGGTATTACAAAAATGAAGATGGGAGCAAAAACTTGTCTTCTATTACAGAATACACATATACTTATCCTAATCCAACATCTAATGAAAACATAAAGCAACAAGATTATAAAATATATTCTACAGAAAATGGATTGGTAATAGAGAATAATATAGGAGACAGTAATATAAAGACTTCTATTTATACAATAACAGGTCAACTACTAAGAACAATATCTATATCTGACAATAGAACAGAAATTCCATTAAATTCAGGTATTTATATTGTAGTAGCGAATAATCAATCTTATAAAGTGAAGGTTAAGTAAAGAGAGAGAATATGTGATTCCGCATTAAAACTGCAACAGACTGTTGCAGTTTTTCCGTGAGGGGCATGATTACAATTTGTATAATCAAATTTGTGAATCATACTCAAATGATTATATATTGCTTTCCATTATCGAACATCCGGTATTCCTTGATTTCTACAATGATTTGATGAACAAGGAACTCGCCGGTATAGATGAAGGTGATCTGCCGGATGGTTCCAATGTTACAGGAGATATTATAAAGGTAGGCTTAAAAGACAATTATCAAGATTACGATTTGTTCTGGCCGCTTATTATCAAGGAGCAGGAAGAAGAGTTATGTCCGTCAGAAATAGAACTGAACAAACTCGCCTCCTTTACCAACTTTTCATACGAACAACTCAAAAACATCTTGGCAAAGCCAGGGGAATCTTTTATTTCACAGGCAATTCCTGTCGGTACCCAATTCAGTAAATATGAAGTAAACGCAGATTTGTGTAATGCACATAGTTATAACGAATATTTGCAGAAAGTATTACGCATTGTCACAACACGCTTCGACAAGATCGGTCGGAATAAGCCTAAAGAACTACCCACTTTGCAAATCTACCAGCAAGGGATCATACAAGTGATTGACCGCTATATTCGAACTCGGTTATTCTCACGCCCATTCAATCCGTTTGAAGATTACAACTGGAAAATACTATTGCATAACGAAGGTGTTGCCACTCAACATATCGTAAAAGAAATCAGTAAAGCAATCTATTATATGCAAGAACAGGTTGATGTAACAGACGCCATCGTCGAAAAGATTTACTTTTCTTCCGTTTCTTCACTTCGGATACGGGAAAGTTACTCGCTCTGTTTGGAGAAGACAATCTATGAGAAAGTAGGCTATCCTTCCAACAAAGGAGGCTTTGAAAAAACATTCCTTGAGTTTTTGGATATGGATTCAGATGTCAATAGCTTTATCAAGATAAATGAGAACCAGCATAGTTTCGCATCGATCCATTACATTCGGCAAGATGGTTTATTGGCGACTTATCATCCGGACTTTATGGTTTGTACCTCACAATACATCTATATTATAGAGACGAAAGGGCAAGACAAAATCCACGACAGGAATGTCCGCCAAAAACAATTGGCCACCCTTGAATGGTGCAAAAAGATCAATCAGCTGAAACCGCAATATAGAATGAACCGGGAATGGCAATATGTTTTGTTGAGTGAAAATGATTTTTATAGTTTAGAACGGAATAGTGCCACACTCACGGAAATCTGTAATTTGAACAAGGTTTCGGAAAGCGCTGCGACCGGGAATCTGTTTTAAAGAGAACATTCAAAACCCATTAAAATTCACCATTTCACACAACTGATCATACATTTCATACAATTGATTCATTTTGATATGAAATATTTGTTGAGAAGAAATACCTTTACACAAGGGTAAAACATATAAACAAATAACAATATTATGAATTTTTTTAAACGACTTTTTTCACGACGAACAGTGAATGTAATAGGTGGTACATGCCTATGTATAACTTCTGTATTAATAACTTTGGCTCTTTTGGAACAAGCTTTACTAACAGATCATCGATACTTAGAGATTGGAGAATATTCTAAATCGTTCAGCCCAAAAAAAGAGATCATTTTATCAAGTGATACCATACAAGGCGAAATCTTCCGTTTCAGGAATCAGCTTATCATACCTATAATAGAAATAAAACAAGATTCAATCAGAAAATATCAATCTTTTTTAAATTTCTTATCCTTAACTCCGAAGGATTCTTCTCCTGAATTTCTCTTCAAGGAAAATATTAAGGCTTATGAAAGCATGATAATAGAAATCAACCACCACAAATTATGGATTATCGAAGCTAAAAAACATTTTTATATATTCAATGAAAACAGGAACCAACCGATTCGTACGGAACTTCCACCTTCATTCCATTTAGTTTTTCCGGAAACAGAACTATCCATATCAGGTTCAGATGCCATAGAGAGTGATGCCTATGATGAAAATAAAACGATTCATATACAGGAAAACAAGGCTGTAATCACGAATACGACTTGTTCTTCATTTTGCATGATTGATCATCAATTATTAATACAGGCACAATCTTACAATAATAACAACAACCAATACTGGCTCTATGATATGGACAACGATACAATCCAAGCCATTGAGTTCAAACCAGACAAAAAACTGATTAGGAGGATAAGACAATGAGGAAAGTAAAATACGGTATATTCTTACTTGGATTGTGAATCTGTGGCAAAACCGGCAGTTTTTTCTGTGATAGTTTGGTGATTTCAAATAAACAGGATACCTTTACGATAGAAAAATGGTCGTTTAACCAAAAATATTTCATAAGATATGGAAATCAAACGTGACATACGAAATCTTGATGAGATGAATATGCAGATCGGTTAATATAAAGAAAAAATAGACTCATGAAAGAAGAAAACAAAATAATACTCTATCAAGACGATGATGAGATAACCCGTGTGTCAGTGCGTTTTGCGGATGAAGATTTGTGGCTGACACAAAATCAATTGGCAGAAATTTATTGCACTACGCAACAAAACATTAGCCAACATGTGGACAATATATATAAGGACGGAGAACTTACCATAGAAGCAACTAACAAGAAATTCTTGTTAGTTCGACAAGAGGGAAATCGTCAGGTAAAACGTAACATTGACCACTATAATCTTGATATGATAATTGCCCTTGGCTATCGGGTTCAATCTCAGGTCGCAACCCGTTTCCGCCGTTGGGCAACACAACGGCTTCATGAGTATATCCAAAAGGGGTTTGCTATGGATGATGAGCGGTTGAAACAGGGTGGTAACCGTTATTTTCGTGAGTTGCTACAACGTATCAGGGATATTCGTAGCAGTGAGCGGAACTTCTATCAGCAGGTTACAGATATATATGCTACAGCCACAGACTATGATCCACGGGATGAGATGACGAAAATGTTTTTCGCTACTGTGCAAAACAAACTGCATTATGCTGTCCATGAGAATACGGCAGCGGAAGTTATCTACAACCGTGTGGACAATGAAAAGCCGTTTGTCGGTATGACAAATTTCAAAGGAAACTATGTTACAAAGGATGATGTAAAGATAGCTAAGAACTATTTGTCAGAGATTGAACTCCAGCGTTTGAATTTGCTTGTTTCCGGTTTTTTGGACTTTGCCGAGTTCCAAGCATTGGAAATGAATCCCATGACAATGAAAGATTGGATAGAAGCACTCGACAACCAGATTATCGCTCATAAGCGGAAAGTATTGATTGGCAAGGGAAACATCTCGCATAAACAAGCGATTGAGAAGGCTGAAAAGGAGTTCGAGATTTATCGCAAACGCGAAATGAAACTGTTTGAAAGCGATTTTGATAGGGAAATCAAAAGATTAAAGAGCAAGAATGACGATAATCCAAACTAATGGATTTATCCCGCTCCCCCTAATTTGATTCAAAAATGCAGATACAAGTCAAATTGATCAGACGTTTTTCACCCAAAATCATCGCACATTTTGCGACATTACAACAGGGCAACCGGAAGACAGCTCATATCTAAGGATAAACTAAGAAAATTACATATTGTGTGCCTGTTTTCTGCCCCACAGGTATTATCTTTGCAGAAAAAGCGATCAAACGATCGCATGAGAAAGCAAACAAACATATTTTATGTATTCAGATAAGAAAAACATCCTGCAACTCGTAGCCTTGCTCGTCGAGCATAACGTCAAGAAAATCGTTTTATGTCCCGGTAGCCGCAATTCACCTATCGTACATACGATTGCCAACCATCCGTTCTTCTCCTGTTATCCGGTGACGGACGAACGGAGTGCAGCGTTCTTCGCAATCGGGCTGGCGTTACATGGCGGGAGTCCGGCTGCGGTTTGCTGTACATCGGGCAGTGCATTGCTGAATATGCACCCCGCCGTATCGGAAGCGTTCTATCAGCAAGTACCGTTGGTTGTGATTTCGGCAGACCGGCCCGGCGCCTGGATCGGCCAGATGGACGGACAGACACTTCCGCAGCCCGGCGTTTTCGGTCCGCTTGTCAAAAAATCCGTCAACCTGCCAGAGATACATACCGACGAGGACGAATGGCACTGCAACCGCCTGATCAACGAAGCCCTGCTCGAACTGAACCATCACGGGAAAGGGCCGGTGCATATCAACGTGCCGATCTCGGAACCGCTGTTCCGCTTTACCGCTGAAGAATTGCCGAAGGTGCGCGTCATCACCCGTTACCAAGGGCTCAATATCTACGACCGCGAATATACCGGGCTGATCGAACGGCTGAACAAGTACAACCGCCGCATGATCGTCGCCGGACAGATGAACCTGATTTATCTCTTCGAAAAGAAATATGCCAAACTGCTATACAAGCATTTTGCCTGGCTGACCGAACATACGGGAAACAGGACCGTTCCCGGCATCCCGGTAAAGAATTTCGATGCCGCCCTCTGTGCCCTGCCGGAAGAGAAGTTGGAGAAGATGGTTCCCGACTTGCTGATCACCTACGGCGGACATATCGTGTCGAAGCGCCTCAAACAATTCCTACGCAAGCATCCGCCCCGCGAACACTGGCACGTTTCGCTCGACGGAGAAGTGACGGATCTTTACGGTTCACTGACAACCGTCATTGAAATGGACCCGTTTGAATTTCTCGAAAAGATCGCGTACCTGTTGGATAACCGGCCGACGGAGTTCCCCCGCATCTGGGAAAACAATACCCGCGACCTGCCGCAACCGGAATTTGCCTATTCGGAAATGGCCGCCATCGGAGCCTTGATCCGGTCGTTGCCCACCCCTGCCGCCTTGCACTTAGGCAACAGTTCCGTCGTGCGCTACGCCCAGTTGTACGCGCTTCCCGAAGAGGTCGAGGTCTGTTGCAACCGAGGGACAAGCGGCATAGAAGGTTCGCTTTCGACCGCCATTGGTTACTCCGTCTGTTCAGACAAACTGAACTTCGTGGTTTTGGGCGACCTGAGTTTCTTCTATGACATGAACGCGCTCTGGAATCCCAACTTCGGCTGTAACCTGCGCATCCTGTTACTCAACAACGGAGGCGGAGAAATCTTCCGGGCACTCCCCGGTCTGGAGATGGAAGACAAAACGCGGCGTTTCGTGACAGCTACACACAAAACATCCGCCAAAGGTTGGGCAGAAGAGCGCAAGTTCTCATACCTGCCCGTCCACAACGCCGAAGAGCTGGCAAAAGCAATGCCCGTCTTCACCCAGTCTGCCCCCCACAACCGGCCCATGCTGATGGAAGTGTTCACAGACGCAGCCGAAGACATCCGCCAACTCCAATCCTATTACCAACAACTCATAAATCATAAATCATAAATTATTTCATGACAACAAGAACTTGGACCCCCATCAAAGAATACGAAGAAATCCTGTTTGACTTCTACAACGGGATTGCCCGCATCACCATCAACCGCGAACGTTACCGCAACGCTTTCACTCCGACCACGACGACGGAGATGAGCGATGCCCTCTACATCTGCCGCGAACGGCCGGATATCAACGTGATCGTCTTGACCGGAGCCGGTGACACGGCCTTTTGTGCCGGAGGCGATATGCACGTGAAAGGGCATGGCGGTTACATTGGGAAAGACGGGGTAGCACGGCTGAATGTGCTCGACGTACAAAAACAAATCCGCTCGATTCCGAAACCGGTAATCGCTGCCGTCAACGGTTTTGCGATCGGTGGCGGGCACGTGCTGCATGTGGTCTGTGACCTGACGATCGCTTCCGAAAACGCGATATTCGGGCAGACCGGCCCTCGCGTGGGAAGTTTCGACGCCGGATTCGGTTCCTCCTATCTGGCCCGCATCGTCGGCCAGAAGAAAGCACGTGAGATCTGGTTCCTTTGCCGCAAATACAATGCCCAAGAGGCTCTCGACATGGGCCTCGTGAACAAAGTCGTCCCGTTGAAACAGCTCGAAGACGAATATGTCAGTTGGGCAGAGGAGATGATGTTGCTCAGCCCACTTGCCCTCCGCATGATCAAGGCTGGACTCAACGCCGAACTGGACGGCCAGACCGGCATCCAGGAGCTGGCAGGCGATGCCACCATGCTCTACTACATGACCGACGAAGCCCAGGAAGGTGGCAAAGCGTTCTTGGAGAAACGCCGCCCCCGTTTCGAAGATTATCCGAAGTTCCCTTAAACATAGATTGCTTTATGTCAAAATATGATATAGATTCTCATTATATAAAAGACTATCATATACATATAGATATCATTCCTCGATGTTTATATTTCAAAAAGCCGGTAAAGACCTCACGCGGTACTTATACACATCGGAAAAGTTGGTTTCTATGCGCCTCTTCCCGATACAACCCTATGGGGATAGGTGAGTGCGCCCCCTTGCCCGGCCTGAGTTGTGACGACATCCCCGAATACGAGACTGTGCTATCCGCTATCTGCGAGAAGTTCAATCGGACCGGTATAATCAACCTTGAGGAACTCCGCCCCTATCCCTCCATACTGTTCGGTTTGGAGACAGCTTTCCAACACCACTTCGCAAACAGTACAACACTTTGGGTTACACGTTTTTCTCGCAGAATCGAAGGCATTCCCATCAACGGACTGGTTTGGATGGGAAGTTACGAAGATATGGCAAGGCAGGTGGAAGAGAAACTCGAAGCCGGCTTCCGTTGCATCAAGCTGAAGATCGGGGCAATAAATTTCGACGATGAGCTGGCACTATTGAAACAGATCCGCGCCCGCTTCTCCGCCCAGGAGATCGAACTCCGGGTAGATGCCAACGGTGCATTCTCGCCCGACGAGGCAATGATGAAACTAAACCGCCTGGCGGAACTGGACATACACTCGATCGAGCAACCGATCCGTGCCGGACAATGGGAAGAGATGGCCCGGCTAACCGCTATTTCTCCCATCCCTATTGCACTTGACGAGGAACTGATCGACTGTAACACGCCGGAACAGAAACGGGAACTGCTCTCTTTCATCCGTCCGCAATACATCATCCTGAAGCCCTCCCTACACGGCGGTCTGCACGGCTGCGACGAATGGATCGAAGAAGCCCGGAAATTGCAGATCGGATGGTGGGCCACTTCGGCCCTGGAATCGAATATCGGCCTGAACGCCATTGCACAATGGTGTTCAACTTACGACTGGTCTTACGAGAACATGCTCCCGCAAGGATTAGGCACAGGAGAAATTTTCACGAACAACTGCGAACGGCTCTCAATCGTACGCAATGGGCACCTCTGGATATATCCTCCGGATACGGATGTCAGAAAATCTTTTGCATCATGGTGATAAACGATGATTTACAAACCTTTTTAGCCGACTGGAAGTCCGCCTCTCCCTACCTGGAAGTACAGACTTCCGGCTCGACCGGCACGCCCAAGCGGATCACGGTCCGCAAGGAACAGATGATGAACAGCGCCCGCCTCACCTGCGAATACTTGGGATTACGGCAGAGAGACAAAGCGCTTCTCTGTATGCCGCTCCGGTACATTGCCGGGAAGATGATGGTCGTCCGCTCGCTCGTGGCCGGGTTGGACCTGGTCGTGCGCGAGCCGTCCGGGCATCCGATGGCCGACAGCGACCTGCCACCGCTCCGGTTCGCCGCCATGGTCCCGTTGCAAGTGTACAACACGCTGCAAGTGCCGGAAGAACGGGAACGCCTCTGCCAAACCGACATCCTGATCATCGGCGGCGGTTCCATCGACCGTGAATTAGAGGAGCGGATACAAAAATTGCCGATCCGCGCCTATTCCACCTACGGAATGACAGAAACGCTTTCGCACATCGCCCTCCGGCGGTTGAACGGGCCGGAGGCGTCTACCTATTACACGCCTTTTCCGTCTGTCAAACTATCTCTCTCGGCAGACCGGACATTGGTGATAGACGCTCCGCTTGTTTCCGACGAAACACTCGTCACGAACGATGTCGCTGAACTGCTCCCGGACGGCCGTTTCCGCATCTTAGGCAGGAAAGACAACATCATCAACAGCGGCGGCATCAAGATACAGGCGGAAGAGGTTGAAGAGGCGTTGCGCGCCGTCATTCCAGGCGGCTTCGCCGTTACCTCCGTTCCAGACCCGAAATTCGGAGAAGCGATGGTCCTGCTGGTTGCCGGAGAAGAAGACGCTGGAATGTTCGCACGCATCGGACCGATATTACCCCATTACCAGCACCCGAAACACATCTTCCGGGTCGAAGCCATTCCCCTTACCGGAAACGGCAAGATCGACCGGGCGGCGTGCCGCAGGCTGGCGAAACAATTGAGAAATGGACAATGGACAATTGACAATTATTTTAAAAACATTATATTAATATGAAGTATTTATCAATCTTTGCTTCCGCTCTTCTCGCCACAGCGTCCGCCTACGGACAAAGTGGCGAAAGTTGCCGGACGGCACCCGACCCGACTCTACAGAAGCCGGAGTTATACGCAGGTTACGACTGCGTAAACCTGCTTGACAGTACCGCTGTGACCGTACAACCTACCGGTTCCGGCTCCTTCACGGTCTGCAAGGTCGTCAAAGTCATGAACACGCAGGGAGCTGTCGCCAACCGCATCCTGAAATACGATTACGACCCGCTGACAGCACATGCCGAGTTCCATCGCGTCACCCTTTACAAGGCCAACGGTGATGTCATCAACCTCGACATCACCCAGCAACAGGACTATGCCGCTCCGGCACGTGCTATCTACTGGGGAGCACGGCAAATCATGATGGAAGTAGGCAGTCTCGAACCGGGTGACATCATCGACTATCAAATCGACAAGAAAGGGTTCACCTATGCCTTGTTGGCTTCCGGCACAGGCGATGACGAATCCCGTTTCATCCCGCCCATGCGCGGGCAGTTCTACGACATCGTCCCCTTCTGGGCGACCGAACCGACCGTCCGCAAGGTCTATAAGGTCAGCATTCCGATGGAAAAAGAGATGCAGTTCCAGTTCTACCAAGGCGAATGTACCTCTTCCATGCGCTATGAGGAGGGTCGGAAGTCCTATACGTTCGTCAGCACGGACATCCTGCCGACCCGACGCGAACCCAACATGGTCGACCTGTTCGACGCCGCGCCGAAGCTGATGATGTCCAGCACACCGCGCTGGCAGGACAAATCCCTTTGGTTCAACAAAGTGAACGAAGATTACGGCAGTTTCAACGCCATCCCCGAAGCCCAGAAGAAAGTGGACGAACTGGTGAAAGGCAAAAAGACGGAAATGGAGAAGATCGCCGTCCTCACCCATTGGGTGGCCGACAACATCCGCTACTCCGGCATCTCGATGGGCAAGGGTGAAGGCTACACGCTGCACAACCTGAAAATGAACTACACGGACCGTTGCGGTGTCTGCAAGGACATTGCCGGCACGCTGATCGCCTTCCTGCGCATGGCAGGCTTCGAAGCCTACCCGGCGATGACGATGGCGGGCAGCCGCGTGGAAAGCATTCCCGCCGACCACTTCAACCATTGCGTCGCCGTCGTGAAACTTTCCACCGGGACCTATATGCCGCTCGACCCGACCTGGGTTCCTTTCTGTCGCGAATTGTGGAGCAGCGCCGAGCAGCAACAGAACTATCTGCCGGGCGTTCCCGAAGGTTCCGACCTCTGCCTCACACCGGTTTCCGCACCGGAAAACCATTACGTCCGCATCAAGGCCGACAACAAGCTGGATGCCAAAGGCACGCTGACCGGACAATTCACGATCACGGCCGAAGGGCAGTCGGACAGCAACATCCGCCGCATCTTCACTTCCGGCTGGCAGTCGCAGTGGCAGGCCGCATTGGAAAGCCAACTTCTTGCCGTATCACCCAAAGCCCGCCTCGTCAGCGTAGACTATGGCAAAGATCCGAAGAACTACCAGGCGGCGCCGATCAAAATGACATTCCGCTACGAAATCCCAGGCTATGCCCTTCCGGGAGAAGGCGAAATGCTGTTCAAGCCGCTCGTGATGAACAACCTCTACAACCAAGTCAAAAGCTACCTGCGCATCAACACCGATCTCGAAGAACGCCAATACGGCTTCAAGGACGGATGTTCCCGTTTGGTCGAACTGGATGAAACGATCCAGCTTCCCGCCGGCTACACGATGGCAAGCGAAGGAAAAGAGGAGAACCAACAGAGCACTGCCGCCGACTTTGAAGGAAGTCTTCACCAGAACGGCAACAAGGTGGAATTGCACCAGCGGTTAGCCTTGAAAAAGCGCGTCTATGAGGCAAGCGACTGGAGCGGTTTCCGCAATGCCGTGAACGCACATAAGTCTTTCGGCGATTACATCGTCATCAAACGATAAATCATAAATCATAATTCATAAATCATAAATGAAATGAGAGCTAACAAACAAACGTTCGCCTTCCTCCTTTGCCTGCTGCTGATGGCTACGACAGCCTTCGGAGCACCGGAAGCCGAATATAAGAAACTGGCAAAGACCTGGACGCTCCATGCGGATGGCAGCCAGGAGTTCCGCTACAACATGGAACTGACACTTTTCACCCATACAGCCATGAACGGTACATACGGAGAAAGTTTCATCGTGTACAATCCCGAATACCAGGAGTTGAAGATCCACTCGTCCTACACCCGGCAGAAAGACGGCACGATCGTCCGCACGCCGGACAACGCTTTCGTGGAAGTCCTCCCCCGCAATGCAGCCGACGCACCGGCTTACAACCACCTGAAAGAGATGGTCGTGGTCCACACTGGGCTGGAGTTGGGCGCAACGATCTACCTCGATTACTCCGTCACCTCCAAACCGGGTTATCTGCCGGAGGTAGACCTTTTCGAAGAACTGCTCCAATCCTCTCCCGTCAAGGAATACACGTTGACAGTCGTAACCCCCGAAGCGAAAGAGCTTGCCTACACGTTGGCGAACCACCCGGCAAAAGCCTCTGTCAAACAATCCAACGGAACCCGTACGACCAGCTGGACGTTGCGGAACCTGCCTGCCTCTTCCCGCGCACCGTTCGTTTCGGTTCGGAATGGTGACGTGCCTTTCCTGGCTGCCACGACCTACGCCTCTCAAGAGGATGCACAGGCCACCCTGTTCAAACAGTTCGATCCGGCCAACAACCTGCAACTCGCTACCTTGGCGGAAAGCCTGACCGAAGGCAAGGCCAAAGACGAAGAAAAGCTGAAAACGATCCTCACCTACACCATCGAGCACTTTGCCGGCAACCCACTGACACTGGAACAGACCGGCTATCGCCTCCGTCCTGCCGAAGCCGTCCTAAGCACCGCCTACGGTACGGAAGCCGAAAAGGCGAACCTGCTCGCAGGCTTGCTGAACGGTGCCGGTTTCAAGGCAGAACCTGTGGTAACCTACCGGGCCGATGCCGACAAAGGATTCGCATTGAAAGCCATTGACCGGATACTTGTCTCCTGCCGGGTAAACGGGGAAGACTATCTGTTCTCGCCCCTTTCCACCCGTCGCCCGACAACGATGAAAGCGACAGCACAGGACTACTCAATCAAGAGCGACATCACAATCCGCTTCAAGGAGGGAAAAGTGACAACCGCTACCCAAGAATCGGTCGGCAAAGCATTGCTCCCCTATTTCACGGCAAGTAGCAAAGAAAGCAACCAGACAACGGATTTGAACATACAGAACGGCTATGCCACCCTTGTCTTAAACGATGCCGCCGCCGGTTTCGCACACCTGCCCTACGGCAACCTGAACAGCCAGCGGAAAGAGAACCTGTTGATCCCGCGCCCCGTCAGCGAAGTGTACACCTACACGATCGAATGTCCTGAAAACATGGAACTGCGCACGCCGGAAACCGACAAGACCATCCGCAATGCCGCCGGCAGCCTGGCTATCACCGTCCGGAAAAACGGACGCACGGCTACCGTCACCCGCAGCCTGGAGTTGAACAAACAGCTCTATACGCCTGCCGAATACAAGGAACTGCGCCAGCTCCTGACAGAATGGAGCGATGTGAACGGAAAGACACTTCTGTTTTCAATACAATAAAGGGAGATGGCCTGTGTCAGAAGGCGCCTACAGCGCTTTTCGACACAGGCCCGCCCTATTTAAGGATCTTTGAATAGGCATTCATAACCCCTTTGAATGGGCATTCAAAGATCCTTACAATAGGCATTCAAAGGCCCTTACAATCGGAGTCTTTATAATTCACGTTTTTGACATATTATCCCTATCATTTTAATCATTCTAAAATAACTCAAATATGAAACTACTAAATCTAACCGCCGCCCTCCTTATCGGAGGAGCCCTGCAAGCACAAAATCCTTTGCCGGCCATTCATCCGCAGCCACAGGAGGTCACGCTCTCGACCAACCGGTTGAAAGCCCCTCATGGATTTACCCTTTCCGGCATCAAGAATCCGGATGAAGATGCCCTGCGCGTAATCAGGCAGGCATTGCCGGTAACAAACAATTCCGAAGCATTGCCACTCACGATAACAGGACTGAAAGGGCAAGCCCCCGAACTGCAACGCTCCGGAGCCTACCGCCTGACGATTACGGTTGAAGGAGTCGACATCGCAGTCGCCGACAACCGCGGTCTTTTCTACGCAGCGCAGACTTTACAACAATTGGTCCAAACCGACGGGCAAGGCCATGCGACACTACCGCTCGGCACCATCTCCGACTATCCGGATGTCGCCTACCGGGGAACCGTCGAAGGCTTCTACGGCGACCCTTGGAGCCATGCCGACCGGATCGAACAACTCCGTTTCTACGGCAAGATGAAGATGAACACCTACATCTACGGACCGAAGGACGATCCTTACCACAGCTCCCCGAACTGGCGCAAGCCCTATCCGGAAAAGGAAGCGGCACAAATCAAAGACCTCGTCAAGGAAGCCGCTGCCAACAAAGTGGATTTCGTCTGGGCGGTCCATCCGGGACTGGACATCCAATGGACGGATGAAGACCGGATGAACGTGCTGAACAAGTTCGGGATGATGTACGACTTGGGAGTCCGCTCCTTCGCCGTCTTCTTCGATGACATTTCCGGTGAAGGGGCCAAGGCGGACAAACAGGCCGATTTGCTCAACTTCCTGCAAAAGGAATTTATCGAGAAGAAAGAGGGCGTCAGTCCGCTGATCATGTGCCCGACCGAATACAACCGCGCCTGGGCAGGAAGCAACTATTTGGATGTGCTGGGCCGAACGCTCGACCCGGCGATCCACGTGATGTGGACCGGTAACAGCGTGATCCACGACATCACGCTCGAAGGGCAGGAATGGGTGAACAAGCGGATCCAGCGTCCGTCATACGTCTGGTGGAATTTCCCGGTCAGCGACTACTGTCGTGATCACTTGTTGATGGGATCGTCTTACGGGCTCGATCCGAATGCGGCACACGCCATGTCCGGCTTCGTTGCCAACCCGATGGAACGGGCGGAAGCCTCCAAAGTGGCCCTTTACGGAGTGGCCGATTATGCCTGGAACATGAAAGCCTACGATCCCGAAAGCGACTTCGCCGAAGCTTGCCGTTACGTTTTGCCGGAAGCACCGGAAGCCTTCCGGACGTTCTGTGAGAATAACTGCGATCCGGGTCCTAACGGCCATCGCTACCGCCGCGACGAATCCGTCCGCTATGCCGGTTATGCCGGAGCTTTCCTGAATGACTTCCGTCAGCACAACTATAATGCGGATGCCGCCGACCAGATGAACCGATTGTTCGCCGAGATCACAGCCGCTCCGGCTGCCATCGAAACCAGCCGCAACAAGGCACTGATAGACGAAATCAAACCGTGGCTGATGCAGTTCCACCTGTTAGGGAAAGCCGGGCAAATGGCTATCCGGACCGCCGAAGCCGGACAAGGCGAGGATCGGGCCGCCACCTGGCAATCCTATCTGTCGCTCACATCCTTGCTCGACAGTATGCGCACCATCGACCGGACCTACAACCAGAATCCGTACCAGAAAGGAGTAAAAGTAGGTTCGCGCGTCCTGACTCCGTTCGTGCAGGAGATACACGCCGGCGTCGAGAGCAACCTCCTGTTTGCCGGTCAGGCAGATGCCACCACCCGAATGAGCAAGGCTGCTATCCTGACAGATATCGAACAATTGAAATACCAGCCGTTGAAAGAAAGTAAGGACCAAATCGGCTACAACCGCCTGAATGAAGTGTTGCGCATCGAGCCGGGACAGTCTTTCGGGCTCACCTGGGAATTGCAGAAAGAGGCGACCTCCTTCAGCTTCAGCCTGCCCAAGAGCATAAACAGCGGGCGGGTATTCGAATGGTCTGCCGACGGCAAACAATGGACGACGATTTCCGATATCCCCGCCGACCAGGCCCGCTTCAAGCTGGAAAAGATTGCTCCCGAAGCACGTTATATCCGCATGCGGAACGCAACGGACAAACAGATGCAAATCTACCTGTATGAGTTTGCCGTAACGACAAAGGAAGACACCAGCATCGACCCGGTCCGCCTGATGTACGACAAGAACCTGGAATCGGCCCATACGTTAGCCGCCGCCGGACGCATCACGCTGGAAAAAGGGAACGGTTCGCTCGAACTCTTCTTGTCCGGCTCCCCATGCAGCCAAGTCATTGTGGAAGGCACACCTTTGAAAGGAAAAGCCAGACAGGTACTCTATTCCGGCCCGGCCAATTACATCAAACTGGAAAAGGAAACATTGGAAAAGGTAAAGGCAGTGGAACTGCATAACACTGGAACAACTTCCATCCAAATCCACGAGATTAATTGACAATTGACAATGGACAATTGACAATTGTGTCGCAAAACATTTAATTGTCAATTGTCAATTGTCCATTGTCAATTCTTTCAGTCCATCGGGAACCGCACCCCCCATTCCTCCCGGAGGTCGTCCAACAGTTGCATGACGTGCAACGTCTCCGCATGCGGCATATAAGGCGTTTCGATCTTTCCTGCGCGGATCGCATCGATCGAGGCCTGCACCTGATATTCGAAACCGGTTATCTGTGGCGGACAGGTATAGCGGGCCACCTCCTCATGATTGATTGAATAGACGATTGCCTGTTGCGGGTTGTTGATATTGTCAACGATTATATATCCTTTATCTCCCGAAATAATGCCCTGCCGGTCATTCGCACAAAAGGCGGTCATCTGCAATACAGCCATCCGATGATTCCGATACACAAAAGTGATGCTGCTCTGTAAATCCACACCCGTCTCCCCTTTCACACAGGCAGAAGTAATCCCCGTGATCTCCGTACCGAAAAGCATCCTTGCAAAATTGATCGGGTAGACACCGATATCCAGCAAAGCGCCGCCACACAGCTCCGGTTTGGCGATGCGCTCTTTCTCGGCAATCGGATAGCCGATATGGGCCGTCAGCATCATCACATGTCCGATCGTCCCGCCCTCGACCAGCTCGCGGATCGTTTCGGAAAAAGGCATATAACGGGTCCAAATCGCCTCGGTCAGGAAAACCCGTTTCTCTTTCGACAGGCGTATCAAGGCTTCCGCCTGTTTGGCATTGGCGGTAAATGCTTTTTCGCACAGGACCGGTTTCCCTTTCTCAAGGCACATCCTCGCCTGTTCATAATGGTGGGAATGCGGGGTGGCGATATAAATCAGCTGCACTTCAGGGTCATCCACCAACTCTTCGTATGAGCCGTATGCCCGTGTAAAACCCCATTCATGGGCAAAGCCTTCGGCATTTTCCCGGTTACGGGATGCGACTGCATAGGGTTCAACCCCTTCCATATCGCGCAACGTATGCGCCATCTTGCGGGCGATATGCCCGGCTCCGATAATACCTATTCTAAAACGTTCCATTAGTTCTCCTTTTTTTGCCGGGTAAATATACAACAAAAATTCCATGCCCATGAAATTTTTATTTCATAAGCATGGAATTCAAAAGCGATGGCCATATAAATCTTACTCCATAATCGCCACTACCGGATTGTCCTCCTCACCCACCTGCTTCAAAGCGGCCACTTCGGCAGGAATATCCGTCTTGCCGGCGTTCTCCTCAAACCAGGCAACAACCTCCTCGGCAGGGAGAACGGCGGCAAACTCGCCGGAAACAGAAACCGATAGAGGATGTAAGGGAAGAAAGCCGTTCATATCATCGGTGATCTTGTCGTCGAACGGGCAGACTTTGACGCTTCCGTCCGCTTTCCGGTAAAGAGCATTATAGGTCTTCCGCTTGTCGTTATAGACATTCGTCATAAAACGGAAAAGAATCACATGTTCGTTTTCCAAAAAGATAGTCGGATAGATGGCATCCTTCTTGTCTTCGAAACGCTCAGGGTAAGCCCAACCGTGTGTACCCAAATCCAATACGCGCACAGGCCGCAACGCTTCCCCAGCCGACACCTGATAAATCGTATCGTTGTAAGACTGACGGAAATAGAGCGATTCGCCCGCATGCCAGAAACAACTGTTGCCAAGTGAATAGGCCGCCAATTTGTTGTCCTTATATTTTATGACCATCATACCATCCGCTCCACTTTTCAGGACCGAGATGAAAGCGATGTCGTTGGGAGTAACCGCCCCGTCATCTTTCTGTTCCGCCAACAATGTATCTACGCGGACAATCTCATCTCCACGAAACAATGCGACATACGCAGGCAGGCTGTCGGTAGCCGGATAATAACCAGCGATAAGGTCTGCATCCAGATAATCAAACACAGCCCTTGCAGGAAATACACCGGCCGGAATCGGAGAAGTCCAGATTTGATCAAACTTGCCGTCCGTCCCATAAAAAACAATATCTTTCTTCCAGCCGGGAAAGCTCAATTGGTCGGTGTACGGATTCTGCCATCCCCCGTAAACGTTCGAATAGCCTTCGGGATCATTGCCCACATGTCCTATCGAACGGACAAAACGCCCCGTCCGTTTGTCAAACAACTGGCAACGGTCCCGTCCGCTTGTCACGACAATCCAGTCATTCAAGACCGTTGCATGTGCCCCCTGCCCGACCAAACAACTATCGGTCGTCTCCAATGCGACATAGCGTATTTTCTTGAAACAGTCGGAAGCCTTTAACTCTGTCTGATTGTCAAAAGCAACTCCCAAAGGGATGGTTTCGAGCTTCATTTCCTTTGTCCCATCCCCGCCACAAGCGGCAAGAAAGAGACATGCCATTGCCATACACACTTGATTTTTCATACAATTCTTATTTTATTTGAGAAGATACCTTTTTCGTCGTGATCAGGATTACACCTCCGTTCGCTTTCTGTCCATACGCTTTGATGGCGTTCTCGTCTTTCATGACCGTTATCGACTTGATTTCATTCGTATTGACCTGACTCAGATCCCCCGCACATTCAACACCGTCAATTATGACAAGCGGGTCCGGCTTGGAATAGCGGACACTCGGAATGGAAGAATGCCTTTTGTTCGATTGAAAATCCAGCGTCCTGGGGAACAACGTATCCCGTCTGACAATATCAAACACCTTTCCATCCTGTAGCTTCGTCGAGCCATGACCGACAACAACCACCTCCCCATGAGGCTCCAAGTTGACCGCCATCTCGATTTTCGGTTTATCCTTGCGTGCCGGCTTTTTGTCCGCCGGTTTCTGTTCTGTCAATTTTTGATCCGCACTCTTTTTGTCTTGTTGATACACAAGGGATTCTGGGAGTTCTACATCCGCAATCATTTCCAACTGCCGGGAGATCTCAGGACGGGCGAATGCGACGACGGTTACGGCCGCAAGTGGAAGTACATAAAGGAACTTCAGGCGGGCCCAAGGGTTTGATTTCTGTTTTAACATCATGGTAATCCGATTTTTAAGTTTACTATGGTTGAAGCTGTTTGCCATAGAGGTGAAACGCTGGCTTCCAACAGCTTTCTTAATCAACAGCAATTGATAATGACGGGCATCCACGCCATGCGCGATCACCTGTTCATCGGCCTCATACTCATGCACATTTTGCAATTCCTGTTTGAGCAGCCAGGCTGCGGGATTGAACCAATGCAGGACGGTGCAACATCCCGCCAACCACATATCCAGAGAATGGCAAGCCTTGATATGCGCCCGTTCGTGTGCCAGGATTTCCGCTCCACTCTCCTCCATGTCGATACGGGAAATGACTACATATTTCATCCAGCTGAACGGCGGGTTCGTCCGTTCGGTCACGACAAGCCGCGTCCCGTCCTCCAACACAGTCACCTCTCCCGCATGAATCAGCCGGACGATCTGCCAGACGGAATAGAGAAACCGCCCCGTAAAAAAGAGGCATCCGCCGATATAGGCCGCAAACAGGATCATCAACCCCAGCGGAAAGTCTCCCGCTTCCGTCTCCCCGACAGGTGCGTCTGCCATTTGCAACAATTGCTCCATGTCGAACATCGCACGCTGCACGAGAGTCGGCTCCTCTGTCGTAAACCGCACAAAAGGAATCGTTACCGAAAAAGCAATCACGCTGAGGAGCGCCATCCGGTTGAAACGATGGAACGTGTCCCGGCTCAAAAACAGGCGGTAAAACAAGTAAAACACGGCCAGGCAACAAGTTGATTTCATTATGAAGACTAAAAATGTTCCCACGGTAAAAAAATAAGAATTAAACAATCAAGTTACAAAGCCCCATTGTCAATCGCCTTTATCAGGTCTTTCAGCTCATCCACCGAAATCTCCTCTTCTTTCACCAAGGAGGAGATAACACCGAGGTAGGAATTGTTGAAATACTTAGCGACAACGTTCTTCAACGTAGTCCGGCTATAATCGGCTTCCGTCACGATCGCATAATACTGGTAGGTATTGCCAAACGTATGATGCGCCAGGAAGCCTTTCTCTTCCAATCCACGTACAATCGTGGAAAGGGTATTGAAATGAGGCTTCGGCTCGTCATAAAATTCAAGCAATTGCTTAACGAACAAAGGACCTTTCGTCCAGAAATACCCCATAATTTCTTCTTCTCTTGTAGTCAGTCGTTTCATGCTGTTTTTCATTTGTCCGGCAAATATAACTAAAAAAAATAGTTCGCAAACTATTTCGGTTCGTTTTTAAACTATTTCGATTCGTTTTTAAACTATCGATAGTAGTTAGTGGAGTATTATGACATGGGGGACAGTGTAGCTGCGATGGATTTGTTGTATTCGACGTTGAATAAGGATTGCCTATAGGCTTATTGTCATTTTCTTCTCAAACCCCATTGGTCCAAATCGAAACTACTCTGCCATCTAATTTGATTTTATACCCCATATATTCCAAATTACACTATAGGGTAATATTTTTTAAGAAACAGAAGATTTGATAATGGTTTGTTTTTCAGCCATATAAGAAATACCCTACTTTTTTGGGGGGGATATTGTATATTTGTGGTCTTGCATTTGTGGAAGAGGGTAAAGATTTTTTTTGGGCATAAAAAGAGGCTGTGTCGCAAATTATCATTTACTCTACCACAGCCACAATCCATGTAATAACGATAGCATCACGCCCTACAGCTACCTCAGAGATCCACCAAAGAAACTGATAATGAAACAAAGTTAGGCATATTCTCCTTCCCCCCCAAAAAAAATTGGATTCGGAGAATTTGCAATAGATATTATACCTTATATACTTTGCTATGGACAAAAAAACTTTTTCGAATAATTTTTACTTTTTACTATGTATATTCCAGGTAGTCCTACTCGAATCTCCATATTTCCTGCATTTACAATCTTTCTATCCACCAATCTTCCAGACAGATCATAAACAAATACCTCTGTTTCCGGCCCATTATTTACTATTAATATATTTCTATCCTTTACCCGAACATCTAAATACTTATTATTCGTCACAATTTCATTAGATGTGTAATCTGAATAAGACTTCCATATCGGATAATATTGACCATTATCAAAAATCTTATCTTCAAGAACATATAAAGTGTCTCCTTCTAACACTTGTGCCCAAATTTGTTCCGTATCATCAAACAAATAACCGGTATATTTATCACACCTTATATCTACTCCGGGTTTTAACTTAAATCCAACATCTTTCATTATTCCCAATGAAACCTTCCCCAAATGATTAACAGCTCTGTTATCCCTCCAACTATACGCATAGAATTTATCGTCTGTCTTCCAAAACGCATTCGAAAAATGCCCAACATATAATTGTATCGGTTGCCCCCCATTTGCCATCATTGCATTTTCTCCAGAATAGAAATGCGTAACAAGCCCAAGATCATCAGAAGGATACCTATAATAACCAGGTTTATATTCATATGGCTCGTCTGATATCCACGAATAAGGATATACCTTATGATCCCGCTCATTCCAAAATACACTATGGAATATTTCATGTGCTATCACTTCTGCAAGATACAAACCTTCATACAGTTCCCCATCTTCCAATGTATAATGTACATTCTCATTTTTTTCAATATCTACATCTATAATCAAACCAGCCCAAGTAGATGACTTCCCTTCTTGTACACCTTTTAATCTTCCAGAATAACAATATGCCGTTCCTCCACAATTTTTATAATTTATAAAAACAGGAAAAGTATAAGGTATTTCAACATCCTTTTGATACATTCGTGCAACAAGGCGAAGACATTCCTCAAATTTAGGGTTTTCAGGAGCTCTATAATAACGATCTTTATCCTCTTGTTTCGCGAAAACGCCGTTTTCATCTCCTATAAAAAATATAAAATTGCCTTCTTGTACTACTTTATAGACATTATACGGATTTAGTCCTTTTAGATCTAAACGCCTATTCGTTTGAATGTCAAACCTACTCCTGATAACTCTATCAAAAACATCAGCATAATCGTAATCAGGAGGTAAAACCTGTGAATTAACATTGCTTACAACAAGCAAGCACAAAATAATTATTGCAATTACCTTTTTTATCAAATACTTATCTGTTTTATTCATAACAATCACTTTCTTATCAGTAGTAAAACAATTCATAATTAGCTATTTTCCCCGTTTCTATTCAAAACAACCTTATAATCGTACTGACTTTTTTTACAGGCATCTATAATTGCACTTTCAACTTTCTTGAAATCACAATTCAACAGTTCCGTCGCCACCTGCATTTTCCCGTCATGAAAGTAGTCTAATTGATAAGAATACGAACATAATCTCATTTTTACAAGTTCTTCTATTTTTCCCGCACATTTACTTTTTACAGCAAACTTAATCTTCCAATCATTTAAATCAGCATAATAAGTTCTATTAAGAGATTCTTCTCTAATTCTAATGTCATGTGTAAAACCTATTTTACATAAATTCTTTCTTTCACTAACAGCCACATATATAAATCCCTCTTCATTTGACCGTTGAGAGAATCTTAAATAAGCTGTATTACATTGCGGACAATGCCCTGAACGAGTCCTCATCGTATGACCATTTTTACATGGTTTTGTATTATACGCAATTAATTTATTAGTTCTTTTCATTATAGGATAATACATCGACTGTGTCATCCCTAAAGCATCGAATGTATCTTCCTTCGACAAACCTTGGGAATGTAGGAAAAGCAATTGTTCTTTGGTTAGCATATTATTCTTCTTTTATATTCCTGTCCTCCCGGAAAGATTATCAAATAAAAAAGCGTGAGGACCATCGTCTACTACTGTACTGAGGCTCTCGACTGCCCACTAACCAATAATAGAAAATAGTCCCACGCTTTATGCACGTATATAGTCTACCCATCAACAGGCAGATATATAACAACACAAGCGTAGGAAGCCATTTTGCTATTATCTTGGTTAGTTGAAATTGTCGAGATTTCAGTACAAGATAATATCGAAACGCTTCTACGTTATTTTCAATACGTTGCAAATATAGGGATTTTTTCGCTTTTGCAATTGTTATCCATAAAAATATAACCATATCCGCCGGAAAATATCACGATATTTCTTCGGAAATACAGCAATATCTTCAGGCAGATATGGTTATTGACGACTCCCCCCTCTCAAATTAAGGATTCTCGTAGGAGAGAGACAAATGGACAAATGGACAACCTCCTAATATAAAAGGAAAATTATGCGCCCGTTTTGTCCTGAGATTCATTCTGGAGGCATTCCGTTTTTTGGTAACGTTGCAAATGCTTTTTCAACACGCCGCGCTTTACCCACTTTTTCAACGCGCGTTGGGCGGTCTTCGGACTAACCCCTTCGACTGCTTCGAAAAGTTTTGACACATCTTTGAAAGCGAACTCGCAAGGGAGTTTCTTATAAAGGTGTGCATACTCCAATTCTGAGCCCACGCCCCCGCTTTTCACTTCGGGCAACAGGGTCAACAAACGGATATTTTGCTGGATCAGATAGTCGCCCCATGTGATGACCAACCGTATGATATCGTCGGGGATGTCATACCGCCCACTGGGTTTATCCTCCTTGAAGAAGGCAAATACAGTCAATGCCATAGCCATCCGGACAGCTATCTCCGGATATCTTCTAATGGAACTTGTCAAAGCATCCCCCAAAAACTTGGCATATCTCTGTTCTGCAGGGATTATGAAATCATCCACAAGGCGTGCGCTTTCACGTGTCAGCCGCAGGCGGAACTCATGGGTGCTGGCATATTGGGCAAATGTCAGCGCACGGCCTTCGACAGCTTTCTTTCGATCATAATGGTCATCAGCCTTGCCGCAGTAGCTTTCCAAAAGTATATAAGGGCTCTCGGGCAAGAAAATAGTGGCGAAACGGCTGACCAAACCGTCTTCCTTGTTGCCAAAGAAACGTTGTGCTTGTGCCGGTGTCCCTGCGATCAGCAATGCTCCCTTAGGAAATGATACACTCACATCCCCTCGGGAAAGCGTATGTGAACCGACCGGTTCGTTCCCAAACAAAGCACGGAGAGTGGGCGACAACGACATATCTTTCAAGTTCAGCGTGAAATCCATCTCCGAAGCATACAACAGCACGGGTATGGAATTATTTATCGCAAGCTGTTTAATCAACTTGTTTTGGGATATGTTGGGCGACAAGGCGATTCGAGCAATCTCGACATCTTCCGGTTCGGAACCACAACCACAATCCTCCGATTCGCACTCTTTCATACATTTCTTCCACTCTTTCTTTTCATCCTCTCTTTTCCTCTGCTCCGCGCGTGACCTACTTTCAACAGTGTCGGCATAGACTTTAAAAATCTCATGCGCTTTGTCGATGCAGCTCTTCCCCGAAGCGGCTTCACCTATGACATTCATAAATATATGAGGATAGATTATCTTTTCCCTATACACACATTCCACCTTTCCCATCATGGCTCCACAAGCGGTCAGCAACCCCATCACCGACGTGAAACGCACTTCTTGGGTAGCCAAGGGATCCACCACGTAATCAAAAAAGCCATCGGGGATATACGGGCGCAAAGCCTCCGCATCCGGACAAGGAGCATTCAACAGTTCCTCTTCATCCCAATCTTCTTCTTCCGGATCTTCATCGATGTTTTTTGCTTTATGTCCTTTTGTCCATTTGTCCATTTTCGCAGAGGATTTTTTTTGCTTTATCCCATGATCCGAGGCATAACGGGCATATACGTCGTCAACGGTTTCGTTTATCTCCCTGTCATCAAAATCGGGTTCTGCATGTTTACTGCAAACCCACTCCTTCACAAGTTCTTTGTCAAAACCATTTTGGTTACAACACGTTGCCAACGGAACCAACGTATTGTGGCGATTGCCACGAACCCAATTCAAATTGCTATCAGCTTCAGCCAAATATCGGCTGACTCTTTCACTTTCTGTCATCTCATTATCAATATTAAAATTTGAATAATCATTTTGCTTCAGCCACAAGGCTCCGGATAGATCCAAAGCTATCGCATCCGGGTTATAATAGCCATCGGGATCATAACTCAAAACCATCAGCCGGGTAATGTCCTTACAAGCCGAGTCCGCTTTCACGCCCAAGGCATATTCAAAGTAATCCATGCAGGATTGGTATGCGGAAGAGAAATCCAGCTTGCACACAGGGCTATATTTAACCAGTAGATGTACCCCTTTTCCACTCAAGCTTTTGCAAGCCATGACAACACAGGCTATTTGTTTCGCTTTATCAATAAGATCCTCTATACCATCCATATGGTCAAAATCAAGCATCATAATACCGGAAACAGTATATTCTGAATCTTTTGTTCGCCTGCCGGGAAAAAAGCATGAGGGGTAATAGCCGGGATACCATATTCTTTCTTCCGTTGGTAATCCTTCAAATCTCCCTCTTCTAATGATACCCTTGCCTCTTCTGTAAGCGCCTTCAAATCAAGCGTCTTTCGGTTGATCACTTTTCTTCCTCTCTGTACAACAGTATACAGATCATCAATTGATATTTCCGCACAATGTTCATACGCGTGCGCATGAGCGAAATAAGAAAAGGCAAAATCCATATAATTATTCATTGCCATTCATTTTAAAATTATTAATAATATCATCATCCGGTTCCCCCACATGGTCTATAATGCAGGCAACCTGTTTAGGTGTCAACACTTTCTGATAAGGTTTCCACCCCAGAAGCTCCAACTTGCGCCGGAGAGGTTCAATACGCATCCAACTTGCCAATTTCTGCTGTGCAGTTTTTGGCTTGTCTGTTGGGAAGTAGGCCAACGCTAATTCTTTTATAATTAATGTTTTCATATTAATGAAATTAAATATGCCGCAATATAGCCAATAAGAAATAAAACCTCTTTTTCTTTTGATTCTATCCAAACTCTTCGTGGCTTTTCATTTCTCTAACCCAGACTTTTTTTTGAGTTTTTTAAAAATTTCAAACTCTTCGTGTCTCTTCTTGGGTAATCCATTATATTTGTACTTTCCCTATTCTATTTTTTTAACAAAATAATTATCCGATTAAGCGGGGAACATCCTTGTTGTTCCACACCAAGTTATTCTCTATCAATATATTTGTATCATAATAAAAAGATATATATGTCTTTTGTCAATGTTTCATTTAAATTGTTTAGGTTATGGCTTTAAAGTATCGTTTAGTCCAAAGGAAGGACATGAGTAAAGATGCCGCTGAGGGGGCAAAGAAGTTTTACGGGAGTGTTTCCGCTACGGGGACATTGGGTTTTGACCAGATTTGTTCAAGTATCTCGGCTTACAGTACGGCTTCTCCGGGGGACGTCAAACTGGTGTTGGACGGTCTGGTGTTTGTGGCTTCTGAGGCGTTGCTCAGAGGCGAAGTGGTTCAGTTAGGGGAATTGGGGAATTTCCAGTTGAAGATGAGCAGCACGGGGACAGATACGGCGGCAGACTATGAGGCTTCCATGCTCAGCCGTCCGCATATCGTATTCCGTCCGAGCATCCGGTTGAAAACGGCAGTGGCGCGAGTCAGCGTGGAGAAGTGGCCGACCGTCTCCGGTACGACCGGTTCAGGCGGTGGTGAAGAAGAACGTCCGGGCGAATTATAGGTCGTAGGGATGCTAAAAGAGGCTGTGTCGTAATGTGATCAATTACTCTACAGCCTCTTTCTCTGTTTTAAATAGAAAACACCTTATTCTATGGTGCTGATCGTGGAAATCATACCAAACTTTTCGTTGTCGTTCAGGTTCCAGATTACTTCACCTTTATCGTTGATTTCGAATACTTGAGGGCTGTTGGCCTCTACTGCATTCTTGTCGTGTCCCTGCCAGTTGCAGACATACAAGCCGCCATCCTTTGCAGGAAGCAGCCCGGCTACGAAAAACAGGCGGGCACCTTTGATATCATTTTCCCCGAAACGGCGGACCACTTCACCCTTATCAAGATTCACTTCCATCAGAGAATGACCGTCACCACAGGCAACCCAATGGTTTCCATTTGCCAATGCCAATGTTGTGAAAGGAGTCCCTTCCAAGCGGGTGATCTTCACGACTTCGCCTTTCGGAGAGATCTCACGCACGTCGGAAGTGGCAAAAAGAGGCATCAGGTAATTGCCGCGGGCATTCTTGTTCAACTGACGGAACTGGGCATGCGGATGCTCGATACCGGTTTCATATTCCGTACGCGACAGGATTTCGCCTTTCGGGCTTACCTCCATGATAACAGCCGGATGACCTACCCAGCCCAAGAGATAATTACCGTCCGGCAACACGCGGGCCGTCTGCATCTCGCAGGTATCAGGAGCTGCGATATTCCAGATTTCCTGATGGTTGCGGTCGATCAGCTTCGCACCTCTGGCATAAGCGAAAAGAATGTTTCCATCGGGAGTGGCGACAGCCGAGTTGCATTCCCACCCTTTTTCAAGAGGATGTTCCCATTCTACCTGCTTGGTGTTCTTATCGATAATCACAATCTTGCTCCAGCCGGAACCACCCAACAGCAATTTTTCTGTTTTCTTCTCGCAGGAAGTAGCGGTCACCAGCAACAATGCGGAACAGAGATAAGTAAATATTTTACGCATACGATTACTTCGATAAGTCTTTGAACATTTCGAAACCTTGTTCCGGAGTCAAGCCTTCGTGTACGACAGCATGTACGGCCTGGATCATGGCGGCGGGGTTTTCGCTCTGGAAAACGTTACGTCCCATATCGACACCGGCAGCTCCGTCGTTGACAGCTTTGTAGCAAAGTTCGAGTGCTTCATTCTCAGGCAGTTTCTTACCGCCGGCGATCACTACAGGAACCGGACAAGCGGCTGCTACCTTTTCGAAGCCGTCGCAATAGTAAGTCTTCACGATAGAAGCACCGTTTTCAGCACATACACGTGATGCGAGTGCGAAATAGCGGGAGTCACGCGCCATCTGTTTGCCGACAGCTGTCACACCCATGACAGGAATGCCATAGCGGTTACCCAGGTCGACTGCTTCCACCAGATTGGCAGCTGTAATCGCTTCCTGCTCGCCATCGCCGGCAGCGAACATGACTGCCATAGCGGATGCGTTACAACGGATTGCATCTTCCACGTCGATCAGAACGTTACGGTTCAACTCTGTCAGAATGGTCGTACCGGCATCCGAACGAAGGCAAACCGGTTTGTTGATGTTTGCGGGGATGGAAGTCTGCAAGATACCACGTGTACACATGATACAGTCTGCATACTGCACAAGGGGAACGATATTCAGGTCGATACGTTCCAAACCGGAAGTCGGCCCCATGATAAATCCGTGGTCGAACGCCAACATGACGGCACGGCCGGTTTTCGGGTTAAAAATACGAGAGAGGCGGTCTTTCATACCCCAAGAGTAGTTAGACGCACCTTTTACATGAAAATTGTCAAATTGAGAAGTCTGTCCAAAACCGAAGTTGTTTGCTTCTCTGAAACCATCCATATCTGGCATAGCAAAAAGAATTATGATTTATGAATTATGAATTATTTGATTTATGATTTATGATTTATGATCGACGCATAAATCATAAATCATAAATCATAAATTTTTAAAGCGCTTGCGCGAACGACTCAAACATACAGCTCCAGGAAGTAGCTCCGCTGTCGGCATAACCGATGGAGCGTTCACCGTAGTTGCGGGCACGACCGAAGTTGGCCTTCATTTCCACGGTCGAAGCAGCACCGGCAAGGGCGGCTTTCGCTCCGGCTTCAAGGATTTCCTTGATGTCGTCCGACGGGCATGCCTGGATCGCTTCTACAGCCGGGATCAGGGCGTCCATCATAGTCTTGTCGCCTTTCTGTGCCTTGGTCTGTTTCTGCACGTTGGCAAGGCCACCGGCAAACATGGCTTTCACGGCGGTTGCGTCCAGTTCCGTTCCGGAAGCATGGTCACTCATGCCCAAGAAGAAAGCACCCAACAGCGTACTGGTGGAACCGCTTACCTGCAACATGACGTCAAAGCCCATATCGTTCAGCATGGCTTTGAACTCCGTGCCTTTCTGTGCCGTAGCGACAATCGCAGACATGGCTGTCACGATGGCCTGGCCGTGGTCGCCGTCACCGATAACGGCATCCAGTTTAGAGAATTCGTCTTCACGTTCTTTGATGTTCTTCAAGGCGTTGTCGAGCATCGCCTTGAAGTTTTCAATAGTCAGTTGTTTCATACCTTGTTTATTTACCGATTGTTGTCCAGTAAGGTGCATCAGCACGTTTGTTTTTCAGATAGTCGATATGATCTTCGTCGAGGATAGCCATGATCATCTGGAAACCGGCCTGTTCTTGTACAGTCAGGATTTCCTGGATACGGCTCACTACAACCTGCAGGCCACGCGCTTCCAATTCCTTGTAGGCTTTGCGGAAGATGATGTTCAATTCCATGTGGGTAGTCGCTCCTACGCCATTGATGATAAGCATCATCTTGTCGCCGGCTTTCGGCTTGAGCTGCTGGCAAAGCAAGTCTACCATTTCGGCAGCTGTATCATCGGCTGATACAAGCGGTTTCTGTCCGCCACCGCCTTCGCCGTGCTGTCCCATACCGATCTCCATGATGCCCTGAGGCAGGTCGGTGATCGTACCGCCGTTCTGCGGATGCGTACAAGAACGCATGGCAACAGCCAAAGTTGCAACGTTGTTGTTATAGCGTTCTGCGATTTCAACCAATTCGTCCAGTGTCTTGCCCTCTTCTGCCGCAGCGCCCAGGATCTTATACAAAGGCACGCAACCGGCCAGACCGCGACGGTCGTTGATGTCGGCACCGATACCGGCACTGATATCGTCGTGAGTCAGCACTTGCTTTACTTTGATACCTACACGTTCTGCCAACTGGCAAGCCATGTTTGCGCTCATCACGTCGCCGGAATGGTTCAATACGACCAACAGGATACCGGCTTCACGCTTCATCAACTGCAAAGCCTGGAACAGACGCTGTGCACCGGGAGCCGCAAAGATGTCGCCCACAACAGAGCAGTCCAACATACCTTCGCCTACGAATCCGCTCAATGCAGGTTCATGGCCGGAACCGCCCAATGTCACGATAGCCACTTTGTCTTCACTCTTCGGGTTGGCACGTACAACGATATTTTCACCGCCCAACTTCACCTGATCCGGATAGGCCAATACATAACCTTCCAACAATTCGGGTGTTATCTGTTCAGGATCATTTATAAATTTTGTCTTGATGTCTGACATGGTATTTTCCTCCTTTATTTAATTATGTTATTACTACGATTATTTAACTTCCATGATTTCGATGGCGATACCTTCTTCTTCGATAAAGGCGATCGTCAGATGTTCGTCGCATACAGCCGGGCCGAAAATCACTTTCTTGCCTTTCAGTTCTTCTTCCAAGGAAGGAACAGTGTAAGCGATGTGTCCCTGTTTCTGTACCAATTCGGGCAGGCAGCTTCCTTCTTCGAATTTCAGGAATTCGATGCGGTTCGGACTTTTGCTGTAATCTGTCAACCAAACGCTCAAACCTTCGTTAAACACTGCGCCTTCTACTTGTTCTGTCGTTACGATACCGACGTGATTAAATGTTCTCATGACTCATTCATTTTAAGTGTTTGTACTATTTTATTCGTTATCAGTTTTCTCTAAACCTATCTGTTTCCATCTTCTATAGGAAAGGGCTGCCAACACCATGACGATCCCTAACGCGATATAAAGATAGATGAATATTCCATACACATGATCATTTTGGCCGTATGAATGCATTCCGCTCAGGAAATAATTGACACCGAAGAAAGTCATCAGCACGGAGGCAAACGCAATCACGGATGTCAAGTTGAACAGCCAAAGGTTATTCCAACGTTTCACCAGATGGAGATGAGTCACCACGGCATAGACCACCATCGTGATCAGCGCCCAAGTCTCCTTCGGGTCCCACCCCCAGTAACGCCCCCAGGACTCATTCGCCCAGACAGCCCCGAGGAAAGTACCGACAGTCATCAAGGCAAGCCCTACCCAAAGCGCCATCTCATTGACAAGGCTCAGTTCGGTGATACGGGCTTTCAATATCTCTTGGTTCTTTTTTCCCATGACAGCCATCATCACCATGTCGGTCAACCCGATCAGGCAACTGATACCGAAGAAACCGTAAGCGGCGACAATGACCGCCACATGAAACATCAACCACGGCGATTTCAGAACCGGCACGAGCGGATTGATCTCCGGGTCCATCCAGTTCAGGCCGGACACGAAAAGGATAATGCCCCCAAACAAGGTAGCCAGTGCAAACGTGATCGTACTGCGGCGTGCGAACAACAACCCGGCCAGGACCGTCGCCCATCCCACGTAGACCATCGTTTCATAAGAATTGCTCCAAGGAGCGTAGCCGCCGATATACCAACGCATCCCCATACCGAACATATGATAATGGAAGACCACCAACACGCCGATCCCCAACAACCATACGGCAACCTTCATCCAGCGGCTCCGGCTGAACAACATCGCAAAAGATACCAACAACAAGCATCCACCCAAAACCAGATACCCAATCTTGCAATAGCGGAAAATATCCATCTTGTTATATTTCAATTCGGCCTGTATCCGCTTCGGGCTGATGTCGAGCGCCTTGCTTTTGGCTTGCTGGTAGGTGTCGATCATGCTGACCACTTCGTCGGCTTTCGTCCAATCACCATTCTTCAATCCATCCTGCACCTCTCCCAAGTACCAGTCGAAAATACGGGAAACAAACATGGAATCTTTGCCACTGAACGCCGAGAGGTCGTCACCGGGCGCATACCATTTATGATTCGGATCGTTCTCTTCCGGAAAGAGATTCAGCATCTGACGATTGATCAACTGATGGAAAATGTTCAGCTGTTCGTCCAGTTTCATCAGGTCCTTGTCGAAACGGGTCCGCTGGGCAGGCATTTTGTTATAGGCCTCCTCCAACTTCTCCTGCAACTTATAGTTGCCGTTGCTGTCGAACACCTGGATATAGGCGCACTCGCCATCCGTCAGATCGAAACAGGCCGCCAGCTCCGGATTGGACAGGGCGATAAAAGGAACGCGCATCCACATATCCGGCATGGCCAAAAGGCTCAAAAGGAACTGGTCGGAGTTCAACTTGCCAATCTTATCCGACTTATGGAGTTTGCGGAGAATCTCCGAAGAAAAAGTGTTGACCGGCATCATGCGGCCGTTGCCCGACTGGATCGGAAGAGCTCCGAAACGGGCAGCGTGTTCCGGGCTGACCACATACTTTTGTACAGCATCAAGCATCGGGGATGCTTGTTCTTTGCCATTTGCAGACAGGGAAACAGCCAAAAGCACAAGCGACAGGACCGTTCCGGAAGTCGCCTTGCGCAGTTCTTTCAAACGGCGGCTCTGACGCATGAAGCGAGAGTGCCTGCCGACCAGACAAAGCACCAAGCCGATAACCAACAGAAGATAACCGGCATAGGTAATGTTCCGCCCCGCCACATCGCGGTTGACGGAAAGGATGGTTCCGTGTTCATCCGGGTCGTATGAGGCCTGGAAGAAACGATAACCTTTTACATCCAATACGTTATTCATAAAGATCCGCTCCTCACGGTCCTCCCCGTCCACATGGACAATCACTTCGCTCTCGTAGGAAGAGGGGCTGGCGGAACCGGGATAGCGGGTTAAGGTGAATTTCTTCAGTTCAACGGAAAAAGGCAGGGTATGAAAAGTTGTGTTTTCGGAAGTACGGACAGTGATCTGGTCACTTGTCTCCCCTTCACGCAAATGCAGGATTCCTTCTTCGCCGAAAAGGAAAGAGGTCAAGGCGCCGAGAAGGATCACGATAAAGGCGAAATGAGTCAGGATCAGTCCCCATTTGCCACGTTTCAAGTATTGGTGTTTAAGAGTAGCCGCAAGAAAGTTGACGACTAAAAGGAATTGGAGCAAGAAAAACAGCGGGGAATAATAAACCATCGCTTTGGCTGCTGCCGTACCGTGATACTTTTCGATGAAAGTAGCAACGGCCAAGCCAAAGGCATACACCAGTAACAAAACGATCGTCGTTACAAAGGAAGAGAAAAATCTTTCAAGATTTGTTTTCATTTACTGTTTTCATTATTTTGGACACCGCCTGTTCCAAAAGAGGAACAGGCCATGTCCAAACATTTTAAAGCACGATTTATCAATCTTCAATGATCATACGGAAGCCGACATTGAACACACGCTGGTACGGATAGTAAGCCTTACGTGTATAGGAAGCCGCATACTTCGGACGGTCGATATAAGAACCGCCACGGGCCACCTTGTATTCGGATGTCTCTTTCGTCTTTTCATTATACGGATACGATACATAGTCGGAACGAGTCCATTCAGCTACGTTTCCGTGCATGCTGTACAGACCGAACGGGTTGGCTTCGTATGCCTTGCCGCCGACCTGAACCAAGTTGCCGTCGTCTACGCTTTCTTCTTTCGGAAGGAACGTATAGTATTTATACCACGGGTTGGTCTTCACCATCGGCTGCGGGTCTACACCGTAAACGGCAAACAACAGTGTCGTCTTGTCTGCCAGGTTGTCCTTCTTGCCGAAGTCCGTGTGCATGTCACCATACCAGAAGTCCTGGTCGCTACCGGCGCGGCAAGCCCACTCCCACTGCGCTTCGGTCGGAAGCGTAATGTTCAAACCGGTCTTTTCGCTGACTTTCCGGCAGAATTCCATCGCATCGTTGTAGCTGACACGGATCACAGGCTGTTCCGGTTTGTTGGCCGGATATCCCTGGTTCACATGGTCCTTCCATTGCTGGTCTACATAACGGCTGTCATGATCCGGGAATACAGTCTGGAACTGTTCGTTGGTCGTTTCCAGTTCTGCCATCCAGAATCCTTTGCTGATCTTCACCTTGGCTGTCGGACGTACATCCGGTTCACCCTGATAGCTACCCATTACAAATTCGCCGGCAGGAATACGGACGAAGTTCACCTTCACACCCGGAGCGATCTCGACCACTTTGCGGGTTTCCGGTTCCTTGGCCAACATTTCCTTGATCCGGTCGGCACCGAACGGCCAGCCTTTCACCTTCACGGCCTTTTCCTTTACAGGAGCGGCCTTTTCAGGCATTTCCGGAGTGATCGGACCTTGCTTCTTCAAGTAATCGGCATAGTCGGCGATTTCCTTCTTCCAATCGACACCGGCGCCGTTTGCATACTTGTCGGTCAATTCCTTACGACGTTTGATCTGGTCGAATCCTTTATACGGGATCATATTCAGTACGTTCGCATTGAAATAACCTTTGTCAGGAGCGTTATAGTCGATCCAGTTGTAAAGCGTCTTCCATTCCTTATCGGTCAGTTTCACGTTGTGATGGCCTTTCTTCAACAGGCGGACCAATTCACTGGTGTTAGGATGATATTCGTACGGCTGCAAAACAACCATATCGCCTTCACCACCCTGGCGATGCACATACGGATGCAGGTTCAAATATGACAATCCATATCCTCTCTCGTCTTTCTTTCCACCACGCAGGTCGAACGCTTTTCCTTCACCATTGTGACAAGCGATACAAGCGCGATCCAGGATCGGCTGCATTTCCAGGTCGAACGTGAAAGAACGGACGCCACCTTCCGGCGGAGTCAAGGCAGACGGCGCCTTCTGCGAAGCGATCACACGCTTCGGTATCGCAATCTGGTTCTGGTCTTCGTGGCAACCGATACAGGAAACCACTTCACCCGGCTGACCTGTCACCCAACTTCGCATCCACTGGATGGCAACCCCGTCTTTATCCAACGGCTGAATAGAGATCGGCGTATTGGCAGGAGCCTTGAAGATCACGGAACCGTCTTCTTCGACAGGAACCGTACCCAACAGACGTTTGATATCCCAACCGGACTGGATTCCGTGCCAGTTGTGGTCGGAACGTGTCTTCACATAAGCATATTCGTATGCATGCAGACGCAAAGACTTGACGGTTCCGCGAGGAATGCCTCTCAAACCTTCTCCTTCATAAATATCCTGAATAAAGAAGGTTGCTTCCTTTTCATTCAGTTTCACACGGTCGGGAATAGCCGGAGGCGTATTCGTCTTGCGCACCAATATCGGGCTGATGTATCCTTCGCCTTCTGCCTGCATCAAGCAAGTCACGTTGTCATAGACATCCACCAGATAAAGACCCCACAAAGCCTGCGGATCCAACTTGGCTGCCACCAAGAAATACTTGTCGTTCAGCGGAGTCGGTTTGATGAACTGCGGCCATACGCCGTTCACCAACTGGTCTTTGATCAGTTCCTGAACCGGACGGTTACGGTGAGGGATTTCCTGTACCATACCGGCGGTGCTCTTACGTCCCTTAGTCGGGTCGAAAACAATCAGACGGCCGGAACGTGCCACACCGTGGTGGCCGGAGATGATACCCACGAAAGCCGAGCCGTGGCCGGGTAAGGGCTGCACGTCGAACGTACTGTTCGGGAACATCGCGCCACTACCGTAGAGGGCTTTGTTTTCCGTTCCGTCCGGGTTCATGTGCATCACGATACGGGAATAATAGTGTGTCAAGTCGGTGTACTCCCAACGGGTGTACATCACGCGACCGTTATTCATGATCACCGGATTCCAGTTGGCATCCTGGTCGAATGTCAAACGGCGCAAGCTCTTGTCTTTCGGATCATACAACACCATATTGCCGACAGGGTCATCACCGCTCACGCAAGGAACCCCCTGGTAACCGATATTGGAAATCGCGATCACACGGCCGTCAGGCAGATAGGTTCCGTCGTAAAATTCCAGATCCGGCTCGTCATTTTCTACCAGCGGCTTGAAGCCTGTTCCGTCCAGATTCACTTCATAGACGTTCCAACGCTTGTCATCCTGCGTCTGGGTGAACATGACGCGGTCACCGTTCCAATGCAGCTTCAAATCGGCAATGGAAGAACCGTTTTTCGGTTTGTAGACCTGGCGCATCTTTATATCGCCGCGCAAGTTGGAGAGCTCGACAATTTCAGCATCGAAACCTGAACGGGCGGCAGATTCCTGGTTACTCCAGTTGTTTGCCTGTGTACCCAAGGACGGCGACATGATGAAATGTGCATCCGAACCGACCTTGAAACGGGCCGCTACGATCTTGTCTGCATCCAACAACGGGTTTGCCAACAAGATGGCGCGTTTATATTCCAACGCTTTCTTCGCGTCGGCCATGGCCTGCTCATTCTTGGAATAAATTCCATTGAACCCTTTCTTATCCAAACGGATCAATTCGTTCAGCATCGGTTCATATTTGGCGGCGTCATAGCCTTTCTGTTTCTTCATATCGGCAAAAGCCAGCTTGACAGCCTCGACGTTCAGCCAATCCAAATCTCTTTGAAGAGCCGCCAGATCCTGGATTTCCTTGATCAGTTCCAGATATTTGCGGACCTGCGTCTCAAAATCCTGCTCATTGGCAATCTGTTTAGCCTGATTCGCATAGTAAGTGCCATCTTTCAGCGTAGCGATCGCCTTTTCCAACGCCTGCTTTTCCACAGAAGCGTCCGGAGTGACCAACCAAGTGTCGAAACCGCCCAAGATCGGATCCATCTCACCGATCTCATTCGGATATCCGGCGTTCAGTTCTTCCGCAATCTTACCCGGCTGAACATTTACCGCCTGGAAATAAACACTACCTCCGCTCGACGAGTCGTCAATCCCGACCTCGGCTTCAAAACGGACATACTGGTTGTTGATCGGATAGACGAGCGTTCCGTTCGCATGACAGAACACGCCGTGCTTGTATTCCTTTCCGTTGATCACAATCTCATGATCGTATGCGTTGGTGTTCAGTTTGGGTTTCGCCCAACCTGCCACGCCATATTCATACGGAACTTCATCCAACCATACGGAAGTACCGTCTGCTTTGATCAGACGTGCGTTCGCCCAAACAGCCTGGTCATAGTCCGTACCGTCGGGACCACCGGAAGTGATCAGGACCAGCTTATCCACGCCTTTCAAGTCGACCACGAAAGGTTCCGCTTTCGCTTTGTGTTTCATCCAAGTCGAACTGATCGGCATTCCGGATTTCTTCAGCTTTGCCAAAACCTCCGTCTTTGCCTTAACAGAAGCATCAATCCACGTTTCCACCTTCTTCTGCTTGGGGCCGGCTGACACCATAACAGAAGAAGACAGAAGGAGTGATACTAATAAATAGTATTTGTTCATGTAATAAGTTATAAGGTGTTATTACTTATCATAACGAAGCTTTCGTGTTGGTGAAACGCAGACCATCATTATCATGGTAGCATGCCCATTCATCAACAATAGCACCTTCAGGACCAGCCATCATAAAGTGGAAAGATTCCAACTTTTTCAGGCGAAGAACATCACCTACATTCTGTACGACAAAGTTTTTGCTCTTGATCGCACCGTGAGTAGCAGGAATAGCGGGAGCATTAGGTGTTTCATCACCGATTTCGGAGAAGTTGTATACCCATCCCTTTTCAACCATCCAGGATTCATGCTTAGCAGGGAATTTAGTCTTCACGTGGGCATGTTCGGGGATCATCTGTCCCGGGAGCAGATAGATGGCGTGGGCAAAGTAGCCGTATTCAGGATCGTTGATCCAGAAAATACCACCCATACCTACGTTTTCAAAATCGCCCAGGCCGAAGTCTGTCACCCACATGTCCTTAGCCATCAAGTCGGTGAAAGGAACACCGTAGAAAGCGAACATGTCTTTCATTGCCTCCATGGCAACATCCTGTTGGAACTTGCCGTCTTTGTAGAAGTCGGCATTTGTGTACTTTTTAGAATACTTCATCTCTTTATTATTTTTACAGTTAGCAGTATTGTTACATGCATTCTTACAATTGTCTCCGCACTGTTCGGTGCATTGTCCTTCGCCTGCTGCGGCGCAACAGGTAGCTTCACCCGTAGAAGTTTTGCAGTTACATGAAGCCATCGAAAGCAAAAGCGCTCCCATAGCGGCTGATTTCATAAAATTCTTTTTCATTTTTCTCTTGTTTATTTAGTTAATACTATTTATGATTCGATCCAAACAGAACTATCACCCGATGCCTATGGGATTTCAGTTCCATGCCTATGGAATTTTTGTCCGATGCCCATGGAACTTTTATTCCATGCCCATGGAATTTCTATTCGATGGCAATCCCTTCTATCTCTACCAGCAATTCATTCCGGCACACATCCGCCCACATGTAGGAAATCGGGATATTCAATCGATACCCTTCCAGTAACCGGTGTGCCTCTTCATAGAAGGACTTTTCTTTCAGATAGACGCGCAGCATCTTGAGTTTCGCCTGGCCGATCAGCTGGTCGATGTTCTCCATCGTAATGCGGATCTGGCGTTCGAGCCCGACCCCGATCAGGCTTTCTTCCCCACGGATAGCGGCCGTACCGGAAATATACACGATCCGGCGACCGTCGAAAGTCATGCTTTTCGCCCGCTCGAACTTCGGCGTGGCTTTCTTCTGCTGGGCGGCTTCGAGGACCTGGTCCGAATAGGCATGGGCGGCCACCTGCAACTTATTGTCGATCGGAGTGGCATAACACTCGGGACGGGCAAATACAGCCGCGTCCAGATCAACCAATATGCCACCCAGATTGGCGCCGATACCGGTAGCTGCCGGATAGCCGTTGTTCCAGTCCGTCTTTCCATAGAAATCGGCACGAGCGTTATTGAACATCTGGTAATGTTGGTCCGGCCCGTCGAAACTGGTAATCCGCTCGATGTAGTTCCACTGGCGGATAATGTTGTTTATCGGGAAACCTTCGCGGCGCATCACCTCTCCTGTCATGTGAAAGACTTCGGCCGATTGTTGCTGGATGCCGAAATCGACCACATTGCCGTGGAAGCCGCCCGCAAAAAGGAAGCGGCCGTCGGCATTTTCCAGTACGACATACGGGAAACCGCCGTGGCGCCGGAAAGTAAGGTGATCGTTCTCATCCGTTTTGTAGCTGTGGGCTTCCAGGATCAGCCCGGTATTCAGAGGGGGCTGGGAGACGTAGCTCAACACCGGCTCATGATTACCGTAGAACTTACGGATCTTCTCGCGCAGCATGATACGACGGGAGACATACTGCTCATTGTCGCTGGGCATACCGAAAAATGCCAGGCGGAGAATCTGCTCGTCCTGGGGCAACTGTGCCAGCAAGGCGTCTACCATCTCACCGAAAGCTGCCAGCCCGGTCGTATAGATATTATAATGTATTTTATCGCAATAATTCATAAAGAATTCACATATTCGGTTAATGCTTCAATCTCTTTCTCCGAAACTTTCTTCTCGATACCGTGTTTATGGACACTGAACACCTCTTTCATGGTTGCGGCACGCCCGTCGAACAGATAGGGAGCCGTACGCCACACCTCACGCAAAGTCGGCGTGTCCCACCCTTTTTCAAACTCGATGTCTTCCCCGATCCGGTGATACTTCATATCCGTATAGTACACACCGCTGTGGCATTCGCCGCATTTCAGCTTTTCGAACACCTTCTGCCCTTCCTTGGCCAAGTCGGACAACTCGCCATTCACCAAGTAAGGACTGGGCACGGGACGAAGCGACTTCAGGTAGGCGTCCACGCAAACGGCATCCTCTTCCGAGACTTCAAAGAACTGGATGAAGTTGAATCCTGCCCGCACAGCCCGTTCCGCATGTTCACGGATACCGGAAATCATGTTGGGAGGAGTCACATGGCTGAAGAGCATGCTTTTGCAGTTCTTGGAGTTGCCGACACCGTCGTTCATCAAGTCCCAGTTCATGCCGTCGGTACGTCCGTCTCCGGGATGGCAACCGTTGCAGCTCTGCCAGTTCTGGAAGCAATGGGACGCATCGTTGAAATATCGTTCGCCTTTATTTTCAGGCGTTTCTTCCCGGTCGGGATTCAAATTGACAGATGTCACCTCGTTTGTCTGCGTGTCCAATATGTTCAGGACATCGGCAAAATAAGTCGGGACAATCAGCCGGTCGCCGGCAAGGACCATATTGCGGGGACCGTTTCCCTGCAACGGGATCCGTTCACGAAGGCCATACAAGAAAGTCAGGTCATAGTCCAGCATCGCCTTATTGGGATAGTTCAGAAACTTCTCCAGCATCGCCTTATGGTCGATCACGCTGACTTCGTGCGTCCCCGAATGGGAGATGAAGACCGACTCATCGTTGCAGGCAATGCTCCAGATACCGGCAGCTCCCCGCTCCGGCTCGTCCACGACAATCGCCCCCAAGAACTCCTGCTTGTCGACATCGATCACACTGAAAGCGCTCGTGTTCATCCAACCCTGTTGCAATTGCGAAGTCGGCACGGTGAAACGTCCCAAGTTGTGCGATACATATATATATTTACCGTCGGGAGTGATACAGATTCCCCGCAGGGCGTTGCTTCCGTTTGCCAGCTGGATGTCCTTAACCTTCGTGAACCCGTCCATTTCAATCACGGAGACACAGGCGGCCACATAGTCGACATCAGCCCGTTGGGCGGGCAGGAAGTTCGTGACGAACAGATATTTGCCATCCTTGCTGAACACGGCGGACCTCGGTTCGCGCAACACTTTCGCCGTACGGGTTACCTTCCGTTCAACCGGATCGACCTCGGAGATCGTCGCCTGGAACTGGTTACATACATAGATATGTTTCTTGTCCGGTCCAAGCATCGGATGACAAGCACCCGAACCGGTCGGGATCGAAGCCTCTACCTGGCCCGATTCGAGCGACAGGATCTGCAAATGGCCCATCGTGCCGAAAGTCGTCACATACGCCTTGTCGCCATCCACCAGGATGCCCGTAGGCGCTTCGTCCATCGGAAAAGAACGCAACAACGTTTTACCATCAGGCGAAAAGACATCAACCCGCTTTACTCCTTTGTCAGTCATCAACAACTCACCTTTCGCATTCGTCACAACATCTGTCGGAAAGAACGGTGGGTTGCCTGCTGAAGCAAAGGAAATACAACAGCAGGCAAAGCAAGCCACCAGTGAGTTTTTAAACATGTATTTTCGTGTATTCATGGTAATTATATTTTTTTTGCTTTACTATACCCTAATTCAAGAGAAATCGTCTGTGCCACTTTCTTTATACAATCGGCCGATGTCCGTACCACCTCTTTCGACAACCGGTCTTTCGGCCCCGAAATCCAGATAGCCCCGCACGGATATCCCGTATAATTGAAGATCGGCGCCCCGATGCAGATCACACCGTTCAACTCTTCCTCATTATCCATCGCATAGCCCCAATTCCGGACTTTCTCGAGTTCCTCTAAGTAGGCCTCCCGAGAGGTGATGGTCCGGGCATTGTAGCGCGTAAACTCCATATAAGACAAATACCGGTTCCGGACGGTATTCGGCAGATAGGCCATGATCGCCTTTCCCGGAGCCGAACAATGCAAGTCGAACGATTTTCCCGGCGAGAGGACAAAACGGAACGTATGATGTCCCTGCGCCTGCTCGATAAAAATACCTTTCCGGTCTCCCAGCACGCCGAAACAGGCCGTCTCTTTCACCTGGTCGCGCAAATCACGCAAGCGAGGCAAAACCGTTTCCAGCAAATTGTGTTCGTTCAGCGATCTGAAGCCCAAAGTTAGTAATTTGCGGGACAACTTGTATCGTTTTGTGTCTTCATTATACATCAAATAATCCAGACGCACCAACGTATTCAAAATACGATAGGCCGTCGTCTGCGAAATATCAAGGGCCGACTTGATTTCCTGAAGCGTATCACCCTGGGTGTGAAGCGACAAGTACTCAAGTACAGCAATCCCTTTCTCGAGATTCGGAACCTTGTAGTTCTCTTCTGCTTTTTCCATATTTGAAATTACGCTTTCCATATTTGAAATATCATTTCAGATTTGGAACAAATATAAAAGAGAACGAAGAAATGTCGGCAGGATGTTTGCAAAAATTAGTTAAGTATGTCGTAAAACACAAAACAAGGGAGATTTGGCAATGGAAATTGCCAAATCCTTTAACGATAATCGCCTTTTACTTATCGATTGTATGGGCGGGAACACCGTCGAATGTCATCTTAACCGGATGGATAAATCCATTCTCATCGAATGTCATCCGGTCAATGCAAGTCACACGGTGGTCGCGGGCTGTGTCGTCCAGCGGACGGCGGTGGTAGACGATGTAATAATCTTCGGTATTCGGGACGTGCAATACGGAATGATGCCCGGCGCCCCGTGCAATCGTCGAATCCTGCTGGAGAATCGTGGCCACCCGGTCGAACGGTCCGAAAGGCGAATCGGAAATCGCGTATGCGACACAATAATCGGGACCGGTCCAGCCTCCCTCGCTCCACATGAAATAGTATTTCCCGTTTTTCTTGAACATGAACGGGCCTTCCACATATTTATCAGGTGTCACCTCTTTATAGACCGTCCCGTCTTCAAAAGGAACCAACCCGGTAAAGTCGTCGTTCAGGCGGACCACATTACAGTGTCCCCAACCGCCGTAATACATATAATAACGGCCATCGTCGTCACGGAACACGAACTGGTCGATCGGCTGTGCCCCGTTCACGATCTCGTTGATAAGCGGTTTGCCCAACAGATCTTTGTAGGGACCCTCCGGACGGTCGCTGACGGCCACCCCGATTCCTCCCACTTCGCCCTCATGCACGTCATTGGCTCCGAAGAAGAAATAATAGTGGCCGTCCTTACGGATGACAGACGGCGCCCACATCGCTTTCTTCGCCCATTTCACGGCGGAGGTGTCGAGCACAGACGCATGCTTCGTCCAATTCACCAAATCTTTGGACGAGAAACAGTCGAAATAGGTCTGTTTCTCATACACATCGCTCCAAGTCGGAAATATCCAATAGGTGTCACCGTAAATAATTCCCTCCGGGTCGGCATACCATCCCTCGAACACCGGATTACCACTGGTCACATCGGCAACTGCCTCCTGCTGTTGTTTCGGCTGGCCGCACGCTACGAATGCGGCTGCACACAATAGGGTAAAAGATTTCTTCATTTATGATTTATGATTTATGATTTATGTAACAAAAAAACGATCCAAACAAAAATCATAAATCATAAATTTTTTCATTTCTGTTCCATATTCTTAGCCAACCCGCCCTCGGATGTTTCCTTGTAAAGGCTCGGCAGGTCGTTCCCGGTCTGGCGCATCACTTCGACTACCTGGTCGAAACTGACCCGGTGTTTGCCGTCGGAGAAGTTGGAGAAAGTGTTCGCATCCAATGCGCGGGCAGCGGCAAAGGCATTTCGTTCGATACAGGGAATCTGGACCAGTCCGCAAACCGGGTCGCAAGTCAGCCCCAAATGATGTTCCAAGCCCATTTCGGCCGCATACTCGATCTGTGCCGGCGTCCCGCCAAACAACTGGCTGGCCGCTCCTGCCGCCATCGCACAAGCCACACCGACTTCTCCCTGGCAACCGACCTCGGCTCCCGATACGGAGGCATTCGTGCGCACCACATTGCCAAACAAACCGGCCGTCGCCAACGCACGCAAAATGCGGGAGTCACGGAAATCACGGGACTCTTTCAGATGATAGAGCACAGCCGGCATAACTCCGCAGGAACCGCAAGTCGGGGCAGTCACGATCTGGCCTCCGCAAGCATTCTCCTCGGAAACGGCCAGCGCATACGCATATACCATCCCACGGCTCTTGATACTGCTGCCATATCCTTTGGCACGGATCATATAGTCGGATGCCTTGCGCCGGATTCCCAAACCGCCGGGCAAAATGCCTTCCGCTTCAAGCCCGTTGCGGACCGCCTGTTGCATGACCTCCCACACCTCGGCCAGATAATCCCATATCTGCGGCCCCTCGCACTGTTCGACATACTCCCAATAAGAATGGCCGGTTTTCTCACACCAAGCCTGTATGTCCTTGATGGTATGCATTTCGTAGACCTGTTCCTGTGTCAGCTCGTTGTAGGTTTCGTTTGCCAATGTTCCTCCCCCGATACTGTAAATCGTCCAGTTGTCCAGCTCCTTGCCGCTTGCGTCAAACGACTGGAACCGGATTCCATTCGGATGGAAAGGCAGGAACACTTTCGGTTCCCAAATGATGGTAGTTTTGCCCACCGGATTCAACACTTCAAGAATGGCCGCATCCGTCATGTGGCCTTTACCTGTAGCCGCCAGACTGCCATAGAGCGTGACATCAAACCGTACCGCCTCCCGGTTACGTTCCAAAAATATCCGGGCAGCACGCATCGGGCCCATCGTATGGCTACTGGACGGTCCGTGACCGATCCGGTATATTTGTTTGATTGATTCCATTGTTTTGAGATTTATGATTTGCGATTAAAATTCACGATTTAAATTTATGATTTATGATTTTTGATTTATGCGGTGATACGATTTTATAAATCAAAAATCTCTCACACTTTCAAGAAAATCCGCTGGCGATACAAGAAATACAAGAATCCCCAACAGACGGCAATATAACCTATCGCCCCCACCAACGGTTGCGCGGCTTCCGGCATCCACCCGACAAGACCGCCAAACAACGCGTCGGAAGTAAAAGAGAAATTGATGAACCGCTGGGCCAGATAGATCGTAATGGAATTTACGCCGATCACCTGAAAGAAAAATGTCCATCTTTTCCATTCCAACACATCGACGATATAATAGAACAGCGCAAACATCCACACCGAATAGGCTCCGACCACACAGACAAACGAGCTACTCCACAACTTCTTGTTGATCGGGAATACCATGTTCCACAACAAGCCGACTGCCAGCAACAAAGCTCCTGCCACAACCATATACAGTACTTTCCGGGTTTCTGTCAGCCCCTCTTTCTTCAACTGGATCCACTCGCCGGTAAACATTCCCAACATAGCCGTCACGATCCCCGGTAGTGTCGACAACAACCCCTCCGGATCAAAAAATCCTTGATGCAGACGTCCCGGCAACAACATCCGGTCCACATAGCCAACCCAGTTGCCTTCCAACGTGAACGGACCAGCCTCGGCACCCGGTACCGGAATGAAAGCCATCCAAACCCAATAGCCGACCAAAATCGCCCCGGCAATCCAAGCCCGGACAGAAGTACGCAAATTGACAAACAACAACGCCGCAAACATCCATCCTAACCCGATACGCGCCAAGACACTGGCACAACGTAAGTTTGCAAAGTCAAACTGCAACAGTCCGTTATAGATACACCCCAACAACACCAACGTAATCCCCCGGCGAATAATCTTCCTGTATATCTCCGCCTCCGTCTTCCCCTGTTCCCGTTGCTTCTTCAACGAGAAAGGGAACGAAATGCCGGCAATAAAAAGAAAGAGCGGAAAGATCGTGTCATGATGCCTCAGTCCATTCCACTCCACATGTCCCATCTGCTCGGCAATCTCCTGAAAAAAAGCATTCGGAAACAGCGTCGCCAATGCAACAAAAAGGGAAGCTCCTCCCATAATAAAGAACATATCAAACCCTCTCAGGGCATCCAGCGACAACAACCGCCGGGATTGTTTTTGTTTTTCCATACTATTATATAAATTATTATTGTACCTATATAACGAGATTATTACTTATTCATATTCACATAACCTATACACAAAGTTCGTTACAATTCTTCAGATTTGCAAACGGTTTTCCAATATCATGGGCAAAATCGACCTATCTTTCATCAATATCCCCTACAAACAAAGAACGCAGGCCCCTTTTACGACCTGCGCTCTTCCCCGGCTCATCCCTGTATGATGTTTCCACCGAAACGGTGTGTTCAAGTCATACGACCTTCCTGACAGGGACGATCGAGCAGTGCGAACAGGGTGCGGTTCTGGTTGAAACTCTCCTTGCGGAACTGCGGCATGGAGGCACGGTAATCGATAGCGGCATCAAAACGGCTGTCAGCGGTATAATAGGTCGTCAACACGCCATTGGCAAGGGGCGAGAAAGCGACGAAACCTACCCCCAATTCCTCAAGCACAGGGAAAAGCCGTTCGTGGTGGCGTGCCATCATGGAATATTTCTATTTTCTCTATATAACTGAAAACGTGTATCTTTGCAACCAATATAAAATGAGGTTGACGATGGAAGAACAGAAAAATATAGTAGTAGCCGACTCGTTGCGGCATCTGAGAGGTAACAACTACAGTTTCTTCTGCGATGATGACTGTTGCAATGAGTATCTGGTTCATGCTTTCTGTACAGGGGGCTTTTGCCGGTTTGCGTTCAACGGGCGGGAATTTGAATTGCGTGAGGGCGATCTCATGATCGTGCGCAAAGGCAAGCTGATAGAGTGGATGCAGCCTTCGGCCGATTTCAAGGTGAAGATCATCTATATCACGTCGGATTTCATAAACCTCTGTACGCCTCAGAGCAACTACGGCACAAAAGGGCAGCTTGCCCTCTTTCTCAACCCTGTAATGCACCTCACGCCGGAGCAACAGGAGGTGTGCCGCAGTGACTTCCGGATGGTGGAGCAACGCCTCGGCGACACCGGGCACCACTTCCGCCGCGATATGCTCATTGCCACCGTGCAGATGCTCATCCTCGATTTCTTTGATTTCCACTCGCATCTTTACGATGAAACGGACATCTCCACCCAAAGTGCCGCCATCATGAACCGTTTCCTCACGATGCTGGAAGACGGTACGTATCGCCAGCACCGCGAGGTGTCATACTATGCCGACCGCCTCTGCGTCACGTCCAAATACCTTTCCGAAGTATCGAAAAAGGTGAGCGGCTACGCGGCCAACTACTGGATAAACCGCTACACCGCCCTCGACATTGCCCGGCTCCTGAAAGACAAATCCCTGTCTTTCGTCCGCATTTCCGATCTGTTCGGATTCTCGTCACCAGCCTATTTCAGCCGTTATGTACAGCGCAATTTAGGAATGAACCCGACGGAGTATCGGGAATGACACTCCAGATGTCAAGTTACCATAACACCCAAAAATGAGTTTGTTAACAAACTGCAATAGTTTATTAAAAAATATTACCCTTGCATGTAATTTGAATTAAATGGGGTAGAAAATCGAATTTTATGGGGAGATAGTTTCGATTTGGACCAATTGGAGTACAGGAAGGTACACGTTTGGTACGGGAGAACACGATTGAGTTCATCCTCGCCGTGGGCGGCGGGTCGGTCATTGATTGCTGCAAGATCGTGTCGGCACAGGCACGGATGGACGAGGATATATGGGACGCCTGGTATGTGCATCACCGCCTGCCCACCGAATTTATCCCGATGGGAGCTGTCGTCACCACATCGGGTACGGGAGCCGAGCAGAACAACGGAGCCGTGATCACCCACGAAGAAAAGAAGTTGAAACAGCCGTTGTTCGGTGCCTACCATTCTTTTGCCGTACTGGACAGCGACCTGACGAAGACACTGCCCATGAAGCAGGTCATCAGCGGGGCGTTCGACACGCTGTCGCATTGCATGGAAACTTACATGGGCAAGCCGCAAAACACGAACCTAAGCGATGAGATCAACGAGGCCATCATGCGGAATGTCGTGAAGAACCTGCGGGCCCTCATTGCCAATCCCGATGATGACTTCGCCCGTAGCGAACTGATGTGGGCGTCGGCAATGGCGGAGAACGGTATGCTGAAATTAGGCAAGCAGACCGACTTCCAGTGCCACATGATCGAGCACGCCGTAGGTGCCTACACCGACTGCAATCACGGACAAGGACTGGCGGTCATCCATCCCACTCTCTACCGCCATCTGCTGGACGAGGGCAAGGAGAAGCTGGCACGTATGGCAGAAACGGTATGGGGCGTAAAAGGAGAAACTACCGAAGAGACAGCCGTACAAGGTATCGATGCGCTCGAATCATTCATCCGGGAAATCGGATTGCCCACGCACTGGAGTGAAATGGGCATCACGGACGAAACCGTATTGCGTGCCGCTGCCGACACCTGCTTCCTCACGCCAGGATGCTGCAAGTCATTCTCAAGGGATGAGATTTTTGAAATATTGAAAGCATGTAAGTGAAATGTTACTATAAGGGTGCTGCTATACGTAAATGACTTATATTCATTGCTGTACCCTTACAGGGTACAAACTTGGTGGGAAGGATACACCTCCCCCAGGTTGAAACCTGGGGCTATTATGCAAGGCACCTACAGTGCCTTTCGACACACCTCCTTTATTGTCTTCCTTATATATACATGCCAATCCTCGCAGGATTTCAATTTCATTGTCTTCCAAACGTGTCTCCGGTTCTCCTGCTTTGGCTTCCGTCTGTATGCAGATGTTGTTTTGCTCTTGAAACAGCCGTATGACTTCATGGGGCGAGACATGATAGCGTCCGGCAATGAAACAAACAACTTCATCACGATACAATTCTTCGGGAAATTCCATATCATCCGTCATCCTCTTCATCGATTGTTTTATTGCAAAGTTAAGGCGAAGCAGAAAGACCGATGTGACAATAAGTGGGATGTTCATACCTGTTTTACTGATTTTGTGTGTCTGCCTTTCGTCTGTTAACTGGGAATGGAGTATCTTTGCGCTTATCATTCAAACGGATACAAGATTATGAGCAAAATATTGAAAGTAAAAAACGTGGGTGATTACAATGGTTATCTCGGACAGACTGATAGGCATCCGTTAGTCAGTGTCATCGACTATACCGAAGTGTCGCCCATCCGCCATAGTCTGAATAATTATAGTGTATACGGAATGTTCATGCACGAACATTTGCCGGTGGAGCTGACTTACGGTTGCGGCAAGTACGACTATAAAAGCGGTACGCTTATCTGTGTAGCTCCCGGACAGATAGGCGGTAAGGAGGATAATGGCGAACGGATCGATTTGGACAGATGGGCGTTGTTGTTCCACCCGGATTTGCTACATGGCACACCGCTTGAAAAGACCATCAAGGAATGTACGTTCTTCGACTACCACATCAATGAAGCCCTGCACATGACAAACGAGGAACGGGATATTTTTGTGTCGCTGATGCGACAGATAAAGAATGAGTTGGCAAACAACCGTGATGCTTTTCAAGACCGTATCATCGTGGAATACATCGGTCTGCTGCTCAACTACTGTATGCGTTTCTACAATCGGCAGTTTATCACACGCAAGTTGGAAAACTCGGATATCCTGATGAAATTCAACGCCTTGTTGCGTGACTACTTCGAGGAGAAACGGCAGCTTTCCTTAGGTTTGCCCACTGTCCAATACTGCGCTGACAAACTTTGTATGTCACCCAACTATTTCGGTGACCTGATAAAAAAAGCCACAGGCGACACGGCAAGCAACCACATCCGCCAATACATCATCCGACAGGCAAAAAATGAACTGGCAACTGGTGCCACCATTGCGCAAGTGGCTTATGGATTAGGATTTGAATATCCCCAACATTTTAGCCGGATGTTCAAGAAGCAGACGGGATATGCGCCTAAAGATTTACATCGTCTACCACGATGAAGACCTCCATGTTGGGGATAAATCGGGACCGTCGGAGTTGTTCACGTTCCGAGTACCGTTCCGTTGGAAGAGGGGTTAGTTCATTATTCTTAATCTTTCATCGGTGACATCCCGAATCGCTGTACCTGCTCATACGTGGCGTTGAAGAATCGCTGTTCCTTGTTGAGCGAACGCATGGACTGCATTTCTTCATCGGTCAGTTTGAAGTCGAATATCTGTATGTTCTCCTTGATATAGTCGGGATTGGTGGCACCGGGGATGACGGAAAATCCCTCCTGGATGTGCCAACGCAGAATGACTTGTGCCGCCGACTTACCGTGTGACTCAGCTATTTTCATAATCGTGGGATCTTTCAACAAAGCTCCTTGACTCATGGCACCGCCCAATGGGAACCAGCATTCCACCTGTATGCCGTTGGCTTTTGCCTTTTCGCGCATGGCGACACGCTGCGCATACGGATGGCACTCTATCTGGAGCACGGCAGGCTTGATGCGGGCTTCTTTCATAATGTAGTTGAACACCGAATCGTTCGCATCGAAGTTACTGATGCCGAGGGCGCGTACCTTGCCGGCTTCCACCGCACGCTCCATGTCACGCCAGGCACCTACGAAGTCGCCCACAGGCTGGTGGACATAGAGCAGGTCTATGTAATCCGTACCCAACCGTTTCAACATCTTGTCAATGGCCTCCGCCGTCTTGCCTTCGCCGTATTCGGTAGGCCATAGCTTGCTGGTAATCCATACCTCACTGCGTGGCACACCGCTTTCCTTCACGGCTTGCCCCACACCGCGCTCGTCGTCGTAGGCATGGGCGGTGTCGATATGGCGGTAGCCCGCCCGCAACGCCGTGAGGCACGACTGTTTACACACTTCATCGGAACCTTGCTGGAAAGTTCCCAGTCCGAAACGCGGCATCAGCACGCCATTGTTGAGTTTTACCACGGGTACATTCGCCGTTGTCCTACCTGCATCTTCCTGTGCTCCTACGGGGAGGACGCTGCCACACAACACTACGGCTGCCGACAGCAATAAATTCCAGATTGTCTTCATACTCTATATATAATTCAGAGGGTTTCCGTCTGCCTTTTATTTCCAATTCATAAACATCCGGGTCGTCTCTGCGTCGTGATGGTCGAAGAAGAGGCTGTGTCCGGTGTCAAGTTTAGCGATCTGACACATCTCCTCGTCGGTCAGCTCGAAGTCGAAGATGTCGAGGTTCTGTTGCATACGCTCCACGTGGGTGGACTTCGGGATGATGATCACGCCGCGCTGGATGAGCCAGCGGAGTGCCACTTGCGCCACGCTTTTACCATGCAGGGCAGCGATATGCGCCAGCGTCTCGTTGGTGAACAGATTGCCCCGGCCCTCGGCGAAAGGTCCCCACGACATGATATGTGTGCCGAACTCTTCCATAATCTTCTGCGACTCCACCTGCTGGTTGAAGACGTGCGTTTCCACTTGGTTCACGGCGGGGACAATCTCCATGTTGCTGGCCAGGTCGATGAAGTGGTCGGGATAGAAATTCGACACACCGATGGCCCGCAATTTTCCCTCCTTGCAGGCATCTTGCATGGCGCGGTAGGCACCGTAGCGGTCGCAGAATGGCTGGTGAAGCAACATCAGGTCGATGTAATCGGTCTGCAACTTGTGCAAACTCTCGTCGATGGATGCTTTCGCTTTCTCGTAGCCGTAATTGGATATCCACACCTTACTGACAAGGAAGATCTCCTTGCGGCCGATACCGCTCTTCTTCACGGCGTTGCCCACGCCCTCCTCATTGTGGTAAGCTTGTGCCGTGTCGATCATGCGGTAGCCCACGCGCAGGGCGTCCGACACACAGCGTTCACACTCCTCAGGCGATACCTGATACACTCCATAACCCATTTGCGGCATTTCGATGCCGTTATTCAATTTCACGTAATTCATATTCTTTTGTTTTTAGATTGTTCTTTATTTTTTTGTTGCCAAACGAATCCGCGAGAAAAATGTCTCGGACGAATATGGGAAAGGAACCCTGTTTCTCCTACAATTTTTCCTTTTTAAGTTGCTCCACAAAATGGTCGATCCGCTGCATCTGTGCCGGGATGTCGATACTCTGCGGGCAATGATGCACGCACTGGTTGCAGCCGATACAATGATTCGCCTGACGCAGGCGCGGTACACTGCGATCGTAGCCCACCAGGAAAGCACGCCGGGCTTTCCGATAGTTCTCGTCTTGCGAAGAGGAGATCACGTTGCCCTCGTTAATGCACTTGTTGTAATGGACGAAGATACCCGAAATGTCCAGTCCGTAAGGACACGGCATACAATACTGGCACGCCGTACAGGGAACCGAGGGGTATTTCAGCATGGTCTGCACCGTATCTTCGAGCAAGGCGAACTCCTCGTCCGTACAGGGGTCGAGCGGTGCAAACGTGCGGATGTTATCCTGCAAATGCTCCATGTAGGTCATGCCGCTCAGCACAGTCAGTACCCGGGGAAACGAACCGGCAAAACGAAACGCCCACGAGGCAATGCTCTCTTCGGGACGAAATTGTTTGAGGCGAGCGTTCAGATGGTCGGTCAATCCGGCCAGGCGGCCGCCTAATAACGGCTCCATGACCACCACGGGGATGTTCCGCCTGTCCAGTTCTGTATAAAGGTATTCGGCATTGAAATTCCGACCCGACGCATGACGGTAGTCCATGTAGTTCATCTGAATCTGCACAAAATCCCAATGAAACTCGTCATGGCGCGAGAGCAGGTAGTCGAATGCCCGGATATCGCCGTGGTAGGAGAAGCCCAAATTGCGGATGCGTCCCGCCTCGCGCTCTTTCAATAGGAAATCGAGCAGGTCATTGTCGAAAAAACGCTCCATCAACGTAGGCAGCCCCTCTCCCATCCCGACGATATGCAACAGGTAATAGTCAATGTAATCCGTCTGCAAGTCACGGAAAGAGTTGCGATACATCTGCACGGAAGCGTCGAACAATTCCTGCGGCGACAGCCCTTGCCCGACCAGCCGGTGGTTGGACATCTTGGTAGCAATGTAATAGGAATTGCGCGGGTGCCGTTTCAGTGCAATGCCCGTTGCTTTCTCCGAAAGTCCCTGGCAATAAGGCGGAGCAGTGTCGAAATAGTTGATGCCATGTGCAAGGGCATAATCAATCAATTCATTGACGGCCTCCTGATCGATGACCTCGCCGTTGCCGTCGTCAACAGGTTTCATGGGCCAGCGCATACAGCCGTAACCTAATACGGAAACCTTTTCACCGGTTTTCGGATTAGTACGGTAACTCATACTGTCGGTCGGCACTTCTCCCTGTGCCATCCGGCCTGCGGCCATCGAATGGTTCTTCCTGTCACAGCCGGCCAAGGCGGTTGATGTGGCGGCTGTACCGATACCGAGACGTTTCAGGAACTCCCGGCGGTTTATATCCTTTTGTTCACTCATAGTCTTCTATTTTATATGATTCGATGCCGTTCATGTCCTTCAACGTAGATGGCGCTGAACGGACGTGCCGGACACAGGTTCTCGCAAGCTCCGCAACCGATACAACGCTCGGTATTCACCACTGGGATTCGGGGTGAATCGTCCTCGTCCGGATCGGACGGGACCATCTGTATGGCTCCTGCCGGACAATGCCGGGCGCAGTTGCCGCAATCCACGCCATCCGTCAGCGGGACGCAGTTCTCCTTTACCCACACGGCATGACCGATCTGGATGGCAGACTTATCGGCTACCGTAATTTTCAGGATAGCCCCCGCCGGACAGACCTCCGAACACTTCGTGCATTCCGGGCGGCAATACCCCCGTTCGTAGGAGGCCTCCGGCTGCATCAGGGTTTTCAGGTCCGTCGAGGGGCGCAGCACATCGTTGGGACAAACCGATACACAGAGTTGGCAGGCCGTACAATGCGTGGCCACGTTGCGCAGGCTCTTTGCTCCGGGAGGAACGATCGGGGTGGCACGGCCGGGTATTTTCTTGTCGACAATGGCGGCCAGTCCGCCGTCTACTTTTTTCTCCTGCGCTTTCAGCGTAGCCGTGGCAGTAACGAGAGCCGTGGCCGTCAGGAAACTACGGCGAGTGTTATCGGCCTGCTCACTTCCGGTTCTTTGTCCGGTATACTCTGTCATCGGGCCTTTCTTCCTTTTCGTTCTCAACCGGAATCCGATAGCCCCGTGCTTGCAAGTGCCGATGCAGTCCATACATGCCACACACCGGCTGTAATCTACCTGATGTCCTTTGCCATCCATACATGCCGCCTTGCATTTGCGTGCACAGAGACCGCACCGGTTGCATTTGCTCTCGTCGATCGTGATTCGGAACAACGAGAAACGGGAAAGGAACCCAAGCACCGTTCCTACCAGGCAAATCGTGTTACAGTAGGTCCGTCCGTTCCGCCATGCCAATACGCCTATTATAAGAAAAGTGAGGATTGCGATCAGGAACGTAGGCAGGCCCTTCATCCACACCTCCGTTTCATAGAAAGCATAGCTGTCCGCCCGTTCGGCGAAGTAAGCCAGCAGATTGTTTCCCCAACGATATAGCGGAGCGAAAAGATTGGAAGCGATACGCCCGTAAGTGCTATATGGAGCAAGTACAGCCACAAACGAGCCTATGCCGGCAATCAGGTTCCCGATGAACACTCCCAACACACCGTAGCGCAGCCACTTCCTTTCCGGAGAATAGGAAAAACGGTATTTCATCTTTTTCCGTTTACCACTTATCCATGATACGATGTCCTGCATCACGCCTAACGGACAGATGACCGAACAATAGATCCTACCGAACAATAGCGTCAGCAGAACCAGTGCGACAATCACACCCACATTCAAGACAAGCAGCGCAGGCAGGAACTGTATTTTCGCCGTCCATCCCAACCACGCGTGTATTGTTCCCGTAAAATCGAGAAACAGGGCCGTGACTGCAATGAAAAACAGCACGGCAAGTGTCAGTCTTATTTTTCTCAACATATCGTTTCCTTTCGAGATTAAAATTGATTGTTCGCCCGCTTGATGTCCATCAACGAAATGTGTTCGTTGCGGTAACGCGCATTCGGATTCACTTCACCACGTCTTAACAACGGGTCGGTTTCGTTTTTGGCAAACTGGATGGATTTCTGCGGACAGTTCTGTATGCAAGCAAAGCAGAACTCGCAATCACCCTGCATCTTCACGCCCTGCGAGGTCAATTCATAGTTTCCGCGTGGACAGACGGAAACGCAGGCACCGTAGCCTATGCAGGTATCGGTCACAGTGAAATACTTCTCGCTTTTCATCAGGAAACCGATTTCGGGATCCAGTCCTGTATATGCCATAAAGCCCCGATGCATTTCCCGTTCTTCCTCTGTCACCGGCTCGTGCCAACATTTCCGGGCAGTAAGGTCTGTGGTTATCTTTTGCAAATTCTCCGGGATTTTTTTGTCGATCAGGATCTGTTTGTTCATATCGAAGTTCGGTAGCCAGTTGTCTACCATGACAAGCGTGTTGATATAGTCGAACGCATTGCCGGCTTTCCGCGAAATTCCGTCCCATATCTCCACTGCATCACACTTCCTCGCGCCGTATGTGAGAATGGCAAACTTGTAGGCGGCTTTCAGTTTTGCTTTCTGGATGAACTGACGGACCATATAGGGCGGCATGTGCCCATAGATGGGATAGACAAGCCCGATTTCATCCGCCTCAATCTCAAACGTCTTTTGCTTCATCAGTTGCGGAATACTCAACAATTCCGCACCCTCCTTTGCCAACTGCCGCGCTACATACAGACAGTTGCCCGTACCTGTGAAATATAAGATGATACGCTTCTTCACATTCTCCCTGCAAGATGCCAGCGAGAACAGCCCTGAGGAGGCGGCAGCACTGCTGATAACGGCAGTTCCCATGCACTTCAAAACATCCCGGCGACTGATTTTATCATTCGTATTCATACACCTGATATTCAATGGTTATTGCAATCTGTTATTTTTCGCAAAGATAGAGGACGGCTTAAAGAATGGACTTATACAAAATACGGAGTGTTGTATCATTTTTACGGGTGTTTTTTGTTGTATCGGGAATAGGCTTAACCCAAACAGATTTAAAGGGAAAAGACAGCGCACACAGGAATATGATTCCTTCATACAGAATTTTTCCTATGTACGCAGTGCTCTCCACGTCAATCCCAGCTTTCACGCCGCTCCCACAAGCGAATTTCACAGCCGTGAGCGCATGGCGGAAAGTCAAGGCGACAATTGTATTTGCGTCGCCAGGCAGTTCGCCGGACTCTGCCACGAGCAAGTTTTTCTGTGCCGTTTATTTGGCTCGATTTTTGCGGTCAAATGAACGAACCGTCCAAAAACAGATTAGGCTGTAATGCCTATTTTTCAGTGCATTACAGCCTAATACAATAATTAGTTATCTAATCGCTTATTCCTCTATTGCAGCCTGCGCCACTTTCATATACGATTATTTCCCAATAGGTTACATTACCGGTGTATGTGAAGTGTATGCGCTTTGGTATGACTTTTTTCTAAAGCTGCTACTTTCTTAGCATTATTATTCTATCGCAGCTTGGGCCACTTCTATCACATTATGAATATCAGATGGTTACAACGCTTTTGTATGTGTTTGGTATGTATTTTCTGATATAAGAATATGACAAATATGAAGACTAATCATTGTACGTTTTGCAATGCAAACATCGCACGTACATTATTATATATAGTAGATATTACCTCCTCTCTTCTAAAAGTTTTATGATTCTGTCTTTGTCATCCAAGTGGGATTCAAGGCGTGTTATCTGCATTTTCAAATTCTCTATCTGTTCTCTCAGAAGTTTGATAACTTTCTTTTGAGATTCGACTTCCGCTTGTTCTTTGGATAGCTGTGATGCCAGTTCTGCTTCACCTATTATATTATGGGCATTCCCTTGCAAGGAGACTGCCGCCAAATGAGCGGAAATCTGCTGCGGAACAGGACAGAACAACGAGAAGAAGTTATAGTCCAAAGCCTCACTCACTTTGACCAGTCGGCTGGTTTCCATGGTTTCCCTATCCAATATACGATTGACATGCTGTTGGGTCACACCGATTCGACGCCCCAACTCGGATTTGGAAATACCAAGTTCGACACGCCGTTTCTCAATTTCGGCACCCACATGCACACGTTTGATGTTTATTTCCATAGACGTAAATCATTAAACAGAGATTAAACCAAAAAACATCAAATATTTATTTGGCTACCTAAACATTATTATGTTACTTTGCAAGCGTTATACACTCGATTGGTATATGCAAAGTTAAACATTAGACATTAAATATCCAAACATTATGGCAGAAATTGTGGTAAAAATCCGTCCTGCTCTCACCGCCCTCAAAATCGGTGAGTCAATCACCTTCCCCATTTCCAAGTTGAAAAGTGTCCGTACCCAAGCCTCCGAACTGGGTGCCATCTACAACCGGCAGTATAAGACACAAACCAACAGGGAGAATATGACTATCACTGTAAAGCGTATTGATTGAGCGGTTTAATTATACGGATATGAAAATACTCCAAGTCTTAGACCGGCTGGTCCCATACGATGCTTTTCTAAACGACCTTGCAGCCAGGATTGTCGGAATGATGAAGGCTGACAACAACGACCCTGAATTTGTTAGCCAAAGAAAGGCGTATGAGCTGTTTGGAAGGCGCAATGTCGAAAGATGGAAACGACAAGGGAAAATTGTATCTTACAAAAGACCCGGAAAAGTGGAATACAGGACTTCTGACCTCCGTCTTTTACAGCGCACCGTACAAGATTACATTGAACCGCCATCACATAAAGAAAGCGGTAATAATAAGAAATAAACGGAATAAGTAAACATTATTATGGCTACCTATTCGATAATATCAAAACTTTCAATGTTAGGTATTGAAAGTACAACAAGATAGGGTCTCCCCTAATAATAAAGCAATGACAAATGAAGGAATTAAAGCCAACATGTGACCCCGATGGTGTCTATTCAGTCAAACGCACGTGTGCGGAACTGGGCGTAAGCCACAAGACACTCCGCAAGTATAGGGATAACGGCTACATCAAGCCGCTCAATCCCCAAAACCTTAGCCGTCCCAAATACTCCGGACAGTCAATCATTGAATGTTGGAACCTTCTCAAAACATTATGATAAGCGAATCCACCATCAATAAAGTCAGGAACCTTGCCATAGAGGATATACTCAAACCCTACGTCAGACTTTCACGAAAAGGATCGACGTTGATGGGGCTTTGTCCTTACCATTCGGAACGGACAGGCTCGTTTGCAGTCACTCCCGGAAAGAACCTGTTCCACTGTTTCAGTTGTAACCGTAGTGGGGACGGCATCACTTTCATTATGGAAAAGGAGAACCTGACCTTTATGGAGGCTGTAACCTTTATTGCCAAGAACAACGGCATACCGATAGAATATTCAGATGAAGAACGTAGCGAAGATGAATTGGCGGAAGCCAAACACAAGGAATCACTCTTGATTGCCCTCGACCATCTCCAACGTTTTTTCGTGGAAAACCTTAGAGTGGCGATGCCGGAGGAAGACCAGACAGCTCGTGAGTATGCTTACGGCAGATGGTCGGAAGAGTTCTGTTCCATCGCAGGTATTGGTTTCGCTCCCAAGGATGGAAACACATTCATGGAGTATTGCCGAACAAAAGGGCTCAATGAGGAATTCCTTTTTGAACTTGGGATATTGAAGCGCAATGAGGATGGCAGCATATATGCCATGTTCCGGCAACGCATCATGATTCCCATC
>JAGBDR010000078.1 GCA_017937385.1 Parabacteroides sp.
CGACATTATGGAACAGTTATCTAACGAGACAATACAGAACGACAAGCTCTTGCAGAAGCTCAAAAGCGCCATCGAACTCCAACGCATGAGCGCCAAGGAACGCCTCGCCTACGAACTGAGCCTCGCTGCCGAACGCGACTTAGCCGCCTGCATGGCCACCAGCTTCGAGGAGGGGGAAGAGAAAGGAAAGGCTGAAGGGATCGCTGAAGGAATCGCCCAAGGGAAAGCCCAAGGAATCGCTGAAGGATTAACGAAAGGGATTACCGAAGGAATGCGCAAAATCGTCTATAACATGAAGCAGGCGGGAATGGATTTGGCCACCATTGCCAAGACTGCCGGGCTACTGGAGCAGGAGGTGGAGGCGCTATTGAAATAAAGAGCTGAATTGAAAACAGGAGATCCGGAAAAACAACCCTAAACGGAGAAGGTAAATAGGAAAGTCGGTATCCTGAATTTGGATGGACTTATTGTATTTTATTGTTTCTTTAATAATAAAATAGATTCTTTAAAAATGGCCGTAATTTCCGGTTCTCCATCGGTGAAAAGGGGGAAGTTGCCGCGAGGTGCGCGGTTTTTTGCTTTGAAGACGGTCTTCATCGTCGTGATGTCCGAGTTCATAACCCGTGAAGTCCGACTTCGGGAATCCTGAAGACGGTCGTCACGGCGATAAAGTCCCTCCTCACGGCAGAAAAAGGGGAATTCTCTTTTGCAATATTCGGAGCGGTGGAAACTTTTGTTTGCTACAAGCGATTCTCCGGGACTTCAACTTTTTCAAAATGTCAGTTATTCCTGCTTTTCTGTAACCAATGTTTTTCGTTTTTCGATTTCTTCCCGATCTGTTTCTGTCAATTGTCAATGAATCTTGATGAAAAGGATGAAAATGTCACATGTGAACCGTTCAAGATTTTCTTCAAAATAGAAAAGTGCCCCAATTGGGGGATATTGTATATTTTTTTTCTTGTAGATAAGTCCCGGTTTAGTGAATTACGGGACTATCGATGTCGCAAGGATTCCGGAAGACGCTGATTCCCTCTATCAAAGTCTGTGGAGCAACAAACCGATGGTCCATATATACTTTCGCATTGGACATATACCGGAAAAGAGAGGAAAAAAGGATTCCGGTTGTGGTTTATACGGACTGCGATTCGGTGGAGTTGTTTTTAAATGATGTATCTTTGGGCAGTTAAAAATATGGCGGGAAACATCGAGGTTTCGGTGAAGAGTGAAAATTTGGAAGATAATAATTTGAAAATACAGGTTTTATGAAAATTCTTTCGTTGTTATGTTTGTGTCTGCTTGCGCTGAATGTCCAGGCCCGTAGCTTGGACAAAGCGTTCCAGCTTCTGCCCCAGCCTCAGTCGGTCGAGGTACTTTCGGGGAAAGGAATCCGGTATACTGAATTGGCTTTTGTGTCGGCTGTGCCCGGCACGCCCGTCCCTGTCTTGGGGGCTTTGACGGATGTGCTTCCCCGCACTGTCCGTCCGGGAAAAGGGGTGTATCTGCAACTCTCCGAACAGGACGTGCCTGATTCGCCCGAAGGGTATGTGCTGGTGGTGAATGAGAAAGGGGTGACGGTGACGGCGCGTACCGAAGCCGGGCTTTTCTATGGATGCCAGACGTTGGAACAGCTGTTGGAGGACAGCCGCGATTGCGGACGGGAAATCCCGCGGATGAAGATCACCGATTATCCGGCCATTGCCTACCGCGCCATCCATCTCGACACGAAGCATCATCTCGACCGGATGGAGTACTACTATCGGATGATCGACCGACTGGCCCGCTATAAGGTGAATGCCATTATCTGGGAGCTGGAAGACAAGCTCCGCTTTACCCGTCGCCCGGAGGTCGCTGCCCCCAATGCGATCAGTAAACAGGAGATGCAGGCGCTCTGCCGCTACGCGAAAGAGCGGAATGTCGAGATCAGCCCGCTGGTACAGGGGCTCGGCCATGCCGGTTTTATCCTGAAGCATCATTGGGAACTGCGCGAGAATCCGGCCAGCGACTGGGAGTTCTGTCCGGCCGATCCGCGCACCTACGAGGTGCAGTTCGACCTTTACCTGGATGCGCTCGAAGCCATGCCCTACGGGAAATACCTGCATGTCGGAGGCGATGAGATTACGGCGATCGGGATCGACGACCGTTGCAAGGCGACCGGCAAGACGGCTTTCGAGTTGCAGATGGTCTGGCTGAAGAAAGTCTGCCAGTTTGCGGTCGACCACGGACGTATTCCCATCTTCTGGGACGATATGCCGTTGAAATATGCCGGCCTCTGGAACCTCATATTGGGCGATAAATCCGAGGAAGAGGTGGCAAAAGCTTGGAATACGGATAAGCTGGACCAGGCGCTCGACCTGTTTCCGAAAGAATGCGTCTATATGCGTTGGAAATATGAAGATGCGACGGCCCCTGCCCATCGGCGTCTTTTGAAATGGTATCACGACAAAGGGCTGAAGGTGATGGGGGCGACGGCGGCTTCTGCCGGCGACTCGCCTTTTATGCCGCGCCGGAATACCCGTTCGGAATATGTGAAAGGGTTCAGCCAGTTGGTTGCCGACAACCGGCTGGAAGGGATATTGGCAACCGCCTGGGACGACGGTTCACCTCATCTGGAAACGGTCTGGAGGGGCTTCATCGCGCAGGGCGAGTTCGGCTGGAACCCGTCGGCGCGGGATATCGAAGCTTTTAAAAAGGCTCATGCGCAACGCGAATACGGTTTCCGTCCGGAGGAGAACCGGATGGCCTTTTTGGACGAGCTGGAAAAGGCAGTCTTTTTCTTCGACGGCGCGTTGGTCACGTCCGGACGCCGCAATCCGGCATGGGGCGCGACTGATTTTACGTTGATAGAATTGCCTGACAAGGCGAAGCCGGGGGCCTGGAGCGAACAGTATAAGGAAAAAATCGCGCAGGCGAAGATCGAAGCCGGCCGCTACGAGAAGATAGCCGAAGGAATCCGGACGGCGGAGGCCGAGGCGTTGCGTAACCGCTATACGTTGCAAGTCTACGAACAGACGAATAACCTGCAAAACTATCCGGTGCGCCTCCTCTTGGCCTTGCATGCCTACGACACGGCAACCGGCGAAACAGCTCGGAAAGCGGCTTTGGCGGAAGTGGCCGAGGTCTGCGATTATCTGGATGTCATGCGGGCCCGTTTGGAAGCGGTCTATTCCGAAACCCGTTTCATGCAGCAGCCCGAAGGCTTCATCGCCGATTTGAACCACCACAACCATCTTTCGGCGAAGACGAACAACAGCGATTGGCTGTATTACTACGAGATCCCGATGGTCCGGAAGGTCCGGGCCTGGATAAAATAATGAATGATTGAAAAATATTCATGAGATGAAGAAAATTCTATTCAGTTTTGTATTTCTCTGGTTGACCCTTTCTTTGTGGGCGGCCCGTCAGCCGGAGTTTTCAACGGCCGGTTTCTTCCGGTTGGACGGGAGTGGGCGCGAAGTCTTTTCGATGAATCCGGCTTGGCGTTTCCATAAAGGCGCGGCCGATGGAGCGGAGGCAAAAGCGTTTGACGATAAAGGCTGGACGGTCGTTTTCCTGCCGAACGGCATCGAGTATCTGCCGACCGAGGCGAGCGGTTGCATCAACTACCAGGGAGAAGTCTGGTACCGCAAGCATTTCACGCCCGACGCCTCGCTGAAAGGGAAAAAGCTTTTCCTGCATTTCGAGGCGATCATGGGAAAGAGCCGGGTGTTCGTGAACGGCAAACTCTTGACGGAGCATTTCGGCGGTTACCTGCCGGTCGTGGTTGATGTGACGGAGGCGTTGGACTGGGACGGCGACAATGTGATTGCCGTCTGGGCGGACAACAGCGACGATCCGTCCTATCCGCCCGGAAAGGCGCAGGATGTGTTGGATTATACCTATTTCGGCGGTATCTACCGGGATTGCTGGCTGATTGCCCACAACCGGGTGTTCATTACCGATCCCAATTATGAAAACGAAGTGGCGGGAGGCGGCCTGTTTGTCGCTTTCGGGAAAGTATCGGATGAGCGGGCCGAGGTCCGGTTGAAGATACAGGTGCGCAACGCGACGAAAAATGCGTTTTCCGGTATCGTGGAATATACCCTGTTGCAACCGGACGGTACGCAGGTGGCTTATCTGAACGATAAAATCCAGGTGAAAGCCGGCAAAGCGGTTACCGCTTCCGAGCAAATGGAGGTGGAGCGGCCGATGCTTTGGACGCCTTCGACACCGACTTTATATGACCTGTTGGTGCGGGTGCTCGACAAGGAGGGCAACGTGGTCGACGGCTACCGCCGCCGCGTCGGAATCCGTAGCATCGAGTTTAAAGGGAAAGAGGGCTTTTGGTTGAACGGCAAGCCCTACGGCAAGCCGTTGATCGGCGCCAACCGCCATCAGGACTTTGCCGTTGTCGGGAACGCGGTTGCCAACAGCATCCATTGGCGCGATGCCAAGAAGCTGAAAGAGGCAGGGATGGAGATTATCCGCAACGCTCATTGCCCGCAGGACCCGGCCTTTATGGATGCCTGCGACGAGCTGGGCTTGTTCGTGATTGTCAATACTCCCGGCTGGCAGTTCTGGAACGACGCGCCTGAGTTTGCGCAGCGCGTGTACAGTGACATCCGCAATGTCGTGCGCCGCGACCGCAACCATCCTTGTGTCTGGCTGTGGGAACCGATCCTGAACGAGACTTGGTATCCGGCCGATTTCGCCAAGAACACCCGCGACATCGTGGACGCCGAATATCCCTATCCCTATTGTTACAGCGGCAGCGACAGCGAAGCACGCGGGCATGAGCATTTCCCGGTCTATTTTGCCCATCCCGCCAATATGCAGGACGCTTCGAAAGAGGTCGACCCGTCGAAGACCTACTTTACCCGCGAGTGGGGCGACAATGTGGATGACTGGAGTTCGCACAATTCGCCGAGCCGTGTCGCTCGCAACTGGGGCGAACAGCCGATGCGCGTGCAGGCGCAGCATTATGCGAGCCCTTACTATCCGGTGACCTGCTACGACATCCTCTATAAGCAATCTCCGCAGCATGTCGGCGGTTGCCTCTGGCATTCGTTCGACCATCAGCGCGGCTACCATCCCGACCCGTTCTACGGGGGACTGATGGATGTCTTCCGCCAGCCGAAATATTCCTATTATCTGTTTATGGCGCAACGTCCGCCGGTCAAGGATGGCCGGATCGCCGGAAGCGGGCCGATGGTGTATATCGCGCATGAGATGACGCCCTTCTCCGGCAAGGATGTGACGGTCTATTCCAATTGCGACGAGGTGCGCCTCACGTTCAACAAGGGCGGAAAGACTTATACGTATAAGAAAGACAAGTCCCGCCCCGGAATGCCCTCGCCGGTGATTACTTTCCCGGATGTCTATGACTTTATGGTCGACAAGGCGCTTTCGAGGGCCCGTAAACAGGACGAAGTCTATCTACTTGCCGAAGGCCTGATGGATGGCAAGGTCGTAGCAACGCACAAGGTCGTGCCTGCCCGCCGTCCCGAAAAGATCCTGTTGTGGGTGGACAACGAGGGCACGGACCTGAAAGCCGATGGTTCCGATTTCGTGACGGTCGTGGCGGCCGTTGCGGATAAGAACGGGAATATCAAACGGTTGAACAACTATCACATCCGTTTCTCCATCGAGGGCGAGGGCCGTCTGTTGGGCGGTCCTGAAGTGCTGGCCAATCCGGCTCCCGTGAAGTGGGGGACGGCGCCTGTCCTGGTCCAGTCCACCTTGAAGCTGGGCAAGATACGGATTACGGCAAGCGTTCTGTTCGAAGGTTCGCAAATGCCGGTCAGCGGCGAGCTGGTGCTCGAATCGAAACCGTCCGCACTTCCGCTGGTCTATGACGCTGCCGATGCTGCCTGTATCCCGTCGGGCACTGTTTCCGCCGGACAGAACGCCGCCTCCAAGACGGATGCCGAGCGGGAAGTGGAGCGCCTGCGCAAGGAGCTGAACACCTTGAAACTGAAAGAGGTGGAACGGCAACAGTCGGAGTTTGGCGAGAAAGAGTGATGCGATCCGGCGAAGGTGCGGAGGGGAGGGCTTTTGTATGAGCCGGATTCTCCGTACCTTTGCCTCAATAAGAAAACAACTTTATAAAACGAAAACAGGTAAATCATGAAACACGGATTATTTGCATTGGGTGTGTCGGTTGTCTTGTCGGTCCTGGCAGGTTGCCGGCCGCAACAGAAGGGGTGGAAATTGGTTTGGGAGGAGAACTTCGACCAGACGGAAAGTTTCGATGAGGCGTCGTGGAGCAAGATCCCGCGCGGAGGAGCGGACTGGAACAATTATATGTCGGATTTCGATTCTTGCTACGCCATGCGCGACGGGAATCTGGTTTTACGCGGGTTGGTCAATTACAGTTTACCGACCGACACGGCTCCGTTTATTACGGGTGGCGTATATACGAAAGGCAAGGTCGGTTTTTCCGACGGACGCCTGGAGATCCGCGCCAAACTGCATGGAGCGACCGGTGCATGGCCCGCTTTTTGGTTGCTGCCGGAAAACGAGGGTTGGCCGAACGGGGGCGAGATCGACATCATGGAGCGCTTGAATAATGATACGATTGCCTACCAGACTGTCCATTCCGCCTATACCTACACGTTGGGCATCAAGGATAACCCGAAACAGGGCGGTATCGGCACGATCAACCGCGACGGCTACAATGTCTACAGTGTCGAGATGTATCAAGACAGCCTCGTCTTCTTCATCAACGATACCCGCACCTTTGCTTATCCGCGTATCGAGACGGACAAGGAGGGGCAGTTCCCGTTCACCGGCAAGAAGTTCTATCTGCTGCTCGACATGCAGTTGGGCGGAAGCTGGGTAGGAAAAGTCGATCCGGCCGATTTGCCTGTCGAGATGGAGATCGACTGGGTGCGTTTTTATCAGAAAGGGGAATGAAGGGGAGGTTATTCGGATAAATCGGACAACATAGCTATGATTGCTCTTTTCAGTGGCTGGAGTTCATTACTTAATATCCACCAGATAACATCAATATCGATTTCAAAATAGTGATGGGCAACAATATCCCGCAAACCTTTAATTCGTTTCCACGGTATTTCGGGGTGGGTTGCCAACAGCTCATTGTTTGTTATTTTATCCACCCCTTTGAGGCTTTCTCCTATGGCAATGAATTGCATGCAAATAGCATCCAGCATGGCCATCCCGAACGGTGTTTTTAGGAAGTCGTCTGCGGAATGGAACGAGCTGGCCCTTTCTTCTATTTTCGAAATGGCATTCTTTATTTGCAGCAGGCTGTTTCTTGCTAATTCTTTATCATAACACATATATCCCGTCTTTATCGATTTGTTTTTTTAGGAATGGATTCATATTTCTATGAAGACGGATAATATCGACCGGACAACCTAACAGCTGTTCTAAAAACTCTTTTAAGTCTAATATTAAGAATGGATTGGGTGTCTCGGTTTCAATGCATACGTCTATGTCGCTGTCTTTATGCTGTTGGTTCCTGGCTACGGAACCGAATATTTTTAAGGAACGGACACCGAAGTCTTGTACCAGTTTTTGGCTGCAAGACCTTATTAGGTCAATGTATTCTGTTCTTGTCTTCATCCCTCACGCCTATTTTGATTGAAACAAAAGTATAAATAAGGTTAGTACAAACAAAACTTTTGGCTGATAATCTGTGCGGATTGTATATATTCCTATTAAACATCGTATCTTTGGCCCTTGTTATTAAGCAAAACAGTTACAGTTATGTTAGATGTACAAGCCATCCGGAAGGATTTTCCGATTCTGGAGCATACGATATACGATAAGCCGCTTATTTACTTCGACAACGGGGCGACGACCCAGAAGCCGCGCTGCGTGGTGGAGAAGATCGAGAGCGGGTATTATAATGTGAACGCCAATATCCACCGCGGCGTCCATTTCCTGAGCCAGGCGGCGACGGAAGCACATGAAGAGGCACGCAAGACCGTGCAGCAATTCCTGAACGCCCGCTCTTCCAACGAGATCATTTTCACGCGGGGGACGACGGAGGCGATCAACCTGGTCGCTTCCAGCTTTACCGACGAATGTATGTCGGCCGGCGACGAGGTGATCGTCTCGGTCATGGAGCACCACTCCAATATCGTCCCCTGGCAGATACAGGCCGCCCGCCGGGGGATCACGCTGAAGGTGGTCCCGATGAATGAGAAGGGCGAATTGTGCATGGACACGTTCCGCAGCCTCTTTTCGGAACGGACCCGGCTTGTCTCGATCACGCACGTGTCGAATGTGCTCGGCACGGTCAATCCGGTCAAGGAGATCGTCGAGGAGGCCCATCGCCACGAAGTCCCGGTCCTGATCGACGGGGCGCAGGCGGTTCCCCATCTGAAAGTGGATGTGCAGGAGCTGGACGCCGAGTTCTATGTCTTCTCCGGGCATAAGGTGTACGGTCCGACCGGTATCGGGGTCCTCTATGGCAAGGAAGAGTGGCTGGACAAGCTGCCGCCCTATCAGGGAGGAGGGGAAATGATCGCTTCCGTCTCCTTTGAGAAGACGACTTTCAACGAACTGCCTTTCAAGTTCGAGGCCGGAACGCCTGATTATATCGGGAGTACGGCATTGGCGGAGGCCCTGCGCTATGTCGGCCGTTTGGGAATGGACCGGATTGCGGCATACGAAGAGGAGTTGCTCCGCTACGCCACCGACAAGCTGAATGCGATCGACGGTATGCGTATCTTCGGGCAGGCAGCGCATAAAGGGGCGGTGCTCTCGTTCTTGGTGGGCGATATCCATCATTATGATATGGGGATGTTGCTGGACCGCCTGGGCATCGCCGTCCGTACCGGGCACCATTGCGCCCAGCCGTTGATGCAGGCTTTAGGCATCGAGGGGACAGTCCGCGCCTCTTTCTCGTTCTACAATACGAAAGAGGAAATAGACGCCTTTGCCGCCGGTATCGAACGGGTACGGAAGATGTTTTGAAAACAGATAGAATTGCGTAGCCGGAATGTTGTATTACCTGAAGAAATATCCGATCTCGCTGACGATTGCCGCGGTGGTGATCTACCTCTCTTTCTTTAAGCCGCCCTCTTTGGCGGTTGCCAGGATCGTGGGGATAGACAAAGTGGCCCATCTCTGTATGTATGCCGGCTTGTCCGGTATGTTGTGGATCGAGTTTTTGCGCAACCACCGCAAAAACGATGCCGTGTTGTGGCATGCCTGGATCGGAGCCGTCCTGTGCCCGGTCTTGATGAGCGGGGCGATCGAGCTGTTGCAGGAGTACTGCACGACCTATCGGGGCGGCGACTGGTTCGACTTCCTCGCCAATATCGGCGGTGTCGCGCTCGCAACCCTCTTCTCGTACTTCATCCTCCGCCCCTGGATGATGAAAAGAAAGGCTGGGATTCATTAGCTTATATGCCGGAAGAGTATTACATTTGCAGGGTATTGAAATACAGAAGTTTTATGACAGCATTGGAATTACAGGAACGTAAAAACTGGGCGTTGGATATTTTGCAGGCCTGCAACAGCGAGGTGGCGATATCCTATATGGAAAGCCTTGCCCGTAAGTTGATAAAGATTGAAAAAGCGGAACTGAAACGTCCGAATTGCTTCACGTTGGAGGAGGTGAAGGAGATGTTGAAGGAAACGAATCGGGATAAGGAGAATGGAATTTATGTCTCCGAACAGGAAATGCGTGATTTTTTTCAATCTTTTCGTTAATGGAAATTCGGTCAAGTAAGCTATTTAAGCGGCAAGTCATTGACTTGGTCGATTATTTGAAAGTGGCTTTTGGCAAACGGATTGCTTTCCGTGTCAAAAATGAGATTGAGAAGAAAGTTTTCCTTTTGAAATTATTTCCTAATATGGGAACAATAGAGCCTCTTTTGGAAGAAGAACCCTTGGTTTACCGTTACCTTGTTGTTAAGCATAATAAGATACTTTATACGGTTGAAGACAATTATATATTTATCCATTTGATGTGGGATTGCCGGCAAGACCCCGATCATTTGATGAGTTTGATAAAAGAAGTTGATTGACTATGTTACTACCCTATTTGGAAGCAAATCGTATAGAAGCTGGCTGCGACGAGGCCGGCCGTGGTTGCCTGGCGGGTTCGGTCTATGCCGCCGCGGTTATCCTTCCGCCTGATTTTCATAATGAGGATTTGAATGATAGCAAGCAGTTGAGCGAAAAGAAACGCTATGCGCTCCGTCCCGTGATCGAACGGGAGGCAATCGCCTGGGCTGTCGGTATCGTGACGCCCGAAGAAATCGACAAGATTAATATCTTGAAAGCCTCTTTCCTTGCCATGCACCGGGCCATAGAGCAGTTGGCCGTCAAGCCGGAACATCTGCTGATCGACGGGAACCGCTTCACGCCTTATCCCGGTATCGGACATACGGTCATCGTCAAAGGCGACGGCAAATACCTGAGCATAGCCGCCGCTTCCATCCTGGCAAAAACCTATCGCGACGACTACATGGACACCCTCGACCGGGAATATCCCGCCTACCAGTGGCAGAAAAACAAAGGCTATCCCACCAAAGCCCATCGCGAAGCCATCCGGACGTGCGGAATAACCCCTTACCATCGCAAGACATTCACGCTCTTGCCGGAACAGTTGGAGTTGCAGTTCTGAGGTTGACTTTTTACTGTTTGACATGAGGGGATTTGAAAACGGATGAGAATTAGGTATAAAAAGATTGTAAGTACAAAGATAAGTACTTATATTTGTACTCAAAAGCTTATAGATTATGAGAACAGCAAACTATTCAGAACTTCGGAACAATTTGAAGGCATACCTTGATGGTGTAGTGAATGACAGCGAACCGTTGCTTGTACATCGTGCAGGAAACGAGAGTGTGGTGGTTATTTCTTTGGAAGAGTACAACTCGATAAAGGAAACGGAATACATCATGAAGTCGCCGGCAATGATGGATGCCATACGCAAGGGGGAAGAGGAAATCAAAGATGGCAAAGGGACGGTTGTGGATATTGATGAATTATGGAAATAGTATTTCTTGAGCAGGCTTTGAAAGACCGTGAATATTGGAAGAAGTCAGGCAATAAGGCTGTCATGAAAAAAATAACCGACCTTTTGAAAGACATTGCGGAACATCCATATACCGGGCTTGGCAAACCGGAACCGTTGAGATATGAGTTGACCGGATATTGGTCACGCCGCATTAATTCCGAACATCGCATCATCTATTCTGTGAATGACGATATCGTAACTGTGTATGTGCTTTCCATGAGGTATCATTATGCAAAGTGACCTCCTGCCTTGTCAATATAACAATGCCCATCGTAAGCTCGTTAGGATGGGCATTGTTGAGTTGTTAGGATGGGCATTGTAATGACCTTAGAATGGGCATTCTACGAGTTTCATATCGGATGGATTTAGATTGTTTATTTTTTCTGTTTATAAAACATGAGCACTGGATTATCCTCCTCGTTTAACGTTGCGGCAATCTCTTTCAGTCGTCCCTCTTTCAGCCAGCCTTTTTGGTAGGCAACGACCAGTTCGTGGGCCGGGATGATGTGGCAGGAAGCGATGTTGTGATTTATTGGGTAATAGTTCATTTTCACTTCTTCTTTTATATTGTAATCTCCGTTGTGTACGAGACAGCGGTAGATTTTGTTCTCCTGTTTGTCGTAGACCAAATTGGTGGACGGGAAGCCTTTTTTATCGGCAAAGTCATATTCCTTTTTGAGCGTTTCCATAAAGTAGTAACGTTCTGTAATAAGGCTTAAAAACAGGAATACTTCCGGATTCATGTCCTGAATGGATGGTTCCCGCACGATGAACGGCTTCTTGCTGAAATCCGGGAAAAGCGTGTACAAGGTATCGGAGGAGGGTTCAAAAATGACCCACTTGTCCCTTTGGTAAGGAATGAATGGGTAATTGGATTCTGGCTCGATTCCCCATGTCACTCCCGGCTGGAAAGTTTTGGATATAACCGCGGTGGATATTGCTTTGTCGAATGGAATTTCGATTGTACGGGGAGTACCGTCTTGTTTGGAAATGAGCAATACATTTTGTCCATTTGTTTCTCCATCGTTATTTATATACCCGTCATAACAGAGCAGATAGTCTTGATTGAAATTTCTGACAAATTCATATGTGCCATTTTCCCTTGCCTTCAAATGACGTTTATAATTCCCATCTTTGTCGTATACCATTAATTTCCGCAAGTCATTTGCATACAAATCATCGTTTTCTTCATCGTAGATGGTTTCCAAAAGGAGCACATATTCTTCTCCCCCTTGTCCGACGCGATTGATTCTCTTCACCGCTTTTCCTTGCCGGTCGAAAATGAAAATGTCACCGGTACGCGAGAAGTTCCGCACAACAATATAATTCTCCGTAACATCTTGTACGAACCCTTGGCACAAGAACTCCTCCGTCGTCTCCAGCGGAACATACTCCACATCCATGAAATCTTGCAAGACCAGCTCCTTGAAAGGATACTTGGCTGTGACATCTACCGTGATTAATTCTCCTGTCGTTTGCTCGTTCCCGTTGCACCCTGCTAGTAGTAGGAGGAGGGAGAGGGCTAAGATTGAATTTACGTGTTTCATATCGAATGGATTTTAAAAGGTTGTAAGACTTTGTCGGATGATGAACTACTATTTGTTCGTAAAGGTATTGAAATTAGGCGATATGGGATTTTTTTTCGTGGTTAAATGTCGTTAATGGGTGAAAAAACACAAGGGCGGGGTTTTACTCCGCCTTTGTGTGGGATAGGAGGATTTCCGATTGAATGGTAGAAGGTGAATTTGTTTGCGGCTTTCGCCTTAATCACCCTTGTTGTTCCTTCGTGCGGAAAGCCAGCGCGTAGAGGCGCATCTGCTTGACCATGGCCACGAGGCCGTTCGAGCGGGTGGGGCTGAGGTGTTCTTTCAGGCCGATCTTTTCGATGAAGTAGAGGTCGGCATCCAAGATCTCCTGCGGGCTGTGGCCGGACAGGATGCTGATCAACAAGGAGACGATCCCTTTGACGATGACCGCGTCGCTCTCGCCCTTGAACAGGAGCTTGCCGTCCACATAGTCCGCCTGCAGCCAGACACGGCTCTGGCAACCCTCGATCAGGTTGCTTTCCGTCTTATACTTTTCCTCCAAAGGGGGAAGCGCGTTGCCCAAATCGATCAGCAACGCATATTTGTCCATCCAATCATCGAAGTCTGCAAACTCTTCGATCACATTGTCTTGTAATTCATTAATACTCATTTTTCTTTCTTTATCTCTTTAATTCCTTAATTCTTTAATTCTTTCATTCCTTAATTGTCAATTGTCAATTCTCAATTGTCAATTCTTCCATACACCACCCCCAGCACCGTCTGTCCCACGGCCTTCAGCACCTCCTTGTCGATATTCCCCATGTTGTCGCCCTGCGTGTGCCAGTGGGAGCGGAAGCCTTCGTCCGTGTGCGGGTCGTAGTTGATGATGTCCAGGCAGGGGATGCCGGTCCCTTCGATAACCGCTTCATGGTCGTCCGTCACGCCTCCGCCGTTGGCGTTGATGAAATATTTGCCGTAGCCCAAGTTACGGGCGGTCTCCCACACTTCGTCCACGTAGCGGGCGGCGTATCGCATGGAGATAAATTCTTTGTAGAAGACCGCGTCTTTGGCTCCGACCATGTCGAGCAGGATTCCGAACTCAGCCTTGTAGCCCGGCTTGTGCGGGTTCTTTCCCCAGAAGCGGCTTCCTAAGCACCAGGTATTGCTGCTGTTCCCATATTGTTCTCTGGCAAATTCGGGTACTCCGTAGTCTTCCGCATCGAAGAAGATGATGTCCACTCCCATACGGGGCGCTTTCGTTCCGATCTGGCGGGCGATTTCCAACAGGGTACCCACGCCGCTTGCCCCGTCATCGGCCCCGTCGAGCGGTTTCCGGTGGTTGGCCGGATCGGGGTCCTGGTCCGAATAGGGGCGCGTGTCCCAATGGGCGCAGAGCAGGATCCGTCTGTCGTTGCCGGGGTTGAAGGAACCGATGATGTTGCGCGATTCGAGCGGGGTCCCGTCGTATGCCGTGAGCGTCATTTCCTGTTCGTAGACTTGTGCGCCGAAACGTTTCAACTCGGCCGAGAGATAGTCGCCGCAAGCTTTGTGGCCCGGCGTGTTCGGGACCCGGTAGCCGAATGAAACCTGTTTCTCGACATACCGGTAGGCACTGTCCGCATCGAACGACGGTGCCGTTGTTGTCGGAACTTTCTTTGTTTCCGTTGCGGGAGCGGCTGTCTTGCCGACTCCTTTCTGACCGCATGACAGGAGGGTCATGGATAGTAATAATACAATTAGTTTTGTCATGTCTTTTCCCTTGTTAATAAGAATTTATAGGAGTATTCCTGTGCTCTCCCCATCACGCGCAACAGGTTCTCTCCCCATAGCTTGGAGAGGTCGTCTTCGTCATATCCCTCTTTGAGGAGGCGCACCGTGATGTTTATCAGTTCGTTGCTGGCCCGGCAACCGATCAGTTCGCCGTCACCGTCGAAATCGGAGCCGATGCCGACATGCTCGATGCCGATCAGGTCCACGATATGGTTGATGTGGCGGACCGCATCGCTCAGCGAGGCTTTTTCGGCCTCTTCGTTGATGAATCCCTTGTAGAGGCATACTTGCACGACGCCCCCTTGTGCGGCGAGGGCTTTCAGCTGCTCGTCCGTCAGGTTGCGCGGGTGGTTGCAAAGGGCGCGGGCGGAGGAATGGGACGCGATGATCGGGCAGGTGCTTGCCTCGAGCGCGTCGTAGAAGGTGCTTTCGGCGGCGTGCGAGATATCGACTAAGATACCGCTCTCGTTCATCTTGCGGACGACCTCTTTCCCGAAGGGGCTGAGCCCGTGCCATTCGGCTTCGCCTCTCGCCGAGTCGCAGATGTCGTTGTTCCCGTTGTGGCAGAGGGTGATGTAGGTGACGCCCATCCGGCGGAAACGGTCGATGTTCGCGAGGTCCTTGCCGATCGCATATCCGTTTTCCACGCCTAAGAGGATGGCTTTCTTGCCGAGGGCCTTCAGGCTGTAGACGTTTTGCGGGCAACGGGCGATTCCCATGCGGTCGGGGTTCAGCTCGGCCTGGCGCTGTATCTCCTGCAGGCGGTTCAGGGCGAAGTCGGTCGCTTTCCGTAGCGACGCGTCGTCGCGGGGCCCTTGCGGGATATAGGCGACCATGATGGCCGCGTCGATCCGTCCCTCTTCCATGAGAGGAAGGTTCACTTTGCCGCCCTCTTTTTTCCCGAGGTTGAATTCGCCCGGGAAAATCATTGGGGTGTCGGTGTGCGAGTCGAGCGTCACGCAGTGGCGGTGTACCTCTTTGGCCTCCCTGAACAGGCGCGAGGCTTCGATGTGGTGGCGGAAGAGTTTCAACATCTGTTCGTCGCCGTTGGCCGCCATTGCTTCGGGATGCCACTGGACGCCGAATATCGCTTTCTCCGGATGCTCCATCGCCTCGTTGATCCCGTCGGGAGCGGTCGCCGTCGCGATAAATTCGGGGGCCGGTTCCCGGATGGCCTGATGGTGGAAGGAGTTGACCAAAAGTGTCGGTGCACCGTCCAGCAGGGTACGGAGCTTCGAAGGACTTTCGTTTAGCGTGACGGAATGGGAAACCTGTTCGCGGGGAAGCGTCTGGCTGTGCTTCAGCGGTTTGGGCGTGTGCTGGGTATGGATATCCTGGTAGACGCTGCCACCGAAGGCAACGTTCAGGAGCTGGTGTCCCCGGCAAATCCCCATAATCGGCAATTGCCGGTTGGCAGCCAAGCGGAGCAGTATCAAGTCATATTCGTCCCGGTAGCTGTCCACGTCCTGCAAGGCAGGAATCGGCTCTTCCTGCATATAAAGCGGGTTGATGTCGCCGCCTCCGCTCATGATGAGCCCGTCTAAGCTGTTCACGATGGCCGTCAGTGCTTCGATGTCGGTCATGACCGGGATCAGGCTCGGTGCGCCGCCTGCTTTCAGCACCGCCTGCACGTAGGTGTCGGCTATGCAGGAAAGCCCCTCTTTCCGATTGGCGGATATGCCGATACGGGGAGGTTGCATGCTTTCTTTTGGGGGAATATAATGGTCTACTTCCTGGTAGAGGGCCTTTAGGTCCGGATGATGGAGGTTCATGGAGAGGAGAATTTATGAATTATGAATTATGATTTTTGATTTATGATTTATCAGTGACGCATAAATCATAAATCAAAAATCATAAATCTTTACGCATCAATATTCGCATACGTCGCATTCTCTTCGATGAATTCGCGGCGCGGGCCGACGTCTTCGCCCATCAGCATGGCGAATATCTGGTCGGCTTCGGCGGCGCTGTCGATCGTGATCTGCTTCAGCGTGCGGTTTTCCGGGTTCATGGTCGTGTCCCACAACTGGTGGTCGTTCATTTCTCCCAAACCTTTGTAACGCTGCGTATGGATCTGGTTCTCGTTGCCGCCGCCATATTTGTCGATGAATGCCTGACGCTGCTGGTCGGTCCAGCAATATTCCTCGACTTTGCCTTTCTTGCACAGGTAGAGAGGAGGAGTGGCCAGATAGACATAGCCGTTTTCGATCAGTGCACGCATACGGCGGAAGAAGAACGTCAGGATCAGGGTGGCGATGTGGCTTCCGTCCACATCGGCATCGGTCATGATGATTACCTTGTGGTAGCGCAGCTTGCTCAGGTTCAGCTCTTTCGGGTCTTCTTCGGTACCGATGGTGACTCCCATGGCGCGGAAGATGTTCTGGATCTCTTCGCTTTCAAACACCTTGTGGTCCATGGCTTTTTCCACGTTCAGGATTTTACCGCGGAGTGGCAGGATCGCCTGGAAGTTACGGTCGCGTCCTTGCTTGGCTGTACCGCCTGCGGAATCTCCCTCGACAAGGAACAGCTCGCAAAGTGCGGCATCTTTGGAAGAACAGTCGGCCAGCTTGCCGGGAAGTCCGCCGCCTGTCATCGGCGATTTGCGTTGTACCAGTTCGCGGGCTTTGCGGGCTGCCTGACGTGCCTGAGCAGCAAGGATCACCTTGTCGACGATCATCTTGGCCTCTTTCGGATGTTCTTCCAGGTAGTAACCCAATGCTTCACCGATGGCTTGGTCTACGGCACCAGTCACTTCGTTGTTACCCAGCTTCGTCTTGGTCTGTCCTTCGAACTGCGGTTCCGCTACCTTGATGGAGATAACAGCTGTCAACCCTTCGCGGAAGTCGTCGCCGGCGATTTCGACTTTTGCTTTTTCGAGCAACTTGGAATCATCGGCATATTTTTTCAGCGTGCGGGTCAGTCCGCGGCGGAAACCGGCCAGGTGCGTACCGCCTTCTATGGTGTTGATATCGTTTACATACGAGAATACGCTTTCGTTGAATGACGTGTTGTAGGTCATGGCAACTTCGACTGGGATGCCTTGCTTTTCCGTTACGATATGGATCACATCCGGGATCAGTTGTTCTTTGGAGCGGTCGATGTAGTGGACAAACTCTTTCAGTCCTTCCTTGGAGTGGAAGACCTCGGACTTGTAGCTGCCGTCTTCCTTGACGACCCGTTTGTCTGTCAGGCTCAGCGTGATGCCGGCATTCAGGAATGCCAATTCGCGCAAGCGCGTAGCCAGGATTTCATATTTATATTCGGTTACGGAGAAGATACTTCCGTCCGGCTTGAAATGGATGGTTGTACCGGTTACATCCGTCTCGCCGATCACTTGGATGGAATGAAGCGGCTTCCCACAGGAGAATTCCTGCATGTGGACTTTTCCGTCGCGGCGTACTTCTGCTTTCAGGTAAGTGGAAAGTGCGTTTACGCAGGATACACCCACACCGTGCAAACCGCCTGAAACCTTATAAGAACCTTTGTCGAATTTACCGCCCGCGTGGAGCACGGTCAATACGACTTCAAGCGCCGAAACCCCTTCTTTCTCATGAATATCTACCGGAATACCGCGGCCATCGTCCGTGACGGAGATGGAGTTATCTTCGTTTATCACTACGTCGACTTGGGTACAAAATCCGGCCAGTGCTTCGTCAATAGAGTTGTCGACAACTTCGTATACTAAATGGTGGAGACCTTTCTCGCTGGTATCGCCAATATACATGGACGGTCTTTTACGTACTGCCTCTAACCCTTCAAGTACCTGGATGCTATCTGCGGAGTATCCAGTGGAAGTATTCTTAATTTCTTCACTCATGAGTTTTTATCGTTTAAAATCTATAATTATCTATCTGTCTAAAAAGCTAACAAATGTAGTGAAAATAGTTGACTTAGACGGTATGGAGAGTGTAAAAATAGTCAAACGGGGCGGGATAACAAAAAAGAGGCAAAGTCAAACTTTGCCTCTTTTGTAAAGGTAGCCCGTGGGGGAATCGAACCCCCCTTTCAAGAATGAAAATCTTGCGTCCTAACCGATAGACGAACGGGCCATCAGGTTTTGAAAGCCGGCCAATAACCCGGCTTCTATATACTATATAAAGTATAATACCTTATTATGCAAGTGTATTAACGTGCTTTGCCAATTTGGATTTCAAGTTGCCGGCCTTATTCTTGTGAATAATGTGTTTCTTAGCCAACTTATCCAACATAGAGCACACCTTCGGGAACAGAACCTGAGCTTCGTTCTTGTCTTCAGTAGCGCGCAAAACTTTCATTGCATTTCTTGCTGTCTTTGCATAATATCTGTTATGCAGACGTTTTGCGTTGGTCTGTCTGATTCTCTTGATTGATGACTTGTGATTTGCCATTTCTTAGCTATTCTCTTTATTTATTCTTTAATCTTGTTTATTGTAGCCCGTGGGGGAATCGAACCCCCCTTTCAAGAATGAAAATCTTGCGTCCTAACCGATAGACGAACGGGCCATCCTGTCAAAAGCTCTTGCTTTTCAGCACTCAAGAATTGTTGATTTCCCGATTGCGAGTGCAAAGATAGATGTTCTCTTTAAACTGGCAAAATATTTAAATGAAAAATGTTGGAAAACGACCGTATTTAACATCTGTTTGGAACTTATGGCCGCTGGATGTCTCGTTGAAACATTGATGGAAATCTTTGTTTGCCAACTGTATACGTACGATTCCCTCTGTCCGGGATACGTTTGCTAAAGCTATGCTTTCCCTTTACTAATCCATAGGGTTACGATCTGGAAAAAGGTATAGGCTGCGGTTACCTTGTAAGGCCAAGGTGGAAACGGAAAATATTGTACCTTTGTGGCATCGAAAATTCAGTGATATGTTGTGTAAGACGCGCGGGATTGTCCTGCATTCCATTCCATATAATGACAAGTACTCTATTATATATATGTATACGGAGGCTTTCGGGCGTGCTTCCTATCTGGTTGCCCGTTCGCGCGGAAAGAAATCGTCTGTCTCGAAAGCCTTGTTCATGCCTCTTTCGGTCGTGGAGATGGAGGTGGAGCATCTGAATAAGCGGGACCTGCACCGTATCCGTGAAACGAAACTCTGCTATCCGTTGACGGAGCTCTTTTGCAATCCGGTGAAGAATGTACTTGCGCTTTTCCTTTCCGAAGTGCTTTTCCGGGTGGTGAAGGAGACGGAGCCGGATCCGCGCCTTTTCGCCTATTTGTCCGAGTCGATACAGTTGTTGGAACTTTCGGATAAAGGGGTCGCGAATTTCCATCTGGTCTTTCTGTTGCATTTGTTGCATTATCTGGGGATATATCCGAATGTCGACTCGTATGTGGCCGGTTCTTGTTTCGATATGCTGAACGGTGTGTTTGTCGACCGGATACCGATGCACCGCCATTATCTGGACCGACAGGAGAGTGTGGTCTTTGCCCGGTTGCTGAAGATCAGCTTTGAAAATATGTCGTTGTTCTCTTTTTCCCGCCAGGACCGGGTGGGGGTCATCAACCGTATTCTTGAATATTATCGGCTGCATTTGCCGGATTTTCCTGAGATAAAGTCCTTGTCGGTCCTGCAAAGTCTGTTCGATTAGCATATTGTCCCCTTAAATACTTGCCAGTTTGCGGAAAAGGTTATACTTTTGTCCCGCTTACAATAAAAAACGGCTCTGTAGTTCAACGGATAGAATAGAAGTTTCCTAAACTTTAGATCCGAGTTCGATTCTCGGCGGAGCTACGAGCCGAAGAGGGTGTGCCGGAATGTATCTGGGCACACCCTTCTTTTTTTATACTTGCGGTAAAAAACTTACTCGTATTCCGGCAAGTCCACGTCGGAGGTCTCTTCCCATTCCCCGTTGTTGTAGATGCTGATTTGGAATGTGTCGTCCGATTCGGAGCGGCTGTAGAGCCGGCCTTTGTAGCGGATGATTTTGTTTCGCTCCGGAGTGATGTCCTTGATTTGCCGTTCGCGGATCAGTTCGTCGTTTTTGGTGATGGCTGAAAGACGGGCGGTTATCTGGTTGTCGGTGGCAGGGATGAACGTGTAGAAAGCATGTATTTTGTTTACATCTCCGATCTCATCTTCCGTAAAGGTATGGGAAAACATCTGTTTGTCCGGATTTTTTATCCCTTGCCCGGTGAAGAGGTCCAATCGGTCAGATCGGCCGTCAATCTCCATGTCGAACTGTTTCAACTGGCCGGAAACCGGATCGGTCGCCATAAATTCGATGCGGCTGACGATGCGCTGGAGCGTGATGTCTTCATTGACGGTCTCTGCGACACCGATGTTTAAGGACAGCGTCTCATAGAACGTATCGGAGATGGAGTCGAAAGAAAAAGTCGAACCGGATAGTTCGGCGGTTTTTGAATTGTGGGCCAGGAAGTAGAACCGGTAATCGCCTTGCGGCAAACTGTCGTATATGCAACTGAAATCCGCATCTAAGTCGGTTGGATTGTAGGTGAACTGTTTGTGTTTGACAAAGGCGGGCGTCTCTTCGTTTTTGAATACCACATATTCGATGGTCGAACAGAGGTCGTTCAGTTCGGTGTCATTCTCTCCGGCTTTGGAAGCTGTCGGTTCCGGAATCGGGCTGTCCGGCATACTACGTGTCGCCGGAAAAGAGATGATCTCCTTTTCGACCTGGACGCTGAATTGGACGGGGACAAATGTTGTCTGCGGAATAACCTCTTCCGATGAAGAACTTTCACAACCTGTCAAGTAAAGCACACAGGCAAGTGCCCAATACACAATCTTTCTCATAGCTAAGAATTTTAATTGTTAATACTATGTGCAAAGGAATGATAAATATCCAGAAATAAAAAATATTTGTGGATAAATTTGAAAAGAAATTTTACATTTGTCAGAAAGACACAATCTATTAACCTTGAAAAAGAACAGAATATGGCACGTCCTGTAACATTATGTACCTTGCAGTGGGGGGATTTACCGCTGGAAGTTGTGTGTGAAAAAGCAAAATCATTTGGTTTTGACGGTGTTGAACTGGGGTTACCTTCTCATTTGGATGTCCGGCAGACAGATCCGGAATATTATCGGAATGTCAAGGCGACGCTCGACAAGTATGGTTTGCAACTGTTTTGCATTTCGAATCATCTGGTCGGGCAGGCGATCTGTGATCCGATCGATCGACGGCATAAATCCGTATTGCCCGACTATATCTGGGGCGATGGCGAACCTGAAGGCGTGCGCCGGCGGGCTATCGAAAACATGATCCAGGCCGCTCATGCCGCTAAAATGTTGGGAATCGATACCGTTGTCGGCTTTACGGGTAGCTCGATCTGGCAATGGCTCTATTCTTTCCCGCCTGTTACCGACGAGATGATCGCGGAAGGGTATGCCGATTTCGCCCGTCGTTTCATTCCGATTTTGGATGAGTATCAGAAATTGGGAGTCCGCTTCGCCCTTGAAGTACATCCGACCGAGATCGCGTTCGATACCTATTCCGCCCGCAAAGCTCTGGAGGCGGTTAACTATCATCCGGCTTTCGGCTTTAATTACGATCCGAGTCATTTGGGGTATCAGGGAGTGGATTATGTGGACTTCATCAACCAGTTCCCGGACCGCATCTTCCATGTGCACATGAAAGATGTGTATTGGAGCGATACCCCGAAACAGATCGGTGTGTTCGGTGGCCATTCTACTTTTGGCGATGCCCGCCGTTTCTGGAATTTCCGCAGCTTGGGGCGTGGAAAGATCCGTTTTGAAGAGATTATCCGCGCTTTGAACGATGCCGGCTATCAAGGTCCGCTCTCCGTAGAATGGGAAGACAGCGGTATGGACCGCGAGCACGGGGCACGGGAGTCTTGCGCCTTTGTCAAACAGGTGGACTTCCGGCCGTCGGCACACGCTTTTGATGCTTGTTTTGAAAAATAACAGTGATGAGACAGATTACTTTGATAGGACTTGCCTGGTGCTTAGGATGGATAATGCCCGCGCCGGCGCAAGGTTTGGAGAAGGGGAGAGAAACGGTGTATGTCTCTCCCCAGGGTAACGACAAGACGGGAGACGGCACAGAGGCTTCGCCTTTCTATTCGCTGAACCGGGCGGTGGAAGGAAGACTTTCATCCGGTTCCTCTTCCGACACCTTGTTTCTTCGGGTGGCTTCCGGAGCGTATTACATGCAGGAACCGTTCATCATCCGCTCTCCGCTGGCACGTCCTTTGGTGATTCAATCGCAGGGAGAGGAGAAACCCCGGCTGTTGGGAGGAATCCGCATCGATGGATGGGAAGCCTGCGGGGATGGAATGTACCGGGCGTATGTTCCTGAAGTGGCAAGATACGGATTGGACATTGAACAGTTCTATGTGAATGACCGGCGGGCCATCTTGGCGCGGACGCCGAATGCGGAGTGGTTCTTTGTGAAAGGAACTTCGGAACATCCATTTGTGAAAGGGGTGAGGAGTGCCGACTATGCGGTGCAACAGGTCGATTTCCATCCTGCCGATTGGGAGACCTTGCTGCATGTTCCGAGTCGGGAGTTGAAACATTTGAAGTTCCGCTTTTATCATAAATGGGATATAACGACCAGAAGTCCGCGCTATGTGGAAAAGGATTCCTGCCGTATCTATATGGAAGGGCAGGGCATGAAACCCTGGAATCCGATCCAACAGGGAAGCCGGTATTATATGTATGACTATAAAGCGGCATTAGACAGTCCGGGCGAGTGGTTCCTCGATCGTGAAAAGGCCTTGATTTATTATATGCCCCGTGAAGGGGAACGCATGGAGGAGGCCGTATGTATCGCCCCGGTTCTGGAACATTGGGTGATTGTGCAGGGAGAAGAGGGAAAACCGGTAACGGACGTGACGTTCGAGAACCTGTCTTTCCAATATTCCGCTTATCATCTTCCCCCGGAAGGAGAGGAGCCGGCACAGGCATCTGCCAACGCAAAAGCATCCATGCAATTTGATTTTGCCGACCGGATCCGGTTGGAAAATTGCGAAATGCTTCATACAGGTGCTTACGCCGTATGGTTTGGGCAGGAATGCAATGACAACCGGGTTTCTCATTGCTACCTGTATGATTTGGGTGCCGGGGGCATCAAGGTCGGCGAGCCCTATTTCAGGACCTCCGGCAGCCCCGTGACCCGAGGCAACCTCATCGACAACAATATCATCACTTATACCGGAAGGGAATTGCCTTGCGGAGTGGGGATCGCCCTGTTTCATACGGCAGACAACCAGGTGACTCATAACGAAATATCCGACCTGCTCTATTCGGGCATATCCATCGGTTGGGTTTGGGGCTATAATCAGTCGGAAACCTTGTGGACCAATGCCATGGATGACAAGGGGGAAATGATACCTTTTCAAAAGAAACTGGAGAGTCCGGCTGTAGGAAACAAGGTCATGTATAACCACATCCACCACATCGGCTGGGGCGAGTTGTCAGACATGGGCGCGGTTTATACGTTGGGCGAATCTCCGGGAACTTGTGTCTCCCACAATGTGATCCATGATGTCTATTCCTATGACTATGGAGGCTGGGGGTTGTACACGGATGAGGGCTCGACCGGTGTGGAGATGAGTTATAATTTGGTGTACCGTTGTAAAAGCGGTGGGTTCCACCAGCATTATGGCAAGGAAAACCGCATCTTCAACAATATTCTGGCCTTTGCCTATACCAACCAGCTCCAGTGTACGCGGAAAGAGGAGCATCAGTCTTTTGTATTCCGGCATAACATCGTTTTGATTGAAGACGAGGTTTTGTTCAGAGGGCAATGGGAAAATGCCGATATCGACGCTGACCGGAACTTGTACTGGTCGTTATCCGGAAAACAGGATTTCTTTGGAAAGGATTTCAAAGCCTGGAAAAAGGCAAAAGAGCCTCATTCCGTTTGGGCTGACCCCTTGTTTAAGGACCCGAAAAGAGATGATTTTACTTTTCAATCGCATGCCGGAATCCGGAAGATCGGGTTTAAGCCGTTCGACTATTCCCATGTCGGTGTATACGGTGAGGAGGAATGGATCCGCAAAGCCCGTCTGCCACAAGAACGGGAGGACGAGTTCACCCGTCTGATAAATAGGCTTACTGCGAAATAACTTCTTGTACATATATTGTATTTTTTACTTCATAACGATTCGTCCAAATCGAAACTCATGGGCATGAAATTCGGTTTTCATGCCCATGAAATTCAATTTTCCTGCAAGGGTAATATTTTTTTAGAAACAGGTATTTTGGGGATGTGGCTGTAAATTATGCCTTTAGATGATTTTTGCGCTTTTGGGGGGGGATATTGTTTGCTGAAGTTTCGCACCCCTGTATCCATCTCTCTTATCCGTATCAAATGTAAAGAGAACCAGGATATTCAAAAAAGTATAAAAGTCATTTTTTCAATCGTTTCGTACCTGTGCGTATCCTGGTTGATATCCATTCCACAGAAA
>JAGBDR010000079.1 GCA_017937385.1 Parabacteroides sp.
CCTGCGGAGGGAACGCCATGCGGCAAGGGGCTGCGCAGTCAGCCCCGACGAGCTTACAGGAGTGAGATAATTGCATATTTATGCAAATTATCATTAACCGTATGCAGTTTTCTTATTATAGTTCATTTCACAGCTGTGAAACAAAAAGTGGATGGCTACAAAAGCAGAAGACCATCCGGGTGAAGCAAACAAGCTACCGGCTGAACAGAAGGAAGTACGGACTTCTTTTGGCTCAATCTCCAATTGGGGGTTAGAGAGAGGAAGCCTGCGCGGAAATTCCCATCTGCACCTTTTATGATTTTAATGCGGTGTCCTAATTTCTTTCCGCCAACCGGCACTAATAATGAATTAATTGTGTAAATTTGCCGTTCAAACTAAATGACCGATGAGCGTAGTAATTAAAGAAGTTACCAGTAAAAAGGAACTCAAAAAGTTCGTAAAGTTCAATATCGAATTATATAAAGGCAATCCGTATCACGTACCCGGCCTGATTGAGGAAGAGATGATGACGTTGGATAAGAAAAAGAATCCGGCGTTTGAGGTGTGCGACGCGATCTATTTCTTGGCATACAGAGACGGGAAGGTCGTGGGACGTATCGCCGGGATGATCAACCGCCGGAGCAACGAGACCTGGAACCAGAAGTACGCACGCTTCGGGTTCGTAGACTTTATCGACGATGTTGAAGTGGTGGACGCTTTGTTCGATGCCGTGGAAAAATGGGCAAAGGAACAGGGGATGGAAGCCTTGCAAGGCCCGATGGGTTTCACCGATCTGGACCACGAAGGAATGTTGGTCGAGGGATTTGACCAGATCGGGACGATGGCGACCATCTACAACTATCCCTATTATCCGAAACAGATGGAACGGATGGGATATACGAAAGACCAGGACTGGCACGAGTTCAAGATCTACATACCGGACGGAGTACCGGAAAAGCATTTGCGTATCGGTGAGATCGTCAAGAAAAAATACGGGCTGAAGGTGATGAAGTTCAAGAATGCGAAATCAATCATGCCCTACGCGCAGAAGGTGTTCCGGACCTTGAACGAATCGTACGCGCCGCTATACGGATTCGCCCGTCTGACCCAGAAACAAATCGACTACTATATTAATATGTATATCCCGATGCTCCGGTATGACCTGGTGACCCTGATCGTCCGCGAGGAAGATGATGAAGTGGTCGGCTTCGGCATCTCGCTGCCGAACCTCTCCAAAGCCATGCAGAAAGCCAAAGGCCATCTTTTCCCGTTCGGCTGGATCCATCTGCTGAAAGCGTTGAAGAGCAAGCCGAAAGTGATCGACCTCTACCTGACGGGAGTCTTGCCGGAATATCAGAGCAAGGGCGTGAACGCACTGTTGTTCAACGACCTGATTCCGGTTTACAAACGTGTCGGGGCCATCTATGCGGAAAGCAATCCGGAACTGGAGACAAACAGTGCAGTACAGGCACAATGGGATTATTTCAAACGCGAACATCACAAGACAAGAAGAGCATACATCAAGAGAATTGACAATTGACAATGGACAATTGACAATTTGAAGAACAAATTAAAGAACAAACTATTATAATCTTTGGATAATTGTCCATTGTCAATTGTCCATTGTCAATTTATTTATGGATGAACTAAATTCAACAATGCAGCAACCGACAGCGTACAACGATGATGACATCAAGACGCTTGACTGGATGGAACACATCCGCCGCCGCCCCGGTATGTATATCGGGAAGTTAGGAGACGGAAGTTATGCCGATGACGGTATTTATGTATTGCTGAAAGAGGTGCTGGATAACTCCATCGACGAATATATGATGGGTTATGGTAAAACCATAGAAGTAACCGTTGAAGAAGGCACCGTCTCCGTACGCGACTACGGCCGTGGCGTTCCATTGGGCAAGGTGGTCGATGTCTCCAGCAAGATGAACACCGGAGCGAAATACGACAGCAAGGCTTTCAAGAAGTCGGTCGGATTGAACGGGGTCGGTATCAAAGCCGTGAATGCATTGAGCAGCTATTTCCTGATCACCAGCTACCGGGACGGCGAATGCAAGCGGGCGGAATACAGCAAGGCGGTCATTACGGAGAATGCTCCGATCTGCCCGACGGAGGAAGCCAACGGGACGCTTATCTATTTCATCCCGGACAAAGAGATATTCAAGGATTATCAATATAAAGACGAATACATCGAGAGCCTGTTGAAGAATTACGTGTTCCTCAACTCCGGGTTGTCGATCGTCTTCAACGGCAAAAAGTTCCATTCGCGCAACGGCCTTGTAGACCTGTTGAACGAGAACATGACGACAGAACCTTTATATCCGATCATTCACCTGAAAGGAGAAGACATAGAGGTGGTCATTACCCACAGCAACCAATACGGCGAAGAATACTACTCGTTCGTCAACGGCCAACACACGACACAGGGAGGAACGCACCTTTCCGCCTTCCGCGAAGCGTTGGGACGTGTCATCAAGGAGTATTACGGCAAGAACTTCGAATACTCGGACATCCGGGCCGGTGTGGTGGCAGCCATCAGCATCAAGGTGGAGGAACCGGTATTCGAAAGCCAGACAAAGACCAAGCTCGGTTCGAAAGACATGGGACCGGACGGGCCTTCGGTCGGCAAATTTGTCGGCGACTTCATCAAGAAGGAGCTGGACAACTACCTGCACAAGAACGCAGAGACTTCGGATGCCCTGTTGCGCAAGATCCAGGAATCGGAAAAAGAACGCAAGGCGATCGCCGGCGTGACCAAGTTAGCACGCGAACGGGCCAAGAAAGCCAACCTGCACAACCGGAAACTGCGCGACTGCCGGATCCACCTGAACGACACGAAAGGCGACAACTTGGAAGACAGCTGTATCTTCATCACCGAGGGAGATTCAGCAAGCGGTTCCATCACGAAAAGCCGCGATCCGAACCTGCAAGCGGTGTTCAGCCTTCGAGGTAAGCCGTTGAACAGCTACGGGCTGACCAAGAAGATCGTGTATGAGAACGAAGAGTTCAACTTGCTCCAGGCTGCCTTGAACATAGAGGACGGTTTGGAAGGCTTGCGCTACAACAAAGTGATCATCGCGACCGATGCCGATGTGGACGGTATGCACATCCGCCTGTTGCTGATCACCTTCTTCCTCCAGTTCTTCCCGGACCTGATCAAACGGAATCATGTCTATATCCTGCAAACGCCGTTGTTCCGCGTGCGCAACAAACAGAAGACCTGGTATTGCTACAACGAGGAAGAACGGGTAAACGCCATTGCCGCCGCCGGGAAAAATGCCGAGATCACCCGATTCAAAGGTTTAGGAGAAATCTCGCCGGACGAGTTCAAGCATTTTATCGGAAAAGACATCCGCCTCGACCCGGTAACGATGAAAAAAGAAGACTTGGTAAAAGATATGCTGGAGTTCTACATGGGCAAAAACACGATGGAACGGCAGAACTTTATCATAGAGAACTTGGTTGTGGAAGAAGACGTAGTCAATTGACAATGGACAATTGACAATGGACAATTAAAAAGAAAAATGGAGAAGATAAGATATATAAAACAGGGAGAGGAACAAGGAGAAAAACAAGGACAACAATCAACCGATAATTGTCAATTGTCAATTGTCAATTGTCAATTGAAACGCGTTGCTCTTTTCCCCGGCACCTTCGACCCCTTCACGATCGGGCACGAATCGCTGGTCAGCCGCGGGCTTGAACTGGTGGATGAAATCATTATCGCGATCGGGATCAACGATACGAAACGGACTCACTTCTCTTTGGAGAAACGATTGGAAGTCATCCGGGAGCTTTACAAAGACGAACCGCGCGTAAAGGTCAGGACGTATAATTCGTTGACAGTCGACTTCGCCCAACAGATGAATGCGAGGTTTATCCTGCGCGGTATCCGTACAGTGAACGATTTCGAGTATGAAAAAAGCATAGCCGACGTGAATCGCAAACTGAGCGGGATCGAAACCTTTATCCTTTTTACAGAACCGGAACATACGCATATCAGTTCCAGCATCGTGCGGGAACTGTTGCGTTACGGAAAAGATATTTCTCCCTTTATACCGAAAGGGGCCAACCCATTATTAACACAAGAATAAGCATGAAACGAATTTTCCTTCTATTCCTTATATTAAGCGTTTTCGCCGTCTCGATGTCGGCACAACGCGGTAACAATACGGACGCCCGCAAGCTCCAGTTGGCCTTGTATGCCATCTCGAATTTATATGTAGATCCGACAAACGAAACGAAATTAGTAGAAGATGCCATCGTCGGTATGTTGGAAAAACTGGACCCCCACTCTACCTATACAGATCCGGAAGAGACGAAAGAAATGACAGAACCGTTGCAGGGCAACTTCGACGGGATCGGGATCCAGTTCAATATGTTGACAGATACGCTATATGTGATCCAGGTCATTCCCGGCGGACCGTCGGAAAAGGTCGGCCTGGTTGCCGGCGACCGTATCATCATGGTGGACGACACGCTGATCGCCGGCGTCAAGATGAAGAACACGGATGTGATGAAACGCCTGCGCGGCCCGAAAAATACGGAAGTACGGGTAAAGGTCCTGCGCAACGGAGTTCCCGACCTGATCGAGTTCAAAATCACACGTGGAAAGATTCCGGTGTATAGCTTGGATGCCGCTTATATGGCGGATAAGACGACCGGGTACATCAAACTGAACCGCTTCGCCGCTTCATCGGCCGACGAGTTTCGGGAAGCGCTGGAGAAGCTGAAAAAACAGGGGATGAAAAACCTGATTCTCGATCTGCAAGGGAACGGCGGTGGTTATCTGAACATCGCGATCGACCTGGCCGACGAATTCTTAGGCAAGGACAAGCTGATTGTCTATACCGAAGGGAACAAACAACCGCGCGAAGAGGCCAAGTCTTCAACCCGTGGCGGGTTTGAAGAGGGACGTCTGGTCGTATTGGTAGACGAAACATCCGCATCCGCCAGTGAAATCCTTTCCGGTGCCATACAGGACTGGGACCGGGGCGTAGTCGTAGGCCGCCGCACGTTCGGAAAAGGGTTGGTACAGAAACCGATCCCGATGCCCGACGGCTCGATGATCCGCCTGACAGTTGCCCGTTACTACACACCTACGGGCCGTTCCATCCAGAAACCGTATGTCAACGGCAAACAAGAGCAATACAACCATGACCTGATCGACCGCTACAACCGGGGCGAACTCATGAGCGCAGACAGCATCCATTTCCCCGACTCGATGAAATACAACACGTTGGAGACGAAACGCATCGTGTATGGCGGCGGCGGTATCATGCCGGATGTCTTCATCCCGGTCGACACGTCCCGCTATACGGACTATCACCGTAACATCGTCGCTACGGGCCTCGTGAACCGCATCGCCATGAATTATCTGGACCGCCATCGTGCCGAACTGAACAAAAAATATCCGAAGTTCGTCCAATACAAACAGAACTTCAACGTGACGGACGACATGATGCAGGAACTGGTCACACTGGCCAAAGAGGACAAGATCGAATTCAACGAAGAGCAATACAACCGTTCCAAACCGTTGATCATGCTCCAGATCAAGGCGCTTATCGCTCGCGACCTGTACGACATGACCGAATACTTCCAAGTCATCAACGATGACAACAAGAGTTTCCAGGAAGCCTTGCGCCTCATCAACGACAAAGAACGGTATGACAAAGAATTAGGACGGTAAAGATTATGTACTGGACACTTTTTCTGACATTCATTAAAATAGGGGCATTTACGATTGGAGGTGGCTATGCGATGTTGCCCCTGATACAACGGGAGGTGGTCGATAGAGGATGGCTTTCGAAAGAAGATTTCATCGACCTATTCTCTGTAGCGCAGTCCCTGCCCGGCATTTTTGCCGTGAACATCTCCATTTTTGTAGGTTACAAACTGAAAAAGGTAACGGGAGGTGCGATATGCGCTTTAGGGACGATCCTCCCCTCTTTCCTGATCATATTGGCCATCGCGCTGTTCTTCACACAAGTGCAGGATAACGTATGGGTGGAGAAAGCCTTCAAAGGATTGCGCCCGGCGGTTGTCGCCCTGATTGCCGTGCCTTGCCTGACAACGGCGCGTTCGATCAAGATGAGCCATAAAGAACTGATGATCCCGATCGCAGCCGCACTGTTGATCTGGAAAGGCGGATTATCTCCTGTGTGGGTTATCATTGCCGCCATTGTGGGAGGACTTGTTTACGGACTGAAAATAAAGAAAGACTGATATGATCTGGTTGCAATTATTCTATGTATATCTGAAAATCGGGATATTCGGTTTCGGTGGGGGCTACGCCATGCTCTCCCTGATACAAGCGGACGTGGTGGACCGCTACGGGTGGATCTCGTCACAAGAATTTACGGATATCGTCGCCATCTCGCAGATGACGCCCGGCCCGATCGGGATCAACAGTGCCACCTACATCGGCTATACGGCTATCCACAACGCCGGCTATTCGCCGACCATGTCCATATTGGGATCCTGCCTGACGACCTTTGCCGTCTGCCTGCCCTCTTTCCTATTGGTACTGGCGATCTCCTACGCTTTTGCCAAGTTCAGGCACAACAAATATGTAGAAGCCGCTTTCTACGGTCTTCGTCCGGCTACAGTCGGCCTGATTGCGGCAGCGGCTTTACTGTTGATGAACAGCGAGAATTTCATCGACTATAAAAGTTTCCTGATTTTCGGCGCGGCATTTATCCTGACCTGGAAATTCAAGATCAACCCGATTCTGATGATTATTCTGGCAGGTATTACAGGCATTGTTTTTTATTGATTATTCCGGTTTGATTGGTTCGGTTTGATGATCACCGGTTGATGATATCCAGGTTGATGATATCCATGGTTAATGATCCCCCACGGTTGACGGTCCCCCACGTAGAGACGCACGGCCGTGCGTCTCTACAATCGAACCAATCGAACCAATCAAATCAATCGAATCAATCGAACCAATCAAATCATTCAAATCATTCGAATCAAACAAACAATCAAATCAAACATTCACCCCGACATTCATCGACAGAAATCCCCCCTTTGTCGAGAAAACGTCCCTCTTTTTCTAATCTGATTGTATAGGTTTTCATCCCGTTGTAGTTTTGCTTTCGTAAAAAGGTAAAAAGATTGTTAGGTTACAAAACGAAAGCATCATGAAACAGATCTCTTCCATACTCCTCTCCTGCCTGCTTCTCCTGCCCGCCGGGATGAAAGCCGGGGAAGACGCACCCAAACAATGGACGCTTCGCGATTGTATCGATTATGCCTTGGAGCATAACATCACCATCCAACGGAACCGTCTCAACGTCGAAAGTGCCCAAGAGGACGTAAAGACAGCCCAAGCGGATTTCCTACCCTCCTTGAGCGGGAACATCAGCCAACGCGTCGTCAACCGCCCGAACAGTGCAAGCGGCACCATCATCAGCGGTGATAACATCACGACAAGCCAAAGCAAGACCTCCTATAACGGCAGCTACGGCATCGATGCCAACTGGACCGTGTATAACGGAAGCAAGCGTGTGAACACCGTCAAACAACAGAAGCTGAACAACCGTATCACCGAACTGAACGTAAACGAAAGCGAAAACTCAATCGAAGAAAACATCACCCAGTTGTATGTGCAGATCCTCTACTCCGCCGAAGCGGTCAAGGTGAACCGGTCGACATGGGAAGTGAGCCGGCAGCAATACGAACGGGGGCGGGAACTCTTCAACGTCGGCAGTATCGCTTCGAGCGACCTCGCCCAACTGGAAGCACAGGTCAGCAGCGACCACTACCAAGTAGTCACCTCCGAGACCACCCTGCAGGACTACAAATTGCAATTGAAGCAACTGTTGGAACTCGACGGGGATGTTGAAATGGACCTCTACCTACCGCAATTGGACGACAGCCGCGTCTTAACCCCGCTCCCGGCCAAAGACGATGTCTACAACACGGCCCTCGGCCTCCGTCCCGAAATAGAGGCTGGAAAGCTGAACATCGAAGCCTCGGACCTGAGTATCAAGATGGCACGTGCCGGCTACCTCCCGAGCTTAAACCTCAGTGCGGGCATCGGAAGCACGAATGCCAACGGCAACGACTTCAGCTTCAGCGAACAGGTCAAACGGAACTGGAACAATTCGCTGGGACTGACCCTCAGCATCCCTCTCTTTGACAAACGCCAGACGAAAAGCGCCGTCAACAAGGCCAAACTGCAAAAGCAGACCAGCCAGTTGAACCTCTTGGACGACCAGAAGACCCTCTACAAGACCATCGAGAACCTCTGGCTGGCCGCCAACAGCGCACAACAGCAATACGTGGCAGCTTCGCAAAAGCTGAAAAGCACGGAGACCAGCTACGCGCTCGTCAGCGAACAGTTCAACGTCGGCATGAAGAACACCGTCGAACTGCTGACAGAGAAAAACAACCTCCTGAGCGCACAGCAGGAAACGCTCCAGGCCAAATATACAGCTATCCTGAACGCCAGCCTGCTGCGCTTCTACCAGGGAGAAGAGATCCGGCTATTCTGAAACAACGCATTAGGGGTGAACCGCTAATGAATATATTCACTCTCTTTTTGTTTCGGTCCCTGCTCCGGTTCAATCCGGCAGGGACCTCGCAAAAGGAACCGCAGTCATAAAGAAAAATAAAAACAGATACAGATATGAACAAGAAGAAACTAATCATCGGCATAGCAGGCATATTGGCCATAGCAGGCGGTGCCTGGCTCTTCACCGGCAAGACGTCGAAAGGCGGTATCCGCCTCGAAACCGCCCAAGTGGGCCGCAGTTCCATCTCGAACACGGTAACGGCAACCGGGACCGTCGAACCGGTAACGGAAGTCGAAGTCGGCACGCAGGTATCCGGCATCATCGACAAGCTCTATGCAGACTACAACGACGTGGTCAAAGCCGGACAACTGATCGCCGAAATGGACCGGGTCAACCTCAAAGCCGAACTCGCCTCCGCAGAGGCACAGTTGGCAAGCAGCAAATGCGAATACGAATATCAGCAAAAGAATTACGCCCGCAACAAGATCCTCTACGAAAAGAAGTTGATCAGCGACGCGGACTATGAGACGTCTACCTACAACTACGAAAAGGCAAAAGCCGCCTACGGACAGAACCAGGCAGCCATGGTCAAGGTGAAACGCAACCTCGAATATGCGACCATCACCAGCCCGATCGACGGTGTCGTCATCAACCGTGCCGTTGAAGAGGGACAGACCGTCGCAGCCGGCTTCGAAACGCCTACCCTGTTCACCATCGCAGCCGACCTGACCAAGATGCAGGTGATTGCCGATGTGGACGAAGCCGATATAGGCAACGTGGAAAACGGACAGCGGGTCACCTTCACCGTCGACGCCTACCCGAACGATGTCTTCGAAGGCACCGTCATGCAGATCCGCCTCGGCGACAGCGAAAGCAGCAGCACCTCTTCCGCCTCGACTTCGACAGTCGTCACCTACGAAGTGGTCATCTCGGCCGACAATCCCGACCTGAAATTAAAGCCGCGCCTGACCGCCAACGTGACGATCTTCACGCTGGAACGCGACAACGTGCTGACAATCCCGACCAAGTCGCTCCGTTTCGTGCCGGACGCACAACTGTTGGAACAAATCGGCTATACAATCTCCGGAGCCCAAACGGAAGCCCCCGCCGGAAAACGCCTCGTATGGGTCAAGAGCGGGCAGGAGCTGAAGCCCAAAGCCGTCACCGTCGGCTCCACCAGCGGAAACCTGACCGAGATCACCGGCGGCCTCTCCGAAGGCGAAGAGCTCGCCGTCGACCTCGAAACCGCACCGGCAGCACCGGCAGCCGGCCCCGGAACGGAGAGAAGCCCGTTCATGCCTGGCCCTCCGGGAAGCAAGAAGAAGAATTGACAATTGAGAAGGAACAATTGACAATTAAAAAACAACGTCATGAAAGAGATTATCAAATTAGACAATATCAAACGTGATTTCAAGGTCGGAGACGAAACGGTCCATGCCCTGCGGGGCGTCTCCTTCACGATCTACGAAGGCGAGTTTGTCACCATCATGGGGACATCCGGTTCCGGAAAAAGCACCTTGCTGAACACGTTGGGCTGCCTCGACACGCCGACCAGCGGGGAGTATTACCTCGACGGCACATCGGTCCGCACGATGGGCAAGAACGCCCGTGCCACCCTGCGCAACCGCAAGATCGGGTTCGTCTTCCAGAACTACAACCTGCTGCCTAAGACGACAGCGGTCGAAAACGTGGAGCTACCCTTGATGTACAACTCGGCCTACAATGCCGCCGAACGACACCGGAAAGCCGTCGAGTCGCTGATCGCCGTAGGCCTCGGCGAACGGTTGATGCACAAGAGCAACCAGATGTCCGGCGGACAGATGCAGCGCGTCGCCATCGCCCGGGCACTGGTGAACGACCCCGCCGTCATCCTCGCCGATGAAGCGACCGGGAACCTCGACACCCGCACCTCTTTCGAGATATTGGTCCTCTTCCAGAGGCTGCATGCCGAGGGACGTACCATCATCTTCGTGACCCACAACCCGGAGATCGCCCAATACAGCAGCCGCAACATCACGCTGCGCGACGGGCATGTCACTTCCGATACGGTCAACACGAATATCCTCAACGCGGCAGAAGCGCTGGCACGGTTGCCGAAGAACGAAGAGTGAAAGAATTTATGATTTATGATTTTTCATCTACGCATAAATCATAAATTACAATCCATAAATCATAAATCACAAATCATAAATCATAAATCATAAAATGAACACAACCAACCTCATAAAAATCGCCGTCCGGGCACTCGCCAACAACAAGTTGCGCGGTTTCCTCACCATGCTGGGCATCATCATCGGCGTGGCCTCCGTGATCACCATGCTCGCCATCGGGCAAGGTTCGAAACGAAGCATCCAGGCGCAGATCAGCGAGATGGGTTCCAACATGATCATGATACATCCGGGAGCCGATATGCGGGGCGGCGTCCGGCAAGACGCATCCGCCATGGAGACCCTGAAACTGCAAGACTACGAGGACATCGTGGACGAGACGCGGTTCGTCTCCGCCGTCTCTCCCTCGGTCAACAGCAGCGGGCAGGCGATCTACGGAGCCAACAATGCCCCGACCTCGATTTACGGCATCAGCCCCGACTACCTGGAGATCCGCCGCTATAAAGTGGAAGACGGCGATATGTTCACCGAGCAGGACATCCAGACGGCCGCCAAGGTATGCGTCGTCGGCAAGACCGTCGTCGACAACCTCTTCCCCGACGGCAGTAGCCCGGTAGGGAAAGTGATCCGATTCAAGAGCCTGCCTTTCCGCGTCGTCGGCGTACTGGAAAGCAAAGGATACAACAGCATGGGAATGGACCAGGACGACCTAATCTTAGCTCCATACACAACGATTCAGAAAAAGGTCCTAGCCATCACCCATCTGCAAGGCATTACCTGTTCGGCCCTCAAGGAGGAATACACCGACCAGGCCATCGACGAGATTACCGAAATACTCCGCCGCAACCATAAGTTGAAGGAAAGTGACGATGATGATTTCAATATCCGCAGCCAGCAGGAGTTGAGCACGATGCTGACAAGCACTACGGATATGATGACCGTGCTGTTGGCGGCTGTGGCGGGTATTTCGCTGCTCGTAGGGGGCATCGGAATCATGAATATCATGTATGTCAGCGTGACGGAACGCACCCGCGAGATCGGCCTCCGCATGAGTATCGGGGCCAAAGGCATTGACATCCTGGCACAATTCCTGATCGAATCGATCCTGATCAGCGTGACAGGAGGTCTGATAGGTGTAGTCTTTGGGGTAGGCGCGGCCCTGGTTGTGAACGGGGCCGCCCACTTTCCGATCTACATCCAGCCTTGGAGCGTCGTCCTCTCGTTTGCCGTCTGTACCGTCACCGGCATCTTCTTCGGATGGTATCCGGCCAAAAAAGCGGCGCAACTCGACCCGATAGAGGCGATACGTTACGAATAAACCGTATCTTTGCAGGTATGAAAACAGAAGAAATCCGGCCGGCCCTGCCGGCTCCCCCCTTCAAAGGGATGGGGAAACTGATCCATACAGCCGCCTGGGCGATCCTCTTCGGGTTGCCGTTCTTCTTCACCGGGCGCGAGTCGCAGACGGTGACGGTGGCGGGCTATGTCCGCTCCGTGATCGTCCCGCTGTCGTTCATGCTGGTGTTCTATGCCAATTATGTCCTATTGATCGGCCGTTTCCTGTTCGCCAAGCGCCCCTGGCAGTTCATCCTGTGCAACATCCTGTTGATCGCTTTTGCGATGGGGGCCGTCCACCTGCTGTTCGAACTGCTCCCGCACCCCGAGTGGAAACATCCGAGGCCGGAGCGGGGATGGGAGGAGATCATCGGGTTCTTCATGGTGAACGCCATGCTGTACCTGCTCGTGGCGGGGCTGAGCGTCGCTATCAAGATGACGGGGAGCTGGTACGAGATGGAGTCGGCACGCCGCGAGCTGGAGAAAAGCCGCGCCGAGGCGGAATTGCAGAACCTGAAGAGCCAGTTAAACCCGCATTTCCTGTTCAACACGCTGAACAACATCTACAGCCTGATCGCCTTCAGCCCCGAACGGGCGCAGGAGGCGGTGCACGACCTGAGCCGCCTCCTGCGCTACGTGCTCTACGACAGTAGCCAGCCGACCGTGCCGCTGGAAAAGGAGCTCGACTTCATCCGCAACTACGTGGAGCTGATGCGCATCCGCCTGCCGGAACACGTGAAGCTGGCAACCGACATATCGTCCGCCGCGCCGGAGACCCCGGTGGCTCCCCTGCTTTTCATCTCCCTGATCGAGAATGCGTTCAAGCACGGGGTGAGCCACAACAAGCCCTCCTTCATCGGCCTCTCCATCCACCAGGAAGGGAGGCGGATCGTCTGCTCCATCCGCAACAGCTACTTTCCGAAAGACAACGGGCAGGACAAGAGCGGTTCCGGCATAGGCCTGCAGAACCTCAGCCGGCGGCTGGAATTGCTGTATCCGTCGCGCCATATTTTCACTTACGGGCAAAAAGGGGATGAATATGTCTGCCTGTTGGAGTTGCAGGCATAAGGATTTGTTGTATTTTTGTCCGGAACATCCATACTACAGGTTATGACATTAACGTGCGCTATCATCGATGACGAACCTCTGGCCGTCAGCTTGCTGGAAAGTTACGTGGGCAAGACCCCCTTTCTCCGCCTCGCGGCGAAGTTCAACAGTGCCCTCGACGCCTTGCCCCAGTTGAACGCCCAGCCGGTAGATTTGCTATTCCTCGACATCCAGATGCCGGAACTGAGCGGCATGGAGTTCTCGCGCATCCTGGAGGCGGACACCCGCATCATCTTCACGACCGCATTCGAGCAATATGCCCTCGACAGCTACAAGGTGAACGCCCTCGACTATCTGTTGAAACCGATCGCCTATCCGGATTTCCTCAAGGCGGCAGGCAAAGCGTTGCAATGGTACGAGCACATGCAGGCGCCTGCGGCGGAGATCGGGTCGATCTTCATCAAGACCGAATATAAATTAGTGCAGGTCGAACTGCGCAAGATCCTCTATATCGAAGGGCTGAAAGACTATGTCAAGATATTCGTCGAGGACGAGCCGCATCCGATCCTTTCCCTGATGAGCATGAAGTCGCTGGAAGAGATGCTGCCTGCGAACCGCTTCATCCGCGTGCACCGCTCCTTTATCGTGCAACCGGAAAAGATCAAGGTGATCGAGCGGAACCGGATCGTCTTCGGAAAAGAATACATCCCGATCTCCGACAACTACAAGGCGAAGTTCCTCGAGTTCCTGACGCAACGCTCGCTCCTGCCTTAAGCAAGGGAGGCTCCCCGGCACACGGATAAGGATACACGACCCGTTCACTCCCTATAACAACACCTGAAAAAACCGTGTTAAAATCGCATTCACATTTGCCCCCCAAAAAGAGGCTGTTTTGTTAAAAAATAACCGCAATTTTAACACCAATCATAGGAAACGGACTTAATACGGACTTAATACGGCCCTTCAACGGCCCTAATACGACCCTAATACGGCCGTTCTTGCGTTAAAACCGGCAAGAAACATTATGTATTTTTAACCGGTTTTCCGTGAACCCATTTTTTAGCTGTACAAGCTATTGGACTTTTTCATTCAGAGCAACTGCAACAGCAACTGCCCTAACGCGCCCGTCATTTGGCTCATCGGGCAAGAATAGTTGTTCGAGAAAACGGCGACCGCATAGGTCTTGCCGTCTTTCATGATATAGCCGGCATAACACCTGACCCCCGTGATGCCTCCGCTCTTCAGTCGGGCTTTTCCCTGCCATTTCGTCCCTTTCAGGAAATTGCGCACCGATCCCTCCACGCCGGCCTGCGGCAGGGAGGCGATGAAAGCGTCCGAAGCGGCGGACTTCGTCGCCATGTAGACCAACAATTCACTCATAAATCCGGCCGACACCTTGTCGGCCGGCGCCAGTCCGCTGCCGTCATACATCCGGAGCGGAGAGACGTCCAGCCCCTTTTTCTCCCAATAGGCTTTCACCACCCGTACGCCACGGCCGAACGAAGAGATCACTTCGCCCCTATGCGGCTGGTATCGCAGCCCGATTGTCTTGAGCAATGCGTCTGCATAGAGGTTGTGGCTGACGTGGTTGCAGACGCTTACGATCTCCCGCAGGGTGGGCGAATAGGTCGTGACAACCGCTTTCCGCTCCCTCTTCTTCCACCGGTTTTCCTCCGCTTCGATGCGGTAACAAGAGGGAGCACCATCCACTTGTATGCCTTTCCGCCGGAGTTGTTCCGTCAGATAGCGGGCCACAAACAAAGCCGGGTCGGGAATGTCTCCTTTCAAGACATACCGCTCCCGGTTGGCAGGCAAGACGCCATACAGGTAGCGCACGTCGTCGAGCGGGGCACCGATGATATAGGCGCTGTCCGAAGCGACCGGGGCAGCTTTCAGGTAGTTCTTGAACCGGATGGCGGGAAGGTCCGGCTCCGTCCCTTTCACGACGGGGCGCGTCCCGGCGGCTCCCGTCTGCAAGGAGAGCTTATAGAGGTTGTCGAAGATGGAAAGGCCGTAACATCCGGGAGCATAGTAGTTGCCCATGTCCTCGCGGAGCCATTTGGGGGACGCGCCCTCGGTGTCGAAGATGCTTTCGTCCGATATGACCGATCCTGCGATACGCCGGATGCCGGCCTGCTGCAGGGCGGCTATCCAGGCGGCCAGGAAGGCGTGCTGCCCCGGCGCGAAATGCGAGGAGCCCAATGAGGGGTCGCCGCTGCCTTTTATGTAAAGGTTCCCTTTCAAGGTCCCGTTTTCCAGCATCCCGTCATATTCCAACGTGGTCGGATAGCGGTAGTCCTCCCCCAATATCTCGAGCGCCGTCGCCGTGGCGACCGTCTTCAGGACCGAGGCGGGCGATTGCAGCCGGTCCGCATCGTACTGGCAGACCGTTTTGCCATCCTGCACGTCCTTCACGATCAGGGAAAAAGAGGCGCCCCGCATATAAGGGGCCTGCAACAGCCGCTTGACGGGAGCAGGGGCCTGGGCGCCGGCAAACAGATGAAAACACATCAGCAGGCAAAGCGGCACGATTTTGTTTCGTATCATCTTTTCTATTCTACTTTATTCTATCTTTACCAGAAAGGCAGAGATAAGTGGCACCTCGGGATAAAAAAGGGCCCCGTTCGTTTCATTCTGCCCCCGGTTTACATTATCTTTGTCCACAAAGATACAAATTTAATATGAACCCATTGTTTGATAAACCATTCACATTCGACAGGGTCGCACGTATACTGTTCGGCTTGGCAACCATCAGCGGTATCATCTATCTGATTGCCGTCCTGCGTAATGCCTTGTTGCCATTCCTGATTGCCTGGCTGTTGGCCTATATGATGCAACCGTTCGTCAAGTTCTTCCAGTATAAAATGAGGCTGAAAAGCCGTCTGCTGTCTATCCTGGCCGTCCTTGTGTCCACCCTATTGGTGATTTCGCTGATCGGTGTCTTGATCGTCCCCTCCGTTACCCAGGAGTTCAACCGGACGGTGGAACTGATGCAGGAGCATAACAACGGCTACGGACATATCCCGATGATCCCCCAGTCATGGGCGGAATATCTGGAAAAGCATATCGATCCGGACCAATTGGCGCAACTCTTGAGTAAAGAAAATATAGAAAAGGCGGTCAAACAGATTGCCCCTAAAATGTGGGTAGTCCTGACCAACACCTTCTCCCTCCTTTTCAGTATCACGATCGTGTTTGTCATCTTCCTTTACTTCATTTTTATCCTGTTGGATTATGAACGGATTGCCAACGGCTGGGTCCATCTGATCCCCGTACGCTACCGCCCCTTCGTGCAAGGGCTGGCCGATGATGTCGAATACAGCATGAACCGCTATTTCCGCGGACAGTCGTTGATTGCCTTATGTGTCGGCATCCTCCTCGCGATCGGCTTCAAGATCGTCGGTTTCCCGCTGGCCGTTATCTTAGGGCTATTCATCGGTCTCCTCAATCTCATCCCCTATATGCAGACCATCGGCGTTATCCCGATGATTTTGCTGAGTCTCCTCAAATCAGCGGAGACGGGAGAAAACTTTTGGCTGATTTTCGGATCGGGTATTCTGATCCTGTGCATCGTGCAATGTATACAAGATTTGTATCTCACTCCCCGCATTATGGGAAAAGCCATGGGGCTGAATCCTGCCATCATCCTTCTTTCCTTATCAATTTGGGGTACCCTGTTAGGTTTTATCGGTTTAATCATCGCGCTCCCTCTCACGACCCTCTTTCTCTCTTATTATAAGCGCTTTATACTCATGGAAGAGGACCATTCCCTTGTAGATAAACATGAATCACAAAAGTTTCAAAAAGAAAAAATACGCCAAAAAGAATAAAAAACACACGTCATCTATTGCACATAAAAAAAAAAGCCCTACCTTTGCACTCGCAATACAGAAGTAAAGCACATGATGATTCGCTAGCTCAGCAGGTAGAGCACATCCCTTTTAAGGATGGGGTCCTGGGTTCGAACCCCAGGCGGATCACTAAAAGAAAAGCCAAAAGGCGACAACAAAAAGACAAGTCCTACAAAATCAATATTTTGTGGGGCTTTTTTTATTGTCTTTTGGCTACCTTGACCGCCACGAAAAGGTCACTGACAGACAAAAATTAGTGCCTTATTCGTACC
>JAGBDR010000120.1 GCA_017937385.1 Parabacteroides sp.
CAACACAAACGATAATACCGCCTCACCCTTGCAATGGACAGGCAACGCCATCGACCTCGTGGAGCTGATATACGGCATCAACGAGATGGGCTGTATCAACAACGGCAATATGCCGCTCAAACAGCTTGCCCCACTTCTGTACAAGATATTCGGTGTGGAATCAAAGGACTGCTACCGTTTCTACATCGACATCAAACGCCGGAAGAACGAGAGTCGCACCTATTTCCTTGACAAAATGCAGGAAAAACTGAACGAGAAGATGCTCCGTGACGAAGAGATGGAGCGTATGAGAAGATAGGCTGACGATAAAACCCCAAAGAATAACGGGCGGAGTAAGGTATCAAACTTACTCCGCCCGTTTCCTTTGTTGTCTATAATTCGGCTATTTCTGCTGTAACAGATGTTTCAGATTTTCGTCGTTGGCAATCCGTTCCAGTTCCTCCTGAACAATCTGCTTGACTTCCTCCTTGATTCGCCTGTAATTCTCCTGCACCGTTTCCTTCATGCGGTCGTTACCTTTTTCGTCCGTGAAGTCGGTAATGACGGGTATCTTCTTGTAGGCTTTTTCCTCGCGCTTCACCTTTTCGACATCCACGACAATCTCACAGTGAAAAATCTTCTGTTCGATACGCTCGTTGAAGTTATCGGACACAGAACCGACAAACATTCCCTGCGTCAAGCCGGAAATCTTGCTGGGCGGGATAAGCGCGTCCATCTGCGTATTGATGGATGTGGAAACATCCTGTCGGTTGATGGATATGGACTGCCGTTTCTGCAAGACCTTTCCAAAACGTTCGGATAGTGTCTTGGCAGTTTCACCCACCACCTGCCCGGAGAAGATATTGCCGACGGTATTCATCACGACTTTGGCTTCCTTATCGCCATAGTCGCGTACCAACTGGCTGAAATCCTGAAAGCCCAGACACACGGCAACCTTATTGCTTCGTGCGGTGGCGATAAGGTTATCCAACCCCTTGAAATATATCGTCGGTAGTTCATCTATAATGACCGATGATTTCAGCATTCCCTTCTTGTTGATGAGCTTTACGATACGGGAGTTATACAGACCGAGTGCCGCACCGTAAATATTCTGACGGTCGGGATTGTTGCCCACGCAGAGGATTTTCGGCTCTTCGGGATTGTTGATGTCCAGCGTGAACTCGCTGTCCGACATCACCCAATAGAGCTGCGGGGAAATCATCCTTGATAATGGAATTTTCGCACTTGCAATCTGCCCCATCAACTGCTCCGCAGCCCCTCCGAGCCATGCGTCCATAAACGGCGAGAGGTAGTTTTCCAATTCCGGGTAAGAGGTCAGAATCGGGAAAATATCCTCATAGCGGCGGTTCAAGAACTCGATGGCATGGGGGAACGTACAATACTTGCCGTTCCGGAAAATTTTGAGATACCAGATGATAGCCGCGAAGAGGATGATGGGCGATTCCACAAAAAAGTCGCCCTGCTTTTGCACCCAACTTTTATTTAAGTTGAGCATAATGGTGTACGC
>JAGBDR010000121.1 GCA_017937385.1 Parabacteroides sp.
AACAGCCATGCGGGAACGGTCGTTCATTCAGATTGGGGGCTTGACAGGGTTCGTTATACTGCTACTGGTCATATCATATATCATCATACACCGAAATGCCAACCGCATCAAGCGATATAAACAGGAAACCGCAGATTTAATTGAGCGACTGCAACAAATGGCAAAGCGAAACGAGGCACTGATAGCCTCTCGCAAGAAAGCCGTTCATACCATTACCCATGAATTACGTACACCACTGACGGCAATAACGGGTTATGCCGGACTGATGCGGAAAGACTGCAATACGGATAAAACCGGGACGTATATCCGAAACATTCAGGAATCTTCTGACCGCATGCGTGAAATGCTGAACACCCTGCTGAATTTTTTCCGGCTGGACAACGGCAAGGAACAGCCTAATTTCTCCGCATGTAGGATTTCCGCAATCACACATACGCTCGAAACGGAGTTTATGCCAATCGCCATAAACAAAGGACTGACTCTGACAATACATTGCCACAAGGATGCCTTTGTATGTACAGATAAGGAACGCATCTTGCAAATCGGGAACAACCTGCTGTCCAACGCTATCAAGTTCACGGAGAACGGCAGTGTTTCTTTGCGGGCAGATTATGATAACGGTCTGCTGAAACTTATCGTCGAAGATACGGGTACAGGTATGACCGAAGAGGAACAGCAACGGGTATTCGGGGCGTTTGAACGTCTGTCAAACGCTGCCGCAAAGGATGGCTTCGGATTAGGTCTTTCCATTGTTCAGCGTATTGTGACAATGCTCGGCGGCACAATCCGTCTGGAGAGCGATAAAGGCAAAGGTAGCCGTTTCACGGTGGAAATCCCCATGCAGACAGCCGAGGAACTACCGGAACGGATAAATCAAACACAGGTTCATCATAACCATACATTCCACGATGTGGTTGCCATCGACAATGACGAAGTGCTGCTCCTGATGCTGAAAGAAATGTATGCACAGGAAGGGATACACTGCGATACCTGCACCAATGCTGCGGAGCTGATGGAACTGATACGAAAAAAGGAATACAGCCTTCTTCTGACGGATCTGAATATGCCGGATATAAACGGTTTCGAGTTGCTGGAACTGTTGCGCACTTCCAACGTTGGCAATTCAAGGGATATCCCGGTAATCGTGACAACCGCTTCGGGCAGTTGCGGCAAAGAGGAACTTATAGAACATGGATTCACAGAATGCCTGTTCAAGCCGTTCTCCATATCTGAACTGATGGAGATTTCAAATAAATGCGCCATGAATGCGGCACAAAATGAAAAGCCGGGTTTCACCTCCCTGCTATCCTACGGCAATGAAGCCGTCATGCTGGAGAAATTGATAACGGAAACAGAAAAGGAAATGCAGTCGCTCAGGTATGCGGAACAACGGAAAGACCTTCCGGAACTGGACGCCCTAACACACCACCTGCGCAGCTCTTGGGAGATACTCCGTGCCGACAGACCGTTGAGGGAACTTTATAAACTGATTCATCACAATGGCACACCTGACGACAAAGCAATAGGCAATGCCGTAAGAGCTGTGCTGGATAAGGGTTCGGAGATAATCCGGCTGGCAAAAGAAGAAAGGAAGAAATACAACAATGGATAAGATAAAAATCATCGTGGTGGAGGACAACATCGTATATTGCGAGTTTGTCTGTAACCTGCTGGCACGTGAGGGATTCCGTACCGTGCAGGCTTTCCACCTCTCGACAGCGAGGAAACTTCTGCAACAAGCCGCTGACGGGGACATCGTGGTTTCAGACCTGCGCCTACCTGACGGCAATGGTATCGACCTGTTGCGTTGGATGCGCAAAGAGGGTATGACGCAGCCGTTCATCATCATGACCGACTATGCCGAAGTGCATACGGCGGTTGAAAGTATGAAACTCGGCTCGCTGGACTACATACCCAAACAACTCGTGGAGGACAAACTCGTGCCTCTTCTCCGTACCATACTGAAAGAGCGGAATATCGGGCGGAGCCGTATGCCCGTGTTTGCCCGTGACGGTTCCGCCTTCCGGAAAATCATGCACCGGATAAGGCTGGTAGCACCAACCGACATGAGCGTACTGATATTCGGAGAGAACGGCACGGGCAAGGAGCATATCGCCCACCATCTGCATGATAAAAGCAAACGTTCCGGCAAGCCGTTCGTGGCTGTGGACTGCGGATCGTTAAACAAAGAGCTTGCTCCATCGGCATTTTTCGGACACGTCAAAGGCGCATTCACCGGTGCGGACAGTGCCAAGAAAGGATATTTCCATGAAGCCGAAGGCGGTACGCTGTTCTTGGATGAGGTTGGTAATCTCGCAATGGAAACCCAGCAGATGTTACTCAGAGCCATACAGGAACGGAGATACCGCCCGATAGGTGATAAGACGGATAAAAGTTTCAATGTCCGTATCATCGCCGCCACCAACGAAGATCTGGAGACGGCTGTGAACGAAAAGCGATTCCGGCAAGACCTGTTATATCGTCTGCATGACTTCGAGATAATAGTTCCACCACTGCGCGACTGTCAGGAGGACATCATGCCACTGGCGGAATTTTTCCGTGAGGCAGCGAACAAAGAACTGGAATGCGACGTTATCGGATTTGACGGGGAAGCCCGTAAAACATTGTTGACCCATGTTTGGCCGGGCAATGTCCGTGAGCTTCGACAGAAAATCATGGGTGCGGTGTTACAGGCGCAGACCGGACTTGTCACGAAAGAACATCTGGAACTTGCCGTGACGAAACCGACTTCACCCGTCAGCTTCGCCCTGCGTAACGACGCGGAAGATAAGGAACGGATTTTGCGTGCGTTAAAGCAAGCGAACGGGAACCGCAAGGTTGCCGCCGAACTGCTCGGAATAGGACGTACAACGCTGTACAGCAAGTTGGAAGAGTATGGGTTGAAATACAAATTCAGGCAATCATAGCCGGTAATTCACTGAATTTAGCTATCTTTGCATGAACATTTGAAGGTAAACGGCGATAGGAGAGCCTTTCGCCGCCGATATATAACATAAGACCGCAAGGCGTTTCGAGCGAAAATCTGGTAAATTGACACTACGGAGACGATTGCGTGATGCTTATGCTATGCCTACGCATAGCGTGCATTCACGTACTCTCCGTAAAAGGC
>JAGBDR010000080.1 GCA_017937385.1 Parabacteroides sp.
GTTTCTGATGTAAAAGTGTGGGGGCAAAACATTTCACACGGTCTTTTTGACTAACAAAAGGTCGGCCTTATTCCACACATTGATGTTGGTACTTTATGCAAAAATATAACAATTAAATATTATACAACAAAAGAAACACAGCTGTGATACAGACGGAACACAGTTGTGATACACAAAGAACACAACTGTGAAATGAATTATACTGTCGGTTTCTTCCCTTTAAAATAACGGTTATAGGAGTAAAACAGACCTTAATGTGGAGGAAGAGTATGTTCTTGAATGTGATATTTGATGTGGTAGCCTTGAGCTATCTGTTGTGTATTTGTCGGATAGTCTGTATTTTTGCGTAAATTATAATAATGTGTGCAGTATGATACAAGAGAATTTTATCAAAATATACGAGGAGAGTTTCAAGAAGAACTGGGAACTGCCTGCTTTGACGGATTATAGCAAAGGGATCACCTTCTCTTTTGCCGACGTAGCCAAAGAGATTGCCCGTATTCACATCCTTTTTGAAGAATGCCAGATTCGGCGGGGAGATAAGATTGCTCTGATTGGTAAAGACAGTGCCCGCTGGTGCATTGTCTATATGGCTGCCGTGACGTATGGGGCGATTATCGTGCCTATCCTGCAGGATTTCAGCCCGAACGACGTACACCATATCATCAACCATTCCGAATCGGTTTTTCTTTTTGTCAGCGATCGTATCTGGGATGCGCTTGAAGAAGAAATGATCGAGGAGGTTCGTGGCGTCTTCTCTTTGTCCGATTTCCGTTGCCTGCACCAGCGCGATGGGGAAAATATCCAGAAGTTATTGAAAGGGATGGACGAAAAGGTAGAGGAGAAATATCCGAACGGTTTTGGAAAAGACGATATCAAATATGCGGAACTGGATAACGACAAAGTCGTGGAAATCAACTACACTTCCGGTACGACCGGCTTCAGCAAGGGGGTTATGCTGACTGGAAATAATTTGGCGGGAAATGTAACGTATGGTGTCGAACTTGGTGTGTTGTACAGAGGGGAACGTGAGCTTTGTTTCCTGCCTTTGGCACATGCTTATAGCTGTGCGTTCAATTTCTTGGTCCCGATGGCTGTTGGGGTACATGTGTACTTGTTGGGCAAGGTGCCCTCTCCTAAAATTCTGTTGAAAGCTTTCGAGGAGGTGAAACCGAACTTGATCCTGACGGTCCCCTTGATCCTGGAGAAGATTTACAAGAAGATGATCTTGCCGCAACTCAGCAAGACCACCATGAAGTTGGCGCTGAATATCCCGTTGCTGGATTCCCGCATTTATGCGCAGATCCGGAAAAAGCTGGTTGACGCGTTTGGCGGTCGTTTCCGCGAAGTGATTGTTGGAGGGGCTGCCATGAATGAAGAGGTGACGAATTTTCTTTATAAGATCAAATTTCCGTTTACGATCGGCTATGGCATGACGGAGTGCGGACCGCTGATCAGCTATGACCATAATGACGAATATGTGCCCGGATCATGTGGACAGATCTTGAAAGGAATCATGAATGTGCGCATCGACTCGGAAGATCCTTATAATAAGGTAGGGGAAATCCAGGTGAGCGGCGAAAATGTCATGAAAGGATACTATAAGAACGAGGATGCGACTTCCAATGTCTTTACGGAGGATGGTTGGTTGCGTACGGGTGACTTAGGAACGATCGATGCCGATAACCGTATTTATATTCGCGGCCGCAACAAGACGATGATCTTGGGGCCAAGCGGACAGAATATTTATCCGGAAGAGATCGAATCGAAATTGAACAATCTCCCGTTTGTGATGGAAAGCATCATAATCGAGAAGAACGGCAAATTGGTAGGACTTGTCTATCCGGATTATGATACGGTAGACGGTACAGGTGTTTCGCATGAAGACCTTCCGATTATCATGGAGCAGAATCGAATCGAGCTTAACAAACTTTTAGCACCTTACGAAGCGGTCTCCGCTCTGCAGTTGTATCCGACGGAATTCGAAAAGACACCGAAGAAAAGTATCAAGCGTTACTTGTATAGCAACTATTAAGCTATTTATCCGGTCTTATGAATCAGCACATTGTCATCTATTTGAAAAATAGTTCGAAAAAAAACGTTTTTATGTTGTACAACATATTTGATTAATACATACATTTGCGACGTTTTAAGACAAGAAGATATTATAGACCGTTTAAATTAAAGAACAAAATGAAAAAGTTAGTTGCATTTGCTGCCGTTATCGCAGCTGTATCGTTTACATCTTGTGGCAATAAATCAGCCGAGAATTCTGAAGTTGCAGAAACTGAAACAGAAGCTACTGTAGAAGAAGTTGTAGCTCCGGTAGAAGAAACTCCTGCCGAAGATGCAGTTGCCGAAGGTGATTCGACTACTGTTGAAACTCCGGCAGTTGAAACTGAAGCTGCTCCTGCTGAATAATCATTCAGCAATCAGTAAAGAGGACAGTCTGTATGCGCATAACATACAGACTTTTTTGATTTTCATCCTTTTCACAGATTACTTTTCCCCTTTTCTTATAATCCCATCAATATCTTTTTCAATACCGTTTGTGCCGAGATTTCACGGTTAGCGGCTTCAGGGATCACGATGCTTTGAGGGCTTTCGATTACGTCGTCCGTTACGATCATGTTGCGGCGGACGGGCAGGCAGTGCATGAAATAGGCATTGTTGGTCAATGCCATCTTTTCGGCATCGACGGTCCAACTGCGGTCTGTGCTAAGCACTTTGCCGTAATGGGGATCTACGTATGCAGACCAGTTTTTGGCATAGATGAAGTCTGCACCTTCGAACGCTTTCTTCTGGTCATATTCCACACGGGCATTACCGACGAACTTCGGGTCCAGTTCGTAACCTTCCGGATGGGTGATTACAAACTCATAGTCTGTTGCATTCATCCATTCGGCAAAACTGTTCGGGACGGCCTGCGGAAGTGATTTGGGATGAGGAGCCCAAGTCATGACAACTTTCGGCCGGGCTGTCTTCTTGTACTCTTCGATCGTGATCAGGTCGGCAAAACTCTGCAACGGATGGCGGGTTGCCGCTTCCATGCTGAATACCGGCCGGCCGGAATATTGGATGAACTGGTTCAATATCTTTTCGTTGTAATCGTCTTCCTTGTTTTCAAAACGGGCAAAGGAACGCACGCCGATCACGTCGCAATAGCATCCCATTACCGGAACCGCTTCTAAAAGGTGTTCCGGTTTGTCGCCATCCATGATCACGCCACGTTCGGTTTCCAGTTTCCAGGCACCTTGGTTTACGTCGAGCACCATCGTGTTCATGCCTAAATTCATGGCTGCCTTCTGTGTCGAGAGGCGGGTGCGGAGGCTGGAGTTGAAGAATATCATCAATAACGTCTTGTTTTTGCCCAGTTCGGTAAACCGGTAACGGTCTTTCTTGATCTCGAAAGCCTCGGCGAGCGCCTGTTTGAGGTCGCCTAAATCCTGTACACAAGTGAAGTTTCTCATGTTATGTCTGTTTTTATAGGGTTCATTTATCTTTGTCTCTGATCTCGACCCGGCGTATCTTGCCACTGATCGTTTTGGGTAATTCGTCTACAAACTCGACGACACGCGGGTATTTGTACGGAGCTGTCACCTTTTTGACATGGTCCTGCAATTCCTTGACCAATGCGTCTCCGGCTTTATCCTTGTAGTCCTTGGCCAGTACGATGGTGGCTTTTACGACCTGCCCGCGGATTTCATCGGGGACACCGGTGATTGCACATTCGACAACTGCCGGGTGTGTCATCAGGGCGCTTTCCACTTCGAACGGGCCGATACGGTAGCCGGAACTCTTGATCACGTCGTCGGCACGGCCTACGAACCAGAGGTAACCGTCTTCATCACGCCAGGCGACGTCACCCGTGTAATACAGGCCGTCGTGCCAGGCTTCGCGTGTGCGTTCGGCATCCCGGTAATATTCCTTGAAAAGGCCGATCGGTTTGCCATTTGTCGTGTGGATCACGATCTGTCCCTGTTCGCCGTCTTCGGCACGGGTTCCGTCCGGGCGCAACAAGTCTACCTCGTATTGCGGGTTGGGGACCCCCATCGAGCCGGGTTTCGGCTCCATCCACGGGAATGTGGCGACGGTCAAGGTAGTTTCCGTTTGTCCGAAACCTTCCATCAGCTTGATGCCGGTCAGTTTGTAGAACGTGTCGAATACGGCAGGGTTCAAGGCTTCGCCGGCAATGGTACAGTATTGGAGGGACGACAGGTCGTATTTCGTCAGGTCTTCGCGTATCAGGAAACGGAAGATCGTGGGAGGCGCACACAAAGAGGTGATGCGGTAGTCCTGTATCATCTGCAACATATCGGCAGGCGTGAATTTCTCATGGTCGTACACGAATACGGTCGCTCCCGCAATCCATTGCCCATAGAGCTTTCCCCATACAGCTTTCCCCCAGCCGGTATCGGCGATCGTCAGGTGGAGGCTGTCTGCATGCAGGTTATGCCAGAAACTTCCTGTCACGATATGGCCCAGCGGATAGGTGAAATCGTGTGCCACCATTTTCGGATTTCCGGTTGTGCCGGAAGTGAAATACATCAGTGAAATGTCGTCGTTGCTGTTCGGATGTTCCGGGCGTACGAACGGAGCCGCGTTTTCGAGTCCTTTGTGGAAATCCTCGAACCCTTCGGGTATTTCGGGACCGACTGAAACCACGCGCTTGACAGATGGCGAATCGGGCAGTGAGTCGATGATATGTTGGGTGATCACTGGCTCGCCCGCACAGACGATCATCTTGATATCGGCGGCATTTGCTCGATAGACGATATCTTTCTTTGTCAGCAAGTGGGTTGCCGGGATCACCACCGCGCCCAATTTATGCAACGCGATAATCGAGAACCAGAATTCGTAACGGCGTTTCAGTATCAGCATGACCATATCGCCGTGTCCGATTCCCAACGACTGGAAATAAGCGGCCGTCTGGTCGGTATATTTCTTTAGGTCGGCAAATGTGAAGTTGATGTGTTCTCCCTGATCGTTTGTCCAGCATAGCGCAACCTTGTCGGGCTCTTCTTCTGCCCATGCATCTACTACGTCATATCCGAAGTTGAAGTTCTCCGGGACTTTTATTTTGAAATTCTTTATAAAGTCTTCTTGCGACTCGAAAGTCGTCTTGTCTATGAATCTTTCTAACATAATTGATCGAATTGACAATTAATAATTGACAATCGGCAACCGATAATTGACAATGCTTTTTAATTGTCAATTGTCCATTGTCAATTGTCCATTTATAAGATGATTGCCAGAAAACTGACTTTCTCTCCATCAAGTGCCTTCATCCCGTGAGGCAGTTCGGAGTTGAAATAGATACTGTCTCCCTCTTCCAGTATCAGGTCTTTGTCGTTGATCTGTAGAAGCATACGGCCTTTCAGTACCATATTGTACTCTTGTCCGGGATGTGAATTCAGATAAATCGGGGTTTCGTCAGGAGTCGGATGGACGGTGACCATGAACGGGTCTGCTTTCCGGCCTGCGAAACCGGCGGCAAGCGACTGGTACTTGTAGGCTTTGGTTCGTTCTACGGCAATGCCTTTCCCTTTGCGGGTAATGAAGTAGCTGCTCATTTTAGGTTCGTCACCGAACATCAGGGTGGTCAATTCTACGCCGTAGGCTTGTGAAATCTGATGCAATACACTTACTGAAATATCAACAGTACCGCTTTCCAGCTTCATATACTGTTCGGGAGTCAGGTTGCAAACCCCGGCCATTTCTTCAGGTGTAATTTCCAGTGCATCCCGAAGTCCGGCCAAACGCTCCGCAATTTGTTTTATCTGTTCGTTCATTTCCGTTGATTATTATATGAATGAGGCTTCAAATTTACATAAAAACTTTACTTTTTTACGCGCATCCAGTAAAATTCCCTCTCTTTTTGATCTGAAAAAGGGAGAAATGCCTTTTGAAATGTTCAGGCTTACGGAAACTTTTGTTTGCTACAAGTGATTCTTGGGAGTTCGGCTATTCCACAATGTCAGGATTTTTGTTTTTCGGCAATAAAAAGGTGTGGTCTTTTGATCTTCTGCCGTGCTCGTTTATGCCTCATCCTTGATCTTCTCTATTGGTCCGTGATAACAATGCCCATCATGAGGTGGTCAGGATGGGCATTGTAGAGTTGCTTGAATGGGCATTGTAACGACCTTATAATGGGCATTCTAAACTTTCGCCAATTGAAGCTCGTTTTTCTGCCTGTTATTAAGGCTTTTATCAGAGAGCGCCGACCTCTTTCAAAGCTTCGTTTGTTTTGTGGACGGCAGCTGCGCTCTTGGCGAAGAGTTCTTTTTCTTCTGCGTTCAGTTCCAGTTCCACGATCTTTTCGATACCGTTCTTGCCCAAGATGACAGGAACACCGATACAGATGTCGGATTCTCCGTATTCACCTTCCAGATAAACGGAGCAAGGGATCATCTTCTTCTGGTTGTGGATGATCGATTCAACTACGTATGCTCCTGCCGCACCCGGTGCATACCAAGCGGAAGTTCCTAACAGTTTCGTCAGCGTAGCACCGCCGACCATTGTAGAAGCAACAACTTCCTGCAGTTTTTCTGCGCTCAGCAATGTGCTGACCGGTTGTCCTTTGTAAGTCGCCAGACGAGCCAGCGGAATCATGGTCGTGTCGCCGTGACCGCCGATTACCATGCCTTCCACTTCGTTGGCGTTGCAGCCCAAAGCCTGAGACAAGAAATATTTGAAACGAGAGCTATCCAAAGCGCCACCCATACCGATGATACGGTTTTTCGGCAGACCCAGCGATTTCAATGCCAAGTAAGTCATCGTATCCATCGGGTTGGAGATTACGACCAGAATTGCGTTCGGAGAGTATTTCAAGATGTTTTGAGCTACGCTCTTGACGATACCGGCGTTTACGCCAATCAGTTCTTCTCGTGTCATACCCGGTTTGCGAGGAATACCAGAAGTGATGACAACAACGTCAGAGTTGGCTGTTTTTTCGTAGTCGTTCGTGCAACCTGTAACTGTAGTATCGAAACCAAGCAGTTGAGCAGTCTGCATCATATCCATTGCTTTCCCTTCGGAAACCCCTTCCTTAACGTCAAGCATTACAACTTCGTCTGCCACTTCATTGAAGGCAAGAACATTTGCGCAAGTAGCACCTACATTACCGGCGCCAACAACTGTTACTTTAGACATAATAATAAGTTTTATACGTTTTACTTATAATAATACTTCCATCTCTCTAAAAAGCGAGACAAAGGTACAACCTATTACGGAATAAAGAAATATTTCCGTAAATAAAATAGGCCTTTCGTTATTACTCGCGGTAAATATATCGCAACAATACCGGGTTGTCATCCTCTTTCACCCTTTCAAGCCCTCTTTTCCCTGATAAATCAAATGCTTCTTTTATTGCATAAAGGGAACCAGGCACGGAGGTTTTGATTAATTGACATCCTTTTTCAACTGACAACCAAGGCGAATCAGTTGAAATTAGATTTGCATGTGGATAAAACCGATCCTGTTTTTTGTCATACACAGCCATGAACGGTTTCATCTTCTCCCCATTGAATTCCGAAATGGTATAGAATATAAAACTGTGGGCGTTTGTTTCAAACAGGTCGGATATCTGGATACGCGGTCCGTCCGGTCTTACTTTTGGTGTATAGTCGGCTATTATCGTCAGTTCGTCATACGTCCATTTCATTTTGCCTGTCTGGAGAAGCCACGCTGGTTCAATCCCGTTTTCATCCATGCGATACACTGTATCATTGAAATAATGGTAGGTATACATATCTTCATTAAGCGTATAAATATAAGATTGTCCGGCATAGCCTTCAGTGCCCATTTCACGTTCCCGTTTACAGATCGTATCCATGCGTCCGGCCTGGACGTCATAACAATAAATGTCCGGCATAACGGAATTGCCGGTTGTTTGATAATAGACTTTACCTTCTTTATACCGGAAATTGTCCATCCAAGTTTCTTCCGGCAATTTGAATGAGCATACAAAACTGCCGTCGAAACCGTATACGTTCATCTTTCTTCCGAAATAATCCATCACATACAGACGTTGTTCCTCTTCAACAGGCTGGATCTTTTTAATAGAAACATATTCTTCCGGTCCCTGTCCGGATGCTCCGATATATTGCAGGAAATGTCCTGTCTTATCGAACTTGCCGATTCTATTATCAAAACCCAGCCAATAGAATTCCCGGCTCTCTTCCATACAGGAAATTTCTTTTATCAGGCAACTGTCTGTTGTTTCCAAGGGAATTGCTTCCACTTTCATCCCTAATGTCTCCTGGGGCAATTCCATATCCGGATCAATCTGATTAACATGATCCAACATCAGAGCGTGTAATCCTGTAGTCTTCTCTTGGTGGCAAGCGGAAAGAAATAGGCCAACACTCAATAACAACAATCCTTTCCATGATTTCATATTCGTCTATTTTATACTTTACTAATCTTTTTGATTCATTAAGGCAACTATGATTTTAGATTTATGATTTATGATTTATCAGTGACGCATAAATCATAAATCATAAATCTGAAGCCTTTTCACTCCACATAAAGCACCAGCCCCTTCAAATACTCCCCTTCCGGATGGTAGATATTGACCGGGTGGTCGGCCGGTTGTGTCAGTTGGTGCAGGATACGGACGCTGCGGCCGGACTGGGCGGCGGCGCTGAATACGGCCAGGCGGAAGTTTTCCTTGCTGACCACTTGCGAACAGGAGAAGGTGAACAGGATGCCTCCCGGCTTGATCTTTTCGAAAGCGATGGCATTCAGTTTGCGATACCCCTGCAAGGCGTTGCGCAATACGTTCTTGTGCTTGGCGAAAGCGGGCGGGTCCAGGATGATGAGGTCGTAGTTGCTTCCCATCTTTTCAAGATACTTGAAAGCGTCTTCCGCGTATGCTTCGTGGCGCGGATCACCCGGAAAATTCAGTTCCACGTTCTTGTTGGTCAACGAGATCGCTTTGGCGGAACTGTCGACCGAGTGGACCACCTTGGCACCTCCGCGCATGGCGTAAAATGAGAATCCGCCAGTGTAGCAAAACATGTTCAGAACGGAACGCCCTTTGGCATAACGTTCCAGCAACGAGCGGTTTTCGCGCTGGTCGACAAAGAAACCGGTCTTTTGCCCCTTTTGCCAGTCGACACAGAACTTCAGGCCGTTTTCAAGTGCGATGTCCTCCACTTCGCCACCATACAGATAGCCGTCCTCACTACCTAAGTTGGCTTTGTAGGGCAAGGTCGCTTCCGATTTATAGTATATGTTCTGTAAAGAATCTCCTAATACGTTTTTCAAGGCCTCGGCAATCTGGTGGCGGGCATAGTGCATGCCGACAGAATGCGCCTGCATGACGGCGGTGTGGGCATACATGTCGATGACCAGCCCCGGAAGGTTATCCCCTTCACCGTGCACCAGCCGGTATGTGTTGTTGTTTTCCACTCCGGCAAGTTCCAGTGTCTGGCGCAATGCGTAAGCGATACGGATGCGTTCTTCCCAGAATGCGGCATCTATTGTGACCGGTTTGAAAGATAAGATACGGACGGCGATACTGCCTATCTGATAATGCCCGATACCTAAGAAACGGCCGTTCGTACCATACACTTCTACCAAATCGCCTTCTTCCGGTTCCCCTTCGATTGTTTGGATGGCTCCGGAGAATACCCACGGATGGAAACGTAGCAACGATTCCTCTTTTTTCGGTTTGAGAAATACTTTACACTCCTTCATTTATATCTGTTTCAAATGGTTGTATATTTTCAGGCAGGCCCATGCGTCGAGGGCTGCATATTTTTTTTGTGCGTCGCTGAGGACATCGGCTTCCCAGTTGCTCAGACGTTGTCCTTTCGAGATCTTCTTGTCGAAAAGGATGGCGTATATCTTTTGCAGGCTGGCGTCTTCAATTCCGAACTGACCGACAAAATTCTGTAAGTCCAGGAAGTTGGCCGGTTCTATTTCCGTGCGTTTCCGCATCTCCCTGAAGTCGTCCCGCAGGGAAAGCCCGATCTTCAATACCTTTTCGTTTGCCAGAAATCCTTTGAGCACTTCCGGGATGTCGATCCGGTTCAGGCGGAACAGGAAACAAGCTTCGTCTGTCGAAATTTGCATGAGCGAGATTTTGAAGCGTTGCCCTTTCCGGAAGCTCGGGCGGGTTTCCGTGTCGAACCCGACGGCCTGGAATTCGGAGAGGTAGCTGATTGCTTTTTCCGTATCCCTCAAGGTGTCGATCACGATGATCCGTCCGGTAAATTCTTCTATGGGAAGTTCGGAGATTGCCTCTTTTGTTATCGAATGTGTATATTGTTGTGTCATTCTTCTTCGTTGGTTTCTAAAAGCTCTTCCTCGTTGTATCGCACAGCATGGAGTGCTTTTAATGCGTTTAATACTTGTTGTCCCCAGAATTCACGGAAGTTTCTGCGACATAAAACGATTGCTTCGAGCATAACTTCTTCGTTGCCCTGGCGGAACAGAGAGATGAAATTACCCGTATCCTGATAGACATCGGCCAGATTCTCCGAGATGAAAGCGGCGATCGGTGTGTCGCTGTATTGCATATCCGGATGGAAAGTCTCGAGATAGGAGTCTTTCTCTCCCAGTAGTCCGGCGATTCGGGTACGGACCGTTTCGTACATATCTTCCGTGACAGTTAGCTCCGGATCTGCCTCTTCGTTTTCTTCCACTTCGGGCAGAAGAGTAGCTTTCAGATACAACAGGGGCAAAATCTTGACAGTCTTGTCTACAAAGTCAAAAAGGCCGGTACGGCCGGCATTCTCGACAAACGTACAAAATTCCAGTGCAACCGTTACAAATTCCAGCGTGTTGCGTTCGTATATCGGGTTATTCTCTTTTTCCATGCTAATTATCTAAGTAGATACCTTGCGTTTAAGTTGCAAAAGTAACAATTTCCTCTATAAGTCAAGCCCCCGTAACCCAAGAAATAAGAGTTGATTTTTATCTGGCTCGCATACAAATCGAAGGTTTTTATGTAAATTTGTCCTGCATTTAAAGCTGATAGAATATAGAATATATGATAAGCTATTTACAAATAGACAAGCTGACGAAAAGCTTTGGCGATTTGGTCTTGTTCGAAGATATCACTTTCGGGATTGCACAAGGGCAGAAAGTCGGGCTGATTGCCAAGAATGGTACGGGTAAAACTACTTTACTGAATATTATAGCCGGAAAAGAAGATTATGACAGCGGTGCGGTTGTGTTCCGGAACGACCTGCGGGTCGGCTATCTGGAACAGACGCCCCATTATCCGGACGGAATGACCGTTTTGCAGGCCTGTTTTTACTCGCCGAACGAAACGGTACGTCTGATTGCCGAATATGAACAGGCGATGGCAAGCGGTGACTCTGCCAACCTCGAAGATATCCTGCTCCGGATGGATAACCTGAAAGCGTGGGATTACGAACAGCGTGCCAAACAGATTTTGGGACAGTTGAAGATCCATGACTTCGACCAGCGTGTGGAAACGCTTTCCGGCGGGCAGTTGAAGCGGGTGGCGTTGGCGAATGTGTTGATCACCGATCCCGAACTGATCATCCTTGACGAGCCGACCAACCATCTGGATCTGGAAATGACCGAGTGGCTGGAAGGATACCTTTCCCGCGCAAACATCAGTATTTTGATGGTGACACACGACCGCTATTTCCTGGACCGTGTTTGCAGTGAAATCATCGAGATTGACCGGAAACAAATTTACCAGTATAAAGGCAATTACAGCTATTATCTGGAAAAACGGCAGGAACGCATAGAGGCATTGAATGCCGAAGTGGACCGGGCGAGCAACTTGCTTCGTAAAGAACTCGACTGGATGCGCCGCCAGCCGCAGGCACGCGGGACGAAGGCGAAATACCGGATCGACGCTTTTTATGAACTGGAAAAGAAAGCCAAACAGCATCATGAGGCAGGAAATGTCAATTTAGATGTGAAAGCTTCCTATATCGGTTCGAAAATCTTCGAGGCCGAGCATGTCTCGAAGCGTTTCGGCGACCTGAAGATCGTGGACGATTTCAACTATATTTTCGCGCGTTACGAGAAGATGGGAATCGTCGGGAATAACGGGACCGGAAAATCGACTTTCATCAAAATGCTGATGGGAGAGGTGGAGCCGGACAGCGGCCGTTTCGATATCGGCGAAACGGTGCGTTTCGGGTATTACAGCCAGGAGGGATTGAAGTTTGACGAACAGATGAAGGTGATCGATGTGGTCCAGAATATCGCGGAATATGTCGATCTGGGCGACGGAAGGAAAATGGGCGTCTCGCAGTTCCTGAATTATTTCCTGTTTGCACCGGAGAAACAGCATAGCTATGTATATAAGTTGAGCGGGGGCGAGAAACGCCGCCTGTATCTCTGCACGGTTCTGATGCGTAGCCCGAACTTTCTGGTCCTGGACGAACCAACGAACGATTTGGACATCGTCACGCTGAATGTATTGGAAGAATATCTGCGCAATTTCAAAGGATGTGCGATTGTCGTGTCGCACGACCGTTATTTTATGGACAAGGTGGTCGATCATTTGCTGGTGTTCCGGGGAAATGCCGACATAAAGGATTTTCCGGGCAATTACACGCAATATCGCGAATGGAAAGAGGTGCAGGACCAGTTGGAGAAAGAGGCCGAAGCTGCCCGTCTGGCAAAGATGGCGCCCGCAGTGGCAAAAACATCGCGTCCTGAAAAGGAACAGAAAAAGAAACTGACATTCAAGGAACGCAAGGAGTTTGAGGCGCTTGAAGCCGAAATTTCCCAGCTTGAGGCTGAAAAGGCCGAATTGGAGACGGCCATGAGCAGCGGTACGTTGAGCAACGACGAGTTGTTGGCCAAATCCGTACGGATCGCACAAGTAATGGAAGAGATTGACGAAAAGACGATGCGTTGGCTGGAGTTGAGCGAGAAAGATGTATGATTTGTGATTTATGGGGTGTAGGTTGTGGAATCTTTTATCTATCTTTGCGCAGTTTTTAACAAATAATGAATAATAATACAAAACAAACAACGCAAACATGGAACAACCGCTGAAAATGGTATCTAATGCCACGCTGAAAAGAAATGCAGCAGATTATACTTTGATTGTTATCGGTGCCTTTTTACAGGCGCTTAGTTACAGTCTGTTTCTGGCTCCTTATAAAATCGTACCGGGAGGTGTGTATGGTATTTCGATTGTCTTGCACCACGTGACGCAAGGGCTTTTCTCTTTTATGCCCGATGGATTGCCGATGGGTGCGACCGCCCTGTGTTTCAATGTGCCTTTGCTACTTTTGGCCATGAAGAAGTTAGGGCTGGCTTCCGGTCCGAAAACGGTTGTGACGTTTGTCCTGATCTCTATTTTCACGGATGGTTTTTCCTATCTGTTTGCCAATCAGCCTTTGGTTGAGAACGACAGCTTTATCGCCTGTTTTTACGGAGGTGCCATCCTGGGGCTTGGAGTGACCTGCGTGTTCCGGGCACAAAGTACGAGTGCGGGTACGGATGTGCTGGCTCGCGTGATTGCCCAGAACTCCAATTTGAAGGTCAGCAATATGATTATCGTCATAGACTCGACCGTCGTGATGTTGGGGTTGCTTGTCTTCCAGGACTGGTCGGTGCCTTTGTATTCTTGGTTTGCTATCTTCGTGTTCGGCAAGGTGGTGGAAATGTTCCAGACCGAGAATCCCAACCGGGCTGTCTTTATCGTGTCGCAGAAGACACAGGAAATCAAGGAACTGATTGTCGGGAAGATGGGAATGCGCGGTACGTTCCTGCATGGCCGCGGCATGTATGAGGGCAAGGAAAAAGAAATCGTCTTTACCATCGCCGAGCGTAAGGATTTGCCCCGTCTGAAAGACGAAGTGAAAGAAATCGACCCGAACGCCTTTATCTCGACCATGCATGCGAGCAAGGACTCGCCACGTCCGGGCATGTAGGAGAATGGACAATTGAGAATTGAGAATTGACAATTGACAATTGACAATTGGAAGGGGGCTGTCAGGCGGTAAATAATTGTCAATTGTCAATTGTCAATTCTCAATTAATCCCTATCTTTGCCCCATTCTAAAAACAAACCGTAAAAGCAATGCCTACTATTTCACAACGAGGAGTCGATATGCCGGCTTCCCCCATTCGGAAACTTGCTCCGTTGGCTGATGTTGCCAAACAGAGAGGTGTTCACGTCTATCACTTGAATATCGGTCAGCCTGACCTGCCTACCCCGCAAGCGGCATTGGATGCGATCCGGACGATCGACCGTTCGGTGTTGGAATACAGTCCCAGCCAGGGATATCGCAGTTATCGCGAAAAACTGGTAGGATATTACAAGAAGTATGATATCAATCTGACGGCTGATGATATCATCATTACGACCGGCGGCTCGGAAGCTGTGCTGTTTGCTTTCCTGAGTTGCTTGAATCCGGGTGATGAGATTATCGTGCCTGAACCGGCATACGCCAACTATATGGCTTTCGCTATTTCGGCGGGGGCGGTGATCCGTACGGTGACGACGACGATCGATGAAGGCTTCTCCCTGCCCAAAGTGGAGAAGTTCGAAGAACTGATCAACGAGCGTACGAAAGCGATCCTGATCTGTAATCCCAACAATCCGACCGGCTATTTGTATTCCCGCCGCGAAATGAACCAGATACGGGATATCGTAAAGAAATATGACCTCTATCTTTTCTCGGATGAGGTGTATCGGGAGTTTATCTACACCGGCTCGCCTTATATCTCGGCTTGCCATTTGGAAGGGATCGAACAGAATGTCGTCTTGATCGACTCGGTTTCCAAACGCTATTCGGAATGTGGCATCCGTATCGGCGCCTTGATCACGAAGAACGCCGAAGTCCGCAATGCCGTCATGAAGTTCTGCCAGGCCCGTCTGAGTCCGCCCCTGATCGGGCAGATTGCTGCCGAGGCTTCCCTGGATGCTTCCGAAGAGTATGCCCGTGAGACGTATGACGAATATGTCGAACGGCGTAAATGCCTGATCGACGGTTTGAACCGTATTCCGGGCGTGTATTCGCCGATTCCGATGGGAGCTTTCTATACGGTGGTCAAGCTGCCGGTGGATGATGCCGAAAAGTTCTGCGCCTGGTGTCTGAGCGATTTCGAATATGAAGGGCAGACGGTCATGATGGCGCCGGCTTCCGGTTTCTATACCACTCCGGGATTGGGGAAGAACGAAGTCCGTATGGCCTATGTCCTGAAAAAGGAAGACCTGGTGAAAGCGCTCGTGGTGCTTCAGAAAGCACTGGAGGCGTATCCGGGGAGAACGTCGTAATCATAAATTGTTTTGAATCTCGAGTATTTCATAGCAAAGCGTATCTATTTCAGCCGGGAGGGAGAGCGGCAGGCTACTCCTCCCGTGGTCCGTATCGCGATGGTCGGGATAGCCTTGGGGCTGGCTGTCATGATTCTGTCGGTCGCTATCGTCATTGGCTTCAAGAAGGAAATCCGGAACAAGGTGATCGGTTTCGGTTCCCATATCCAGATCACGAACTTCGACAACAACGCCTCTTTCGAATCGACCCCGATCGCGGTCAGCGACACGTTGCTGGAACATCTGAAGGCTTTTCCGGGCATCACGCATGTGGAGGCTTTTGCCACGAAGCCGGGCATCTTGAAGACGGACACCGATTTTCAGGGAATCGTCCTGAAAGGCGTGGATGAAAACTACGATTGGACTTTCTTCCGCAAGAATTTGAAAGAGGGCGAACTGTTTACCCTCTCTGCCGACAAGACCTCGACGGATGTCTTGATTTCCCGCTATCTGGCGAACCTGTTGGGGCTGAAAGTGGGGGATTCTTTCCTGACCTATTTCGTGCAGGACGAAGTGCGTGCCCGTAAATTCCATATAACCGGCATCTATGAGACCGGTTTCGTCGATTATGACAAGTTGTTCGTGATTGCCGATATCCGCCAGATCCGCCGCCTGAACGGGTGGGCGCCCGACGAGGTGAGCGGCCTGGAGCTGCAAGTGGCTGATTACGACCGCCTGGACCGGATTGCCGAAGAGTTGTATTTCGATATTGCCGAGCGGCAGGACCGGCACGGCAATACCTATTACGCGCGCTCCATCAAGGAGTTGAACCCGATGATATTCGACTGGCTGGAGGTGCAGGACATCAACGTCGTGGTGATCTTGGTCCTGATCCTGGCCGTTGCCGGCTTCACCATGATTTCGGGGCTGTTGATTATTATCCTAGAGCGGACGAACATGATCGGCATCCTGAAGGCGTTGGGTGAAAGCAACACCCGTATCCGCCGGATATTCCTCTATATCTCCTTTTTCCTGATTGGCAAAGGGATGATTTGGGGCAATGCGATCGGAATCGCGCTCTGTTCCGTCCAGGCTTGTTTCCATGTCGTGAAGCTCGATCCGTCTGTCTATTATTTGGATGCGGTCCCGATCAGCCTCACGGCCTTTTCCCTTGTTTTGCTGAATATCGGTACCTTGGTCGCTTCCATGTTAATGATGCTCGGTCCTTCCTATTTGATAACCAAGATCCATCCGGCGAAAAGCATCCGGTTCGAGTAGCCTGGGGTTTCATGCCACATTGTTGGTAAAGTCTTTCTTCCCGTTGAACATCCTGTAAATGCGGACATAGATGTCGTAGGCCGGTTGGGCGATTTCCAACAGGGGAAGCCAGGCCGTCAACGGTTTTTGTTGCAGGAGCAGGGCCGACTTCTTATATACGACCGCTTTGGCCGCGAAGCGGAGGAGCAAAAGCGCTGCCGCCCATACCGGGAGCAACCCGTTGCCGGTAACTCCGAGGGCAAAGGTGGCGATTGTCGCAAGCCCGAAAAACAGATCGCTGGCGGTTCCCGTCCGGTAGAAAAACAGGGAACAGCCTTTGTAGAAACGTTGGGTCGCGGCGCGGGAGGCTTTCATTTCTTTCCAGGTGCCGAAGTCTTCTATGGGGTTCATCTCAAGGATGGAATCGGGTGCGAACTGCACCTGCGTATTGGTGGAATCAGCCACTTCGTTGATGAACAGGTCGTCCGCTCCGGCATGGAGGTTGAGCGATTTGGAGTAGCCCTTGTGGGCGAAGAACAGTTGCTTGCGGTAGGAAAGGTTCCGGCCGTTTCCCGTGAAAGGATGGCGGGAGAGGGCGGAGGCGATCATTTGCAAGCCATTCGTCAGGTTGTCGTAGGCAATCAGTTTGTGCCGGAACCCCTTGCTATGCCGATAGGCGCAGAATCCTAAAAGGACCTCCGTTCCGGGCGTGTAGGAACCTGCCATCGTCCGGACCCATTGGGGGCTGAGCGGATGGCAGTCGGCTTCGGTGAAGAGGATGAGGTCGTGGCGGGCCGCCTTGATTCCCATCGTGAGCGCGAGTTTCTTATGGCTCAGGTATTGGGTGTCTACCGGCACGTAGGTGTAGTAGAGGTGTTTGTATTCATTTGAAAAGAGCTTCAGGACGTCTTCGCTCTCGGCGTCGGAACCGTCGTTGACGACGATGACCTCATAATCCGGATAATCCTGGTTCAGCAATGCCGGCAGGTTGTTGCGCAAGTCATCCGGATTGCCGTGTGCATAGACAATGACGGAAACCGGTTGCTCTTCCCCGCCGGCCGTGGCGCGGAGCGGGTTCCCGTTTTTTTTCGCGGCGCGGAGCGGGCGGGCATAGATGACTATATAATAAAGTATTTGTATGATAAACAACACGCCGGTGATTCCGGCCAGGAGCTGTTCGAGGGGAGAGAATGTCAGTAAATTTTCGCTCATCGGTATTCAATTGTCTTTCGTGGCGCAAATGTACGGATGATTTTTGATTTTGTTGCAGTAAAATGGTGCCCCGTCCGGAGAAAAGGCTATCTTTACCCTGTCAAATGGTTGACAGGGCGCATGAAAATGCGTCTTATTGTGATAAAATGAATATTTGCCCACCTGTTTGCCTGTTTTATACCCTATAAAATGGTTGAACGACCGGTCTTTTATCTGTTTTATACCCTGTAAAATGCATTACAGGGCGGTCTTTAATCCATTTTACAGGGTGCAAAATGCGTTTTTGCCTGCCGTTTCGTCTGTTTTATACCCTGTGGAAATTGGATTCTTCTGGATAAACATCCTTTTTATAGGGTGTGTTTTTATTGTTTAAACTTATATCTTTTATTTTATAGGGTATAAATATGGAAATACAAGATTTTAATTTACGCCGCTTGCTCAATAATGAGTATTTGGCATTCAGCCGCGAGTTTGAAGCATTAATCGAAAAACTCGGTCCGGCGACATTGGGCGTGGAGGCGGTTTTCGGACAATTCAAGACCGCGCTCCAGGCCTTCGACGACAGCATCGTGAAAGTGCGGAAAAGCGCTCTTACGGCTCAGATGCGTGAAAGTGACAAACTGCGTGACAACTACCACATCGGTATTCTGGAACAGATCCAGACCGCGAAACGGCACTTCGACCCGGAGGTGCGGGCGGCGGGCGAGCGCATGGACCCGTTGTTGTCTGCCTTCCAGAGCGCCCAGCTGCGCTCGTTTGACGATCAGACGGGAGTCACGAACAACTTCTTGCAGGAGTTGCAGGCGGACAAGTACAAGGCCGACGTGGAGAAACTGAATCTCGGCGGGTGGATCGCTGCCCTGAAAGAGGCGAACGGACGTTGTGCCACGCTGACGTCAGACCGCACGGGCGAGCGTACCACGCAAGTGCAGAACCAGACGACGGCCGTCACCCGCCCGTTGGCCGACAAGGCATACACCGACTTGGTGAAACGCCTCAACGCCCTTTGTCTCATCAACGGTGATGCGGACTATGCCGACCTGATCCCCTATTGGAACACCCGTATCGACCACTACCGGACGGTCATTTCCCGCCGCCTCGGTGCAGGGAAAGGCGGCAGCACCGGCTCCGGCGACAACGCTCCCAACCCGCCAACCGGCGGAGGAGGCGGGGAGGAAGAACGCCCCGGCGAATTATAAAAAACGAAAAAGCGGAGAGGGCAGGTCTCCGCTTTTTTTATGGTGTGGAAGGAGGCGTAGCACGCTACGTCTCTTACAACGTATCCGAATAATAAGCCGTCGGCAGCTTCCGGCAGTTATATTGCGAGGCCATCACTTCGCCGTATGCGCCGGCGGAGCGGAGGGCGATCAGGTCGCCGCGGTGGGCGCGGTTCAGTTCGACCTCTTTGCCGAACACGTCGGACGATTCGCAGATCGGGCCGACAACGTCATACACGTCGACCGCTTCGTCGCTGGTGATGTTCTCCATGCGGTGATAGGCGTCGTACATGGCGGGGCGGATCAGTTCGGTGAAGCCGGCGTCCAGGATGCAGAATTTCTTCGTCTCTCCCTCTTTCACATACAACACTTTTGAAATCAGCGAACCGCATTGCGCGACGATGGAACGTCCCGGCTCGAAGTGCACCTGTTGGCCCGGGCGGAGCTGCAACAGCTTGTTGAATACGGCGAAATAGTTGTCGAACGCCGGAATGGGCAGATGGTTCGGGTGGTAATAGTCGATACCGAGGCCACCGCCGAAGTTCAGGTTCTCCACTTTGATACCACGCGCTTCCAGTTCTTCCTGGATTTCATTGACCCGGATGGCCAAGGCGCGGAAAGCCGCCATGTCGGTAATCTGCGAACCGATGTGGCAGTGGATGCCGATCAGCTTGACGTGCTCCAGACGGCTGGCCTGGTCTAACACCTGTCCGAGTTGGCTCAGGTTGATACCGAACTTGTTTTCCTTCATGCCGGTCGTGATCTTGGCATGCGTATGCGCGTCAACTTCCGGATTGATGCGGAGGGCGATCGAAGCCACTTTGTTCTTGGCGGCAGCCAGCTCATTCAGGATTTCCAGTTCGGCGGCCGATTCGACGTTGAAACAGAAGATGTCGTTGTCCAGCCCCAAATTGATTTCCCAGTCCGCTTTGCCGACACCGGCGTACACGATTTTACCGGCCGGGAAACCGGCATCGAGTGCCGCCTGTATTTCACCGCCACTCACGCAGTCGGCTCCCAAGCCATACTCGGCGATGATCGACAAGATTCGGGGATTGGCATTCGCTTTGATGGCATAGTGGACGTGATAGCCATACTTGCCCGCTTCCGTTTTCACCGTGTTGAGTGTCTCTTTCAACAGCTTTATGTCGTAAAAATAGAACGGAGTCGCCAGTGATTTGAACTTTTCTGTAGAAAATGTGCCTTTTAGTATCATTTTTTTTTGATTTTCTTTGGTGATTAAAAAAGTATGCCTATATTTGCATCATAAATTTTTTCATAGTTAAGGTTTTGGTATGGGAAGGGTCATCTGTGAAGATCGCCCTTCCTCTTTTTTTGTCCGTATGAAAAAAGGAAAGTATGTCGATTGGTTTCGTGACATACTTTCCTTTTTTCTTATGCTTTCTTGTTGAACAAGTGATCGCTTAACGCTTGCAGCGCTCTTGTCTTGTCGGCTGCTTTGATAAGGAGCGAGACGTTGTAGTTGCTGCCTCCGTATGAGATCATTCGTACCGGAACATCTTTCAACGCCTGGACGATGCGGGCTTCGAAACCGACATTGTCCCATTCCAGGTCACCTACTACGCAAACGATGACCATGTCTTCGTCTACCGTGACCGTCCCATACTTTTTCAGGTCGTCCACGATCTCTTCCAGATGCTTGCGGTTGTCGATCGTAACGGAAACGCCCACTTCGGAAGTCGTGACCATGTCGATAGGCGTCTGGTAGTTTTCGAATATTTCGAACACTTTGCGCAGGAAGCCGGTCGCCAACAGCATACGGCCGCTCTTGATCTTGATGGAAGTGATGTTGTCTTTTGCGGCGACGGCCTTTATGTATCCTTTTTCCATCTGGTTGGAGATCATCGTGCCCGGAGCTTCCGGCTGCATCGTGTTCAGCAGGCGGACCGGAATATTGTTCAGCTTGGCCGGCAGGATGCAGGTCGGATGGAGGATCTTGGCTCCGAAGTAAGCCAGTTCAGCCGCTTCTTCGAAGTGCAGGTGGCGGACCGGTGAAGTCTTTTCGACCACGCGCGGGTCGTTGTTGTGCATACCGTCGATGTCTGTCCATATCTGGATTTCTTCCGCACCGATAGCCGCCCCGATCAGCGAGGCGCTGTAGTCGCTTCCGCCCCGTTGCAGGTTGTCGATCTCGCCGTAAGCGTTGCGGCAGATGTAACCTTGTGTGATGAAGAGGTCCGCATCTTTATGCTCGTCCAATAGTTTGAGGAGTTTTTCCTTGATATACACGGGGTCCGGTTCTGCGTTTTTGTCGGTGCGCATATAATCCAGTGCCGGAATCAGGACGGAGTTGACACCGCATTCGTTCAGGTAGAGGTTCATCATGCCCGTGGAGATCAGTTCGCCCTGTGCCAGGACAACCTTTTCTTCAAACAAGGTGAACAGATCTTTCGTGAACGTGCGGATATGGTCGAAATGATGTTTTATCAGTTCTTTGGCTTTCTGTTTATATGCGTCGGTGCTGTATAGCTCTTCAATGTGGCCGTCATATTTCTGGGCCAGTTTATTGATGACTTCGTTTGCGCCGTCAGGGTTTTTCTTGTACAAGTAATCCGAGATTTCAACCAAAGAGTTGGTTGTTCCGGACATGGCAGACAAGACTACAATGTTACGTTCTCCCGTAATCAGTTTTGCTACATCTTTCATTCTCTGTGCAGATCCCACAGATGTACCGCCAAACTTTAAAACTTTCATTTTCTTTTCCTATATTAATTTGTTATTCTTTGCTTTAAAAGCGTGTGCAAAGGTATATAAAAAATTATTTTCCAACATCACTTAGGCAGGCATTCTCGCATTTCACTATACGCGCGGGATAATTGTGTACCAGCGTGTAGTTGTGGGTTGTCATAACGACAGCCGTCCCTTTGCTGCAAATCTCGTGCAGCAATTGTACGATTTGCCCGCTTGTTTCCGGGTCCAGGTTTCCGGTCGGTTCGTCTGCGAGGATCAAGGCCGGGTCGTTCAGCAGGGCGCGGGCGATCACGATGCGTTGCTGTTCGCCGCCCGAAAGCTCGTGCGGCATCTTGTAGCCTTTATCCTGCATCCCGACTTGTAACAGCACGTTGTCGATGCGTTCGTTTATCTCGCTTTTCTTTTTCCATCCGGTCGCTTTCAGGACGAATTCGAGATTTTTGTGCACCGAGCGATCGGTCAGAAGCTGGAAGTCCTGAAAGACGATCCCCAATTTCCTGCGCAGGTAGGGGATGTCTTTCCGTTTCATCTTGCAGAGGTTATAGTCCAGCAGCCAGGCTTCTCCCTGATGGATGGGAATTTCGCAGTACAAGGATTTCAACAGGCTGCTCTTGCCGGAACCGACTTTTCCGATCACATACACGAATTCCCCGTTGTGGAGCGTAAGGGAGGCTTCGTGAAGAATCACGTTCTCTTCCCGGCAGATATCCACTTTATCCAGTTTGAGCAGGGTTGTTTCTTCCATTGCGATTATCCTTTATGTCTGCTTTTCAATTCGCGGGCGAGGTCTTCGATGCGGAGTCCTTTGCTTGTCAACAGCACGATCAGGTGGTAGATCATGTCGGCTGCTTCGTAAACGAGCCGGTCGTCAGTCCCGTTAGTGGCTTCAATGACCGTTTCGACCGCTTCTTCGCCTACCTTCTGTGCCATACGGTTGATACCTTTCTGGAACAGGGTAGTGGTGTAGGAACCTTCCGGCATTTCCTGGCGGCGCTGTTCGATGAAGTTCTGCAGATATTTGAGGAACATGATGTCTTCCACATTCTTTTCACCGAAACAGGTGTCGGCTCCTGTATGGCACACGGGACCGGCGGGAATCGCCTTGATCAACAGCGTGTCGTTGTCGCAATCGGCAGCGATGGAAACTACCTGCAGGGTGTTTCCGCTGGTCTCGCCTTTCATCCAGATACGGTTTTTCGTACGGCTGAAAAAGGTGACCTTGCCGGTCGCTTTTGTCTCTTCGTAAGCTTCTTCGTTCATAAAGCCCAGCATCAATACTTTGCTTGTGTTGTCATCCTGGACGATGGCGGGAATCAGGCCGCCCATTTTTTCAAAATCTAATTTCATTTTATTATCTGACTATTATATTGTTCTTGATTCATTCGTATGCGGCTTCCGACCTTTTGGCATCCGTCTCCGGTTCCATCGGCATGGAACAAAGGTTTCATGAGCATGGAACATAAATTTCATGGGCATGGAACTGCCACTGCCTGCCGAGGCTGTCAGAGGCGGACGTTGATCCCTTCTTCGTGGAGATACTGTTTCAAGGCGCCTATGCCGATTTCTCCGAAGTGGAACACGCTTGCTGCCAATGCCGCGTCGGCTTTTCCACGGGCGAAAGCGTCGCGGAAGTGCTCCATTTTCCCGGCGCCGCCCGAAGCGATGACCGGGATATGCAGCATGTCGGCCAGCGTAGCCAATGCGTCGTTGGCGTAGCCGTCTTTCACGCCGTCGTGTGTCATGCTGGTAAACAAGATTTCCCCGGCTCCCCAGCTTTCTGCCTCTGCCGCCCACTGGAAGAGCTGTTTTTTCGTCGGGACACGTCCGCCGTTCAGGTAGCATCTCCAGCCGTCCGCTTCGAAATGGGCATCGATGGCGACCACACATACCTGGCTGCCGAAATGCTTGGCAATCTCTTCGATCAGCCCCGGATTGCGCAGGGCAGCTGAGTTAATGGAAACCTTATCGGCTCCGGCGCTCAACAGGCGGTCCACATCGTTCAGCTCGTTGATACCGCCGCCGACCGTGAAAGGAATACTGATATGGGCCGCGACTTTCTTGACCAGTTCCGTAAAGGTCTTGCGTCCTTCGTGCGAAGCGGTTATATCCAGATAGACCAGTTCGTCCGCTCCCGCCCGGCTGTATTGTGCGCCCAGTTCGACCGGGTCGCCGGCATCGCGGAAGTTTACGAAATTGATTCCCTTGACGGTTTTTCCATCCTTTATATCCAAACAGGGTATTATTCTCTTGGCAAGCATATCTAATCGTTGTTTTTATCAGGTGAAGCGGATCAGGTCTTTCAGCTGTATCTTCCCTTCGTAAATCGCTTTACCGAAGATGACAGCCGGAATACCCGCTTCAGCCAGTTTTTCAATATCTTGTATGGAACTGACGCCTCCGCTGGCGATCAGGTAAAGCAGAGGAATTTGTTCCTGTATCTCCTTGTATAATCCGATGGCAGGCCCTTGCAGCATACCGTCGCGGCTGATGTCCGTGCAGATCGTCTTCGTGATCCCTTTGTCGTGGTAATCCCGGATGAAAGGGATCAGCTCTTGGTCTGTCGTCTCTTCCCATCCGCTTATCGCGATCTTCTTGTCTTTGGCATCTGCGCCGAGGATGATTTTTCCCGGGCCGAACCGGGTGATCCAGGAGGTGAATGTTTCCGGGTCCTTGACGGCGATACTTCCGCCTGTCACCATCTGTGCGCCGCTTTCAAACGCAATTTCCAGATCTCCTTCCTGTTTCAGTCCGCCACCGAAATCGATCACCAGTGACGTGCGTGTCGCTATCCGTTCCAATGTGCGGTAGTTGATGATCCGTCCTTGCCGTGCCCCGTCGAGGTCGACTACGTGCAGGCGTCGGATGCCGTGATCTTCAAACATCTTGGCGACTTCCAACGGGTCTTCGTTATACACCTTCTTGGTGTCGTAGTCGCCTTGGGTAAGACGCACGCATTTCCCGTCGATCATATCTATTGCCGGAATCAACTCTATCATATCACCTTATAGTTTTAAAAAGTTACTTAATATGGCTTCGCCGGCCGGACCGCTTTTTTCCGGGTGGAACTGGGTTGCATAGAAATTGCCTTTATGCAGGGAAGCACTGAATGGCAAGATATATTCGGTTGTTGCGGCGGTGTATTCGTTTACGGGTACATAATAACTATGTACGAAATAGACGAACTTGTTTTCCAGTTGCGTGTCGAACAGGCCGCCTTTCACATCCGTGATTGTGTTCCACCCCATGTGCGGGACTTTGTCGGCATGTGCCTGCGGGATGAAACGTTTCACGTCTGTATCGAAAATGCCTAAGCAATCTGCATCCCCTTCTTCCGAATGGCGGCACATCAACTGCATACCGAGGCAAATCCCTAAAACCGGTTGTTTCAATTCTTTTATAACCGCATCCAATTTATGCTCTTTCAGGTACTCCATTGTAGTCTTTGCTTCACCGACGCCCGGAAAGATAACTTTGTCCGCTTTGCATAACCGTTCCGGATCCGCTGTGATCATGGCTTCGACTCCCAGTCTCTTCAGTGCATAACTCACAGAGTAAATATTCCCGGCATTGTATTTGATAATGGCGACATCCATTGTTGCTTCCTTTTTTATATTGAGTTGCAAAACTAACAAATTATCATGACATATAGATGTCTGCTTTATGAAAAGTTGCAGAATAGATCGTATTTGTGATAAACTGGTGAATAAAAAAGTGCGGGCGTAATGGCTTTATTATCAGATAAAATTGAAAATAATGAAAAAAATAAGCGTGCAACTCTTGCATAATTCAAATAAACCCTCTACTTTTGCATCGCAATTCAGAGGAATAGCGGTAAGATAAAATAATGGTTCGGTAGTTCAGCTGGTTAGAATACATGCCTGTCACGCATGGGGTCGCGGGTTCGAGTCCCGTCCGGACCGCACATAATATTAGGTGCGTTAGTTCAGCTGGTTAGAATACATGCCTGTCACGCATGGGGTCACGGGTTCGAGTCCCGTACGCACCGCACTCTTAAGATTGCAAAATCAAGAGAAGTCCTGAAGTTCAATACTTCGGGACTTCTTTTTTTTTATGATATTCTGCACGGTTAGAACAGGCTTTTGTCTGTTTCCCTTTTCCGGTAGGCGGAAGGAGACATTCCCATTATTTTTGTGAAGACACGCGAGAAGTAGGCTTGCTCTCCAAATCCGAGCCGCATCGCGATTTCGTTCAGTTTCATATCCGTAAGTTCGATGTACTGGCAGGCTTTCTGTATTTTCAGGCGCGTAAAGTAGCTGATCGGCGAAGAACCGGTTTCCTTTTGGAAGAGTGTGGAGAAGTGGGATTCGGAGTATTTGAAGTATTTCGCCAAATCATGTAATGTCAGATTCGTTTCCACATGTTCCTGTAAGTAATGAATAACCCGCATGGAGAAAGAAAGTTCATGATGGTTCGGTGCTCCGTTATGCCGGAATTGTTCTTGGAATAGGAACGTGGACAAAAGGGTGTATAAGCACATGGACGAATAGGATAGATATTCTTTGATGTATCCCATGGCAAAGCTGTTATAAGTCTCTTCAAATAATTGGATGCGCACCTGTTGCCGTGAACGTTCGTCCGACAGAATGGTTTTGGGGGATGAATTGGGCGAAAGGAAAGACTCGCTTAATTTGCCTTGAAAGTGAATCCAATAGATCGTCCAGGGATCGTTTGCATCCGCTTCGAATGAATAAGGGACATGAGGAGGAAGGATGATGTATTGATTCTTTTCTATCAGGTATGTCTTGTCGTAGATGTGGTATTGCCCTTTTCCTTCTGTACAGTAGATAAGCATGGCATAGTCCACACCGTTTTCTTTTTGCACATAATGATATTTGACTTTTGGGAAAAAGCCGATCTTACGGATGTAAAGGTTCCCGATCAGAGGATCTTTACTGTATTCTTTTAAAATTTCTTCGGGCAGATAGACAAACCGTTCTCCTTTAAATCCTTCTTTCATTTTCATTATAACAGAAGATCATAAGATTGTATAAGTAAATCGAAACAAATGTACTTAAAAACAAATAGAGAGTGCAATATCTTTGCAGAAAAATTTTAATGCGATGCGAAAAAGTAATTATGATAAAGCTCCTTCTACCGCGGTGGAAGGGAAAATTTGGAAAGGCTGGTCCCAGATCCTTGGGAAAATAGAAGAGGTATGCCTGGCGGATAAGAAAAAAACAGTAGTGGTTGTTGAATGCTATCAGGGTGTTGATAAACAGGAACTTCTTTCCCATTTGAAAGAGTTGCCGGCTGCATGGCTGGTCGATACGGGATGTTTGTTCAAATCGACGGAAGAGATCGAGCGGATGACGGCCCCCTATATGACGGACGATACGTTGTTCGGCTACTGTGCCCATTTCTCGTATGCGGATTTTTTTGATAGGGACAAAGTCCTGGCTTGCCGGAAACAGGTGGAAGATGCGGAAGGGCTTGTTGTCCTGTGCGGACACGGGTCGGCCGAGGTTCTGGACGATCCGGATGTCTTGGTTTATGCGGATATGGCACGTTGGGAAATACAACAGCGTTTTCGGCGGAAAGAGGTGAATGGCTTAGGGGTTGAAGACCGTGGCGTCGCTCCGTCCATTCATTATAAACGTGGCTATTTTATCGACTGGATCGTATGCGACAATCAGAAAAAGCAATTGTTGGAAAGGGTGGATTATTGGTTGGACACGCATATCAAGGAAACTCCGAAGATGATAGAAGGGGCGACTTGGAAAGCCGGTTTGGAGAAGACGGCCCACAGACCTTTCCGGGTGGTTCCGTTTTTTGATCCGGCGCCTTGGGGCGGGCAATGGATGAAAGAGGTGTGTGACCTCGACAAGGAACAGCGTAATTTCGGTTGGTGCTTCGACTGTGTTCCCGAGGAAAACAGCCTATATTTAAACGTCTCCGGAACGCTGTTTGAGATGCCGTCCAATAACCTGATTTTCTACCGGACCCGCGACGTTTTGGGTGGACCGGTGGAGGCACGTTTCGGACAGAGTTTCCCGATCCGTTTTGATTTTCTCGATACGATGGGAGGAGGCAATTTGAGTCTTCAGGTACATCCGACGACACAATATATCCGGGATACGTTCGGGATGCTTTATACGCAGGACGAAAGCTATTATCTCTTGGATGCCGAGGAGGGCGCAACCGTATTTTTGGGTGTGAAGACCGGAGTCGATCCGGATGAGATGATCATCGCTTTGCAGGATGCCCAGAAAACGGGCGAACCGTTTGATGCCGGTAAATATGTGAATCAATGGCCGGCGAAGAAGCATGACCATTTTCTGATCCCTGCCGGGACGATCCATTGTTCCGGTGCCGGCGCGATGGTTTTGGAAATCAGTGCGACTCCCAGTATCTTTACATTCAAGCTTTGGGACTGGGGACGTCTGGGACTGGACGGCCTGCCTCGCCCGATCAACATCGGACACGGCTCGCACGTGATCCAGTGGGAGCGTCAGACCGAATTTGTTCGTCAGCAACTGGTCAACCACGTTGAGCGGGTTTTTGAAGGTGACGGCTGGTATGAAGAACGTACCGGTTTGCATGAAAATGAATTCATCGAGACTCGTCGCCACTGGTTTACCGACACAGTGCTCCACCATACGGAAAATGGAGTGAACGTTTTGAATGTCGTAGAAGGGGACGAGCTGGTGGTGGAAAGTCCGGACGGAGCGTTTGAACCGTTTGTGGTCCATTATGCCGAAACATTTATTGTCCCGGCTTCAGTAGGCGCCTATACGATATCGCCGAGTGGTCAGTCCAAAGGGAAAAGATGCGGGACGATCAAGGCTTATGTTCGATTTAAACAATAAAATCAGATACGCGATATGAAAAAGAAAACATGGACAAGCCTGGCTCTTTCGCTTGGCATTTTGTGTACAGCTTGTAGCAATCAGCCGAAACAGTCACCCGAAAAACTCTTGGCACAGCAAATCATGCAAGATACGCTGATGAACCGGGTCGAAGCGATGGCGCTCGATGTGGTGAAAGGAGGCTTCAATGCCGGTGACGGCTATGGGGAAGTTTGGATCCGCGATTATAATACGTTTATCGAACTGGCTATGGAGGTGATGCCTGATAGCCTGATTCAGGATAATCTGCTTACCTTTTTCCGTTTTCAAGGTGAAACGGGCGATATCGTAGACGGTTTCATCGACATCTCAAAAGCCACTTCGTGGGAAGGTGGCTATAAATATCGTTTCTCGAAGTCGGAATCCCGCTATGCCGCGCACAAGAACACGGTCGAGACCGACCAGGAGTCCTCTCTCGTGCAAGCCGTGTGGCGCTATGTGAAGAAGAGCGGCAATGTCGGTTTCTTGAAGATTGAAGTAGACGGAAAGACGGTCATTCAACGTTTGGAGTGGGCTTTGGAATATCTGATGAACGAGCGGTACGATCAGAAATACGGTCTGTTGTGGGGAGCGACCACGGCCGACTGGGGCGACGTGCAGCCGGAGCATCCTTGGGGAGTCGAGATCGATGCGAACTCACACTTTTGCCTCGATATCTATGACAATGCCTTTTTCATTATAGCGATCAACCATTTCTTGGATTTGACCGATGATGTAGCCACACGCAACCACTGGACCGAGGTGCGCGATGCGATCAAGAAGCAAGTGCGGACCCATTTGTGGGATGCGAAAGCGCAAAAGTTCATCCCGCATATCTATTTGGCCGATTCTCCTTTCCCTGCCGATTTTGATGAGAACGCGATTTATTACCACGGCGGGACGGCCATGGCGATCGAAGCCGGTCTGCTTTCTCCAGAAGAAATTGCCGTTTCGAATGCGGCTATGGTGGCCAACGTGGAAAAGTCGGGTGCGCCGACGATTGGTCTGACGGTCTATCCTCCTTATCCCGATGGCTTTTTCCAAAACAAGGGCATGTATCCCTATGGTTATCAGAACGGGGGTGACTGGACGTGGTTTGGCGGACGCATGATCCAGCAACTCGTGCGCAATGGCTTCGTCCGGGAGGCTTACGACGAAGCCCGTCCGATGTTTGAGCGAGTCGTTAAGAATCACGGTTTTTACGAATGGTATGCAAAAGACGGAACACCGTCCGGTTCGGGTACATTCCGAGGTGAAGCGGGTGTTTTGTATAAGGCGATTGAAGATTTTAGAAACTGGGCTGAGCAACATAAAGAATAAATAGGATGGATTACAAGCAAGAAAGACGTATCGTCATGACATTGGATGCCGGAGGGACCAATTTTGTCTTTTCGGCTATTGCCGGAGGGGAAGAAATTGTGGAGCCGTTCACGTTGCCCTCTGCACCTAACCATATAGGCAGTTGCCTGAAGAACCTGACGGATGGGTTCAGACATATTTATGATTTGCTGCCGGAACCGCCGGTCGCCATCAGTTTTGCCTTTCCCGGACCTGCCGATTATGAGGCGGGTATCATCGGGGATTTGCCCAATTTCCCGGCTTTCAGGGGAGGCGTGGCTTTGGGTCCTTATTTGCAGGAGCAATTCGGGATACCGGTGTTTATCAATAATGACGGCAACCTGTTTGCCTACGGGGAGGCGCTGACCGGCATATTGCCTGAAATCAACGGCCGGTTGGAAAAGGCCGGTAGTGCGAAGCGTTACCGGAATCTGATCGGGGTTACGCTGGGGACCGGTTTCGGGGCTGGTGTCGTGACAGACGGCCGCCTGTTGTCCGGCGACAATGGGACGGGCGGTGACCTGTGGTGCCTGCGGAATCTGAAATATCCTCAGTTTATCGTGGAAGAAAGTGTCAGCATACGGGCGGTCAAACGGGTGTATGCCGAACGTTCCGGATCGTTGGAAGAGCTGACACCGAAAGATATTTGCCGGATTGCGGAAGGCCGGCTTCCGGGAGATCGGAACGCCGCGCAAGCCGCTTTTGCCGAGTTGGGCGAGATGGCGGCAGAGGCGTTGTCCGCCGCTTTGACTCTGATAGACGGGATTGTCGTTATCGGAGGCGGATTGTCTGGTGCTTCCCGATATATCTTGCCGGCCATGCTCGACGTCCTGAACGGATCGATCGGTATGATGGACGGAAGCACTTTCGGCCGTTTGCAGATGAAGGTGTTCAATCTGGAGGATGAAAACGAATTTGCCTCTTTCGCCGGTTGCCAGTCCCGGCAGATACCGGTTCCCGGTTCCGGCCGCAAGGTCTTGTATGATCCTTTCAAACGGACCGGCATTGCCGTGACCCATCAGGGGACCAGCCGCTCCATTTCGTTGGGCGCTTATGTCTATGCACTTAATCGATTAGATAACAGATAAATTTTATATACCATGAACACACGACATGAAAATCGCATTACCTATCCCATCCTGTTTGGCTTCTTCGTCATGGGATTTGTCGATCTGGTCGGCATTGCGACCAACTATATAAAAGAAGATTTTGCCCTTTCCGATACGTCGGCCAATCTGATCCCGATGATGGTATTCCTTTGGTTTGCCCTGTTCTCCATACCGACCGGTGTCTTGATGGGGAAAATCGGAAAGAAACAGACGGTTATCATGGCATTGGTTGTCACGTCTGTTGCGATGTTGATACCGATCTTGTCTTATTCGTTTATGAATCTGTTGTTTGCCTTTGCCCTGTTGGGTATCGGCAATACGATCCTTCAGGTATCCCTAAACCCGATGTTGGCCGGTGTCGTTCCGGCGGGCAAGGTCGCCGGAACCTTGACGCTCGGTCAGTTCATCAAGTCTATTTCCTCTTTTTTAGGACCGATTGTCGCGGGGGCGGCAGCTACTTTTTGGGGTAACTGGAAGCTGACCTTTGTGCTGTATGCCGCGGTCTCTTTGCTTTCTACTTTCTGGGTCTACGTCGTTGTCCCACAGGACGGGCGTGATGAGGCGCAACATGCCGGTTTCTTTTCTACCCTGTCTTTGCTGGCAGATAAAAAGATCGGGTTGCTCTTTTTGGGTATCCTTCTGATTGTGGGAGTGGATGTCGGGCTGAATACGGCTCTTCCCCATTATTTGACTGTACGGGCGGATTTGCCTTTAAGTACGGCCGGTTTGGGTTCCAGTCTCTATTTCGCTTTCCGTACGCTGGGCACGTTTTCCGGTGCCTTGTTGCTTGTGCGGACAAAGCCTCGTTCTTATCTCATCGTCAATATGGGGATTGCAGTTCTGGCATTCCTCTTCTTGCTGTTCGTCCAGGCGCCCGGAGGGCTCTTTGCCGCGATTTCGATTCTCGGCTTCACCTGCTCCAGCGTGTTTCCTATCCTCTTTTCCTACGCTTTACAACAGAAACCGGACAGGAGCAATGAGATTTCGGCTTTGATGATCATGGGAGTTTCGGGAGGAGCGTTGGTCACACCTGTGATGGGAATGGTCTCGGATCGGCTTGGCGTGACGGCGGGCCTGTCCTTATTGTTGTTTTGCTTGCTGTATTTGGCGGCTTTATCGATGATGTTACAGGAAAAAAATAAATAGGTAAACATGAAAAAGTATCTACAAATCTTATTCGTTTTGTGGGTTTGTTGCCCGTTGGTTATGAAGGCGACTCCTTATAACATAGCCGGGCAAGCCCGTGTATCGGCCTCTTCTTCAGTCGATGCGGATCACGATGCCTCAAAAGCGGTTGACCGTCTTATACGGATTCCGGATAAAGGGGAGTGGGCCTCCAACAGCACGGAAACCTTTTGGGGACAGATCAATTATCCTTGGATCCGGTTGGATTGGGAACGTCCGGTAAGTATTGACCGGATTGTCCTCTACGATCGTCCGGATATGAAGTCGCATACGGCCGGCGGGGTGTTGCATTTCAGCGACGGCAGCAAGATCAACGTCTGGAGTATTGCCAACGACGGGACGCCCAAGGAGGTCGAGTTTGAAGCAAGGACTGTGTCTTGGGTCCGTTTTGAAGTGACGGACGCGGCCGGTACTCACGTCGGGCTTTCGGAGATCGAAGTCTTTCCGGCTCCGGACGATTATCTGGATTATGTGTCCTGGGTCAATCCCTATATCGAAACCGCCCGCGGACGTTATTTCTTCTTTATCACCGGAAACCAACCTTACGGAATGATCGGGGCAGCTCCTTTGACGCGAAACAAGAACCAGTACGGAGGCGGATATAACTATAATTCGACCGAGATATTGGGCTTCCCGCAGATCCATTGCTGGATGCTTTCCGGTTTGACGGTGATGCCGGTTACGGGCGATGTCGATCCGACCGGCGGGGAGCAACAGTGGAAGGATGCTTTCTGGCTGACCCAATGGAACCTGAATACGTTGTGGGGCTTGGCCTATCCGTCCGTACAGGATGATATGGCTGCCTCCCTGTTGGAATATGATGTGAACGGCGACTTGCTCCCACGCGGTCCTTGCGCGGGCGGGTATTCTTATATCATGACCGGCTGTCCGGCAACCTCTTTGATCACGAGTGCTTTTCAGAAGGGACTGAGCAAGAAGTGGAATCCCGAAAAGGCGTTCAAGGCCATGAAACGGAATCACTCCAAAGGAGGAATGTTGGCATTGGGAATGGATCGTGAACTGGACTTTTATGTCCGTAACGGCTATTGCCCCGGCAATGCGGGCCTGACTATTCAGTGGGCTTTCGAGGACTGGGCGTTGGCGGAGATGGCGGCCCGGTTGGGAAAGAGAGGCGATTCGGATTATTTCCATAAACGGGCTGCCGGCTGGCCGGCTTCCTTCAATGAGGAGTTGGGATTGATTTTGCCGAAAGAGGCTTCCGGAAAGTGGGTCCATACCGATCCGTTGAGCGGCAGTGGCTATGTGGAGGCCAACGCTTGGCAGGCAACATTCGGGATTTCGCATGATATTCCCCGGTTGGCTAAGCTGATGGGTGGCAACGACAGCCTTTGCCGCAAGCTGGATTTTGCGTTCCGGCAATCGGAAAAGTTGGATTTCGTGTATGGGTACGGCAATGGCTATGTCAGTTATGCGAACCAGCCCGGTTGTTCCAATGCCCATGTCTTCTCGCATGCCGGAAAACCTTGGCTGACGCAGTATTGGGTACGCAGTGTGAAAGAACAGGCATACGGTGCCGTCACTCCCGACCGGGGCTATGGCGGCCATGATGAAGACCAAGGACAGATGGGAGGCGTCAGTACCTTGATGGCGATCGGCTTATTCTCGCTTGACGGCGGTTCGGCGCGTAATCCGCAATACGATATCACAAGCCCGGTTTTCGACGAGGTGACGATCCGGTTGGATCAAGCCTACTATCCGGGGAAAGAGTTTGTCATCCGGACCCGGAACAATTCACCTGAAAATGTGTATATACAATCCGCCCGCTTCAATGGAAAGCCGCTGGACACGTACCATTTTTCCCATGCCGATTTCATCAAAGGCGGCGTGCTGGAGCTGGAAATGGGGGCTGAACCGAACAAGGCGTGGGGCGTGGAGCCGGAATAGTATTTACACCATATTGTTTAACACCATTAAAAACATAAGCGTATGATTTCTTTTAAGAAAAAACGATTTGTACGATCCGCCATGACCTGTTTTTCTCCCTTTTTGCTCGTGGCGGCCTGTCTCTTTTCGTGCCAGCCGGTACAGGAGGAGACGACATCGGATTTGGACTTGCTTCAATATGTCGAACCCCGTATCGGGACGGCCCACTGCCGTTGGTTCCATTTTGCACCCGGCGCGTTGCCTTTCGGTTTGGCCAAACCGGGCCCAGCCACCAATGCCAGCTTAGGAAATAAGTCGGGATGGGAAGCGACCGGCTATGACTATCGGGATAATTCGATTGAAGGTTTTCCCTGTCTGCATGAGTTCCAGGTAGGGGGAATTGTGCTGATGCCGACCAACGGCACGCTGATAACGGTCCCCGGTTTACCGATTGATAGCGTGAAGAGCGGATACCGCTCTACGTTCAAGCGCGAAAACGAAGTAGTGACGCCTGGCTACTACTCGGTCTTGTTGGATGATTACCGGATCGGATGTGAAGTGACGGCGACGAAACGTGTGGCTTTCTTTCGATTTACTTTCCCGGAAGGGGAAACGAACCACTTGCTTTTCAACATCGGGAACAAGCAAGGCGAAAGTGGGGATGTCAAAGACGCATTTGTTTCGTACACGGAAGACGGACGGGTAGAAGGCTGGGTGATTACGGAGCCGAAATATGTCCAGAAATATCAGCATGGAGCCGATGTCCGGATGTATTTCTCGGCCGTTTCGGATTGTAAACCTTCGACGGTCGGTACTTTTAAAGGAAACGACCGGCAGGCGGATGCCTGGGAGATACAGGGAACCGGTGCTGGTATGTATTGGACCTTGCCCGGACAGGGATCGAAGCCGGTCACGGTCAAAGTGGGATTGTCCTATACCTCGGTGGAGAATGCCCGCCTGAACCTGGAGCAGGAAGCCCGTAACCTTTCGTTCGACGAGGCTAAAGAGGCGGCGCAGCAAACCTGGGGCGACTATCTGGGACGTATCCGGGTAGAAACGGACAACAGACAGGATAAAGTGAAGTTCTATACCGGCCTTTACCATGCTTTGTTGGGACGAGGATTGGCAAGCGACGTGAATGGTGCCTATCCGCGGCATGACGGCAGCGTCGGGCAGTTGCCGATGGAGAACGGGAAACCGCTTTATAACCTTTACAATACGGATGGTATCTGGGGTGGGCAATGGAACCTTTCCCAGGTGTGGACATTGGCTTATCCGGACTATATGTCGGATTACATCAGCAGCCACCTGCAAATTTACAAGGACGGCGGCTGGCTGGCTGACGGTGTGGCCAATAGCCGCTATGTTTCGGGGGTAGGGACCAATTTGCTGACTACGGTGATTGCCGGGGCTTATCAATGCGGTATCCGCGATTTCGATACGGAGTTGGCGTATGAGGCTTGCTTGAAGAATGAGTTGGGATATGAAGACCGTCCGTTGGGAGCCGGTAAGATCGATACGGAGATTTTTCTTCAGCATGGTTATGTACCTCATCAGGATCAAGGCACGGGTGTGGATGAGGCTTTTCGTTTTTCCGCTTCGCATACGTTAGAGTATTCTTATAGTGCATGGGCGGTTGCCCAATGGGCGAAACAACGGGGCGATACGGCTCGCTATAACCAGTTGATGTACCTGTCGAAAGGGTGGGAACGCTTGTATGACGCTTCCACGAATTTCATCCGTCCGAAAAAGGATGACGGTAATTTTATTGATAATTTCGACCCGATGGAAGTCTGGCGTGGTTTTCAGGAAGGGAATGCCTGGCAATACACGTTCTATGTGCCTCACGATGTGGAGAACTTGGTTTCCAAAGTCGGTCAGGATGTCTTCACGGCTCGTTTGGATAGTATTTTCACCCAATCCCAAAAGGTTATCTTCGGAGGAGGGACGGAGATCGGCGCGTTTGCCGGTTTGAAGACCTTATATAATCATGGCAACCAGCCGTGCCTGCATACTTCGTGGTTGTTTAATGAAGCCGGGAAACCCTCTTTGACACAGAAGTGGGTACGTGCCATTCTGAATGAGTTCTACGGAACGGAAGGCATTCATGGGTACGGTTACGGCCAGGACGAAGACCAGGGCCAATTGGGGGCTTGGTATGTGATTGCTTCGATGGGGCTGTTCGATGTGAAAGGGCTGACGGATCTGGAACCGTCGTTTGCTTTAGGGGCTCCTCTGTTCGACAAGGTAACGATCCGGTTGAACGGGAAGTATTATCCCGGGAAAGAATTAGTCATTACGACCGGTGGAGAAGCAGCGTCGCATCCTTATGTGAAAAAGTTCGTCTGGAACGGCAATCCGCTCGGTGGTACCCGTCTGCCTTTCCGGGAGTTGGTGAAAGGCGGTGTGTTGGAAATCACGATGGGTGACACGCCGGTTGATAATTATCAGGCAAATGAATAATCTTGAATTTTATGAAAATAGGAAGAATCGTAATCGGAATATTGGTCGGAAATCTTACCTTTTCCTCCGTTTATGGAAGTAAGATTTCTCCGTCTTTGCTACAGGCGGAAGTGCATGACTTTTATAAATACCGTCCGGATGGAAAGCCCGGACGGTCACTCACGCTGACCTATCGGGGCGATGCCGGCCTGAAAGGGGCGAAAGTCGAAATTCGGAGCCGGAATGGAAGTGAACGGTTTGATATGACCTCCCGTGAGATGATACTCCAACTGGACCCGACGATTGGGGTGGAGCAGACGGATACGGTAATCGCAAGCCTGTTGTTGGACGGAGAACGGCTTTCACAAGAGGTCGTTGTTCCGGCGATGCGTCATTGGACGGTTTATATCTATCCGCATTCGCATGTGGATATTGGCTACACGAACACGCATGAGAATGTCGAGTTTATCCACAAACGGAACTTGGATGTCGCGATGGATTTGGCTGAAAAAACGGCCGGTTATCCGGAGGATGCCCGTTTCCGTTGGAACCCGGAGGTGATGTGGCCCGTCGAACGTTATATGAAAAGCGAGTCGCCGGAGAAACGGAAACGGTTGTTGAATGCGATTCGCAACGGACAGATCGTCTTGGATGCCGGTTATGTGAACACCAATACGAGTGCGAGCAGCGATGAGGAACTGTTGCAGTTCTTCGAGTGGAGCAAGGCGATGGAGCAGGAGACCGGCCGTCCGATCCGGACGATGGTACAGGTCGATATCCCCGGCTTTTCGTGGGGCGTGGTGACGGCGGCCCGGCAGATGGGTGTCAACTATGTGCTTTCTTTGTTCAACGGGTCGGACCGAGTCGGGCTGGCGTATGAGTTCAATTTCCATCCTTTCTGGTGGGTTGGCCCGGACGGGAAGTCGAAAGTACTCTTTTTGCAGCCGGGCGACTATACGCCGGGAGCAATTGCAAAAGGCCGGTATTTTTGGCCGAAGCTGGCCGGACAGACGGATCAGAGCAAATTGTTGGCGGTCGTGAAGACGGACCATCCGAGGGAGAACTTTATCGACGGCTATTTAGAGAAGATCTTGCCTGTATTGGAAAAAGACAAGGACTATCCGTATGACATTTTTCCCATGACTTGGTGTATGGCCGACAATACTCCGATCGATGCCGACCTGCCAGATGCGGTGAAAAGTTGGAACGAGGAGTACGCCTACCCTCATCTGAAGATCTGTACGGCGACCGAGATCATGCAGGCTTTCGAAAAACGTTGGGGTGACCGGTTACCGACGTTACAGGGGGATTACACCGAGTACTGGACCGATGGGTTAGGATCGAGCGCGGAGAAATCGGGCACAAGCCGGGAAGTGAAAGAACGTTTGGTCCAAGGGGAGATCTTGTGGAGCCTGTTGCACACGGAAGAGGAGCCGGAAGCGTTGGTGCAGGAGGCTTGGCGGAATATGATTTTGAGCACGGAACATACCTGGGCGTTCATGAACCCGCAACAACAACCGATACAAAATGATATTTTGAAGACCAAGTATGCGTACTTCGACAAAGCGGAGGCCCTGACGGAGCAATTGCGTACGGAGGCTGTCCGGGAGATCGAGGACAAGCGTTCCGAACAGTTGACAGTTTTCAATACCGACCTTTGGGAGAAAAGTGGTTTGGTTACATTGCCCAAGGAGACGGCTGACAGGTACGAGGGCATTTGGGATGAAGACGGGAAGGAGTTGGTTTGCCAGTTGCTGACTACCGGCGAACTGGTCTTTTGGGCAGAACATGTGCCGGCATTGGGAGGCAGGAACTATCGGCTGAAACCCAGGACGGATCCGGCGGTACAGGTGGTACCGGGCGGTTCGGCAACGGTGTTGGACAATGGAACGGTTAACGTGCAACTTGATCCCTTGACCGGCGATGTTGTCAGTGTGCGGGTGGATGGAAAAGAGTTTGTCGATCAGGAAGCATCGGTGGCATTGAACAGCTATCGTTATTTGGAGGGAGGCAATACTTCCGGTTATGCTTATAAGCCCTCGCATGTCCGTATCACGGTCGGCGAGCAAGGTCCCTTGGTCAACTCCTTGGTGGTCGAATCGGATGCGAAAGGGTGCAATAGCTTGCGCCGGGAAGTACGCTTGGTGAAAGGATCGGCAATTGTCGAGTTTGACAACGTGGTGGACAAACAGGCGATCACGGCTAAGGAGGGCATCCATTTCGGATTCGCATTCGACATTCCGCAGCCGAAAACAAGAGTCAATATCCCGTGGGGTGTCATGGAGCTGGAGAAAGATCAGTTGGAAGCCGCCAATCGCAACTGGATTGCCATGCAACGTTGGCTGAACGTTTCGAATGAGGAGAAGAACGTCACTTGGTGTTCGTTGAACGCCTGTATGTTCGAGAGTGGCGACCTGACGGCCCATATTATCGGCGGCGCGTTCAAATCCCCCTTGTGGTTGCGCAAGCTCCAACCGAGCGCGACGATCTATTCTTGGGCATTGAACAACCATTGGCACACTAATTTCCGTCTGAGCCAGGATGGAAAGATCGGTTTCAAATACCGTATGTTGCCCCGCTTGGGCGAATACGATGTGGTTGCTTCCAACCGCTTTGCCTTGGAACAATACCGCCCGTTAGTGGCTGTCCAGACCCGTAAGGACTTCCGTCCGGCTGTACCTCTTTCTGTAGAGGCCGGTGACAAGGTCGTTCTGTCGAACTATAAGACTCTCAATAAAGGCAAAAGCTGTTTGTTGCGCTTTTTCTCGCTCTCAGAGAAAGATGAACCGGTCACAATCGCTTTCCACAAAAAACGTCCGAAATCGGTGCAATATCTTGACAACGGAGAGTTGAAGAAGTGCGACGGGACAAACGGCGCTTTTACGGTCCCGGCGAAAGGGGTGATGACGGTAAGGGTGAATTGGTGAAAAATGCTGGAATATCGTCGTTGACGCAATACTTTGGGTAAAACGGATGCGTTGAAGATTGACTTGGTCCCTCAACCCAACAAAGAGTGGGGAGTGGAAAGGAGCAGAAGCAACGGCAAGTAATCTTTCAACGTGATCCGCAGTTGCTTTAATGCCTGTTGTATCCGGTAGTCTACGGTTTTGGGTGATACTTGCAGGATCTCGGCAATCTCTTTATAACTTTTATTATCGAAGCGGTGCATGACAAAGGCCTCTCGGTAAGCGGGGGGCAAAGCGTCTACCGCTTCTTTTATTTTTCTTCGCAGCTCTTCGAGTTGGTAAAAATCGGTGTCTTGTAGCATCTCCTGCATATTTTCGTAGAAAAGCGTATCGGCCCTTAGCCGGGATTGTTGGTGGGCGATCTGGTTGATGGCGCGGTGATAGACCGTTCTGAACAGATATTGGCTTAAGGATGTCTCGAAAATTTGTGTTTCGCGAGTTTCCCATAACCACAGCATCACATCCTGCACGATTTCTTCAGCGTCTTTCAGTTCTACAAACTTGGTCGCGTAGGCACACAACATCGGGTAGTATCTTCTGAACAAGATACCGTATGCTTTCAGGTCTCCGTGTTGCATGGCTGAAAGTAAAGTACGCTCCTCGGTGGTTTGTAGTTTTTCTCTTTTCATATCTCCGGTCACAAAGGTAATAAAAAATATCACCCTACCGTGTAACAGGGCAACCGCACCAAAATATCGTTCAAAATATGTTCTGTAACAGAATATCAGAAAAAGTGAGGAAAAAATTTGTGTGGTAAGAAAATAAACGAGACCTTTGAATCACCAAAACCATAATTATGGCCTTGACGGTTAAA
>JAGBDR010000081.1 GCA_017937385.1 Parabacteroides sp.
GTAGGAGAATGTCTTTGGAAAAAGATGTTTCCAATGGACGCATACACATCCCAGATAGTAGTGTTTGAAGTTACGGTATGAATTGAAGTGGAAACAGATCAGAATCGTAATGACCTCGGCGTCTGACATCATACGCTTTCGATGACGTTTCGGAGCCTTCGAAGGGGAGGATAAAGCTTTTTGAGCTATCTCGACTTCAAATTCTTGACAAAAATCATCGGCAATACAGAATATTTATGTAATTCTGGAAGATTCTTATAACCTCTTTATTTCTAAGAGGTTTGAGAGAAGGGATAAAATAGAGGTAACGAATTGGCAACCGTGTTTATTTCTGCGCTTTGCTGTAAGTTGCTATCAATGTCTCTCGTCTTGGTACAAAAGTAGCAATAAAAATCGGAAACATATCAAAATGTCCCATGATTTTTTATCACAGGACGTTTCTTATCTTCGATGAATATATCCGGTTTAGTCGTTACCTACATTTCAGTTAATTCCGGCTATGATTGCCTGAATTTGTATTTCAACCCATACTCTTCCAGCTTGCTGTACAGCGTTGTACGCCCGATTCCGAGCAGTTCGGCTGCAACCTTGCGGTTACCGTTCGCCTGCTTCAACGCACGCAAAATCCGTTCCTTGTCTTCCGCATCATTGCGTAGGGCGAAGCTGACGGGTGAGGTCGGTTTCGTCACGGCAAGTTCCAGATGTTCTTTCGTGACAAGTCCGGTCTGCGCCTGTAACACCGCACCCATGATTTTCTGTCGAAGCTCACGGACATTGCCCGGCCAAACATGGGTCAGCAATGTCTTACGGGCTTCTCCGTCAAATCCGATAACATCACATTCCAGCTCTTTGTTCGCAATTTCACGGAAGAACTCAGCCAACGGCATGATGTCCTCCTGACAGTTACGCAACGGCGGGACGGTTATCTCAAAGTCGTGCAGACGATATAACAGATCTTGCCGAAATCGCTTTTCGTTCACAGCCGCCTCCAGATCTTCGTTGGTGGCGGCGATGATGCGGACATTGAAACTTTTATCCGTCTTATCACCTATCGGGCGGTATCTCCGTTCCTGTATAGCTCGGAGTAACATCTGTTGGGTTTCCGGTGCGAGATTACCAACCTCGTCTAAAAACAGTGTGCCGCCTTCCGCCTCGTGAAAATAACCTTTCTTGGCACTGTCAGCACCTGTGAACGCTCCTTTGACGTGTCCGAAGAAAGCCGACGGCGCAAGCTCTTTGGAGAGTGAACCGCAGTCCACCGCAACGAACGGTTTTCCTACCCGTTTGCTTTTGTCGTGCAGTTGGTGTGCGATATGCTCCTTACCAGTCCCGTTCTCTCCAAATATCAGCACGCTCATGTCAGTGGGAGCCACCAGCCTTATTCGTTTCATGATGACTTGAAATGCCGAGCCGTCACGAGAGAACACAGGCATACGGTTTCTTCCGATACGCCGTTCTTTTAATATGGTACGGAGCAAAGGGACGAGTTTATCCTCCACAAGTTGCTTGGGTATGTAGTCCAGTGAGCCGAGTTTCATACTTTCGACTGCCGTATGCACCTCGGCATAGTCAGTCATGATGATGAAAGGCTGCATCATACCTTCTTTGCGCATCCAGCGTAACAAGTCGATGCCATCGCCTTCAGGCAAACGCAAGTCTGAAATTATGATGTCGTTTTCTGTCGCTTGTTGCAGAAGTTTCTTTGCTGTCGAGAGATGGAAAGCCTGCACGGTACGGAATCCCTCCCGTACCAGCAGGTTACAGACAAACTCGCAGTACACGATGTTGTCCTCTACAACGATGATTTTTATCTTATCGTTCATTATCGTATTTTCTCCTTTCTTCTTTTGCCAGTCGGATGATTTCTGAACCTTTATCCAGTACGGCAGTTACGTCATTGTGTAATGCCTCATTATCGGGAACGTCCCTTCCATGAAGCAGTTTATAAAGTTCTCTTAGTGGCTGGTCGGCACGGAGTATCTCCCACGAACTTCGCAGGTGGTGTGTAAGGGCATCCAGTTCTTGAGAGTCTTTCCGCTGTTCTGCATCTTTGACCGCCTGCATTTCTTTTTCGGTTTCCGTTATCAGCTTCTCCAGCGTGACGGCCTCATTGCCGTATGACAGTAAGGCGGAAAAGTCCGGCTTTCCGTTTGGTATTTCTTTTATGGCGCATCTGTCGGAAACTTCCATCAGTTCTGACATAGAGAACGGCTTGAACAGGCATCCGGCGAAGCCCCGTTCTATAAGTTCCTCTTTTTCGCAACTGCCCGAAGCGGTTGTTACTACTACCGGGATTGTCTTTGAGTTGCCTACATTGGAAGAACGTAACAGTTCCAGCAACTCGAAGCCGTTTATCTCCGGCATATTCAGATCCGTCAAAAGTAAGCTGTACTCCTTTTTCCGTATCAATTCCATTAGCTTCGCAATATCGGTGCAGGTGTCGCAATGGATTCCTTCTTGGGCATACATTTCTTTCAGTATCAGGAGCAATACCTCATCATTGTCGATAGCGAGAACATCATGGTAACTCTCATTGTTGCGGGTGTAATTCCGGGCTGTCTGTTGTGGCTGTTGTTCTTGGGCAACCTGTGCGGGTATTTCCACCGTAAAACGGCTGCCTCTGCCTTTCTCGCTTTCTAATCTGATTGTTCCGCCGAGCATCGTCACGATACTTTGCACGATGGACAAACCCAATCCGAAGCCGTCTTTCGCAGCAGCATTTGAAAGACGTTCAAACGCACCGAACACCCGTCGCTGTTCCTCGTCAGTCATACCAGTACCTGTATCTTCGACAATGAATGTCAGGACACTGTTATCATAATCCGTTGTCAGGGATACGCCGCCGCTCTCGGTAAACTTGATGGCATTTGAGAGCAGGTTATTACCGATTTGCAGGATACGTTCCTTATCAGTCAGAACGACTGCGTTCGTGCGGTTCGTTACAGTAAGAACCAGCCCCTTATCCATGGCGATAGGCATAAACTCGGTTTCGAGTGTGTGAGTGATTGATGAAATCCTGCAAGTGGAAATGATGGGCTGTTCCTTGCCGTTGTCCAGACGGAAGAACTCAAGCAGGGTGTTAAGCATTTCACGCATACGGTTGGAGGAATGCTGAATGTTTTGGATATACACTTCGGCTTTATCCGCATCGCTTTCTTTTTCCATCAGTCCGATATATCCGGTTATCGCTGTCAGCGGTGTGCGTAGCTCATGTGTGATGGTATGCACCGCTTTCTTACGGGAGGCTATCAGTGCTTCGTTTTGCTCTACCGCCTGTTGCAATTGTCCTATTAAATCTGTCGTTTTTCGTTTATATCGTTTGATACGGTTGGCATTCCGGTGGATGATGATATAGGAAATTACCAACAAAAGGAGAACGAATCCTGTTAGACCACCTATCTGTATAAAGGATTGCTCACGCATTGCTGCAATCTCGGATTCTCGCTTTTGCAAATCGCCTTGTACCTTACCGTCTATCTGGCGGATTAGACCTTGTAACTGCCGGTTAAGTTCTGCGTTACGTGCTGTAAGGCTGTCGGTGTGTTCTGACAGACGGCGGCTTTGTGCCCGTTGTTCGGCTATCATGTCACGGTTGAGGGAACGGAGCATCGTGGTTGTCACGGTTGGTTTTGGCTTTTCTTTCTTGCCGAATATGCCGAGAAATCCTTTCCGCTTGGGCTTTTGCGGTTGTTCCTGTACGCTTTTCTGTACGATTACAGGCACCTGACGGGCAATCTTCTCGTTGAGATTCTGCTGTTCGTCAAGCACCTGAACAATCCGGCGTATCTGTATCTCCTTATCTTCTAAAAGATGGCGCACGCTATCGATATGTTCTGCCGGATAAATCGCTTTGAAACGGCACAGCATACTATCTACTGCCATACGCTGGACATGGTAATGTTCCAAATCCCCATGTTCCCATTCTAACACGCTTTCGCCCCAAAGAGAAAGTCTGGCAATCTGCCCGTAGGCATGATACATATTCTGACGGAAACCATTTATCAATCGGTTCTCCGTTTCCAATGTCTCAATTTTTTCCCATTCATAATACCATAGATACATGATATTGCCCGCCAATAGGCTTATCAACAGATAACCTGCAGCAACCAGTGTGCGAGGGAATCTTGTTCCTATGGTACTTTCCATTTGATTCTTACTTTTTTATCATGCGGCTCGTAGTCTATTTTAACTATAGGCTGCATACGCTGTAGCAATCCTTTGTATCAAAGTTCCACTTTGATTGCAATAATGTCTGATATTGATAATTGCAAAGTAGGGCTTTGAGGAAATCATCATTTTTATTTTCGTTTGCCAATATGAATTAAGGAAAAGACTATCAGCAAAAGTCCAATCTTAAAATGCCATAGCCCAATAGCGGAGTTCGCCCCGTCCACACACGCCATCAGTACAATACCCGTGACTGTCACTATCAGGAAAGCCGCCGATAAGACAAGGGTCATCGGGCTTTTCTTGCCGATACCTTTTGAAACGATTGACTTGTACCAATGTCTATGCCGTTTGATGTGACAGGCTACGGAAATAAGCCAAAGCAGACTCAACAAAACATGAGCTACAGCCCAGTTGTGCCACACTTCATGGCTGGTTCCATGTCCGGCAATGTGCAGGCCTATGCCACTGACGGCTGATGCCATGAACGCCAATGGCAACAGCCACTTTGTCGTGAAAGATGTTTTTCGATGTCCGAAATTAGGTAAAGCAGACAAAGGCACTTCGTTCGATTTGAAGAACACACCATGCAGACACGTTTTAACGCATTTGTTGCAACCAATACATGCTTCCGCATCCTGGAAAGCCACGTGTTTATGCCATAGGAAACCAACTTTTCCTATAATATGTTTCGGACACTTCTCTACACACTCCCAACAAGCCACGTATCGACGTGGATTCATGGCTACATACTTAGTTGCTATTCCTTTCATAACTATCTCTTTCTGCCTGCAAAGTTATGTGGTTCAGACGGAAAAGAAGATAGAGAGAACGAGGTTAGGCTTGGACTATTCAAGGTTTCTTTCCCGAAACAGGGTCGGAGTAATGCCCGTTGCCTGCGTAAACAGACGGGAGAAATAGGCGTAATCGTCTATGCCGAGACGGTCGGAGATTTCCTTCACGGCAAGGTCAGTGTGGACGAGCAACCGTTTGGCTTGCAGCACCACTTCATTCTTTATATACAGGGTGGCGTTCATACCTGTGACACCTTTCACCACTTCATTCAGATAGACGGTCGAAATGTTCAGGAGCGAGGCGTAATAGGATGGTTGGCGGCTCATGGCAAAATGTTCAACAAGCAGGCGGCGGAACGACAAGACAATTTCAATATGCCAGCGACTGTGCTTCGTCTGTTGCAGATTGATGTCCTGCACCGCTTCGGCAACAATGCCAATGAATGTTTCCGCCAACCGCCTTGCTGTTACCTTTGCCAGCTTATCTGTGATGCAATCCATTCTGCCTGCAAGAATAGAAGCTATCTGCGCCAGTTCGTTCCGCCGCTGTTCATCTATTCGGAACGATGAGGCAAACAGCGAGAAATCATCAAGGATACACTTCTCAGCACTGCCCACCAAATTGCTGTCAGCGAAAAGCAACCAACCTTCCGTATTTACCGAACCTATGGGACGGTGTACTTGTCTCGGCTGTATCAAAAAAACATCCCCCGAAGAAAAGTGTTGTTCCTTGAAATCAATGATGCAGCATACTGTCCCGTTTTCGACCAGTCCGAATATGTAATAATCGTCCTGATGGTCGTATGTCACTGGTGTATTTCCACCTTGAGGGGAATCCATCCGGCGGAGAAACATCCCGAAGTCGAAGAGCTGCGAGGCCTTATGTTGAGGGAGCTTGTTCATATTCTGTTTTTTGCAAAAGTATAGCTTTTCGATATAAATATAGATTTTAATCGTAGAAAAAATGTCATAGTCGCAACAAGTAGCGAAGAGCGACTTTACAATCCCAATCCTCGCTTGCGTTTGACTATTTTTTTTCTGCGGAGTATCTCTCCATTTCCTGATTGGCTTCTGCATCAGCGGCATTGTAAGATGAGCTGTTGCTGTTCAGTAGTCCAAACGAACCGTTGAATAAGTCGCCGTGTGCCGTGTTCAATGATGTGCTTGGTGTAGTGACTTCATACATTTTAGCTGTTATTCCCATACGTTCCTCATGCCTATTGCGCCGTAAGGTTGCATCAATCTTGGAATAGCTGAAACGCTTGTCCACCTTGGAGCCGTTGAAGTGATAACCATTCTTGATGAAGACTACACCCTGTATTTCGTTCGTCCGCCCCTTGTGCTTGAAATGCACTTCCACGCCCAGCCGTTTCAAGTTGGCGACAAGCACGTTCCAGTTGCCACACCTGCCGACTTCCGTTTTGAGAATATCGTAAAGCTCGTATTTTGTCCTGTCCGGCTCTTTCAGACGGTTGCGCTTGACATTATCCTTTCCATTTGCCATGTGCAAGCCGTACTTCTGCGTAAGCTCCTTGCAGATACGGGTGCTGCGTAACCGCTCGTTCCTGTCCGAAATGGTGTTGCCGTTGTTGTCGATGCGGTTGAAGGCGATATGCACGTGCGGATGCTCCTTGTCGAAGTGCCGGGCAATGAAGAACTGCGTGTCACGGATGCCCATCCGCTCCATGTATTCGAGTGCGATGCCCGCCATGACGCGATTCGTCAAGCGTGGCTCATCTTCTTTTGAAAAACTCAACGCAATGTGTCCGACCGGCTTCGACACCTTGCTGTTCATCTGCCATTGGACGTTGAAACTCATGGCGATGGTGTCCTTATTTTCCATGAACAAGCCATCGAATGCGATAACTTGGGCATTCTTGTCTTTGTCAAGTATATAGTCCACCACACCTTTGAAGTCACTTCCCTTTGTGATTTTTGCCATCATACTCCTATCTTGCTTATGAGTTCGTGAATCCTTGCCACTGCCACCTTGCAGTCCCAACCGACTTCAGAATACCCTCCGGCGTTTGCCTTTCGTGCAAGCTGGTTGAGGTTGTTCGCCATGCCGCAAAGCTGGCGTACATGGTCGGTGTGTTCTTTCGACAACCGTTCCTTTACAAGACCGTTTCGGAAACACTCCCTCATGTATTCGCTCGGCGATGTTCCTGCGTCATGCGCCTGTGTCAGCAAGCGGAAGTAGTCCGCCGCAGTCAGTTTCACCCCGATGCGGTAGTCTAACCTTTCTGCTATTTCCTTTTTCGGGCGACCGACTTTGTTACGTTCCTTTTTCTGTTCCATATTATCTTTGTTTACTGTGAATACCGTATATAGACCAACGGGATGCCCCTCCCTGCGTTCTGGGGAGTAGGGAGCAAGCGGTTTCGGTATGCCCGAAACACAAACTTGCTTCCTCCCAATCCAAACAGGATGAATTTTGAGCAACTCCTGTTTTTCGATGTTTTACCCTATAATCCCATCCCTTTCTTCTTAGGCTTTACTATGGTTCATGGCAGTGGATTAACGGCTAAATCCTGCCTCTTGCCGCAAGGAAATCGTTCAGGTCTTTGTGTCCGCTGTAGTTGTGGGAGAAGTCCCTGATGCGTCCGCCGAACTCCCTCTCCAGTTCCCGGTACGCCTTTCTTCCCGCCTCGTCATTATCGAGCAGGCAATGGATGCGCTCATACCCGTGCAGCACATCTGCGGCTTTGGAAACATTGGACACCGAATTGAGGATGGCGTAATCTTGCCTGTCGAGGTTGGGTATGGTCGGGCAGTTCCTTATCCGCAACGTGAGGAATGAAAGGTAGTCCATCATCCCCTCGAACACGAGGCATTTCTCTCTCGGCTCTCCCTGCTGCCGGATATGGCTGATGTCCTTCGGCGAGATGCAGCCCTTGAAAAGACGGTTGCGCACCTCAAATCCTCCTGCCATATTCGGAAAACCGATGGCGAAATAAGGCTTGCCGTTGTGGATGAAATGCGGTTCCTTACATTCCAGTCTTGCCAGTGCGGTGTTTATGCCCCGTTCCTGCAAGTATCGGAGCAATGCCGGGTGTGTGAGTTCTCCCACTTCCAGATGTTGGAAACTCGGCTCGGATGCCTGCTGGCGAAAAGAGAAAGACACGGGACGGACGTGTGGAGCCTGTTCCGCTATCCTGTTGAGCAAATAAGGCACATGGTCGGATGCGTAGAGTTCCTGTGCCAGTGCGATGATGTTGTCGCCCCAGCCCGTAATCGAACCACAGGTTGCGGTCGGTGTTCACCTTGAACGAGGCTTCCGCTTCCTGCCGGAAGGGGGATTTGTACCACAGGCTGCTTCCCTGTTGCTTTACGGGCGTGTAGCCCAGACTTTACAGATAGTTTGCGATTCTGATTTGTTTCGCTTCTTGTGTAGTCATAATCTTACAATGGATTTAGTGATGAATGTAAAAACGATGATTTGATGAATGGTTGCCATAGCACGCTTATATACAGTATTATAGCTGTTCAACATCTTCTCAACAAACCACTCGACAAAAGAGGAACCAACAAACGGGTGCTGTTCCTCTCTCAACAGCTCTTTTCGATTGTTGAGAAATTGTTGAGAGTGTATATTATTAGTTATCAGCATAGTCATATCCTTATTCATCAATTCAACAAAAAAGAATGATATTACAGGGATTCAAGCTGTTCCCTTGTGACGGTGTAGAAACGACCGACTCTTTTTATCGGCTCATACCGACACTCCCGATTATAGTTGAACTGGTAGGTGGTATAGGTCAGTCCGTTGGATGCAGGTGTGAGCTTCCAGCACTCCTGCAAGACTTTCCGGACTTGGTGCTTTTCCACCTTTACCTGCGAGTGTCTTAACCCGAGTTCGGGATAAGACCTTTTCAAAAAGAGAACAATTACAAGAAAAATAGCCATACGACTTGTGAAAAAAAATGAGTATTGCGATTTTTCAATAAAAAGTATCACGAAAAGTTGCACAGGACAAAATTAAACCGTTTCTTTGAAAAAATTATTAAAGCAAAGGCTTAACTATGAAAATGGACCTTGCTATGAAAAAGGAAGAAATCGGAAAATGCTCCGTTTTTGGCTCATCTGCAAATTTCCGTGGCACGAAAAGCCTTCCTTAACCAAAGATGGACAAAGCCTGTATAGTGATTATCCTATAAAAAGACCTACATATCCATTCAGAAGTATGTTATGCAACATGAA
>JAGBDR010000082.1 GCA_017937385.1 Parabacteroides sp.
ACTACTTCATCAACCGCTCTACCAATGCCTCCGCTGAATCACTTAATTCCAAGATTAAAGGTTTTAGGGCGCAACTGCGGGGAATTGCGGATATACCGTTTTTCTTATACCGACTTTGTACTATCTTTGGTTAAGGATGACTTTTCGTGCCACGGAAATTTGCAGATGAGCCAACAACCCGCATCCGTTTACCGGATTTACTGCCAAGACAGCTACTTTCTTTGCCATGATAATAATAATTTTAGTGATACAATAGTTCTTTTTGGTAAGCTTATTACCTTTGTGCGGCAAAAATAAACAGTCAGATTCGGTAAAACAAGAACGCACCTATGAATAAGCTACTTACACGTATGTAACGATTGCTGAAACACAAGGCGCTACTAAAACGAAAAAAAATGAAAAATTTTCATCCGACAGGAAATTGCCCCATCCGGGACATTTTGTGCAGGCTCGGCGACAAGTGGTCAATGCTTGTCATGATCACGCTGGACGCCAACGGCACGATGCGTTTCAGTGACATCCAAAAAACAATTTCCGACATTTCCCAACGTATGCTGACCGTCACACTCCGAACCTTGGAAGCCGACGGGCTTGTTTCGAGAACAGTCTATGCCGAAGTCCCGCCCCGGGTCGAATACCAACTCACGGAAACCGGCAAAACGCTGATACCCCATCTCGAAAGCCTTGTCGGTTGGGCATTGGAGCACATGACAGCCATTTTCGAAAACCGGGAAAAGACGAGACAATTATACGGATAGTCAAAATCTTTCTATCTTTGCGGGAAAAATTAAAACATTAATCATCTTGGCAAGAAATAAGAAGCAGTTGCCTGTATTGGAAAAGGTAACGATAACAGACGTAGCCGCAGAAGGAAAGGCTATTGCGCGAGTGAATGACATGGTGGTATTCGTACCCTTTGTTGCGCCCGGAGATGTGGTCGACATACAGTTGACACGCAAGAAAAATAGTTATGCAGAGGGAAAAGCGGTATATTTCCATGCATACTCGCCCCAACGGGCCGTGCCGTTCTGCGAGCATTTCGGCGTATGTGGCGGTTGTAAATGGCAGCATCTTCCTTACGAAGAGCAAATCCGTTACAAGCACAAGCAAGTAATCGACAACCTGACACGCATCGGCAAAATCGAGATGGAAGAAATCCTTCCGATCAAAGGTTCCAAACACACGACATTCTATCGCAACAAACTCGAATTCACGTTCTCCAACAAAAAATGGCTGACGGAAGAAGAGGTGAAAACCGGAGCCAAGTTCGACCAGATGAATGCGGTCGGGTTCCATATTCCGGGGATGTTCGACAAGGTGCTTGACATTCATAAATGCTGGTTGCAGAACGATATATCAAACCGCATCCGCCTGGCAGTCAAAGAATATTGTCTGACACATGAAGGATATCCGTTCTTCGATCTCCGCAATCAGGAAGGATTTGTGCGTACCTTGATGATCCGTACGGCTTCGACAGGCGATCTGATGGTTGTGCTGGTGTTTTTCCATGAAGATGTGGAGCGCCGCGAAGCACTTCTCTCCTATATCGCCGGGCAATTCCCAGAAATCACTTCACTGATGTATGTCATTAACGGAAAATGCAATGATACGATTACCGACCAGGACGTGCTTGTGTTCCGGGGAAAAGACCATATCATCGAAGAGATGGAAGGGCTTCAGTTCAAAGTCGGTCCGAAATCATTCTACCAGACGAATAGTGAACAGGCTTACGAACTGTACAAGGTCGCCCGTGAATTTGCCGGACTGACCGGAAACGAGATGGTTTACGACTTATACACCGGAACCGGCACAATCGCCAATTTCGTTTCTCGCCAGGCAAAGAAAGTAATCGGTATCGAATACGTGCCTGAAGCGATCGAGGACGCCAAAGTCAATTCCGCGCTGAACAAGATCGAGAACACATTGTTCTACGCCGGTGACATGAAAGACATCCTGACACAGGATTTCATCAACCAACACGGCCGTCCGGATGTTATTATCACAGACCCGCCTCGTGCCGGTATGCATGACGATGTGATCAACACGATTCTCTTCGCCGAACCGGAACGTATCGTATATGTAAGCTGCAACCCGGCGACACAAGCACGCGACCTGAGCTTGCTCTCCGTGAAATATGCCGTCAAGAAGGTGCAACCGGTAGATATGTTCCCACATACGCACCACGTGGAGAATGTCGTCCTTTTGGAAAAATTGAAGAAGTAGTAATCAATCAGTAAGATATGAAGAAAGTCATCCTCTTGTTTTTCGTGACGCTGTTGTTGTCCGTTTGCAATCGTGCAAGACAGGAACAAGGACAGGAGGATGGCAACGTGGCAGCCGACCTACCGCAGTTGAAGGCGCAAGGCGAAATTACCGCCGTCACGTTATACAGCTCGACCTCCTATTTCCAATACAAGATGCAGCCGATGGGGTACGAATACGAGCTGATCCAGGATTTCGCCCGTTCGGAAGGCTTGAAACTGAACATCAAGGTCGCGGAAAGTCCTACAAAGCTGGTCGAAATGCTGGAAGCCGGCGAAGCGGATGTGGTCGCCTACCCGATCCAGATCAGCAACCGTATGAAAGAAAAACTGATCTATTGCGGACGGGAGGAACAAGATTGCCAAGTGCTGATCCAGCGGGCCAACAAAGGCGACAAGGTGATTACCGACGTGACGGGACTGCTCGGAAAAGAGGTCTACGTCAAACCGGGTACCAAATATTTCGAACGGCTGAAAAACCTCGATGTCGAGCTGGGAGGCGGCATCCGGATTCATGAGGTGGAGGCCGACACGGTGACGACAGAGGATTTGATCAGACTGGTCTCGCAAGGGGAAATCCCTTACACGATAAGCGACGAGAACATCGCCCGCCTGAACAAGACCTATTTCTGGAACCTGAACACCTCGCTGAAGATCAGTTTCATGCAACGCTCCTCATGGGTCGTGCGCAAAAACAGTCCCGAGCTGGCCAAGGCCATCGACGCTTGGGCTTCCGACAAAGCTGGAACCCATGTCTATAAAGCTTTGACGAAACGCTATTTCGAACTGAGCAAACAGCCTATCTCGGCCGAGCTGCCGGAAGTCCGGAACGGCAACGTGTCGCCTTACGACGACCTCTTCCGTAAGCATGCCAAGAACATCGGATGGGACTGGCAGCTGATTGCCTCGATCAGTTATCAGGAATCCCGTTTCAATCCGAACGTCGTTTCATGGGCCGGAGCGGAAGGATTGATGGGCATCATGCCGAACACGGCCAAGACTTTGGGCGTGACGCCTCACGAACTGAAAGACCCCGATGCAGGTATCCGCATCGGCGTGGATTGCCTGCGCCGTTTCCGGCAAGGCTTCGGAAAGGTGACGGACCCGGTTGAAAAGATCAAATTCACGCTGGCGGCCTACAATGCCGGAATCGGGCATATTTACGATGCGCAACGGTTGGCCGAGAAATATGGTAAGGACCCGTATGTCTGGGATGACAACGTCGCCGAGTATATCCGGTTGAAAAACGACCCCGAATACTACAATGATCCGGTCTGCAAACACGGTTACCTGCGTGGTTCGGAAACATTCTATTATGTACGCGAAGTGATGGAACGCTACCATTATTACTTGACAAAAACAACGCAAAAGCATTAAGATAAAAGTTCCATGCCGATGGAATTGGAGTTCCATGCCGATGGAATTGGAGTTCCATGCCGATGGAATTGGAGTTCCATGCCGATGGAATTGGAGTTCCATGCCGATGGAATTGGAGTTCCATGCCGATGGAATTGGAGTTCCATGCCGATGGAACTCACGTTCCCTCCCAAGGCAGATTTTGCCTCCATATCGGCCGTTTTTAAAAATAATACGTTTCAACTATTCTTGAATACCAATTTATCCGTATCTTTGATAGCGTCAAATCAAATTTATAATATCATGTTTGCAAAAGAAACTTATATCGCCCGTAGGGCTAAATTGAAACAGACGATAGGTTCCGGCCTGCTGCTGTTTTTAGGCAACGATGAGTCTGGCATGAACTATGCCGATAACACATATCACTTCCGCCAGGATTCCACTTTCCTGTATTTCTTCGGACTCCCCTACGCCGGACTGTCTGCTGTCATCGACATAGATAACGACCGCGAGATCATTTTCGGCGACGAACTGACAATCGATGCCATCGTCTGGATGGGAACACAACCGACATTGAAAGAGAAGAGCGAAGCCGCCGGTATCACCGAAGTCCGTCCGTTCAAGGAAATCGAGACCTATCTGAAGAACGCGCAACAGAAAGGCCAGCCGATCCACTACCTGCCGACATACCGCGCCGAACACCAGATCAAGCTGTTCCAGTGGTTAGGCATCGTTCCGGGAGCCGAAAAACCATCCGTTCCTTTCATCATGGGCGTTGTCAACCAGCGGAACTACAAGAGCGAAGAGGAAATAGCCGAAATTGAAAAGGCATGTATCGTGACAGCCGATATGCATCTGGCCGCCATGCGCACCGTTCGCCCGGGTATCCGTGAAAGCGAAGTGGCGGCTGCCGTTGCTGAAGTGGCTTATGCCAACAATTATGAGCTCTCTTTCCCGATCATCGCAACGATCAACGGGCAGACTTTGCACAATCATGACCACAGCAACAGGATCAAGAGCGGCGATATGCTCCTGCTCGACGCCGGTGCCGAAACGGAAATGGGATATGCCGGAGATATGTCGTCCACGATTCCTGCCGATGCCAAATTTACTACCCGCCAACGCGAAATCTATGACATCCAGGTGGCAGCCCATGAAGCGGCCGTCGCAGCTTTGCGCCCGGGCATTCCGTTTGTCGATGTCTATGAACTGTCGTGCAAAGTGATTATGGAAGGGCTAAAAGACTTGGGATTCGTGAAAGGCGATCCGATGGAAGCGGTCAAGGCCGGTGCCCATGCCATGTTCATGCCTTGCGGACTGGGACACATGATGGGCTTGGATGTTCACGATATGGAAAACTTAGGCGAAGTCTATGTCGGATACGACGGAAAGCCGAAGAGTACGCAGTTCGGACGCAAGTCTCTCCGCCTCGGACGCAAACTGGAACCGGGATTCGTCTTGACCATCGAGCCGGGCGTTTACTTTATCCCCGAACTGATGGATCTCTGGCGAAGCCAAAACAAGTTCACTGAATTTATCAATTACGACAAACTGTTTACGTACAAAGATTTCAGCGGCATCCGCAACGAAGAGGATTATCTGATTACCGAAAACGGAGCCCGCCTGTTAGGCAAGAAGATTCCGGTCCGTGCAGAAGAAGTGGAAGCGATAAGAAAATAGAAGAATTATTCGTTTCTTCGCCTTGCAATTACAAAATCGTATGGAACAAAAAGACGAAATAATACTGATAAACATAAATGGCACAGATCGTCCGGGAGTAACTGCCGCCCTTACCGAAATACTGGCTAAGAACAACGCGGTTATTTTAGACATTGGCCAGGCAGACATCCATAGCAACCTCTCGTTAGGCATCTTGTTTCAATGCAGCGAAGGCAATTCGGGAAATATTCTGAAAGAGTTGCTCTTCAAGAGCTACGAACTCGATGTGAACATTCGTTTCAATCCGATCACAGAAGAGGCTTATAACCAATGGGTTTCCATGCAGGGCAAGAACCGGTATATCATTACGATCCTGGGACGGAAACTGACTGCCCGGCAAATCGCCGGCGTGACACGTATCGTTGCCGACCAGGACATGAATATCGACGACATCAAGCGTCTGACAGGGCGTATCCCTTTGGACGAGAATGCCCGTACGCCGAAAGCCAGTGTGGAATTTTCCGTGCGCGGCACACCAAGGGATAAGGAACAGATGAAGGCAGACTTCATGGAACTTTCTGCCGAACAGGAAATGGATATATCTTTTCAAGAAGAGAGCATGTATCGCCGTATGCGCCGCCTGATCTGTTTCGATATGGATTCGACGCTGATCGAAACGGAAGTGATCGACGAATTAGCTGTCCGGGCCGGTGTCGGCGACCAGGTGAAAGCCATTACCGAAGCGGCCATGCGGGGGGAAATCGACTTCTGTGAAAGTTTCCGCCAGCGTTGTGCGCTATTGAAAGGACTGGATGTTTCCGTCATGCAGGAAATAGCTGAGAATTTGCCGATTACCGAAGGTGTGGACCGCCTGATGCGTATCTTGAAAAAAGTAGGTTTCAAGATCGCGATCCTCTCCGGAGGGTTTACCTATTTCGGCAACTATCTGAAACAGAAATACAACATCGACTACGTATATGCCAACGAGCTGGAAGTGGAAAACGGAAAGCTGACCGGACGTTACGTAGGCGATATCGTAGATGGGAAGCGTAAAGCGGAGTTGCTTCGTCTTATCGCACAAGTCGAGAACGTGGATATCCGCCAGACGGTCGCTGTCGGGGATGGCGCCAACGACTTGCCGATGATCAGCATTGCCGGCCTCGGAATCGCTTTCCATGCCAAGCCGAAGGTAAAAGCAACCGCCAAACAATCCATTTCAACAATCGGCTTAGACGGTATCTTGTACTTCCTTGGCTATAAGGATTCCTATCTGGACGAACAAATGTAGGAAATTTATGATTTATGATTTATTACATAGAATAATCGACGGTTGTTACAATGCCCATCGTTAAGTCCTTAGAATGGGCATTATAAACTTGTTAGGATGGGCATTGTAACGACCTTAGAATAGGCATTGTAACATATAGGCACGGAAAGGCTTTTCTTAAATGAAAGAACCGTGCGATAGTAGTAAATCATAAATCATAAATCATAAAATTATAATTCACAATTCACAACAATGATCAAACACATCGTAATGTTCAAGTTAAAGGAGTTTGCAACTCCGGCCGACAAACAGGCTAAAATGCAGGAAATCAAAAACGGATTGGAAGCGTTGATCGACAAGATTGACGTGTTGCGTATGATCCGCGTGGATTTTAACGTGAATCCGGCAGAAACATGGGACATTATCCTGACAACGGAATTGGATACGCTGGAGGATGTCAACACGTATGCCAATCATCCCGAACATGTCGCCGTAGCCAAAGGCATCATCGGTCCCGTCAAGGCAGACAGGGCTTGCGTCGATTATGAATATTAAAAGGTAGAAGGCACAACATCATGAAAGACTTTGATCTTGAGGAACGGGTAAACCGGGCAGTCCAGAATTTCGAATCGGGTTATAATTGCGCACAATCGGTCTTTCTGGCCTACTCGGATGTCTTTGAATTGGATCTGGAGACAGCCAAGAAGATGTCTGTCTCTTTTGGAGGAGGCGTCGGCCGTATGCGTGAAATTTGCGGAACAATCAGTGCAATGGCTATGCTGGCAGGATTCAAATATCCGGTTCAGGATATTACCGACCAGGAAGCCCGTACCCGGAATTATGCAATGGTGCAGAAAATGGCCGACCTGTTTAAGGAGAAGCATGGGACGATCATTTGCCGCCATCTCTTACCTCCAGAAGATGCAGCAACCACGGCACCGGCACCGGCCGCCCGCACACCGGAATACTATCAGAAGCGTCCCTGTGGAAGATTCGTTGAAGATTCGGCCCGCATTGCAGGGAGAATGCTGAAAGGAGAATTGGATTGATGGCTCATGCCATCAATCTGATTTGTGTCACAATGCCTAAACTTCTGATTTCGTTGAATAAATTCGTATAAGAAGAGATTGCCTTCACATTCACTTTGTAGGTAATAATAGACCGGTTCTCTTCATAAAATGTCTCAAAAGAGACACTGACGATAAAAACGCCTTTACTCTCTAATATTTTACTTACCGCTTTCAAATCGGGTGTCGCCGTCGCGCAAGTAATTGTCAAGATTTTATTGACACCGTTCAAGAACATTCTTCGTTCCAAGCGTTCCAGGCTTACCAATATAAAAAGAGTCAGGACTGTAGCAATGACAGCCGGAACATACATTCCGGCTCCCACTGCCAAACCTATTACCGCCATTACCCAAATGCAAGCCGCCGTCGTCAGTCCGTGTACACTCCCGTGGCTCTGAATAATCGCTCCTGCTCCGAGGAAACCGATACCCGAAAGTACTTGCGCCGCGATACGTCCCGGATCGCCATTCAAAAAATCAGGATAACACTGCGGAATCCAGATGGAGACCAGCATGGCTGCAGTCGACCCCATACAAATCAATGTAAAGGTACGCATTCCCGCCTCCCGTCTTCTGAATTGACGCTCTATCCCAATGACAGCACCTAAGAAGAAACTGACCAACAGCTTTATGGCTGCCGTATAGGGAGTAATCACCGTGTTTTGCAATATGTCGCTTATCTGTTCTAACATATTTATATGGAGGTAACAGGCAAATTAAATAGGGGTTTCGATCACTTGACTTCCGTAATCTCAATCACATGACTATTGGTCTGACGGCTTGAGAATACAGGAATACCGACATTCATCAGGAACTCCCCGGAGAACGTCTTGCCGTTGCATGCCAACCGGGATTGCGTACCCGGAACCAAGTTGATTTCCTTCAGCTCGTAACGGGCATTCTTCTTCAAACCCTGCAAACGAAGTGGCTGCGTCAACTCCGCATATCTCGGATGGATGTCGAAAGCAAACAGGACAGCCTTGTCTGCATGGCTATTGGCATACAGGATGGCAGCATGCTGGCTTTCATAAGGCGACTGCAAACGGTACTGATCGCCATCCAGAATGACGGGACTCAAACGTTTGAAGTTCACCACAGCCTCCTTGCAATATTGCTGGTCTGCCTGGCTCATCTCGTGGATGCGGATATCGAAACCTAACTTACACATGCTGGCAACGTCCGTACGGAACTTAACCGGTTGTTTTCCCCAGCTCGTGACATGAGCCGCCATACTCTTGGCCGGGAAGATATGAGAATATCCCCACTGGATGAAAATACGTTCTATCGCATCCGTGTTGTCACTCGGCCAGAACTCTGTGAAATACTTCAGTGCTTCATAGTCGCAACGGCCACCGCCACCGGAACACAACATCATCGGCAGATTCGGATATTTCAGCTTGATCCGCTCCAACACGTTGTACAGGCCGCGCACATACTTGATGTATAAATGAGACTGTTGGTCTTTCAGATATGCAGAGTAGATATTCGTGATCGGGCTGTTGCAATCCCATTTAAAATAGGCGATGCCCGGATATTTCGTCATCAGATTGTCTACTACGCCATATACATAATCCTGCACTTTCGGGTTGGCCAGGTCCAGGACCATCTGATTTCTAAAATAATATTCGTCACGATTCGGCAGATGAATTACCCAGTCCTTGTGTTTCTCATACAATTCGCTCTTCGGATTGACCATTTCCGGTTCGATCCACAAGCCGAATTTGATGCCTCTGTCCGTCGCTTCTTTCACCAGCTTGCCGATGCCGTTGGGCAGTTTGGTAACGGTTTCCTGCCAGTCGCCTAAGCCTTGATGGTCACTACTACGAGGATATTTGTTGGCAAACCAACCGTCGTCGAGCAAGAACATATCGACTCCCAAAGCAACGGCTTCATCCATAATATTCACCAGCTTGTCTTCGTTGAAATCAAAATAGGTCGCCTCCCAGTTGTTCAGCAATGTCATACGGGATTTCTCGCCGTCTTTCAACTGATACTTGCGTGCCCAACGCTGGAAATCCCGGCTGGCTTTGCCTTTCCCTTCCGTACTATACGTAAAAATGAATTCCGGCGTGCGGAACACCTCGTTCGGTTTCAAAGAGTATTCCGATGCATACGGGTTGATACCGGAAAGGACACGCAGTCCGTTCTTGTGGTCCACCTCGAATGTGAAACGGTAATTACCTGTCCATCCGATCGTTCCGAACAATACATTACCAGCATTCTCTTCCGCTTTCCTATCCAAGGCAAGCAAAAAGAACGGAGAACAGAACATATTGGCCCGGCTTCCCAGTTTGGTATCCAAAATCTTTTTACCGAAAGCCAATTCGGTTTCCGTCATATTGACCTCATGCGCCCAATCTCCTGCAAATTCGGTCAGGAAATATTTGTTACCGTTCAGATGCAGCAAAGAGGAAGCATAATTATAAAGAGTTACCGGTTTCTTCTCCTGATGTGAGATCTCCGCATATTCCTTGATGATATTCTCTTTCGGATATGCGATGAAATGCAACTTCACTTCGACCGGATACTGGTCATCTTTCAAAAGGATAACCGTCTCGTTGGCTCCCGGCTGAAGTTGTTTGCTTTCGTGGGAGACATACTTTAGAAGTAAGGACGGGTTGCCGTCATTATGCAGGACACGGATAGCCGGCTCGAAATAATCTTCCATACCATGTGTCAGATAGGCTTCATTTCCGAGCGGTAATTGCGCAATATCCGAATCGAACGACAGCTTTTGTCCTAAATAAGATTGATACAAACGGCCGTCTTTATCATCCACCTTATAAATAAGGCTAATGTTATCGGTCGTAATTGGAATGACAGTTTTTCCATTCACATTCAGCGTTGCTGATATTGCTATTAGGCATAGCAAAAAAAGGTGTCTGATTTTCATGTTTTTCTTTTATAATTTATGAGTTGAATATTACAAATTCAAGGTTCATTCTATATGCAAACAAAGATAGTATAATCATCGGAATAATCACATTCCAAACAAAGGGAAAAAAGAAGAAAAAAGCAGGCAAAACGCATCAGATAAATTGTTTTTACCCGCTTCTCTTTATTTGTTATTCCGGGAAAGATTACTTTATCTTGTTTTTATATATCCAAAGCTCCGGTCAATTCACGGACTGACGAAAAACCATGCCTGTTGCAATAGTCGTCTATCCCTTCGATGACCTTTATGCCCACGGTCGGATCCACAAAATTGTAGGTTCCGATCTGGATTGCCGTAGCTCCGGCCAGCATAAACTCAACCGCATCTTTCCAGTTGGAAATGCCGCCCAGTCCGATGATAGGAATCTTCACAGCCTTATAGGTTTGCCATACCATCCGCAAGGCAACCGGCTTTACGCAAGGACCGGACAAACCACCGGTTATTGTAGATAATACCGGTTTGCGCTTCTCGGCATTAATAGCCATTCCCAGCATGGTATTGATCAGCGAAACGGAGTCTGCGCCTTCGGCTTCTACCGCTCTGGCAATCTCCGTAATGTCGGTCACATTAGGGGAAAGTTTTACAATAAGGGTCTTCGGATAAACCTTGCGGACAGCCTTCACAACTTCGCCGGCACCAGAAGCCGTCACACCGAAAGCCATACCTCCCTGTTTTACATTCGGGCAGGAAATATTCAGCTCGATAGCCGGTATCTTGTCCAAATCCGCTATCTTTTCGGCACATTCCACATAGGTTTCTACCGAGGAACCGCTCACGTTGACAATCATGTTCGTGTCGATATCCTTAATCTCCGGATAGATATGATCGACAAAATATTGTGCGCCCTTATTCTGCAGGCCTACAGCATTCAACATTCCCGAAGGAGTTTCCGCCATACGGGGATACAAATTCCCTTCGCGCGGCTGGATCGTTGTCCCTTTCACAAAAATACCGCCCAAGCGGGAGATATCCATAAAGTCCGAATATTCAATGCCATACCCGAAAGTACCCGATGCCGTCATGACCGGGTTCTTCAATTGCAAGTTACCGATGTTTACGTTTAATTCAGCCATGTCAAATCTTCAATATTAAATACAGGTCCTTCAGTACATACACATACATGATGTTCATCCTGGGTTTTCTCCACACAACACAAACAAGCGCCTATGCCACAAGCCATTGTGTTTTCAAGAGACACTTCGCATGCAATAGAATTCGCATGGGCATACTTAGCGACAGCTACCATCATCGGTTTGGGTCCACACGTGTAAATCTGGTCGAAATGTACATCTTTCAGGACAGAATGATTGGTTACATATCCCTTTTCGCCCAATGAGCCATCTTCAGTTGTAACATACACGGTACCAAACTGTTCGAACTGTTCCAATTGTAACACATCCGCTTTCGAGCGGGCCCCCAAAAGGAATGTAGGTGCATAGCCGGCTTTCTTCAGGGCAGCCCCCAAATACAGCATCGGAGCCGTCCCGACACCTCCACCGATCAACAGTAGTTTTTGCCCCTTATTTTCGGCAGGCAGTGTAAAACCGTTCCCCAAAGGCAACATGATATTGACGATATCACCCGGTTTATATTCAGCCATGCGGCGTGTTCCGTCACCGACCAACTGAACGAGCAACCAGAGCTCGTTAGTCGCTCTGTCAACATAATGAATCGAGATCGGCCGGCGGAGGAATGTCGTAGGTGAGTTATCCACACGTACCTGTACGAACTGTCCCGGCCGCATTTCCGGCAAGCTCTGATCTGATGTTAGTTTGAGCAGGCAGTAATTTTTGTGAAGGCTACAGTTCTCAGTCACCTTCATGTCAAGCATATACTTCTTCATATAATATGATTAGTCTAATTCTATACAAAGATACATGAATATGACATATAAACCAAAACAAGCTATTCTTTCTTGCCTTTTTCAGAAATAAAGGTGTCAAACGTATTATCGGAATAGAATACCATTATTTTACTCACTTTTTTAGTAACGGCTTCTTGTTGTATAACTTTCTCAACAACAGGTGATTTCATGTTGTTTACAGGTGTGTCAACCCGTATTTCCTTGCGATATTCAAGAACGGATTGCCCTTCGGACGGATTTATGGCCGTATTTGAGAACAAATCGGGCTGGACGGCCTTATGTTCACGAGACATTTCACCTTTGCCGAAAAGGAGCCAGTCGGAATCCACATAAGTGAACCGCTCCAAAATTTTTATAAGGACATCCAGACTTACATTATTTCTTCCGTTCAATATATGCGACATGGCTGAACGCTGGATGCCGATCGCTTCTGCAAATTTAGAAGGTGTCAAACCTTCACGCTCCATGATTTGAGTAATACGTTCTATCATTTTTTATAAATCCTCATTCATTTTCGTAAAAATACTGCCATTTTGTCTGTTATACATCGTATAAATGTAAACTCATCAAGAATGATACAAATATACACAATAATTCTCAATTATGCAATTTATTTATATAAACTCAAACTGTTACATTTGTGTCTTACTGGTGATAAATGTTACATATATACTTGTAAACGGATAACTTTTAACACAAAAGCCATTAAAGTATCACTTTAATAATTATGCTCATTCAACTGATTATTCGATAATTATATATAAATAAAATAAGAAACAACATCTCTTTTTCGCCCGATTTGTATACACCTGTAACAAAATAATTAATGTATCAGATGAACTATATTGCATAAATAGATGGTTTTCGACTATTTACAATGAAAAATATAAAAAGAATAAAAAGACGTTTTTTGCCTGTTTTAAGATAGCAACGTAAACAGTAACAAATGTTACATTTGGAAAATTTGTATACAAAATAAAATTGTAAACGATCTTTTCTATTCGAAAAACAGTAGTTTACAATTATATTCCGCTTTAATTTGTTTACAAATCCACACAATACGAAAATGGAAGGATTCATGTCTACTGACAAAGTGTCTCAATCGGCCTATCTTCCCTCCATAAATCAAGTCCGCATAACCCCGGAAATAGAATTGTTAATTATATTAGATAGTTTATTAAAAAATATTACCCTTGCATGTAATTTGAATTAAATGGGGTAGAAAATCGAATTTTATGGGTTAGTAGTTTCGATTTGGACCAATTTGCCTAATGGGTAGGCCCGATTTTTATCCGGCGACTTCTCTATTTTTGTGCAGTTAAAACCTGAACCCCTCCATTTTGGTAATTTTTGTGAACAGGAATCCAGGAAAAGGCAAATATTAAAATCTCAACAGGGTAAAATCGATGATAAAAGACTGATAAACAAAAAGAAGAGGTCTTTTATCCGGTTCAACTTTTTTGTTGTTCCAGCTAAAAGACCTCTTCTTGGGGCTAAAGATGGGATGAAAATCGTTTTAGTGCAGAATTTTGTAGAGCAATTCCCTTAGAAGTTCGGCATCGGAAACGGAGGTGTTTTCCACTCCTTTCGAACGGGCATCCGTCATGCGGATGTCGCTGATCAGGTTGAACACCTTCATCGCCGAATAGTTGCGCATCCCCAACAGATAATCCCGGACCTGAAATGTCCCCCGAAGCCCGAGTGCCGCCATCAAGCCGGCTTCGGAACGATCCTTCGTATAATAGCAAATCAAGAGGTTCGAGAAATAGTTAAATAATACAGGAAGGGTCATCTGAATCGGATTGCTTTTCGGGTTCTTTTCGAAATATCGGGCAATACGGTTCGCCTTCAAGACATCTTTCATGGCAAGGGCCTTTATCAGCTCGAAGTTATTGTATTCTTTACTGATTCCGATATTCTGCTCCACCAGCTCCGGTGTGATGCGTTTTGCGCCTTTTTCAGGCAGGATCAATGCCAGCTTGTCCAATTCCTTGCTCAAGCGGCTTAAATCGTTTCCAAGGAAGTCTGAAAGCATTTGGGCCGCCTTCCCGTCTATGCCTATGGAACGGAGTTGCATGAAAGAGGTGATAAAAGCCGGCATCTTGTAGTCGGGAATCTTTTTGGACTCAAACAATACCCCGACTTTGTCCGTCGCAACGGCCAATGCCTTGCGGCGGTCCAGGTTTTTATATTTGTAATTGATGACCAGGACGGTCGACATTAACGGTTTTTTGACGTAGTTGGACAACAACTCGATATCGCGGATTAATTGTGCCTCCCGAACCACCACTAACTGATATTTTGACATCATCGGAAAACGGCGGGCCGCATTAATGATAGAGGCCGCATCCGTATCCGCTCCATACAGGATTATCTGATTGAAATCACGTTCGGATTCTTCTAAAACATGTTCGATCAGCAAATCCGTTATCCGATCCATAAAAAAGGGTTCATCACCCATCATTATGTAGACAGGAGCAAATTTTTTCGCGATGATATCCCGACATATTTCTTCGTATGTATGTTCTTTTTTTGCCATATTTTCTTGCGATCTCAATTAAAATTACCAACTGAAACGGATGTGCCGGATCGTTTTCTTTCCATCAATAATCTGGCGAAGCGCTTCCACTCCCAGCATCACATGTTCTTTCGCAAAATTCCGGGTCACCTCGCGGTCACTGGCCTCCGTCTTCACCCCGTCTTCCTCCATCGGTTTATCGGAAATCATCAATAAGGCCCCGGTCGGAATCTCGTTTGCAAAGCCTGCAGTGAACAAGGTTGCCGTCTCCATATCGATACCGGTGGCATGCGTACGGCGAAGATAGTGCTTAAAATCGCTGTCATATTCCCAAACCCGGCGGTTCGTCGTATAGACGGTTCCGGTCCAATAATCTTTCCCCCGGTCCCGTATGGCTGACGAAATCGCACGCATCATCGAGAAAGCCGGGAGCGAGGGCACCTCTGCCGGCATATACTCGTTTGAAGTGCCCTCGCCCCGGATCGCAGCGATCGGCATGACATAATCACCCAGATGGTTCGCCGCCTTCAATCCGCCGCATTTCCCCAAAAAGAGAACGGCCGTCGGTTTGATCGCCGACAACAGATCCATGATGGTTGCTGCGTTGGCACTTCCCATTCCGAAATTAATAATCGTGATACCGTTTGCCGCCGCGTTCGGCATGGAGTTTTTCAAGCCCAGAATCGGCACGTTGAAATGGTCGGCAAACAACTCCACATACTTCGTGAAGTTAGTGAGCAAAATATATGAATCGAAGTTTTCCAGCTTCCGCTCCGTATAGCGCGGCAACCAATTCTCGACAATTTCTTGTTTTGTTTTCATAAATCACTACCTTTGATGGTCCATTTTTACAGAATAAGAAAACAAATATACTAAATGCTTGCATTAAACTTGCCCGGTTTTATACCTAAAATAGTAGAAAAAGATGGAAAACGTACGATCTTCGATCCCGTACGGCAGAAATATGTGGCTCTGACTCCCGAAGAATGGGTTCGCCAGCATTTCGTCAACTATCTGACTACCCGGAAGAATTACCCGAAAGAGTTGTTGGCAAACGAAGTTCTGGTCAAGCTGAACGGGACTTCCAAGCGGTGCGATACGGTCGCTTACAGCCGCTTCCTGGAGCCTTTGGTCATCGTCGAATATAAAGCCCCGCATATTCCCATCACAAGGGCCGTATTCGACCAAATCGCCCGCTACAACATGGTGCTGCATGTCGAATACCTGATCGTCAGCAACGGGCTGGAACACTATTGTTGCCGGATTGATTACGACCGCAGAAGTTACTCCTTTTTGGAAGGGATACCCGATTACCGACAATTATCAAACCAATAACATTATATCATGATCAAGACAAACCCTGCATACATCAACGGAGAGTTTCTAGATATCAAAGATTATTTCATACATCTCTTCTTTACGGAAGACCGGTTTTTGTATACCTCTATATGGAACTGGTGGATACAAACGACGCTGTATTGCTGCTTACCGATATCTTTCGTGAGTCCTTTCATATTAATTGGATTCTTTTACATAGAATCATCGGACATATATGAGCCAATAGACGTGGACTTAATGGCTTCCAGTATTTGGATGCCATACCTTTTCTTTCTCCCTTCCTTTTGGATGGTAACATATTACCATTCTTTCATCGCCCCCAAAAGAGCCACGCGGAAGCTGAAACAATTCATATCCCGCTATATTCAGGGCGCAAGCAAGATTACCCAGCGTACACCCACCAATTATACGCTTAGATGGGAAGGTATCGATTTTGAAATAGGCTACACCATTGTCCCCGAAATAACACCGAAAGGGAAAGTCAAGCACAATCATGAATGCTTTTTCTTCTGTGTATACTATGGCCCATTACCCGCAAGCGAATCGCTTTTGTTTGACGAAAATGGCTATATGCTCGATACGTTCGTTGAAGAATGGAATGCTTATTGCAAAGGCAAGAAAAGTTGCAGGCAACTAATGCTGGGGCATTTTACGATATTGGGCTTGTTCAAACGTACGGAACTATCGGACGACCGTGAAGTGACAGAGGCAATGGAACAGTTACAATACCTCCTACAACGATTCGGTTTATTTACATTACACATATAGAGAATAAGACCAAGAAGTGGCAAAGAAAAAAGTTCCATAGGGATTGAAAACGATTTCCCTTTATTGGGAACTTACAGGACAGAGATGGCCTTATCCCTATATATCACGACGGAATCAGGAATTTGCGTATCAACCGGTTTATTCACATAGACAGAATTACTATCCTTCAAGACCGGCTGCCGGTCATCGGTTCCCTTCTCGTTGAAGATAAGCGAATAACCCAAGATGACTGCAAAAAAAGATAATATCAACGCTTTCATATTCTATTCAATTTAAATTCTTATATCCGTATAGATGCTTTTAGAACGGAAAACGCTGCAATATATTATAAAAAATCGGGGAAAGAATGATTTCCTTTCCCCGATCTTATGATTATTGTACAAAACTGCCGGTTTACGCGCCGAAGTTGTCGAAATGCAACATTTCAGGCGGCACGCCCAAGTTGTCCAGCATATTTTCCACAGCCTTTGACATCGGGCCCGGACCACACATGTAGTATTCGATGTCTTCCGGAGCTTCGTGATCTTTCAGGTATGTATCGTAGATTACCTGATGAACGAAACCTGCCGTATACTTCACGCCGGCTGCATCGGCTACCGGATCCGGACGGTCGAGTGCCAGATGGAATGAGAAGTTCGGGAATTCCTTTTCGATTGCCAGGAAATCTTCCAGATAGAACACTTCGTTCAAAGCGCGGGCACCGTAGAAATAGGACATCTTGCGGTCTGTCGTCTTCAACGTCTTTGTCATGTGCATGATCTGAGCACGCAGCGGAGCCATACCGGCACCACCACCGACCCACATCATCTCTCTCTTCGAATCGAAGATCGGATGGAAATCTCCGTAAGGACCGCTCATCGTTACCTTGTCGCCCGGTTTCAGGGTAAAGATATAAGAAGATGCAATACCCGGCATCACGTCCTGAAAGCCTACTTCGGGTTTCGGCTTGAACGGCGGAGTCGCGATACGTACTGTCAGCATGAAGCGGTCGCCTTCGGCCGGATAGTTGGCCATTGAGTAGGCACGGATGGTCGGTTCGTCGTTCTTACACTTCAACCCGAACAAGCCGAATTTTTCCCAAGCCGGCAGATACTCGTCACCGATCATGGCCTTGTCGATATCCTTGTCGTAGTCCATCGAAAAAGCCGGAATCTTGATCTGTGCGTATGAACCCGGCACGAAGTCCATATGTTCGCCCTTAGGCAACGCCACGATAAACTCTTTGATGAAAGTTGCCACGTTCTTGTTGGAGACAACCTCGCATTCCCATTCCTTTACACCAAACACAGAGTCGGGCACCTGGACCGTCATGTTTTCTTTCACTTTGCATTGGCAAGCCAGACGCCAATGGTCTTTCTGCTGTTTGCGGGAGAAGAAGCCCTTTTCAGTGGGCAGGATCTCACCACCGCCCTCGATCACCTGGGCACGGCACTGGCCGCATTTGCCACCGCCACCGCAGGCTGACGACAAAAATATGTTACCACTTTGCAAAGCACCCAACAAGGTCCCGCCTATAGGAGTCTCGATTTCCTTTTTGCCATTCACTTCCAACTTCACATTTCCGGAAGGAACCAATTTTGCTTTAGCGAACAAAAGCGCACCGACCAATATCAATGTGATCAATAAAAACACAACGGCACTGGCTGCGATGGTAAGTCCGCCTGACATTAATAAAATCATCTTTATTTTATTATTTAATGCGTTAATACTTAAATCTTAAGACCTGAGAAGCACATAAAGGCCATACCCATCAAACCGGTTACGATGAAGGTAATACCAAGACCTTTCAACGGTTTGGGGATATCCGAATATGCCAGTTTTTCACGGATAGCCGCCATACCGACGATCGCCAACAACCATCCGAGACCAGAACCTAAGCCATATACAGTTGCAACCCCTACATTCGGGAATGCTTTCTGCTGCATGAACAATGAACCACCTAAGATCGCGCAGTTTACAGCGATCAACGGCAAAAAGATACCCAGGGAAGCATACAGAGAAGGAGAAAACTTCTCGACGACCATTTCCACCAATTGCACGAATGAGGCAATGACGGCAATGAAGATGATAAACGAAAGGAAACTCAGATTCACATCAGCAAAATCCGGCCCCAACCAGCTCAATGCACCTTCTTTCAGTACATAATTTTCAAGCATATAGTTGATCGGCAGTGTACAGAAAAGAACGAATGTCACTGCAATACCTAATCCTAACGCAGTCTTCACATTCTTGGAAACAGCCACGAAAGAACACATACCCAAGTAGTATGCGAAAATCATGTTGTCTACAAAAATCGAGCGGACAAATGTGCTTAATAATTCTTCCATTCTATTATTCTTTTAATAGTTAGCATTAATTTTCCTGAAGTTCCTTGTTACGAGAACGATGGACCCAAATAATCACGGCAATCGTGATCAATGCCATCGGAGGCAGGATCATCAACCCGTTGTTCGCATAACCGAAGTCATAAAATGCCTGCGGGATCACCTGGAATCCCAATAACGTACCGGAACCTAACAACTCACGGAAGAATCCGACAATCACCAGGATCAATGCATACCCCAGACCGTTACCGATACCGTCAAGGAACGATTCCCACGGGCCGTTACCCAAAGCAAATGCTTCCAGACGTCCCATCAGGATACAGTTGGTAATGATCAACCCCACAAACACGGAAAGCTGCTTGTTTACATCGTAGGCAAACGCTTTCAAGACTTCACTTACAATCGTTACCAACGCAGCCACAACAACCAACTGCACGATAATACGGATGCGGTTGGGAATCGTGTTGCGGATCAAGGAAATAATCACGTTGGCAAAAGCAACGACAGCCGTTACTGAAATACCCATTACAATAGCCGGTTCCAGCTTAGATGTCACAGCCAATGCGGAGCAAATACCCAACATCTGGACAACCACCGGGTTGTTGACACTAAGCGGACTTGTCAGAATCTCTTTATTCTTATTCGATAATAATCCCATTTTCTTACTCTTTTGAAGTTAAAAATTTCTCATATTCCTTCAAGCTGTCGAAAAGCATGGCGCTGACACCCTGGCTGGTAATCGTACCACCGGAAATGCCATCGACATAATCCTGTCCGGCTGCGCTCTTACCCTTTTTCACAACTGCGATAGACTTGAAGCTGCCATCCTTGAAAAGTTGTTTTCCTGCAAACTGCGAACTGAAAGCCGGCTTGGTGATTTCCGCACCCAACCCCGGAGTTTCACCCTGGTGGCTGAAGTCAGTACCGAAAACCGTGTTCTTGTCTGCATCGACAGAAATATAACCCCACAGCGGCCCCCACAAACCGGCACCGTGCAAAGCCATGATATATTTGGTCTGCCCGTCGATATTTGCTACGAACACCGGATAAGCATCCGCCTCGCTGCCGGCAAATGCAGCCTGCGCATCACCGACCTTTTCACCTTTTGCATTGATCAGGAACGCATCCTTGATCAATTCGTTGTATTTGGCTTCCGCCTCTCCTGCCGGTACGGATACATTGACCGAACGCAAAATCTGCTGTCTTTTGTCGTTGTCTTCGTTCGCTTTCTGGAAACTTCTCAAAGACTGGGAAGTAAACGCCAGCACGACAGCAACCAAAACGACCATTACCGAAGCATATACAACTGTATAAACATTACTGTCCCGATTAATGCCTTTTTGGGCAGCTACCTCGTCTTTCACTTCCTCGAAATCGGAAGCGGGAGCCGCGCATATAGGACAAACATCGGGAGCTTTATTTCCTTCGTGGATATATCCACATACTTTACATCTATATTTAGCCATACTCCTTCTTACTTTATTTGATTACACGTTTCAATCTGCGGTTGATATTGGCTTCCACTACATAGTAGTCGATCAGCGGAGCAAACACGTTCATCAGCAGGATGGCAAGCATCATGCCTTCAGGATAACCCGGATTCAATGCACGGATGATGATCGCCATCGCTCCTACCAGGAAACCATAGATATACTTGCCTGTTTCCGTACGGGCGGAAGTGACAGGGTCGGTAGCCATAAACACGGCACCGAATGCGAAACCACCCAAGAACAAATGATCTAACGGAGACACACTCATGGCAACCGTTGTTCCAATCATATTGAAGATAAGCGACATCACCGCACCACCTACAAATACGGAAGTCATGGTCTTCCAACTTGCAATTCTTGTAAACAACAGGATAACCGCACCAATCAGGATAGCCAATACGGATGTTTCACCGATTGAACCCGGAATCAATCCCAAGAACATATCGCAAGTAGAAATCGGATTACCCAGCACATCAACAGCCTGGAACGAACCGATCAATTCCTTGCCGGCAATGGCAATCTGTCCCAGCGGAGTAGCACCGGAGAAACCGTCAACCACCTGTCCCGCACCCAGACCGAACGTATCAGCCGTACGGACAAACACCTGGTCGCCCGACATGGCTGCCGGATAGGCAAAGAACAAGAACGCACGTGTAACCAACGCCACGTTGAACACATTATAACCTGTACCGCCAAATACTTCCTTGGCAAAAACAACAGCAAACGCAGTAGCGACCGCAATCATCCACAGCGGAGTGTCGACCGGGACAATCATCGGGATCAGGATACCGGAAACCAGAAAACCTTCCTGGATTTCTTCTTTCTTCACCTGGGCAACGGCAAACTCGATACCCAGACCTACCACATACGAAACAATGATTTTAGGCAATACAGCCAGAAAACCGAAAATAAAAGTCATACAAAAGCCCGGATCAGCACCGACCGCCAGGTTATGCTGATAACCGACATTGTACATACCAAAAAGCAAAGCGGGCAACAAAGCAAGGATGACCACGGTCATCGTACGCTTCGAGTCAATATAGTCATGAATGTGTACGCCTGATTTGGAAGTTGTATTCGGAACAAACAGGAATGTTTCGAAACCTTCAAAAACAGAACGGAACATCGCCAGCTTTCCGCCTTCCTCAAAGTTAGGCTTAATCTTGTCGAGGTAATTCCTTAACGCTTTCAATGTATTCTAATTTTTTAATGTTATTAATTCATTTCCTTGTATAACAGATCCAATCCCTGACGAACGATTTTCTGAAGCTCGATCTTGGATGTGTCGACAAATTCGCAAAGGGCAAAGTCTTCAGGTGCCACTTCGTAGATACCCAGGTTCTCCATCTTGTCGATATCGAATGCGATAATCGCCTTCAACAGATATTCCGGCATGATATCCATCGGGAATACGCGGTCATATTCGTTGGACATGATCATGGCACGCTTTCCACCCTTGATGCGGGCATCGATCACATATTCCTTGTTCTTGCCCGTCAGCCAGGCAGGGAATGAATGGCTCACGCTGAACTTACCGAAACCGGGAGTTGCCCAGCCCAAGAAGTCGTGCGTTTCGTCGCCTTCCGGGATTACCGTGATCTGGTTGTCGTATGCGCCCAAGTAATCGTCTTTCATGACTTTCGTACCGCTCAACACGTTACCGCTTATGATACGGACGTTTTCGTTGTTTGCCATGATCTTTCCGTCAACCAAGCTACCGATCGTACAACCGGCGATCGTCTTAACGTATCCCCGTTCGGTCGTTTCAGAACCGGTTATCACAACTAAGCGGCTGAAATCAGCGACACCCTTATTGAACAAGCGGCCGATCACAATCACGTCGGCAGGATTTACCGTCCAAACCACCTCACCTTTATTGATCGGCTTGATATGATTAATCTGTACTCCCACATTAGCTGCAGGATGCGGACCTTCCACTTCTACAACTTCAACCCCTTTCACACTTACGGAAGAACCTTTACGGATACCGACATACACTTTACCATCAGTAAGTTTTGCAAGTGCGTCCAATCCTGTCTGGAAATCGGCTTCCTGCCCTTTCACGATGAAATCGAAGTTCGGAGCCAACGGTGCGGAATAGAATGCGGAAACAAAGATATCACGCGGTTTGTCAGCCGGCGAAGCGACGATGTCATACGGACGTTGTTTGATAAACGGCCACATGCCGGCAAGCTGGATAGCCTCCTTTACCGCTTCTCTCTTCAGGGAAGCTACATTCTTCTTACCGAAATCCTCATATTCGATCTGCGCTTCCGGCTTCACGACCACGCTAAGCACCTTGCGCTTCTCTCCTCGGTTTACGGCAGTTACTTCGCCACTGACAGGCGAAACAAACTTGATCTCCGGGCGGTTCTTATCGATCATCAATACAGAACCGGCTTTGACTTTTTCTCCTACTTTGGCAACCACTTTGGGTACAATACCGTTATAATAATCGGGAACGATCGCGTAGCTTTCGCTTTTCCCGCCGTTTAACAGTACGTCCGAAGCCTTGCCCTTCAGATTAATGTCTAAACCCTTTTTAATCTTAATCACATTTGCCATGATACAACTAAAATTGTTTATATGTAATTTTTCCGCAAAAGTAAGCAATTTTTTATGCTTTAAAGCAGGTTGTGGAAAATAAATAAGGAAATAATTCCATAATTTTGCACCGACAAAGACAGAAATACGAAAATGAGAATATACAGTTTACTATTTATAATGCTTTTCGCCCTTTCCATCGGGACAAGCGCGCAGAAGAAGTACTTCACCGATGTCAACAGCAAGCAGATAAAAACGCTTCAGGTGAAAGTTGCAGGCGAATTGATCCCCGAACCTTGCATAACGTTGGGAGGCGAAGATCAGATCGAAATCAATTTCGACGGTTTGGGCAACGGCTACACGCGATACGCCTACAACGTGGTGCACTGCAACGCCGACTGGACGCAATCGCAGCTCAGCCCGATCGAATACATGAATGGTTTCCAGGGAACGACAATCGATGATTTTGCCAATTCCATCGGGACTACGACCCAATATTCGAACTACCGCCTGTTACTCCCGAACGACGACATCCAGTTCAAGGTCTCCGGCAATTATGCCATTCAGGTCTATGACGAAGATACGCCGGACCGGATCATCCTCACCGCCTGTTTCTCGGTGGTCGAACCGGTAGTCAACCTCTCCGCCTCGGTGAGCGGGAACACGGACATCGACACCAACCAAAGCCACCAGCAGGTCAGCTTCAACATCAATCACAAGAATTTCCCGATCGCCTATCCGCAGACAGACCTGAAGATATTCGTCTATCAGGACAACCGCCATGATAATGCCGTAACGGACTTGCAGCCGATGAGTATTCAGGAAAACCAAATCACCTATGCGTATAACCGCAACCTCATTTTTCCTGCCGGAAACGAATACCGCCGCATGGAATTTCTGAATAACAAATACAACGGTATGCATATCGAAAGCATCTCTTTCCACAATCCTTATTACAATGTGGAACTTATGGCCGACGGCATGCGTGATAAAGGCACCTACCAATACGACCAGGACCAGGACGGCCGTTTCTTCATCCGTTGCAGCGGTTGCAACGACCCGGACACGGAAGCGGATTATTATATCGTCCACTTTACATTAGCATGCGACCCGCTGCCGGACGGAAGCGTCTACCTAAACGGCGAACTGTTTAATAATGTATTGGACGAGAAGAGCAAGATGGGCTACAATTTCGAAACCGGGCAATACGAAAAAGCGGTCCTCCTCAAACAAGGCAGTTACAATTACCAGTATCTGTTTGTCCCGTCCGGCTCCACAGTCGGCCAAACTGCCCCAATCGAAGGCAACTACTACCAAACCCAAAACGAATACAGCATCTACGTCTATTTCCGCCCCATGGGTGCCCGCTACGACCGGCTGATCGGGGTCACGAGGGTTAGGAATGAGTTGCAGACGCTATAATTTTTGATTCATCATTTCACGATACAAATCGACCGGTCCAAGATGCCACATCTTGGTATCGAACAGATAATTGCAGTGTTTTCTGCGGTTTCATGATTTCCACAGAACAGGAAGTTCTTTCTCGATAGAGTCAAAAAATGGATCGTATATTCTGTGAGATTATTGTCTATTTTAATACATCCTACATCAAGGTTCCGCCCCGAAGCAGGTTGGGCCAAACCATCTCCTATGCGTATCCATTATGGCCCAGAATGAAAACCTATATTAACGACAGTATTTTCCATCCGTTTCTCAAATGACCCACTTTTCCTGAACCGCCTTGACCATCCTATTGTACATAAAAATCATTCACAATATGCAAGGTGTTTCGTGCACGAGTCATAGCTGTATATAACCACTGGTATGTAGCCGCATTTGGTTCTCTGGCGATCCGCCTCGGAATATCTAAATAGACCTCTTCCCATTCCCCACCTTGAGCTTTGTGGCAAGTCAGTACATAACCAAAAACTGCACGAAGCGCATTCAAATAAGGATCCGTAAACATCGCCTTCTTAAACGACTCACTTTTTTGTCTGATCCCCTTTTCCTTCATCCGGATAAAGAAATCAATAAACAGTTCTTTTTGTTGCGTCTGTGTCAAATTAATCATCGAGCCGTACACGATATCCTCTATCATCAATTGGGAATAAGTCTTACCTGTAAACAGTTCCTCCACTTCCACATAGAGAAAAGTCAAACCGGCCCTTTCTCTTCTTTCCCCAATATCTTTAACCTTAACCATATCCCCATTCATCAGACCGGAAATATAATTATTCTGCGTAACAAGCAACAAATCTCCGACCTCTATTCGCGAAGATTGGAATCCCAAAGCTGGTCTGATCAAACCAGTCAAATCCATACAGGATTTATTAGATTGCGTAAGCATCGTAACCGCATTATATCCTTTCTTTTTGACACTATCAATATAAGCACCCAACAAATTATACTGAGAGGAATACAAATGAATATGCTGATATCCACGCAACGGGAATTTTCCCCACGTACAGACCGGCGGATGTATATACAAATTACGCATTTTCTGAGCAGACAATATCAAATCATTCCCACTTTCTTGCCGAACAATCTCTTTCAACTCCTTCTTTTCAACTGCTATGCCATACGTTTTCCGAATATATCCGGATGACAAAGCCGGCGAATTTTCTTGCAATACGGGAGGCAACTGACAAACATCACCGACAAAAACAAATTTTCCTTTTGAGTCAAAAGCCAACAGATCAGCCAATAAACGTCCACTTCCAAAACAAGCTTGAGTCGCATTTTTATCCATAACATCAGAAATCATGGATGATTCGTCCACAATATAATACCTTGATTCTCCCGGATAGTCTTCCATCGGAGTCAGTAAAAAATTCAACAATAATTGCCCGGATTTATCCACGCCATTCTTCCGCTGCGCAACCAAAGTTTCCATATTCTGACTCAAATCATCAAATTTATATATCTGACTATGTATCGTAGAAGAAAGACGTCCCGTCACATTCGACAATATCTTTGCAGCCCTTCCAGTCGAAGCCAACAAAGAAAATGGCAGATTACGCCGTTCCAACTCCTCGATAAAAGCCTTCATCATAGTCGTCTTCCCTGTACCAGCATATCCGCATAAAATAAAAACCTTGGACTCTTTGTCTCGAATAAACCCAAGCAACGCATCCAATACTTGCCGCTGATTATCGGTCAATACCAATTTCTTGTCATTTGATTTCTTAGATTTCATACCGTCTGAATCGAATAAAATGAAAGAATACCTCTTTATGTCCCGGTTCTCTTTCCTGCACAAGCCTTTCCGAAGTCGAAGCAACACATACGAATCCTGCTTGTTGCAACAACCGGACCAACGCAAACGAAAAACACATCTCTCCCATCACATGAAACACATCCTGATGCGGATCATAATGTGAAATAATATCATGGGCATATTCTTTCACCAATACCGCAAGATCATTTTCATCCGCCATAGCCGAAACGGCCGGAAAAGGCATATCAACAACATTACCACCATACTGCCGCGCAGCTTCCATTTGTTCGGTAGACCAGGTCTGAGAAAGGTGATTGGATAGATTTATGAACATATTTCCTTATTTTCAATCATTGAAAAAATAGTGTCCAAACGTTCTTTCAATTTTATTTGGAATTTATTTTGTTTTGCAGGATTATTCCTCATACCTGCATGATTATAGTCATTACGTAAAGTAGTTGTTACTAAAAAGGTTGAAGCCAAAGATTTTAGTAATTCATTATTTAGCAACTTTTCAATGACCTTGGCCTGTTCCTCTGTGCATATCCATTCTTCTCTAACAATATTTCCATTATAAATTGTAAAACTCATATTCACAATTTCTCTTTCTGCGACAAGAATACCTTCACTTTCACAAATATGAGAAACGATCGTTTCATGCAAGATTGTAAGAGACTGTTGATAAAGTTGATTGTCGACAGGGCAACCGCACCAAAATATCGTTCAAAATATGTTCTGTAACAGAATATCAGAAAAAGTGAGGAAAAAATTTGTGTGGTAAGAAAATAAACGAGACCTTTGAATCACCAAAACCATAATTATGGCCTTGACGGTTAAA
>JAGBDR010000122.1 GCA_017937385.1 Parabacteroides sp.
AAAGAATTTTACGCATTACATATGTTTTTTGACTCCCGCACAACACGTAAGGAATGCGAGGTATTCTTAAAGGAACGCTTTGAGATTGTAAAGAGTGAGATTATTCCCACGCGTACCATTCCTGCTATCACAGACGAGCCGATTATTTGGAGATACTTTGTTGCTCCGTTGAAATCTCTGCTCTCTTCGATGCAGCTTGACGAAAAGGAGTTCGTCGCCCGAACAGTCATGAAGATCAACACCGAAATGAAAGGTGCCTATGTCTTTTCCAGCGGTAAGAATATGGGTACCTTCAAAGCAGTCGGCTTTCCAGAGGATGTGGGTGTCTTTTATAAATTAGAGGAATACGAAGGTTATTCCTGGACGGCACACGGTCGGTATCCTACTAACACTCCCGGCTGGTGGGGCGGCGCACATCCTTTCACTCTGCTCGACTGGTCCATCGTCCATAACGGCGAGATTTCTTCCTACGATGCCAACCGCCGTTTTATTGAGATGTTCGGATATAAATGTACTCTGCAGACAGATACCGAAGTCATCACCTATATTATGGACTATCTTGTGCGCGTACAAGGGCTTACGCTCGGTGAAGCTGCAAGCGTTGTTGCCGCACCGTTTTGGAGCACCATAGCAGGAAAGTCTGATTTGGAGGATAAGGAAAAACATACCTTCCTGCGTACTGTATTTCCGAGTTTGCTTATTACCGGGCCGTTTTCTATCGTTCTCGGCTTCAACGGCGGACTTATGGCACTGAATGACCGCTTGAAACTCCGTTCGATGGTGGTCGGTGAAAAGGATGACAAGGTTTTTATCGCCAGTGAAGAAGCATCAATCCGCACGATGGAACCGAATGCCGAAAACATTTGGGCTCCCGCCGGCGGTGAACCGGTAATTGTTAAGGTAAAGGACGGTGCATATTAAAATGAGTGTAGAATTTATCTATCCCGAGTTTGAAGTAATCAGAAATACCGATCGCTGCATCGCCTGCCGTGTATGTGAAAGGCAGTGTGCCAACGAGGTTCACACATTGAACGAAGAAAAAGGTGTGATGATGGCTGACGAGACTAAGTGTGTCAACTGTCAGCGTTGTGTATCTCTCTGCCCCACAAGAGCACTGAAAATCGTAAAAAGCGATTGTGTTCTCCGAGAAAACGCCAACTGGCAAAACGATACGATTAAAGAAATCTATAAGCAGGCAAACAGCGGCGGTGTCCTGCTCTCCTCGATGGGCAATCCAAAGCCGTTGCCTGTATATTGGGACAAGATCCTGATCAACGCGTCACAGGTGACAAATCCACCCATCGACCCTCTTCGTGAACCGATGGAAACCCGTGTATTTTTGGGTAAAAAGCCTGAAAAAGTTCAGCGTGACGAAGACGGAAAATTAAAATGCGAACTGCCGCCGCAGATTGAACTCTCTATGCCGATTATGTTCTCGGCAATGAGCTACGGTTCCATCAGTTATAACGCTCACGCTTCTCTTGCCCGTGCCGCTACGGAGCTTGGTATTCTTTATAATACCGGTGAAGGCGGTTTGCACGAGGATTTCTATGTTTACGGTGAAAACACCATCGTTCAGGTGGCGAGCGGACGTTTCGGCGTTCACGAGGACTACTTAAAAGCCGGTGCTGCCATTGAAATCAAAATGGGACAAGGAGCAAAGCCGGGTATTGGAGGACATCTGCCGGGCGCAAAGATCGTTGGCGATGTATCTCGTACCAGAATGATTCCTGAAGGCTCAGACGCTATTTCTCCGGCTCCACATCACGATATTTATTCCATAGAAGACCTCCGTCAGCTTGTGTTCTCTCTAAAAGAGGCTACAGAATATAAAAAGCCTGTCATTGTAAAGGTTGCCGC
>JAGBDR010000083.1 GCA_017937385.1 Parabacteroides sp.
ATGAAGACAACGACCCGTCACACGAGGATCTGTCACTGATGAAAAATAAGGAAATGTATTCATTCTGCAAAGATACTATGGATGGCTGTCTTTTGAAACATTTTGGTGCGGTTGCCCTGGCTTTTTCCCAAAGGCAACCGCATCAAAAATTCATTATATTTGCATTCATTGTTAAGGGTGAATGCAAATATCTAATTATAAATCGTATGCGTTATATAACATTTCTTCTCATTTTTCTGTTCCTGTCGCATCCGCTTTATGCGCGGGATGAGGCCGTTCATGAATCATGGGTTGTTGTAAATGATGGATCATCACCTTTGGTAACGCAAGATTTGTATAAGCAAACAAAGGAATGGAAAACGTCTAAAATCTTCCGTATTGCCGGTTGGAGTGCTTTAGGAGTTGGTTTGCCAACAGCGTTTTATGGTGCGGTTGGGTTAGCAATAGATAATCAATCAGGCGGCATTGGAAAAGGAAATCCATTTGTTGCAGTATTAATAACAGGAGGAACCTTGACACTATCAAGTATACCTTTTTTCATCGTATCGCATCGCTATAAAAAGAAAGCAATGAATAAGGTCGATATAAGATTGACGCCTATTTATACACCCTCTTATACGGGAAATACCGTTTATACGCCTGCCGTAAACTTTTCCATACGGTTTTAGGGAACTGTGTGCTATGATAAACAGTAAATAGAATACTCCAAGAGAAGATTACAGCACGAATCGCGCCCAATAAAGCAGTATTGATTTTTGGTGCTCGCCGTGTGGGTAAAACGGTAATGACGCGTAAAATTGTGGGCGGTCCGGAAAGCAGCTGCCGGAAAGGAAAACGGCCGGCATTTGTTATTTCTTCATATATTTTTGGCGGAATTTGCTATAATTAATATCTATTGCTTATATTTACGACCTTTTTGATAGATAAGCTCGTCGATAGACATATTGGCTTGTTGTGTCTGAACAATATCTATTTATTTATTCCAAATACAAAAATGTATTTTTTGCACTGAAGAAGAAATGAGAAAATGGCGTATTGAAGACTCGGAAGAACTCTACAACATCACGGGGTGGGGGACTTCATACTTTGGTATCAATGACAAAGGTCATGTAGTGGTAACTCCTCGTAAAGACGGCGTCGGTGTAGACCTGAGAGAGCTGGTCGACGAGTTGCAATTACGGGATGTGGAGGCTCCTGTACTGATCCGTTTCCCGGATATTCTGGATAACCGTATCGAAAAGATTGCGAATTGCTTCAAGCAGGCATCCGACGAATATGGCTATAAGGCGCAGAATTTCATTATCTATCCGATTAAAGTCAATCAGATGCGTCCGGTAGTGGAAGAAATTATCGGTCATGGCAAGAAGTTCAACTTGGGATTGGAAGCCGGTTCAAAGCCCGAACTTCATGCGGTGATTGCGGTCAATACGGATTCGGATTCGTTGATTATTTGCAACGGCTACAAGGATGAAAGCTATATCGAACTGGCTTTGCTGGCACAGAAAATGGGCAAACGTATCTTTTTGGTTGTCGAGAAGATTAACGAGTTGGCTTTGATCGCCAAGATGGCCAAACGGCTGAACGTCCGTCCGAATATTGGCATCCGCATCAAGCTGGCTTCTTCCGGTAGCGGCAAGTGGGAAGAGAGTGGAGGAGATGCCAGCAAGTTTGGCCTGACTTCGAGCGAGTTGCTGGAAGCACTTGATTTCCTGGAAAAGAAAGACTTGGCGGATTGCCTGAAGCTGATCCATTTCCATATCGGAAGCCAGGTGACCAAGATACGCCGGATCAAGACGGCTTTGCGCGAGGCGTCGCAGTTCTACGTGCAACTGCATGCAATGGGGTTCAAGATCGAGTTTGTGGATATTGGCGGCGGACTGGGCGTCGATTACGACGGGACCCGCTCGTCCAATAGCGAGAGCAGCGTCAACTATTCCATCCAGGAGTATGTGAACGACTCGATTTCCACCTTGGTCGATGCCAGTGACAAGAACGGCATCCCGCACCCGAATATCATCACCGAGAGTGGACGTTCGCTGACTGCCCATCATTCTGTCTTGATCTTTGAAGTGCTGGAGACGGCCACGCTTCCCGAAATGGATGAGGACTTCGAAGTGAGTGAATCCGACCATGAGCTTGTGCAGGAACTGTATGAGATTTGGGACAAGCTGAACCAGAGCCGCATGTTGGAGGCCTGGCACGATGCGCAGCAGATACGCGAGGAGGCGTTGGATTTGTTCAGTCATGGCATTGTCGATTTGAAGACCCGCGCCCAGATCGAGCGGTTGTATTGGTCTGTGACGCGCGAGATCAGCCAGATCGCTTCCGGCTTGAAACATGCTCCGGATGAGTTTCGAAAGTTGGACAAGCTGTTGGCCGACAAGTATTTCTGTAATTTCTCGCTTTTCCAGTCCTTACCAGACTCTTGGGCAATCGACCAGATTTTCCCGATCATGCCGATCCAGCGGCTGGACGAGCGGCCCGACCGGACGGCCACGTTGCAGGACATTACCTGCGATTCGGACGGCAAAATCGCCAACTTCATTTCGACGCGTAATGTCTCGCATGATCTGCCGGTCCATTCGTTGAAAGGAAAAGAGGCTTATTATATCGGTGTCTTCCTGGTCGGTGCTTATCAGGAGATCTTGGGAGATATGCACAATCTCTTCGGCGATACGAATGCCGTCCATGTGACGGTGGATGAAAAGGGGTATAACATCGAGCAGGTCATCGACGGGGAAACGGTTGCCGAAGTGCTCGACTATGTCCAGTATAATCCTAAAAAGTTAGTGAGGACGTTGGAAACGTGGGTGACCAAATCCGTCAAGGAGGGCAAAATCTCGGTTGAAGAGGGCAAGGAGTTCCTTTCCAACTATCGTTCCGGCTTGTATGGATATACCTATTTGGAATAGGCGGGATTGTTTTTCAGGCCTTCTCTTGTCTGACCGTTCTTTTGTTAAAGAAACTGTCGGCAAAGCTTTGGCCTGTTTCTTTTTCTTCAAGAGAACCGCCGGAAAAAGGTGTTTTTGTTGCTTTTTGTTAATTGAAACAGCTGGCAAAGGCTTTGCCGGCTGTTCTTTTTTGTGAAGACCAGTTGACAAAGGCTTTGTGCATACGTGTGCCGGGGCAGGTGGCGGATTAGATCCAATCGCTGAATTCGAAGCTCAACTGTTCCCACTGTCTTTTTTCTGTATTCTCTTCGCAAGGGTTGGAGACCGAAAGGCCGATCAGACGGATCGGGTGCGTTTCATATTCGATCTCTTTCAACAAGGTTTTGGCCAAAGGGAGGATTTCGGCAAGTGTCGTCAGCTGGTGGTTTTGGGTGGTGCTTCTTGTCTTTTGGTTGAAGTCGTGGAACTTGATCTTGAGGGTAAGAGTGTTTCCTTTGAAGCCGGTCCGTTGCAGGCGTTCGATCAGTTCGGTTGCGACGTGATAGAGTTCGATGATGACGGAGGATTGGCGGGAGATGTCTTTTTCGAGCGTATGTTCGCAGCCTACGGACTTGCGGATGCGGACGGTTTCGACCGGGCGCAGGTCTATTCCCCGTGAGAATTGGTAGTATAGGATTCCCGCTTTCCCGAATTGGCGGGTGAGCATTTCTTGCGAACAGGCTCTCAACTGTTCGCCGTTGTGGATGCCCAACTCGTGCATCCGGTTGGCCGTGACAGGTCCGATTCCCCAGAACGATTCGATCGGCAGATGTTTGATGAACGCTTCCGCTTGGGACGGGTGGATGGTGCAAAGCCCGTCAGGCTTGCGGTAGTCCGAGGCGATTTTGGCCAAGAACTTGTTATAGGACACGCCAGCCGAGGCAATCAGGTGCAACTCTTCCCTGATTTTTTGTTTGATCGCTTTGGCGATATCGACGGCGAGCGGAATATCCTGTTTGTTCTCGGTTACGTCTAAAAAGGCTTCGTCTAGCGAAAGAGGCTCGATCAGGTCCGTGTATTCGTGGAAGATTTCGTGTATCTGGCGGGACACCGCTTTGTAGACCTCCATCCGTCCGGGAACAAACGTGAGTTGCGGGCACAGGCGTTTGGCGGTTTGCGAGGGCATGGCGGAGCGCACGCCGAATTTCCGCGCTTCATAGCTTGCTGTCGCTACGACGCCCCGTTTTTCCGCATGGCCGACGGCAATGGGAATCCCGCGAAGTTCGGGGTTGTCCCGTTGTTCGACGGATGCGTAGAAAGCGTCCATGTCGATATGTATGATTTTCCGTTCCATTGGAATCTCATGATTCGTTTTCTTCATCCGTCAAGGCACCGATTTCGGGAAGGATGGCGCGTGCTTCCCGGTCGCTAAGGGTGTCTACATCTTTCAGCTTGCGTTGGATCACGCGCGTGCGGGTCCCTAACACCTCTTCGATTTGTCCGCTGGCCGTCTGCAAGTTCTTCTGGGCTTTTTCCAACATGCCGCCCACCTTCTCGAATTCTTTCTTGACGGCACCCAAGATGGTCCAAACCTCACCGGAATGCTTTTGGATGGCGAGCGTGCGGAAGCCCATTTGCAGGCTGTTCAGGATAGCGGCAAGGGTGGTCGGGCCGGTAACGACCACCTTATAGTCGCGTTGCAGCTCTTCCAGCAGGGAGGAACGGCGTACGACCTCCGCGTAGATTCCTTCGAAAGGCAGGAACATGATGCCGAAGTCGGTCGTGGCGGGCGGAGCCAGATATTTGTCGGAAATGTCTTTGGCCATCTTCTTGATGGTGGTTTCCAGCAGTTTTCCGGCGGCCTCTATGGCTTGGGCGTCGGCATGGTCGTAGGCGTCGAGTAGTTGTTCGTAGACATCTTTGGGGAATTTGGCGTCTATCGGCAGGTAGACAAATTCACGGACATCGTCGCGCCCTGGGAGTTTGACGGCAAATTCCACAACCGCATCCGAACCTTTTCGGGTATGCACGTTCGCCTCGTATTGCTCTGGCGCTAAGATTTGTTCGAGTAACATGCTTAACTGGATTTCCCCGATGTTACCGCGGGTCTTTACATTGCTGAGGACGCGCTTCAGGCCACCTACGTCTTGTGCCAGCGTCTGCATCTCCCCGAGCCCTTTCTGTACGTTTTCCAGTTGTTCCGTCACTAACCGGAACGATTGGCCGATCCGGTCGTTGAGGGTCTTTTGCAGTTTCTCGTCTACGGTCAGGCGGATTTCTTCCAGCCGTTTTTCCGTGTTGGCAACAAGCAGGCGTTGTTGTTCGTCGAGGTTGGCGAACTTTTCCCGTTGCAGGGAATTGAACGAAGCGATTCCCCGGTCGAAAGCATCCCGGAATTCGTTCATGGAGCGCGTCAATTCTTCCCGGTTGTCCCGGGCAACGGCGCGACTTTCTTCCCGGTTCAGGCGAAAGTCTTCCCGGAAGTTTTTCTCGATGCGTTCAAATGAACGTTGCATTTCGTCGAGCAGCCGTTTCAGCTCGCCCGCAATGTCCGAATGGTCTTTCCGGGGGCGGAAAAGGACCTGTAAAGCAATGCTTGCGACCAGTAAGCAAATAATCAATCCATTCATCTCTTTCTCATTTGAGGGCAAAGGTAGAAAAAGAGTGGTCGCGGGTTGTAATTAAAAAGAGTTAAAAGGAAGAACAGGGTACGGCTCCCTTTTGTTTAAATCATATGAAGCGGCTTATATTTGCGAGCCGCTTTCGATTAAGGAACATAAAGTATTACAAGAGATGGCAAAGATAACATTTAAAGGCAATGAAGTCCATACGAACGGCTCATTGCCCGTAGTAGGAGCAGTGGCTCCCGATTTTAAAGGTGTAAGGGGCGATTTGTCCGAATGGCATCTGAAAGATCTGATAGGAAAGAAAGTCGTGATTAATGTATTCCCGAGTTTGGATACGGCCGTGTGTGCCGCATCGGTAAGGCGTTTCAACAAGGAGGCTGCTTCTCTTCCGGGCACAGTGGTGCTTGCCGTGTCGAAAGACTTGCCGTTTGCGCAAGGACGTTTCTGCACCACGGAGGGTATCGATCGCGTGATACCGCTTTCCGCGTTCCGTTGTTCATGTTTTGAAGACGGGTACGGAATGCTGATGGTCGATGGTCCGCTGAAAGGTTTGTTGGCCCGTGGCGTGATCGTTGTCGATGAAGCCGGCCGGATTGTTTATGAGGAACTGGTTTCCGAACTGACAGACGAACCGGATTACGAAGCCGCAATCGCTTCGTTAAAAAACTAATTCAATAGATTATTGTTTTTCATTGGTTAAAGTTAAGGGTTAGTATTAGAGGTCGCCGGATGTGAATCCCGCGGCCTTGTTTTTTTATGGGCATGGAACAAAAATTTCATGGGCATGGAACTTTTGTTTTCCGCCCATGGAATTTTTTGCCCTAAAGTATGCCGTTCAGTTCGTTGACGATTTGCCCGTCGAAGAGGTTGATGATCCGGTCGGCGTAGGTGGCGTCGTGTTGCGAGTGGGTCACCATGACGATCGTTGTCCCCTCGGCATTCAATTGGCTGAGCAGTTTCATGATTTCGAGGCTGTTTTTGGAGTCGAGGTTGCCGGTCGGCTCGTCGGCTAAAATCAATTTGGGCTTGCCGACCACGGCGCGTGCGATGGCTACGCGCTGCTGCTGGCCGCCGGAGAGTTGCTGCGGATAGTGCTTGGCGCGGTGGCTGAGGCGCACCCGGCGCAGGATGTCGAGTACCTGCTGCTTGCGTTCGGCTTTGGGCACGCCGAGGTATTTCAACTGAAGGTCTACGTTCTCCTCCACCGTCAGTTCGTCGATGAGGTTGAAGCTCTGGAATACGAACCCGATGCGCCCTTTGCGGTAACGGGTACGCTCTTTCTCTTTCAGGTGCCCCACCTCTTCGCCGTCCAGCCGGTAGCTGCCTTCGTCCGGATTGTCCAGCAGGCCGAGGATATGCAGCAAGGTCGATTTGCCGCATCCGCTGGGTCCCATGATGGCGACGAACTCGCCTTTCTTCACTTCCATGCTGACGCCGTTGAGCGCGATGGTTTCCACTTCTTCCGTCCGGAAGCTTTTGCTGAGGTTCTTTATTTGGATCATGATTTTTCTTTATATATGTGCCTTAAATAAATGGTTTGATTGCAATTGTTTGTATTGCGGTTGCGGTTGCGGTAGAGACACACGGCCGTGTGTCTCTACATGGATGCACGGGACCGTGTGTTTTTACATACACACACGACCGTGTGTCTCTACATGGATATTTATTCATTCCGGATGCTGTCAATGGGGTTGCGTCGGGCGACTTTCAGCGTTTGCCCGATGATGGATACGAACGCGATGCCTACGGTTGTCAGAACGGCAAGGGTGATCAGATACCAAGGAAACGCGATGCGGTTGTAGAACGATTCCAGGCAGGTCTGAACCGCTTTGATACTAAGAGGCAAGGCGAAGCAGGCGGCGAGTAGCGAGAGCGCCATGAAACGTTTGGAGAGTTCCCATACCGCGCTGCCTGTTTCAGCTCCCAACACTTTGCACAGGGCGATCCGCTTGCTCTGCTGTTCGGTGTAGCTGATCGACATGGCTAATAATCCCAAGGCGGAGATGAGGATGGAGATCGTCATGAAACAGAGGACGAGCATGACGATGTTTTTCTCGTGTGTCAAATCTTTGTCCAAATAATCGTCGATATAATCGGCAGGAAGTTCTTTGGGCAGCCCTAATACTTCCGTAGACACCTCCTTGATAGTTTGGCGGATGGCTTTCAGTGCCTCGGCACGGTCGCCTTGTGTCCGGACGAGCTGGTTGAAGACCGGCTTTTTCGTGTCCAGCATGGCGACTGCGCCGTGCGAATCCGGCAAAGGCGTGTCGAGGGGACCGAGTGAACGGTAGTCGCGTATCACCCCGCAGACGAATGGGGCGCCCTCTTTTCCGTCATACTGTCCGAAATAGGGATGGTCGGCTGACAGTTGATAACGGCGACAAGTTTCTTCCGTTACCCATAGCATGCCCGGAAGCGGCTCGGACCAACGTGCCACCTCCTCAAATCCCAACATCCGGAAAGCTGCACTGTCCACACCTGAAAGGTGGAGCCAGGAAGAAGTCTCTTCATCCGGTTGGTGCACGCCATTGTGCCCGCAGGCGAAAGGAAGTTGCCGGGCCAACGCCGCTTCGGTCACTTGGGGCAATGCCTGCAACCGTTTTTGTAAGATGACCTGCTTGTCGTAGGTGAATCCTAATTCCCAGGCTTTTACAAAGACCAAATCGGTGTTATAACCGGTCGGCAAGGTGGCAAGGTGGTACATTTGGGCGGCCATTGTCAGTCCTAACGTGATGAGCACCGTGCTGATAACGTTTTGTACAAGAATGAACAGACGGCTGAACACCTGTTTGTTTTGTAAACGGAAATTTCCCTTTACGATATCTATCGGACGATATTTGTGCATGATGAGGGCAGGAATCAATCCCGATACGGCGGCAATGCCCACCAGCAGCAACAGCATATAGGCAATCTCCGAAAACGAGGATGCCAATGGTATTTGGGTGGAGAGCAAGTATTCGAGATAGGGTTTGGCGATAACAGCAATCAGGTTTCCGCCGATAAAGCAACCGGTTGTGAAGAGGAGGGATTCGGCCAAGTAACGGAGCATGATTTCCCCGGCGGTATCTCCCAACAGGCGGCGGGTTGCCATTTCGTGGGCGCGCTTGCCGGTTTGCGACACGGTCAGGTTGATATAGTTGAAAACGGCGGACAAGAGCAATATCCATGCGATGCCGAACAGGATCTGTACTTGTTTTCGGGTTCCCTGGCGGAAAGGTCCGTATCGGTTTAACGGCGAAAAGTAGATTTCGTCCATGCGTGTCAGGGTGGAACCCCATAAGAATCCGTTGTCACTCGCGTCTTCTTTCCAATAGTCCCAATAGCCTGTATATTTGTCGAGTAGCTTACGGGCGACGGCATCGGGAGTCGTTCCCTCCGCCAAGGTGACGAATATTTGGACTGAACCGAAATTGTCCATCCGAGCATAATGCTTTTCTAACAGCTTGAACGGTATCAGGATGTCTGCCGGTTTCAACAGTTCCGTCGGGCTGAATGGCGGCAGAATCCCGACGACCCGTAGCGGTGTTTGGTTCTGGTACATGATCGTGCGTCCGATAGGGTCTTCATTCCCGAACACTCGGTTGGCAAAGGTTTCGGAGATGACCACTTCGTCTGTTCCGGCCAGGGCCTTACTGCGGTCGCATCCGATAAGGGGATAGTCGAGCAGCCGGAAGAAGTTCGGATCGACCCCTAAGCATTGGGCCTGGTAATACTGGTTGTCTATTGTCACATCGATTTGCTCGCCGTTGGTTTGGATCAGCCGCGTCCACTCTTTTATTTCGGGGATGGAAGGGAAGAACTCGGGGGCGGTCCCGACTGTCATGCCCATGTCGTCGCCGGAACCGACGGCATACAACTGCCGGGAGACGGGTTGCCTGTTCCCAATGTTGAACTCGGTCCGGGCATACGATGTCAGGAGGATGACGGTGCCCAACGCGATGGCCAGCCCGAAGAACTGGATAGCGGTGTAGAGCTTGTTGCGGCTCAGGAAAGTGAAGTACGATTTCATGTCTGTTTGTTTTTGTTTGTTGCAAATGTAGGGGCTTGCCGGCATCCGGCAATGGATGGGAGGTATGCCCGGGGCAGTTTGTATGAAAATCATACACCTGTTTGTATGATATTCATACAGCCTTTTTCCGTACCTTTACCCCCGATAAATGAAATCGAAACGAATCGGATATGGCGAATTACGGAACGATATTGGTCGTGGATGACAATCCGGCGGTTCTGACGGCAGTTAAAATCTGTCTGGCCGGCGAGTTCGACCGGGTATTGACGCTCACTTCTCCCGACAACTTGTTGACGGTCTTGGCGCAAGAGGAGGTAGATGGGGTCTTGCTCGACATGAACTTCACGCAAGGGGGAAACTCCGGGCAGGACGGCTTACTCTGGCTTCGGGCCATCCATAAGAAACATCCGGCTATTCCGGTGGTATTAGTGACGGCCTACGCCGATATCAAGTTGGCGGTGCGCGGGTTGAAGATGGGGGCGGCGGACTTCGTTGCCAAGCCGTGGGACAACCAGGAACTGATCCGCATTCTGAAAGATGCGATTGATGCCGGCCGGAAGATTATCCCGTTGGAACAGGTCGAGACGGAGCATGTGCACAAGGTCGTGGAGCGTTGTCACGGCAATATCAGTCGGGCTGCCGAGTTGTTGGGCATTACCCGGCAGACATTGTATGCTAAAATGAAAAAGCGATGATGTGGGTCTTTACTTTTCTCGCGGTTGTTGCCGTTTTCGGGTGGTTCTATCATCATCAGGTACTGTTGAGAGACCGGGCGCATTTGATGCGCGAGGCCATTCGCAACCAGGAATTCACGTTCCGTCTTCCGGTGAAAGGATTGTTTTTTGGAGAACGGGCCTTGCAAGAGGCTCTCAATGAGACCGGGCGGGAGATAGACCGCTTGCTTGCCCGCAACGAAGTGGAGTCGTGGCAGCGGTTGACCCGCGTGCTCACACATGAGATCATGAATGCCACGACCCCGATTGCCAGTATCAGCCAGGCCTATTTGGATAACCCGGCGATTGCGGGGACGGTCTACGAAGAGGGAATCCGTGCCATTCATGATACCAGCCGGGGACTTGCTTCGTTTGTGGACAGCTATCGGAAATTGGCGGAATTGCAGGAACCGGTTCTGGTGGAGATCTCTCTGGCGGCTTTCGTGGAAAGGTTTCGGACGCTTTATCCGGATTTGGAGTGGCATATCTCCGTTCCCTTGTCCGTAACGATGGTGACAGACGAGAATATGTTGCGCCAGGTGTTGATCAATCTGGTTAAGAATGCTTGCGAAGCCGGGGCGACGGCGATGGATATACGTTGGAAGAAGAAGTTATGGGTCAGTAACAACGGCGCCCCCATTCCGGCGGATGTCGAACGGGAAATCTTTGTCCCTTTCTTTACCACCAAAAAGAACGGTTCAGGGATCGGTCTGTCCCTTTCCCGGCAGATGATGGTCCGTCAAGGCCGGGACCTTTGTTTGGCGGAACGGCCCGTGCCGGGATATCGGGTGACGTTCGTGATCGCTTAGTTGGAATGAAATAGACAGGTTACGATGAATAAGAAGATACTTCAGTTGGCAATCCCCTCGATCATCTCCAATATAACGGTTCCTTTGTTGAGCCTGGTCGACGTGGCGATTGTCGGACATTTGGGTGCCGCTTCCTATATCGGGGCGATAGCGGTAGGAGGGATGTTGTTCAATATCATGTATTGGTTGTTCGGTTTCCTGCGGATGGGGACGAGCGGGATGACTTCGCAGGCATTGGGGAGGCGGGATCTCCGGGAGGTGACGCGGATTTTGTTTCGCTCGGTCGGGGTCGGGCTGCTGGTCTCTTTGGCTTTGCTCTTGCTCCAATATCCGATGCGGGAGATCGCTTTTTCCTTGTTGGATACGACGGATGAGGTGGAACGGTTGGCCGCCCTCTATTTCCGGATCTGCATTTGGGGCGCACCGGCGGTGTTGGGGTTGTATGGTTTCTCCGGCTGGTTTATCGGGATGCAGAATTCCCGTTTTCCGATGTTTATTGCGATCACCCAGAATATCGTGAATATCGGGGCGAGCCTGCTCTTCGTTTTCGGGTTCGGCATGAAGGTGGAAGGCGTTGCGATGGGGACACTGATCGCCCAATATGGAGGTTTCGGGATGGCTGTATGCTTGTGGTCCGTGTATTACCGGAAACGGCTGGATGTCCGTGTCGGTTGGCAGGAGGTCCTGGATAAAGTTGCCATGCGCCGTTTCTTCCGGGTGAATGGCGATATCTTCTTTCGCACGCTTTGCTTGGTGGCGGTTACGACCTTTTTTACCTCGACGGGTGCCAGGCAGGGGGATGTCGTGTTGGCGGTTAATACCTTGTTGATGCAGTTGTTTACGCTATTCTCCTATATCATGGATGGCTTTGCCTACGCGGGCGAAGCGTTGGCGGGGCGGTATATAGGGGCGCGTAATAATCAGTCGCTCGACCGGATGATCCGCTTGTTGTTCGGATGGGGAGTCGGGTTGTCGTTTGCTTTTACGTTGCTCTACGGGATAGGCGGGAAAGATTTCCTGTCGCTTTTGACCAATGATCGCGTTGTCATACAGGAGGCCGGTGTCTATTTCTATTGGGTGCTCGCCGTTCCGTTTGCCGGCTTTGCCGCTTTCCTTTGGGACGGGATCCTGATCGGTGCGACGGCTACCCGTCTGATGCTCTATTCGATGGGGATCGCTTCCGGAACGTTCTTCCTGATCTATTTCCTTTTCTTCGGAATGATGGGCAATCATGCCTTATGGATGGCGTTCCTGGCCTATTTGTCCTTGCGTGGCATCGTGCAGGGCGTGTTATGGCGTTGCCGCAATAGATTATCGTAATTTGTCGTGTGCCCATTGCGCCGGATTGTTCAATATATAATTGGATATATTATGATATGCCTTTTCATCCCGTATGATATGTTCATAATAATTACGTTGCCATAATTTTTGACCATGTAGATTAATCATTTTTGTCGATTGATATTTAAAATATCCCACAACATGTCCCAGCGTCACCACGTAGGGGAGGGGTCCGCCCTCCCCTAATGCATCCCGGTTGATTTTTATAATCGCATGAAAATGATTTGGCATAATAACATATTCGCCACATTCGATATTGGGGTATTTGCGTTCCAAATCCCAATAACATTGTTGGATTATTTTGCCATGTGGGTTTAATATCATTTGGGGAATGTTGGATTCAGATTCGGGGCAGGTGGACCCTGCCCCTACGGGGTTTACGGGGGGGATGTTCTTGATTTCGCCGAATAAATGTTTACGATTTTGGGTACATATTGTTACAAAATATAATCCTTCTTGTGAATAATCATATCCTTTCAAACGGATACTACGACGGTGGTGGATGGCGGGATTGTACTGTTTCATAGCCGATGGTTGTGTTATTGGTTTATATGTGGACAAATATAGAAAGAAAAAGCCGGAACTCAAGAGATGAGATCCGGCTTTTTTATGAAATAGGCAATATTTGTTACTGTCTGTAGCTTGTCAATGCTTCTGCCTTGAATTTCAAGATGAAGTTGCTATGTTTTTCCACTTCCGCTTCCACGTAGTTCAGATATACGACGGCTGATTTGGCAAACATTTCAGGTGCCTTTGTCGCATCCTGGATCAGCAGGTGGGCCATGATGCAATCGGCTGCCATTTCATAAAGGCGGCGGGCAACGAAATCCTGCAATTCCTGGTTCTGCGCTTCCTTCACCTTGTTCATGCAGGCTTCGAACTTGTTGGCCATTTCAACCAAGCGTGCTTTCAGCGGCTCCATTTCCGGTGAACATGGGAGGGTTTCAAATTCGCGGATGGTCGCTAAATAAGAACCGTTTGTCACGTAACGGATGGCGGCAACAGTCTGCAACTGCGTCGTACCCTCATAGATGGAGGTGATGCGGGCATCGCGGTAGATCCGCTGGCAAGCATATTCCAGCATGAAGCCTGAACCGCCGTGAATCTGGATACAGTCGTATGCGTTCTGGTTGGCATATTCGGAGTTCATCCCTTTTGCCAGCGGTGTGAACGCATCGGCGAGTTTGGCATATTTCTTCTGTTCCTGGCGTTCTTCCGGAGTCAGCTTGCGTTCGCGTGCGATGTCGTCCAGCGCTTTGTAGATGTCCACATAACGGGAAGTCTGGTACAACAGGGCACGGCCGGCATCCAACTTCGCCTTCATGATAGACAACATGTCGTAAACGGCCGGGAAGTCGATGATCGCCTTGCCGAACTGTTTGCGTTCCTTCGCATAGGCCAGTCCTTCGTTGTAGGCGGCCTGGCTCAAGCCGACCGACTGGGCGGCGATACCTAAGCGGGCACCGTTCATCAATGCCATCACATATTTGATCAAACCTAACTTGCGGTCTCCGCAAAGTTCGGCTTTCGCATTCTTGTAAACCAATTCGCAAGTAGGCGAACCGTGGATACCCAACTTGTTTTCGATGCGGCGGACATCCACGCCTCCCTGACGTTTGTCATAGATGAACATCGACAAGCCGCGTCCGTCTTTCGTTCCCTCTTCCGAACGGGCCAGGACCAGATGCAGGTCGGCGTCGCCGTTTGTGATGAAACGTTTCACGCCGTTCAGGCGCCAGCAATTCTCTTTCTCGTCGAAAGTCGCTTTCAGCATGACGGATTGTAAGTCGGAACCGGCGTCCGGCTCGGTCAGGTCCATGGACATCGTTTCGCCGGCGCAGATACGCGGGATGAAACGGCTGTGCTGGTCTTCGTTTCCGAATTCATACAGGGTCTCGATACAATCCTGCAACGACCAGATGTTTCCGAATCCGGCATCGGCGGCTGCCACGATTTCGGCACACATGGTGTACGGCGTGATCGGGAAGTTCAACCCTCCGAAACGGCGCGGCATTGTCATACCGTTCAAGCCGGCTTTCACCATCGCGTCCAAGTTCTGTTTCGTCCCCGAAGCGTATTCCACACGTCCGTTCGCACAATGAGGGCCTTCCGCATCGACACCTTCCGCATTGGGGGCTATGATCTCACCGGTGATTTCGCCCGTGATTTCAAGCACTTTGTCGAACGAGTCCATCGCATCGGCATAATCCTGCGGTGCGTAGTCGAACTCTTCTTTATCTCTGTAATTGCGTTCTTTCAGTTCGCAAATACGTTCCATCATCGGATTGTTCAAGTGATACTTGAGTTCCGGTATGTCTGTATAATAATTTGCCATCTCTTTACTTGCTGTTCTGTTTGTAATACTTAATCATCTTCGGGATCACTTCCTCGACGGTGCCGTTGATTACGTAGTCGGCAATCGCGTTGATCGGAGCGTTCTCGTCGTTGTTGATAGAGATGATGATACCTGCGTCCTGCATGCCTGCGATGTGCTGGATCTGCCCGGAGATACCGCACGCGATATACAGTTTCGGACGGACCGTCACGCCGGTCTGGCCGATCTGGCGGTCATGTTCGCAGAATCCGGCATCCACGGCTGCGCGGCTGGCACCCACTTCGGCGTGAAGTTCCTTGGCCAGTTCGAACAGCATGTCGAAACCTTCCTTTGAGCCCATTCCGTAACCGCCGGCTACGACGATCGGGGCGCCTTTCAGGTTGTGTTTGGCCTTTTCCACATGGCGGTCGATGACTTTGACGACATAGTCCGTTTCCGGGACATATTTGGCTACGTCATGTTTCACCACTTCGCCTTGATAGTTGGCGTCCAGGATCTCTTTCTTCATCACCCCTTCGCGCACGGTCGCCATCTGCGGACGGTGTTCGGGATTGATGATCGTCGCAACGATGTTGCCACCGAAAGCGGGACGGATCTGGTAGAGCAAATTCTCGTAAGTCTTACCGGCTTTCTTGTCTTCGTGCGAACCGATTTCAAGTGACGTACAGTCGGCAGTCAGACCGCTTGTCAGGGCTGAGGAAACACGCGGACCCAAGTCGCGGCCGATAACCGTTGCGCCCATCAGGCAAATCTGCGGCTTCTCTTCCTTGAACAGGTTGATCAGGATGGAAGCGTGCGGGAGGGAGGTGTACGGGAACAGGCCCGGTGCGTCGAAGACGTGTACCTTGTCCACTCCGTAAGGCATCACCTGTTTTTCGATCCCTTCCAGGCCGGAACCTGCCACGATCGCTTCGAGTTGGCAGTTCAACTGATTGGCTAACTTGCGGCCTTTGGTCAGCAATTCGAGGCTTACATCGGCAACCGTCGTGCCTTCAAGCTCACAATATACAAATACATTATTCATACTCTTATCCGATAGTGTGGTTAGCTAACAGTTCAACAATCAAATCTTCCACATCCTGGTCCGAACCGGTCAGCGTCTTGCTTTCCTTTGCCTGGAACACGATGTTCTGGATGGCTTTCACTTTCGTCGGCGAACCGGACAACCCGCATTGTGCGAGATCTCCGTTCACGTCGGCCACACTCCATTCCGGAATGTTCAGGTACGGACGTGTTTCATACAGTTCGGGGTATGAAGGCTCCGGTACGCCCGGATGGCAGGCCGGGGCGGCGTTCTTTTCCTGGGCGCCCAAGGCACGTTTGTATTTCATCACTAATTTCGCGTTACGCGGACGGCAGGGAGCAGCCGAACCGTTGACCGTGATCACGATCGGAAGCGGCCCTTCCACGGTTTCGACACCGCCGTCGATATGGCGTTTCACCGTGATGCGGCGGCTTTGTTCGTCTACGTTCAGAATCTCTTCGGCATACGTGATCTGCGTCAGTCCTAACTTTTCAGCTACTTGCGGGCCTACTTGCGCCGTGTCGCCGTCGATGGCCTGGCGGCCTCCGATGATGATGTCGTAATCACCGATTTTCTTGATGGCCGTCGCCAGCGCGTATGATGTCGCCAACGTGTCGGCACCGGCAAATGCACGGTCGGTCAACAGGTAACCGCCGTCTGCACCGCGATATAAACCTTCACGAATGATTTCTGCAGCACGCCCCGGGCCCATTGTCAACAAGGTTACCGTCGTTCCCGGATAGGTGTCTTTCAAGCGGAGGGCTTGTTCTAATGCGTTCAGGTCTTCCGGGTTGAAGATCGCGGGAAGAGCGGCACGGTTGATTGTCCCGTCTTCTTTCATCGCGTCCTTTCCCACATTGCGTGTGTCCGGAACCTGTTTCGCCAATACAATAATTTTTAAACTCATATTTTTATAGGAATATTAGATTCTAAATTTTAGATATCTGTTTGTATCAGTGTGATACTGACGTGCAAAAGTAATCAAACATTCTTTATGTCAAAGAACTTTCACTTGGTTTCTGCACACTTTAGTTTTTTTTGGGCAATTTCTCCGGCCCTTTTTCCCTTTTTACCGGTTCCTCCGGCGCCAGTTGTTGCGCCATTCGAACGGTTGTTTTCCGGTGTAGGTTTGGAATAATTTGGAGAAGACGGAGGGTTGCGAGAAGCCTAACCGGGCGGATATCCGGCGGATTTCCCAGGTGGTTTTCTCCAACAGCTCCTTGGCTTCGAGCACGAGGTAGCGGTTGCGCCATTCGGCGGCTCCGATCCCGCTCATCGCACGGATGGCTCCGTAGAGGTCGGCGGAAGAAACGCCCATCAGTTTGGCGTAGGCCTGGATATCTTTCCGCCCGTGCTTGCGGATGAGGTAGGCGAACAGGTCCATGAAGTTGTTTCCCGACGCGCGGTTGCCGTGGAAGTCGGACGGGACGCCCATCCAAAGTTCCACTTCGGTCGGCTGGCGGTCAAAGGCTGTCAGGAACAGGTCTTCCGGGAGGATCGGCTTGTATTTTTCTTCCATTTCGTTGTCTTGTTTGTTGTTGTTTTCCGACGAATAGATCTCAGTTTTGTAGTAGTCAATTCCCTCATGGCGAATAGACCTCAATTTTGTAGCGGTCAATTCCCTTGTGGTGAATAGATCTCAACTTTGTAGCAGTCAATTCCCTCATGGTGAATAGATCTCAATTTTGTAGCGGTCAATTCGCGCATAGGGAATTGATGTCTAGAAAGTTTTTATCGATTTGCACGGAAGCGAATAGACCTCTATATTGTGGAGATCAATTCGCTTCGCGATTCTCTTTTCTCTTACCGTGTTTCGCAAGCGCAAAGGGTCGGGATCAGGTTGCGGTCGCCGTAGGCATTGTCCACGCGGGCTACATTCACCCAGAACTTGCTGTCGTGCAGCCAGTCGAGCGGGAAAGCCGCCTTGCTACGCGGATATTCGTGCTTCCATTCGTCGCCTGCCACTTCATATTCGGGGTGCGGGGCGTTCTTCAGCACGTTGTCTTCCTTCGAAGCCTTGCCTTCTTCCACCTCCTTGATTTCTTCCCAGATGCATTCCAATACTTCGACGAAGCGGTCCAGTTCGGCCTTGCTTTCGCTCTCGGTCGGTTCGACCATCAGCGTGCCGTGGACGGGGAAGGAGAGCGTAGGCGCATGGTAGCCGAAGTCCATCAGGCGTTTGGCGATGTCGCCTTCGTCGATACCCGAACGTTCTTTCACCGTGCGGCATTCTAAGATCAGTTCGTGGCCGACGCGCCCTGTCGCTCCGGTGTAGACGATTCCGTAGGTGTCCTTGAACTTCGCCGCTAAGTAGTTCGCGTTCAGGATCGCAGTCTTGGTGACGGTTTCCAGCCCTTCCGTTCCCAACATGCGGATATAGGCGTATGTGATCGGCAGGATGCCCGCGCTACCGTAAGGAGCGGCGGCGACGGTGTTCAGGTTGCTGCCCCACAGGACCGGATGTTGCGGCAGGAAGGGAACGAGGTGTTCGGCCACGCAGATCGGACCTACGCCGGGGCCGCCTCCGCCGTGAGGGGAAGAGAAGGTCTTGTGGAGGTTCAGGTGGCAGACGTCGGCGCCGATCGTGCCCGGATTGGTCAGGCCGACCTGGGCGTTCATGTTGGCGCCGTCCATATAGAGCTGGCCACCGCAGGCGTGTACGATGTCGCACATCTCCTTGATGTCCACTTCGAAGATACCGTGGGTGGACGGATAGGTGATCATGCTCGCCGCCAGGTGTTCCTTGTTGGCTTCGGCTTTCGCCCGGAAATCTTCGAGGTCGATGTTCCCCCTGTCGTCACATTTGACCGTGACGGTCGTGAAGCCGCACTGGATGGCGCTGGCCGGGTTCGTGCCGTGGGCGGAAGCGGGGAGGAGGACGATGTTGCGGTGTCCCTGCCCGATGCTTTCCAGATAGGCCCGGATGACGCGCAGGCCGGTATATTCGCCGGCGGCTCCGGAGTTGGGTTGCAGCGTGCAGCCCTTGAATCCGGTGATTTCACACAGGTAGGAGGAGAGGTTCTCGATCAGCTCCTTGTAGCCTTCCACCTGTTCTTCCGGCGCGTAGGGATGTATGTTCATGAATTCCGGACGGCTGAGCGGGAGCATGGTCGATGCCGGGTTCAGCTTCATCGTGCAGGAGCCCAATGAGATCATGGACTGGGCCAGGGAGACATCCTTGCGTCCCAGGCGGGTGATGTAGCGCATCAGTTCCGTTTCGGTATGGTATTTCTTGAAGACCTCTTCTTGCAGGAAGCCGGACGTGCGGGCGAACTTCGGATCGAAGTAGCTCTTTTCAGGAACAGCTTCTTTCAGCATATAATCTTTTCCGGCGGCACCGGCGAAGATATACAGCAGGACGCCGAGGTCGGTCGGCAGGGTCGTCTCGTCCAGGCTGATGCCGACCTGCCCGGCTTCGAAGTAACGCAGGTTCACCTTGCATTCCAGGGCGATCTCGCGGAGCGCGTTGACGGAGACGTGTTCCGGCAACTGGATCTTCAGCGTGTCGAAATAGTCCTTGTTCAATTGCTTGTAACCCAATTTTTCCAGCTCTCCGGCCAGGAATCCGGTGGAAGCGTGGATGCGGCCTGCGATGTTCTTCAGGCCCTCGGCCCCGTGGTAGACGGCATAGAAGCCGGCCATCGTGGCGAGCAAGGCTTGGGCGGTACAGATGTTGGAGGTCGCCTTTTCGCGTTTGATATGCTGTTCGCGTGTTTGCAGGGCCAGGCGGTAGGCGGCGTGGCCGTAGGCGTCTTTGGAAATACCGATGATGCGTCCGGGGATGGAACGCTTGTATTCGTCTTTCGTGGCGAAGAACGCGGCAGACGGGCCGCCGTAGAACATCGGGATGCCGAAGCGCTGGCTGCTGCCGAACACGACGTCTGCGCCCCATTCGCCCGGAGGCGTCAGCAAGACAAGGCTCATCAGGTCGGCGGCAACGGCGACACGTGCCCCGCCGGCTTGGGCGCGTGCGATAAATTCTTTATAATCTTCGATCGAACCGTCGGCATTCGGATACTGGACGATGGCTCCGAATACGTCCGGCGTGAACGCGATTGTCTTGTAGTCGCCTACCACCACCTTGATGCCTTGCGGGATCATGCGGGTGTTGATGACGGCGAGCGTGGAGGCGAATACGTTTTCATCGACAAACAACGTATGGGCCTCGGCCTTTACCTGTGCGCGGCTCCGGCTTCCGTGGAACATGGTGGCGGCTTCGGCGGCGGCGGTCGCTTCGTCCAGCAGGGAACAGTTGGCCAACGGCAGGCCGGTCAGTTCGGCGATGACGGTCTGGTAGTTCAGCAGGGCTTCCAGGCGTCCTTGCGAGACTTCGGCCTGGTAGGGCGTGTAGGATGTGTACCAAACCGGGTTTTCAAACACGTTGCGCTGGATGGGAGCGGGGCAAACCGTGTCATACCAGCCCATTCCGATATAGGATGTGAAGACCTCGTTTTTGGAGGCCAACTCCGAGATGTGTTCGGCAAACTCCCGTTCCGTCATGGGTTCGGGCAGGTTGAGCGGCTCTTTCAGGCGGATGTCAGACGGGATGGTCTGATCGATCAGCTCGTCGACCGACTGGACGCCAATGGCTTGCAGCATGGAAGGGATGTCTTCTGCCGTAATGCCGATGTGGCGGTTTACGAATTTGTTTGTGTCCATGATAAATAAATTATAATTTATGATTTATGATTTATGATTTTAATTGTCAATTGTCAATTCTCAATTGTCAATTACAAAAGCGGGTTATTGAATTTTTCATCAATCACTCTCGTTTCCGGTCCGTGTCCTGGATAAATGACCGTTTCGTCGGGGAGCGAAAGGAGCTTGTCGTGGATGGCGGCGACCAGCACCTCGTGGTTGCCTCCCCAGAGGTCGGTACGGCCGATACTGCCGGCAAACAGTGCGTCTCCAACGATCGCGAATCCGTTCTTTTTGTTATAGAAAGCGACGCTTCCGGGCGAATGGCCGGGGACCGTCAGCACTTGGAGCTCGGAGGTTCCGAACTTGATGGTTTCACCGCCTACAAGATATTTTCCGGCCGGGATATTCTCGACAGGCTGGCGGAGTCTGAACAGTTTGGCCTGTTCGTCCGGAGGAGGCAGGAGCTCGACATCGAGCTTGTTCACTTCGGGTTTCAACCCGTATGTCTTGTATATGAATCCGTTTCCGAAAACATGGTCCAGGTGCAGGTGCGTGCAGAGCAGGTGTTTGAGCGTCAGTTTGTTTTCGAGGATGAAGCCGGCCAGTTCTTTCTCTTCCTCCTTGCAGCAACAGCCGCAATCGATCAGGACGGCTTCGCGCGTGTCGTCATACAATAGGAAGGTGTTTTCCTGGAAATAATTGAACTCGAACGATTTGATTGTAATCATAGCGGTACGTAAACAACTTTTTTAGTTTGGAAAAATTCTTCTTTGAAATAGTCGCTCAGGGAGAGGCTGACAACTTGATTCTTGAATGGCAATATTTCGTGTTGCAACTCTCCGCCCTTCAGACAAATCAAACCATTCGGAAGCGCATTTTGTTGTTCCCTTTTTATATTTTTACGAGCGATTTTCACCAAATCGGCAAGCGGCATGACGGCGCGGCTCACGACAAAATCGAACATCTGTTTCTCCTCTTCGGCGCGGCAATGGCGGAACGTGACGTTTTCCAGGCCGATGGCCTCGGCAACTGCCTGCCCGACTTTGATCTTTTTCCCGATACTGTCTACCAGATGGAAGCGCACGTCGGGGAGCAGGATCGCAAGCGGTATGCCGGGAAACCCTCCTCCCGTACCGATGTCCAGGACACTCGAACCGGCCTTGAACTTCAGCATCTTCAGGATGCCTAACGAATGAAGTACATGGTGCAGGTATAGGTTTTCGATGTCTTTGCGCGAAATGACGTTGATTTTGGAATTCCAGTCTGCATACAGGTCAAACAGGGCGTCGATCTGCGCCTTTTGTGCGTCGGTCAGCTCCGGAAAATAACTTTTGACAATTGACAATTGATGATTGACAATTGACAATTGAGGGGAAATGGTTTGGGCGGTTCGCGAACTGCCCGTATTTGCGTTGTTGTCCATAGATATGTATATAGGAATTATCTGTTTAGGCGATTCGCGAACCGCCCGTACATATATTATATGTATAAATGTCCGTCTTTTTAATTGTCAATTGTCAATTCTCAATTGTCAATTCTCAATTATCCCCATGATCGGGCTCTCCTTCTTCAACAAATACCGGATATCGGCATAGGGCACGAACACGTTCGTCTCTCTGATCACGTAGGCGGCAATCTCGTATTCATTGAATGTATAGGTGATGCCGTTTTCGTCGAGCCGGAAGTTGCCGTTCGGGAAGATCTCCTCGACGCTGAAGAAACCGATGTTTTCGAGGTCTTTCGGATTCTCCACCTTGTTCTGTCTGGCAATATGGTCGACTAATATCTGGGCGAGGCTATCCTGGAAGTTCTCGACGAAAATATCCTCCTCCGTGATCACATTGCCGGTTTTCAGGTTGATCACATGATTGCTGTAGGTATGCGACCCGTGCGCACCACCGGTATAGTTTTCAAATTTAACAGTGTAGCTCAAGATATCGTTCTGGTTGTAGACGATCTCATTCGACGACATTTCAAAATAGGAGAACCACGCTTCGACCGGCTGATCGTCTTTCCGGGTCAGCTCGGCCTTGAAATCGGTTTCCAATTCTTTGTAGTTGTTCAGGTAATCTTCGGTGTATTGGGCAACCGCTTTTTCGGGAGAGAGGTTTTCATAGTTCTCGCCGAAGTAGGAGAGGACGAAGTTCTTTTGTACCTTTTTCAGTATCTCTTCGTTGGAGAACCGGACCGGATAAGTGAAGTCCAACTGCAAGCTGCAATTGGGATTATCCGGGTTGTCCAACAGATGATAGCTCCTGTCCACCCGGACCGAATCGAATTGGATGTCATTTTGGGCCGTTCGCTTCGTATGAGGATTGCAGCTGGTCATGAACATCCCCAAAAAGAAAAGCGCCATCAGGCTTTTCATATAGGCGGTTCGAAAATCGCCTTTGCTTCGTGTACACATCGGAATCATAGATTTAGATAATACATTACGTGCGCAAATGTAAGCTATTATCTTGTAATAAACGAATGGAGGGTTTCTTTTTTCATGATAAGTTCCGGTGTCTTGTTTGGCAAAGGTTGACTTGTAAATCTGTTTAAACGAAAATAAACGCTAATTAGGCAACCTTTTGAGAAAAAGGTTGCCTCTTCCTATTTGTGAAACGAACAAATCCTTTTATATTTGCAGTTGTGTGTACGCACACCTTATAGTATCCTGTAAAAAAATAGCAAATGGCTTATGTCTTATTCTAACTACTATGCGGCTTCCGGGCTTTTTCATGGGTCCATGTCGGCGGTTATGGGGACGCAGTTCGACATTTTGATGGTCGGCAATGATCCCCGCCTTTTGGGGACGGTTTGGGAAAAGGTCGAATCGGAGGTACGGCGATTGGATAAGATGTTGAACTGGTTTGATCCGGAGAGTGAGGTCGCGTATGTCAACCGGGAAGCCGGGCATTATCCGGTCGCGGTGGAAGATGAGCTTTGGGACATATTGCAGGCCTGTAAGCGTTACACGGAGTTGACAGATGGCTATTTCGACATCACTTTGCAGGGATTTGACTCCGTATTGTTGACGGAGGAAGATAAGAGCGTTTTCTTTTTCTCCGAATCCTTGCAGATCGATCTCGGCGGGTACGGAAAGGGGTATGCGCTTGCTAAAATACGGGAATTGTTGGACGCAGGCGGAGTCGGCAAGGCACTTGTCAACTTCGGGAATAGTTCGATTCTGGCGGTCGGTACGCATCCGTGCGGCGCCTATTGGCCGGTCGGGTTGGACAACCCGTTCACGAAAGAGCGGATTGCCGATCTGAAGTTGTGCGACTGTTCGCTATCGACATCGGGCAATATGCCTTCCCATCCGCGGCATATCGTGAATCCGCATACGGGCATGTTCGTGGAAGACCGGAAACTGGTGTCGGTGGTGGCGAAAGATCCGGTTGTGGCGGAGATCCTGACGACCGCTTTTATGATTGCCGACGATGAGCGTATTCCGGTAATCGCGTCTCGATTTGATATTAATGAAAAACATGTATATAAGTTATGAGAAATGATGAGAATTCAGTCGGTTTAAGCCGGCGGGACTTCTTCAAAGAGCTGGGAATGATGGGCGGAGGCGGCGCGTTGCTTTCCGCATTTCCTTGGTTGCAGTCTTGTAGTGCCGACGATAAGGCACAGATCGCGAAGGAGAAGGTGCGGATCGGGTTTATCGGTACAGGTTCGCGTGGGCAGTACCACCTGAACAACCTGAAGTCGATACCTTATGCTGATGTAGTTGCTTTGTGCGATAATTATCCCCCCCACCTGAAAGCGGCTTCGGCGCTTTATCCGAAAGCCAAGACGTATGATGACTACCGAAAACTTTTGGAAGACAAGGATGTACAGGCCGTCATGATAGCGACACCGTTGTATGAACATGCCCATATCACGATAGATGCCTTGCATGCCGGGAAGCACACGTTCTGCGAGAAGTCGATGGCGATGACTTGTCCCGACTGCCTGGATATGTACAATGTCTTCAAGGAGTCGGGCAAAGTGATGTTTATCGGCCAGCAACGTTTGTACGATCCGAAATATATCAAGGCGATGGAGATGATTCATGCCGGGTTGTTGGGCGAGATCGGCTCGATACGGGCGTACTGGTTCCGCAATAACGACTGGCGCCGTCCGGTTCCCTCTCCTGATTTGGAGCGTAAGATCAATTGGCGTCTGTATAAGGAATATTCATGTGGCCTGGTGACGGAGTTGGCTACCCACCAGTTGCAGGTCGGAAACTGGGCACTCCGGATGCTTCCCGACAAGATTGCCGGCATGGGAGATATCGTCTACTGGAAGGATGGACGCGATGTGTATGACAGCATCAACCTGATCTACCATTATCCGAACGGCGTGAAGATGACCTACGAGTCCATGATTGCCAATAAATTCTACGGTCTGGAAGAGGAAATCTTGGGAAGCAAGGGGACGATGGAACCGGAGAAGGGCCGATACTATTTCGAGGAGGTCGAACCGGCTCCCGGTATCATGCAGCTGATCAACCAGATCGAACACAAGATCTTCGACAATGTTTCTTTTGCCGGTCCGAGCTGGGTGCCCGAGACTGCGTCGGTCAACAAAGGCCATCTGATCATGGACAAGGTGACGACGATCAGCGGGCAATCATCAGTCGGGGCGGTCGGTGATGGTTCGGTTGAACTGGTTACCGCTTTCTGCGAAGCGGCCATCACCGGAAAACCGGCTCTCAACCTGGTGGAAGAGGCCTACTATTCTTCAGTCTTAGGTTTGTTGGGCTTGCAGGCGATTGAGGAGGAACGGGTGATCACTTTCCCGGATGAATATAAAATACCGTATCTAAATTTCGCATGAGTATGAAAGACATTGTATTATCTGTAAAGAGACAAAAAACGGAAATCCGGATATTTTGTACCTGTATCGTGTTGGCTTATCTGATGAATATCATTTCTATCCTCGCATACGGTACGAGTTGGTCCGAACTTTGGACACAGTCATTATGGATGTTGCTCATCACATGCGGCTTCTACGGCTTGTCGGTCGTGCTTCGCCTGCTTTGTTACGGGGTACGGAGGTTAAGGAAGTGAGTATTTTGCAGCAAATGGTTTTGGATAAAGAGATAAAAACGTATCTTTGTCCAAAATCATAAACTATTCGATATGGCTACATTAGAAGTAGATTCTTTGCGAGTTGAGCTTATGCGTGATATATTGGACACGGATGATATCAACGTGTTGAGAACCGTTAAGCGCACGTTGGTACGTGCTTTGGCTAAAGTAAAAGAACAGCAGGTTGTCAAGGATGAAGAGGTGGAGTATATCAGCAAGCAGGAAATTTTGGACGGTATCCGTTCGGGGTTGACTGAGTTATCTCAGGCAAAAAGAGCTGGAAGAGAATTACCTGATGCAGAAGAATTGCTTCATGAATTATAGAATAAAATACATATCAGCCTTTGCCAAAGAGTTGAAACGTCTTGGCAAGAAATACCGTTCCATACCGCAAGACTATGCTTGTTTGTTGGTTGAACTTCAGACTCATCCTGAAGCTGGTGTCAGTTTAGGGGGCGGTGTCCGAAAGGTTCGGATGGCGATTGGTAGTAAGAACAAAGGTAAAAGTCATGGAGCGCGTGTGATCACGTTTACCTATTCTGTTGATGAAGAGACCGGCACGATTGTTCTTCTTTATCTGTATGACAAAGAAGAGCGAGAAACGGTTTCTCCCAATGAAATTATGGATCTTTTGGCCGAAATGAAAAGGGAATATGATCTCTGATCTTGTTTGTTTGATTTTCGGTGAATATCATGATCTCCCATCTTTCCCCATATACTCCGACGGCGTCTTCCCGTACTGCTTTTGGAAGCAGGTGGAGAAATAGGCGGGGGAGGAGAAGCCTACTTGGAAAGCGATCTCACTGATGCGGTTCTCACCGTTCTGCATCAGTGAGATCGCTTTTTTTAGACGGGCAATGCGGATGAAGTCATTGGGCGAAAGGCCGGATACACCTTTCACCTTACGGTAGAGGCTGGAGGTGCTCATGCTCATCTTGTCGGCAAGCATTTCGACCGAGAGCGCTTCGTTGCCGAGATTCTCATCTAAGTAATCATTCAACTTGCGGAGGAACAGATCGTCGACTTGCGAAACGGCAAGGGTGGCGAGCGGGGCGAGCGGCTTTTCTATGTAGGTCTTGTTCAGCAACTCGCGGCTTTTCAGGAGATTGCTGATCTGTGCCGTCAGCAGCTCGATGGAGAACGGTTTCTCCATATAGGCATCCGCCCCCGTGTTCAGGCCTTTCAAGCGCGATTGCAGGTTGTGTTGCGCCGTCAGCAGGATGAAGGGAATGTGGCTGGTGTTGACATCGTTTTTCACCTCATTGCAAAACTCGAAACCGTCCATCAGCGGCATCATGACGTCGCTGATGATGAGGTTGACCGTCTGCTTGCGCACTAAGTCGAGCGCCGCTTTTCCGTTTTCCGCTTCCAATACCTGGTAGGTCCCGGCCAGTTCGCGGGCGATGAAATGACGGAGATCTTCCTGGTCTTCGACCACTAAGACCACCGACCGGCCTGTTTCGGGCCATGCGACCGTTTCCGTTTTCTCTTTCTCGTTTCCGGCCATGATCCGGTCCCCCTCTTCCTGTTGTTCCGGAAGCGTCAGGACAAATTGGTTCAGGCCGTCCGGCGTCTGCCGGTAGGACAGTTTACCGCGGTGGAACTCCGCCAACGAGCGGGTAAGCGACAAGCCGATGCCGCTCCCCTGCTGGTTCTCGGTCTCTTTGAGCCGGTAGAACGGGCTGAAGATGTTTTCCGCTTCGCTTTCGGGTATCAGATGTCCGTCGTTGGTGACCAGCAGGGTAAACATCCGCTCTTTGCCTGAAGGCGGGAGCAGTTCGACCGATATCCGGTAGTCCGAATACTTCAGCGCATTGCTGAACAGGTTGCTGACGATCTTGGAGAACGCCTCCCGGTCTAAGCTGGCCTCGAACGCCACCTCTGGTAACTGGACCGTGAGGCTTTTGCCACTTTGTTCCAAAGTCGGGCGGAACGGGTGCAGGATCGTTTCGAGCCAGAGGACGACATCGGTTGTGACGTAGTGTAGCTTGAACCCTCGGCTTTCCGTCTTGCGGAAGTCCAGCAACTGGTTGCTGAGGTCTAACAGCCGGCCGGTGTTTTTTTCGATGATCCGCAAGTTTTCCTGCGTGGCGGGTGTCCCATCGCCCGAGCGGATGATTTTTTCCAACGGGGCTTTGATCAGCGTGAGCGGAGTCCGTATTTCATGGGTGATGAAGGTGAAGAACTGGATTTTCGCATCGTATAGCTCCTTCTCTTTCTTCCTTTCAAACCGTTCGCGGTTGATGCGATGTTTTTCTTCCAATTGGGCTTTCTTGTAGTTGTACCAGAACACGACTAATAGGCAGACGAACAGGAGATAGACCACCAAGGCCCACCCGGTCGCCCAGAACGGCGGTGTGACCGTGATCCGGAGGGTGGTCTCGTTGTCTTGCCACACCCCGCTACTATTGGTCGATTTGACCCGGAACACGTAGTCGCCGGGCGATAGGTTGGCGAAAGTTACATCTTTGTTCTGTTTCATGTATACCCAGTCCTTGTCACTCCCGTCCAAGCGGTAGGCATACTGGATCGCATCGGGTGCGGTGTAGCTCAGGGCGACATACGAAAGGGTGAAGGTGGAGCGGTTGTACGGAAGTTTCAGCTCCCCGTTTTGCAGGACTTGGCTGGTGTTGTATTTTGGGGCGCCGATGCGGTCGTCCTGCACGTCTATGCGGGTGATTCGCATGGTGGGTGAGTAGGTGTCCTCTTTGAAATCGCGCGGATTGAAGGCGATCATTCCGTTGATGGTCCCCATGTACAAGGTCCCGTCCGGTGCTTTGTAGGCAGAGCAATAGTTGAATTGCGCTTCGGGCAGTCCTTCGGTGTAGGAGAAGGTCTTCATCACGTAGGTGTCGGGATCGAAGCGGACCAACCCGTTGGCGGTCGCCACCCAGAAAAGATGGTCGTCGTCTTCAAGGATGCGGTGCACGATGTTGCTGGGTAGTCCGTTTTCCGCCGTGATACGGTTAAACGAATCCGCTTTCGGGTTGTAGAGCGAGAAGCCGTAGACCGTGGCGATCCAGATACGCCCTTTCGAGTCTTCGAAGATGGAAGTGATGTTGTTGTCTCCGATCGTCAGCGAGCGTTGGCGGTCGGCGGTGTAGTGTGCGATTTGTTTACCCTCTGCCGAATAGCGATAGGCGCCCGATGTGGTGGCGATCCAGATTTCTCCCGCCGTACTTTTGTAGATTTGGCGTATCATGGAGCCGATCTCCGTACCCCAGGGGGTGAAACGTCCGTCCTTGCAAGTGAAAAGGGAGAGGCCTGCCGACGTGCCGATCAGGATCTCGTCGGCCGAGAGCTTGCAGAAGCAAAGGATGAAGTCGGACGGCAGCCGGTTCTGCGTGCCGGCGCGCGTGTACCGCTCGATAATCTTCCCGCTGGGGATGTCGAGGATGTCGATCCCCGTGTTGAACGTCCCGATCCAGAGCCGGTCGCCGTCGGCAAGTAGCCCGTGGATGTTGGTCGCCGACAAGGGGTGGGCCGGGTTGCTGCGCGAGAAGTTGGTGATTTCCCTTGTCACCGGGTCGTAGCGGTTGATCCCGTTGTCTTCGGTCCCGAGCCAGATGTTGCCGTAGCGGTCGGGGCAGATCTCCCGCACGGCGTTGCCCAACAGTTGCGGATGCGTCTTGCCGCCGATGAAGTAGCGGAAAGGCACGTATGACCGGGGCAGGTAGTTGACGCCCCCGAAATAGGTCGTGGCCCATATCCCGCCTTCCCGGTCCAGGGTCACGGAATAGACGGCGTTGTCCGAGATGGTATATCCGTTGGTCAACGACTTTTGCAGGTGCACGATGTCGCGGCTGGCCATGTTGAGGATGTAGATGCCCGACTCCGTGGCGATCCAGTAGGTGTTCTTGTCCGTCTGCGTGATGTCGCGCACCTGTATGTCGGGGATGACGGTCTCGACCGTCCTGCGGTGCTTGTCGTAAAATTTCAATCCCTCCCGGTCCGTTCCCGCCAAGATGCCCTGGCCTGGCACGAGGCAGAGGGCCGAGAGGCTGGCCGAATTGGCCTTTTCCTGTTCCGCCAGGAGCGGGATCTGCACGAACCGGTCGGTCTCCGGCTTGTAATGGTACAGGTCGTGGAGGCCCGCCAGCAGCGGTTCGCCCTCTTCATCCGTCGTGATCGCGACGGGGCGTATCTGTTCCGCATCGGGGTAGAAGCGCGGGCTTTCCCCATCGGACGGCTTGTATCGGGCGATCCGGTTGTGCGTGATGAGCCAGAGGTTCCCTTTTTTGTCTTCCCGGATCTGTTGGAAATATTCGGGGGCGCCGCCGTTGTCCGGAAAGGTGAGCGGGTGGAAAGCGTCCGTCTGCCTGTCGTAGTAGCAGGTATAGGAAAAGGTGTTGACCCAGAGCTTCCCGGCCGAGTCCTCGAACAGGCTGACGATCCGGTCGTTGGAGAGGCTGCCCCGGTCATGCGAGTTGTGGCGGTAGACGCGGAACTGGTGGCCGTCGAAGCGGTTCAGCCCGTCGTCCGTCCCGAACCAAAGGAAGCCTTGCCGGTCTTGCAGGGCGCAGTAGACCGTGTTGTGCGACAATCCCTGTTGGTTGGTATAATGACGGAAATAGAGGTCGTGCGCCTTGCCGGACCGGGGGAGGAGGAGCGAAAGCGTGCCGAGTAGGATGATAAGGAATGTTCTCATGCCCTGCGTGTGTTTCTTTTGTCTGGCACAAATGTAAAGGAATTTTGCAGAACATTCAAGGTTGGAGGATAAATTCGGGTTGCGGGCGGTAACAATCCGGAGGCGGAAAAGGTTCAACGTGGCTGGCCTTTGGATTTTGTGTTCACGCGAAACCGGCTAAAAATACATAATGTTCCTTATCGGTTTTAACACGAAAACGGCCGTTTTACCTCCACAGAAGGGCCAGTGATCCTCCAGTGATCCTCCACTCCCTGCGATTGGAGTTAAAATTGCGGTTTTTTTTTAACAAAACAGCCCTTCTCCGCCCCCTTTTTGTTAAAGCGATTTTAACACGGATTTTCGGGAGGCTGTTATAGGAAGTGAACGCGCATCGGGACCGTTCCACTCCGCCTGTCCGGGTGGGGAATGGAACGGTGGGCCGGGTTATCTGACCGGAAACTCCGTGATCCGGAGCGTCGTGCATCCGTAGGGGATCAGCTCGATCGTCTCTTCGTCGCCGAAGTCCTTGCCCTGTTGCGTGTAGTAGGGGATCGGGCCTGCCGAGCCTCTGACCTGTGTCCAGCCGTTGAGACGCATGGCTTTCGTCCGGATGCGCACGGGGGCGTTTTCGGCATTCCACGGGTAGGGGGCGACGGTGCCCGACTTCTCGACCGTGAAGGCCTCTTGGATGCGGTCGGGGGCGAAAGAGCGGGCGGGCAGGGCGTAGTTCCAGGGGCTGTCCGATGTCACTTCGTAATACCAGCCGCCATACACCGCGGATGCTTCTTCCTCGAATGTTTTCTTTTCCCATTTCTCATTCATCTTCAAGGCGTAGACCAGCGGTCCCCGTTCGACGACGGCGCTGTTCCCGTACCAGCGGCTGACGGCCACTTCCATCGGCAATTCGAGGCTCAGGACGTCGCCGTCCTTCCATTCCCGGTTGATGCGGGCGACGGTTCCGGGGTAGGCATCGACTGCCAGCGGTTTGCCGTTGAGCTTGACGACCGGCTGTTTGCACCAGCCCGGTATGCGGAGGTGGAAGGGGAAGAACGCCTTTTTCACCTTCTTGTCCGTAAACGCGACGTGGAAGCGCACGGTTTCCTCAAACGGGTAGGCGGTCTCTTCCCGCAGGTTCACCTCGATGCCGCCTGCCACCCGGGCCGTTACCTGCGAGGGGGCGAAGACCAAGGAGGCGATGCCGTTGTCGGCTGTCGCGTACCAGAGGTTCTGGACGAACTTCGGCCAGCCTTGGTGGAGGTTGGACGTGCAGCAGGGATAGCCGGTCAGCTCCCCGAAGAGGATATCGGTATCGTCGTGCGGAGTGGAGAACTCACGCCATTCGCGGGTGACGGCGATCTGGTTGGTCTGCTGGTAGTACTGGCGCGCCGAGTAGTCGTCGGTCACCTGGGTCGGCAGGGCGTTGTAGGCCACGCGCTCCAGGTGGTCGGCCCATTGCATGTCGCCCGTGACCTCCAATATCGCTTCCAGCGAGAACATCATCTCCACCGTCGTGCAGAGTTCCGAGCCGGTCGTCGGCTGGCCGAAGCGCAACAGCTCGTCTCCGCCCCACAGGCCGGTGGGCAGCCCGATGGTGTTGTGGATGTCGCGGACGGCTTTCCGGGTGGCCTGGATCTGCTTGGGGTCCTGGCTTTGCTGGTAGTAGACGATCGGTTCCTTGAAGCCTTGCGCGAGGTTCACGCAGTGCAGGCTGTGCTGGCGCGAGAGGTGGTCCCGGTTCAGGAAGATGTCCGTCCAGTCGAACGTCTGCTTGTGGATCAACTCGCCCAAGTCCAGCAAGAACTTGTCGCCGGTGATGTTGTACAGCCAGTAGACGGCCATCAGGTTGTCACCCCCGCGCTGTTCGCCCCAGAAGGTCCATTTCCCTAATGGGTTTTTCGGCAGTTCGGCCAGCTGGTAGCGGAAATAGCGGGTCATGAAGTCGATCACGCGCCGGTCCTGCGTCGCCGTGTAGTACTGTTGCATGACCTTGAGCATGACCATTTTGGGCCACCAGTCCTGCGCGTTGTCCCGCTGGAGTCCGGGTTCGTAGTCGCGGTCGGTGTCGGGACCGAAATAGCCGTCGGGCTTCTGCGACGCCAAGGTCCATTCGATCCAGGGCTGTACCTTTTCGATGAGTGCCCGGTCGTCCAGCAGGTAGGCGAGCGGAAGCAGTCCGTCGATCCAGTAAGGGCCCCGTTCCCACACGTCGCCGTCGCCGCCGAGCCAGCCGTTTCGGGGGCCCATCACTTTGGTGTATACTTCGTCCAAATGGCCGGTCATCCCGTTTTTCATGCGGACCAGCTGGTCGTGCATCCACCCTTCCGCCCGGATGCTTCCGAGGGGCAGCTGGATGTACTCTTTTTGCAATAGCGGATGCCGGTTGTTCCGGTAGCCCCCGGCCACGGGCGTTTCGCCCGCCGGGGCGGCTGCCGCCACGGTGATGGTGGCGGCGGCCGTCAGGAGGATTGTCTTAAGTCTGTTCATGGGAATAGTCTGATCTGTTTTTATTCTTGATAATCTACCCATACTTTCATCTTGCCGGCTTCGCGGTTGTCCCAGGCGTAGTAGGGGATGAAATGCAGTTTTTGCCCGCCCGATACGGCTTCGATGGCGCGGATGCCGCCCAACAGCTCCGGTTCGTCCTTGACTTCGAACGTGGAGGTGGCCGTCAGGTTGAGCTGGTCGAACCCTTGCGCGTTGTCCGTCTCTTCGAGGCAATAGACCAACGGTCCGCGTTGCAGGGCGCGTTTGCCCTTGTCCTGCCGCACGCGCGGGTCGGCCGATACCTTTTCGACCGGCATGTCCAGGTTGAGCACGATCCGGTCGCCCGTCTTCCATTCCTTGACGACGGCATATCCCTTGTCGGTCGTGCCGCCGGCCTTGTTCCCGTTGACCGTCAGGGTGTACGACTTGCACCATCCGGGGATGCGGATGCGCAGTTCCTTGCCGAGCGGCTGGCCGGAGGTGACGGTCAGGTTGACCTGCCCGTTCCAGGGGTAGTCTGTCTCCTGTTTCAGGACCACCTTTTTCCCGTCGATCGTGACTTCGGTGGTGTTACCGATGAAGAGGTTCACCCACAGGGCCTTGTCGGACGTCCCGTAGATGTAGTTCCCGATGGAGGGCAGGAAGCGCGAGATCTGGCTCGGGCAGCAGGCGCACCCGTACCACGCCTGGCGGTGATGGTCTCCCTTCGACTCCAGCGGATTGACGTAGAAGAAGCGGTCGCCCGCCAGCGATACGCCCGCCAACGCCCCGTTGTACATGGAGCGTTCGAGCACGTCGATGTATTTCGAATCGCCCGTGAACTGGTTCATGCGCTGGTTCCAGTAGACCATCCCGACCGAGGCGCAGGTCTCGCAATAGGCGTCGAGGTTCGGCAGGTCGTAGTCTTCCGTGAACCCTTCGTTGTGGCGCGAGGAACCGATCCCGCCGGTCACGTACATGTTGCGCAGCACCACGTCGTCCCACAGGCGGTTCATGGCGGCGACATAGCCGGTGTCTTTTTTCAACGCCGCCACATCCGCCATGCCGCAGTACAGGTACATGCAACGGACGGCATGGCCCGAAATGTCGGTCAGCTCCCTTACCGGGACGATATCCTGATAGTAAATGGGGTCCCATTTCCCTTCGTCTCCTTTGCTGCCGTGCCCGTGGCCCCGCTCTTCAAGCAGCCAGTTGGCGAAGTCGAGGTATTTTTCCTGGCCGGTCGTCTGGTACAGCTTCACCAGGGCCAGTTCGATCTCCTCATGTCCCGGTACCCAATGGCGCTTGCCGGGGCCGAAGAGGTCCATCATGTGGTCGGCCATGCGGATGCTCACGTCGAGCAGCTTCCGCTTCCCGGTCGCCTGGTAGTAGGCGACGGCGGCTTCCATCATGTGGCCGGCACAATACATCTCGTGCTTGTCCATGTTGTTCCAGCGTTTGTCCAACCCGGTCAGCGTGTAGAACGTGTTGATATATCCGTCCGGCTGTTGGGCTGCCGCGATCTTGCCGATCCATTCGTCCGCCTTCTTTTCCAGTTCAGGGTCGGGGTTGTTGATGAGGCTGTAGGCGATTCCTTCCAATGCCTTATAGACATCCGAATCGTCGAAGAAGATGCCGGAGTGCTTCCCCGTCCCTTGGGCCGCATGTACGAAATTCTGCATTCTCCCGGTCTGGTTCTCGATCTGGTCGATGCAGACCGGCAGCGTGGCCGAAGTGTGCTTGGCAAGGCGCGGCGACCAGAACCGGTCCTGGATGTGCACATGCGAGAAATCTATCTGGTCAATCATTTTCAATGGCGGCGTCGCTACCGGCTCCTGCCCGCCGCATCCCCATAATGCCATGCAGGCAAGGGGTAGTACGAGATACTGTTTCATGGTGTTTGAATTTGATGTTATAATTTGCAATTTATTTTTGTCAAAGTAGGAGAGGAGGCCGTCTTTTTCCCGTTGATGAAGACTGACAGCCCGGCTCCCTGTTTATATTTTTCGCCTGTTTTGTCATAAAGCACGCATATTGTTTGGCCGCGATAGGTCAGATTGTCCAGACAAAAGTAGTCCCAATATCCTTCCGGAATCAACGGGTTGACATCGAAGGTGTCTCCTTCATTGGGCCGGATCCCGATTAGCCCGTTGATGACAAGGTCACAGAATAGAGAATGGTTATAATCTTTTCCGCGTTCTTGAGGTTTTTGGTGACGTGCCGACAGCATCGTCCGGGAGATCCAATCGCCTGTAAAAGGATTCAGGTTCTCGTCGATCCACGGGATGAGTATGCCGTTTTCGTCCTTTTTATACTGACTTCGTGCGTAAATCGAGAATAAAGTTATGAAATCTCGCGGACTTACAAAAGATTGTGCCTGATTATTTAACAAATTTGCCAATCCGACCAGTGTCATGGAGGTCGCGTATGGCCAGGAGGGACCGTTCCACTGGCACTCATGTCCTTCATAGACAACCTTGAATTGCGGGTGGCATTGTTCGGCTGTCGTTGGCCCGTAAGGGGCGAGAAAATGTCGTGTGTCCATCAGGAACTTCCAGGCGATGGCATATTCGGCAGGGGCCAGGTCGAATGCCCAAGGGGTATATCCGTGCAGTTCGCGCACGTCTTTCAGGGAAGCGTTTTTCTCAACCGGCAGCACTTTCAGGAATTCAGCCTGGGGATCCCATAGGTATTTGAACATATTTTCTTGGATCAGGCGAGACTCGGTTTCGAGTACTTGTGCCTGGTCGTCGTTTTTCCAATGTGCGATTTTGGACAAGGTCGCGGCTTCGGCTGCCATGTATGAGTTGATGGTTGCCCGGAAACCGTGTCCGCCGATCGAAACTTCCATGCCGTCTTCTCCGTCTTTTTGCCAGAACAGTCCTTTTTCAGCCGTGAATTTTTCTTTTTTCCACACGAAGTAGTTTTGTAGGAGTTCCGGATACAGCTCTTTTAGCAATTGATAGTTCCCCGTGAGCAGGCAATATTGGTAGATCGCGTTGGCCGCGGGAAAGCTGTAGGAATGTGTGTTGCCACCTCCTTTCAGCCAATAGTAGGCATAGTCTTTAAGAAAATCGGAGTGTTTCAGCCATCTGCCTTCCCGGAAATGGAACCAAGCGGGACAACAGATACCGTTCTGTTTTCCAGCCCACGGAACATCCGGAAGAAACTCAGTGACGATAAATCCTTCCGGTGTCTTTTTCAGATGTTTCCGGAAAGTCCACCAGCGGAAATAATAGATCTCCTCGATGTTCTTGTCCGGACATTCGAATAGCGGGATATTGCCGGATAAAAATTCTTTCGCTTCTCTGTTTGATATATGTTGTACATATAACTCCTCGTCTTGCTTGTTGAATCGATCGATATACGAATCCATTATGGCAGGGGCAAGAACCTGTCCTTTCGCTGGATACGGGAAGACCGTAAACAGGAAAAGAACGGATAGGAGCGGAATTGCAAGTTTGTTCATAAGGCGATTGTTTGGTTCGCAGGAGAGTGTATATCAGTTGATTCACCCTCCTGCGAAGTTTGGAAGTGGATTACGTTATTTTATTTGTAACTGGGGTTTTGTTCCAAGTTGGGGTTGGAGGTCAAAACCTTTTCGGGTATCGGAAAGACGGACCGGTAATCTCCTTGCGGTTTGTGTGAGAGCCAGCTCTTTTTCGTGTAAACGCCGAATCGGATGGCATCTCGTCTGCGATGCATTTCCCACGCGAATTCCCACCCCAGTTCGTCATACATTCTGCCGAACTGAACAGGATCCGTGTTTCCTTTGTCTGTGATCGTGTAATCTTCCACATACCCATATTGATATGCACTGTTTTCCTGTAACTGTGCGTCGGTTACGGTTGCCAATTCGGGATTGTCTTTGAATGCCCGTTTACGGACCTCTGTGACCAAGAGGCCTGCTCCCGGTTGGCCCGAACGTAATAAACATTCCGCTTTCATCATGAGTACTTCCGCATACCGGAACAGAGGTATATCCGTTTCGGATGCAGATTGTTCCCCTTTTACGATCTCGAATTTGTTCATGCGGTAGCCTTCCATCTCACTGGTGTAGTTCCCGTCCGGAAGATCTTTCGTATAGACAAGAGGCTCTCCCATTTTGTCGTATGTCCCGTATAGCGGGCTGCCGTCTGCTGCCAATTGTTCGCCCATCAGCCAGCTATCGGCCAGACGGGTGTCTTGGGCGTCATACGTGTCGATGAACTGGGTGACTCCCATTGCGGAACCACATCCCCATGGGGTTGCTTCGGTTTCGTATTTCTTTTTCAGTTCCCCATGCCAGGAAAACATGTGGATCGAATTTCCTCCGGCGATGTTGGCATCGAACGGGATGGTGAAGATGACTTCTTTCGAACTTTCTACGCCTCTTGAGCGGAATGGTTCTTTATAGTTCTCGGATAATGCGAATGCATGGCTGTTTATGATGTCGTCGCACTGCCGGATACAGTCGTCCCAATGGGCTTCGCCCGTATATACCACAGCATTCAGGTATATGTTGGCCAATAAGGTCTTGGCCGCCCATTTGTTCATCCGCCCGTATAAATTTCCTCCCTGTTCTTCACTTAAAGATGGAATGACTTCTTGCAACTCTTTCACGATGAAGTCGAAGATCTCTTTGCGGCTGCTTTTGACAGGCAGTTCCATCGTGGTTGCCGTGACTAACGGGGCATCTCCGAAATTGTCGCAGATTTGCCAATAATAATAGGCTCTCATGGCGCGTAGTTCTGCCAATCCCCTTGTCTTGTCCGTTTCGGATGGAGCCGGCAAAACACCGTTTTCGATTTGTTCGATCACTTTGTTGCACAATAGGGCGCCTTGATAGAAGTTGGACCATATTTCTGAGACATGCCCCTGTTCGGAATTCCAAGTATGGTAATGCATACGGCGATAGACACCTCCGTCATCCCAACCGGAAGCATTGGGAGGCATGACGATGGCATCTGCGCTGACTTCTTGTGCCGTGAAGTATCCCCCATGACTGGGAAAACTTCTGAGTTGGCTATATACGCTTGCCACGGAGGGTGAGAAATCATCGGTCGTGTAATTGTATGTCTGTTCGGTTATCTTGGAATACACTTTTTCATCCAAGTCATTGCTACAGGAAACGATCGTTCCGGAACAACAGAACGCTAAGAATAGTTTGATATAAGTGTTCATGATAGGTACGGATTAAAATTTGACAGATACTCCTAATGTGTAAGTCCGCGTAGACGGATACCGGTTCTTGTTGTCGACACCGGGTGCCAGACCGCTGATGCTTACTTCCGGGTCGATACCGGAATAGCCGGTGATAGTGGCAAGATTGGAAATCGTGCCATATATTCGCAGGCGTTTGATCCAGGAGTTGAATTTGAATGTATATCCTAAAGTCACGTTGTCGATTTTCCAGTAATTGCCTTTTTCGATGTAGTAGTCTACATATTGCAATTCTTGATCGGCAGCCAAAGGAACTTTTCCGTATTTGGTGTCGAATGCCGCGCTTAGCACGTTGCCTCTTGACAGCATGACCGGAGCTTCATATTGCAGGCGTGGCATATTCAGGATGTCGAATCCGAAAGCACCGCGCATGGTCACGTTGAAGTCGAAGTTCTTCCAATTCAGGGTGTTGTTCCAGTTCAGGTAATGTTTGGGCAAGCCGTTTCCGATGACTTGCTTGTCGGTCGGTTGCAACTGGGATATCGGTTTCGGTTTGCCGTCGGCACCTTCAATGATCCAATGTCCGTTCTCATCGATGTCGATACTTTTGTATCCCCAGAAATTGCCGATCGGTTGTCCTTCCTGGATGCGATGGGTCGTTGTCTGCAACGGTTCACCTGTGGAACCCTGATCCGAATAGCCGCTGGAGACGAACTGGTCGTTTGACAGGGACAACAGTTCGTTCTTGTTGGTCGAGTAGTTCATGGATGTCGTCCATTGGAAGTCATTGGTTTGAACAGGTACGACCGTGACGCCGACCTCTATCCCTTGGTTGCGCATTGATCCGGCGTTGGCTACCATACGGGAGAACAGGTAAGGAGGAGAGGGCACGTCATAATCCCATAACAGATCTTTCGTTTTACGATTGTAATAGTCGATGTTACCCGTGATGCGGTCTTCCCAGAAGCCGAAGTCGAAACCGATATTGATCTCTTTTTTCTTTTCCCATCTTAAATCGGGGTTCGCATTCGAATCCGGTCTGATGGTTTTGATCCATTGATTGTTATAATAGACATACGTTCCGAAGTTCAGTGTGTTCAACGACATATACGGATCGCTGGGCACTGTACCCGTGACTCCGTATCCGGCACGCAGTTTCAAAATAGACAACGCCTCAACGTCTTCCAGGAAGTGTTCTCCTTTGATGTTCCATGCGGCGGAAACAGACGGGAAGTTTCCCCATTTGTGATCGGCACCGAACTTGGTGGAACCTTCGTGCCGGATACTGGCAGCAAACATATATTTCCCTTTATAACTGTAGTTCAGACGTCCGAAGTAACCGATCAGCTTGCTTTCGTTTGCGGTCGAATATTCCGTTCCTCGTCCGTCTTTCAGTGCCTGGCCTGTACCCATATTATTATAGGTATAGTCGTTGGAGGGAAAATTGAAGTTCTGCATATAGAAATTCTGGTAATGTGTCTTTTGCCAGCTGTATCCACCCAAAAGCGTAAACGAATGATCTTCGAAGATGGTTTTACGCCATTGTACCGTCAGTTCCGACAAATCTTCATTGGAACGCGTGGAACCACGGGAAGCATACCCGTTTCTGCCATCTTTCCATCCTGATTTGTGTTGCTGTGTTTCGTAATACCCTCTGATCTGGTTGTAGGTATTGGAAGAGAAGAGGTACTTGAAATCCAGTCCTTCGATCGGTGTATAGGTGACGTTGGCAAACATACGCAGGTTGGTCGCCTGGTTTTCTCCTTCCACTTCCTTCAGGAGGGATACCGGGTTGAAGTATTCGTTTTTCGTGCTTTCCGAATATTTGCCTTCTTGGTCATACACCGGTGTGGTCGGGTTGTATATCAAAGCGTTTCTATACACTTCGCTGTTGTAGCTTCCGCCGTCTGAACCTGAAAAGTAGGTCTGTTTGTAACCGCTCAGGCTTGCGTTCAGTTTCAATTTGTTGTTGAACATACGGTGTGTGATTTCGACACGCGGATAGAACATTTGGTTGTTGGTCCGTTTGATCAGACCGTTCAGGCCGCGATATTCGAAACTGGCCACATAATTGGTCGTGCGGCTACCACCGCGCAGGCTGATGTTGTAAATCTGTGTGAACGGTGTGCGGGTCACTTCGTCCAACCAGTCGGTAGACGCACCGTCGTCTTGGGCTCCCGGCCATCCTTCCTTTACCCGTTGGCGATATTCGTCCGCTTTCATGAACGGCAAAGTCTTCGTGATTTGCTGGGTGGAAAGATAGGCGTTGACGTCTACTTCCGTAGGCATTTCTCCATTGGCATTCTTGGTCGTAATCAGGATGACGCCGTTTGTTCCTCGTGTACCGTAGATAGCGGCCGCTGAACCGTCTTTCAGGACGTCGATCTGTTCGATGTCGTCGGGCGATACGGAGTTCAGGTCTCCCGGTATTCCGTCGATGAGTACCAACGGGCTGGAACTGGCTTTCAACGTCGTGATACCGCGCAGGGCAATCTGCGATGTGGAGGTCGGGTTGGCATCCGGTGTGATGATGCTCAGGCCCGGAACTTTACCTTTGATCAGTTGTGCGGCATCTGTTGTCGGTGTTTTGACAAAGTTTTCGGACTTGATTGTGGAAATGGAGCTGGCCACTTCCCCTTTCTTTTGTGTTCCGTAGCCGACAACAACCACTTCGTCGATGCTCTGGGTGTTTTCGGTCAGTATGACATTGACTGTTTTGCTGTTCCCGACCACGATTTCTTTGGTCAGGTAGCCGATGTAGGAAATTTGCAAGACGGCTTTGGATGGCACTTCCAATGTGTATTTTCCGTTTATGTCAGTGACGGTCCCGATAGAAGTCCCTTTTATGATTACGTTCGCACCGATGACGGGTTCTCCGTTATCGTCGGTCACGGTCCCTGTGATGGTCCGGTTTTGTTGGCCGATAAGAGCGGTCTTGCCCGTACCGTTCTTTTTCAATAGGAGGATGTATTGGTTGTCGAACTCGTATGTGATGTCTGTACCTTTAAAGGCTTCCTCCAGGTAAGACGCTATTTGGCCGGATGTGTTCTGGACGGTAATCGACCGTTCCATGTCTACTTCACGACTTTTGAAAACAACCAGATAGTCGGTTTGATTTTCTATTTGAGAAATCAATTGTCCGACTGATATAACGCTTTTTTCCAATTTTATGATTGTATTTTGCGTTTCCGAATGAACGGCTATCGCCTGAATGGTACAGGCGAAAAACATGAAAAATGGTAACAAAGTTCTTATTTTCATTGCTTTGTTGAGTAATTAAATGAATACTGAATTAATTTTATTGATTTACGTTTGTTTGCTGATAACGGATGTCTCCAATTTCAGCTTTTGTTTTTTACAGGTGTGTTTCCATAGGCATTCTTTTTTTTATATTAAACATTCGATTAACTGAGTGTGATGATATTATTTTCTTCATCCTTCTGTATTTTGAATTTGTGTATTTTCTGTAACATTCTGAGTATACTGTCAATACTGTCCCGATGTCGGAATTTTCCGGTATATTTCTCTTGATTGATGGAGGGGTTTTTGATGATTATCCGGACATCATAATAGCGTTGCAACTTGTTCAGTATATCGACAAGCTGTTCGTCTTTGAAGCTGTAAATACCGTCTTTCCATAAAAAATAGTCATGATTGGTGATCGTCTCGACGGTCATGCTCCCGTTTTTTATGCTTATTTGTTCATTGGGCTTCAAGAGGATGCTTTCTTTTTCTTTCCCGACAAAATAGATTTGGAGCGATCCTTCTATCAGGCTGGTCTTTATGTTGTTGTTTTTCTTATCGTTGTAGATGTTGAATTGGGTACCCAATACTTTTGTCTCTACGCCTTGTGAGGAAACGATAAAAGGCCTTTGTTTGTCTTTGGCAACATCAAAGAACGCTTCTCCATCCACGATGACTCTCCGTTCTTTTTTGTCGAAGATGGTCGGATAGGTGAGGGTTGTTTGCGCGTTCAACCAGACGGTAGTCCCGTCTTGAAGTGTCAGTTTGATGCGTTGTCCGGCAGGTACGTATAGTTTGTTCTCGATGTTTTCCGGTGAAGTTTCGGAACGTTGGTTCACTCCTGCCTGATAGGCAGAAATGACTAATAAAGTGATGATGGCTGCGTATTTGAATAGAGAGAATGAGAGCGTCCGTATGTGTCTTGCTCTCATTTTTTGTAGAAATTGCGTGTAGCTGTCCCTGTCATTCTTTTTTCCGTAGACGACATCCGAGAATGACAATAGCGCGAACGTGTTTTTGAATTTGATGAATTGCTTTTTCAGTTCGTCATCCGATTCAACCTGTCTTAAGAAATCCAGCCTTTCGTCTGCATTCAGTTCTTCTTGAAAATATTTTTCGATTTGTTTCTCCATGTACTATGTGATATATTCTGTAAACACTTACATCGGAAAAACCTACCAAAAGGAAATTCTTTTTTTGCATGGAGTTCCGAATTTGTTACTTTTTGCCGGACTGTTTCTGGATTTTTATATTTTAATCCGAATAGCTTATTGTATATTATTGTTTCTTTAACAAGAATACACAGCCTTTATGAATGACCGGAAAATCCGTTGATTTACGAGGTAAAAGGGGCGTTTTGGCTGTGAGGTGCGCAGTTTTTTGCTACGAAGGCGGTCGTCATTGGCGTGAAGTCCGACTTCATATATCACGAAGACCGTCCTCTTTGGTAATGAAGACGGTCGTCATGGCGATGAAGACGGTCGTCATGGTCAAAAGGTGGCAGATTTATTCTTGAATATTCAGAGCTACACTCGCATTCGTTTGGCTACAGGCGATTCTCCGGGAGTTTGGCTTTTTCACAATGTCCGGTTTTTGGGGGGATGAGGTATCAAAAAGAACCTTGTTTTTGGTTTATTGCCGACTTCATTTACCTTGTCGTCAATAAACCGGATAAAAACAAGGAAAAACGTCAAACCTAAATTGTCCGGATTTTGGATTGAAATAGAAAAACGCCCCAATAGGGGATATTGTAATTTTTACTTTTTAAGTAGGACCTAAAAAGAGGAAAATACATAAAGGAAGATAATCCTTTAATTCGTGCCTTAATTTTTTATAGGCGATGCTGATTTGATTTCGGACCGTGTTCGTCGAGATGTTCAGTTCGGCTGCGATCTGTTCTTGCTTTTTCCCTTCCAGTTTGTTCATGATGAAAATTTCCTTGCATTTGGGAGGCAGGCTGTTCAAGGCACGGTCGATTAAATCTTCGATATCCTGGTCAGAAAAAATGTGCTGGTCAAAGGCCTCTAAGGAATCCAGATTGATACGGAGGGCAAGACTGTATTCTTCTTGCATTTTGTTTGTGGTTTCCAGGGCAATCATTTGGTGACGCAGATGGTTGAGGCATTTATTTTTGATGATGGTGAACAAATAGGCGATCCTGATAGTCTGGTCGGTGAGCATTTCTCGTTTTTCCCAAAGTTCGGTAAACATGTCTTGCACGATATTTTCCGCATCTTGTTCTGAGATCACGAACTCTTGTGCAAAGCGTTTCATCTTTGTAAAATAGGAAAGATAGATGGTTTCGAATAAACGATCTTCTTTGGGTTGGGTAGGCATGATTATCTTCTGTTTATTGTGACCTTCCATACAGCCGATAAAGGTATAGTTATTAAAAAGAAGTGGGCTGCTGTTCTTTTTCCTGTTAGGTGTCGCCAAACCCCTGTACACGCACGAACAAGCAACCCACTTGATATAGCAGGTCACTTGTGCCTTGCGTGTTGTTAAAAAATTGGCGACTTTAACAGAAAAAAGGCACTTCTAAAATATTCTCATATAGTCTCTCCAGACACTGCAAATGTAGTAAATTTTTTGTATTGCGTGAAAAAGGATTAAATAAGCTTCGTATATTTGCAACTTAATTGAAAAAAGAATGTCAGTATCCGGATGCATACGAACAGTGATGACATATTATTGCTGAAATTGATTAAACAAGGAGACCAGGTCGCTTTTCGGCATTTGTTTTATCAATATGCGGATTCTTTGGCACGTTTTATTACTTTTTATATCCATGACCGGGAAAAATCGCAGGACTTGGTGTTGGATATCTTTACCTATATATGGGAAAACAGGCAAAACTTCGAGATAAAACTGACTTTAAAGGCCTATTTGTTCCAGGCGGCACGCAACAAATCTTTTACTTATATCCGGGACAAGAAAATCTCGATCTATCTGGAAGAGATGGAGGGACTGGAGGTTGTGCAGAACTATGATTCGGAGTTGGAGTTGCAGGAACTTCATCATCTGATCGAGGAGGCGGTGTCGCTTTTGCCTTCCAAATGCCGCGAGATATTCCGGAAAAGCCGTGAGGAGAACTTGACCAATAAAGAAATAGCCGAGCAACTCCATATTTCAGAGAAGACGGTAGAAGGACAGATCACGATTGCTTTGAAGAAAATCAGGCTTCATTTGGGCGACTCTTATTCTTATTTGTGGTAAAAAGGCTCGAACACGCGTGGTGTTGCTTCGGGCAAGCCCTGGTTTACTTCGTTATTTTTATGACATCTTGTTGCTTTTATGTACCTTTGCAAGCGGACATAAAAAAACCCGGATTCATCACCAGTAACTGAAAGCTGGGAGAGGAACGCCCGGGACTGCGGTACAAAGGTACAAAAATATGGAATATAACAAGGCATTTCTTGAAAAAGTTTTTTCCAGCAAGCGCATGGAAAGGTATTTCAGCCTCTACCCGGATGATGAAGCACGTGCCATCCGGCATTATCAGTGCAACCTGCAACTGGCGGAGGCATTCTATGTCAGCTTGTCGGTATTCGAGGTTACATTGCGCAATGCCTTGTGCCGTGAGTTGGAGACCATGACCGGGCGAAAGGACTGGTACGCCACATTCCCCACTACTCCCGGACTTGCCAAACTGAACCGCTATATATCACAGGCAAACAGGCAGATAGCCGGGCGGCACGAAAGCATTACGCCGTCAAAGGTCGTTGCCGAACTGACTTTGGGCTTTTGGGTGGCATTACTGAACAGTGAATATGAACGCTTGCTTTGGAAAGACTTGCGCTGTGCTTTCCCATTCATGCCCAAACGGAAGAGGCAGCGTAAAAATGTATCTGCGCCGCTGAACACTTTCCGCACATTCCGCAACCGGGTGTTCCACAATGAATCCATTTGCTGGAATCTGTGCCGTGTAGAGGAAATTCATCAGGAAATGATTACCGTGATGGGATGGATGAACAAGGATGTCCCCGGCTGGCTGCAACAGACTGACCGATTCGATGCCGTATGTCGCCAAATCAGAGAAACCATGCAGTGGGAATAAGCGGCATTTCTACAATTTATTTGTTTCGATTTCTGGATTCCTTTCTAACGGCTTTGACCTGTTCTCTGAATATGGTCAAAGTCGAATCTGTACCGACTGTCTCCGTTAGTTTTTCGTAAGCCCCGATGCCTTGTTTTGCCAGCCTGTCGCACAAATCCGACCTGTTGTTACAACGGGGCAATGCCGTTTTAATAGCATCATATATTTGGTATTTCACCTTATCCTTTCCACGCAGACGGTCACGTTTCACGTTCATCTTGCCCTTGGAGAAAATGCTTCAATATTAATTATAAAATATCGTAATATTACTTAGTATAGAAAAAATCTGAACCGTTTTTTAGGGGAAGAAAGGGTTTTTTGAGTCTCCTTTTATTATAGGATGGCGCAGAAGATGGATTCTTGGCTACATATAAATATAAGTATAAGGCGATGAAAGCTAAATCATTTCTTTTCTGGGGAATTGTCTGTTGTTGCTTGCTGGGCTTTTTACAAGTACGGTATAGGTTTTATTTTTATTATGTCGAGCAGTTACAGCTTTTCCCTTTCACGTGGGACTATTGTTTGGAAACGTGCCGCCAGCCGGGTGGACTGGCTTGCTGGTTGGCTGGTTTCCTGTTGCAGTTCTATCATTTTCCTGGGGGCGGCGCATTGGTTTCGACCGGTTTGTTGCTTGTTGCCGGTGTCTTTATGCAACGGATTTGCCGGCAAACGGCGTCGCCTGCCTACTGCTTTTTGCCGGCCCTTTTGCCGGTTTTAGCTTTATTCCCTTTACATTTAGATGTGAATTACCGGTTGCAGGGAACAGTCGCCTTTTGCTTGATGTCGGGGGCCTTCCTATTGTATACCCGTGTGCCGGCACCGAGGTGGCGGATGGTGGCAGGCTGGGTGTCGGTACCGGTGTTGTTCGGTTTGGCAGGGCCGGTAGCGGCGTTGTTTGCCGGTGGTGTCGTGGTGCGGGAAGTGTTGCTGCGCGAAAAGGGGTGGCAAGGTTGCTTGTTGTTGCCGATCGAAATGGTCTTGATACTTTACTTTTCTTTCCGCTTTTCCTGGCAACCGGAATATCGGATGGTAGTTTTGCCTGATTTTTATTACGAACCTTTATTGAAGTCAAGTAAAATTTATTGGGCTTGGGGTGCTTTCCTTTGTAGTATCTTATCGGCTTGTTTGCCAGCCATGAGAAAGGATAAAAGGGTGTCGGAACGAGTTGGTTTCGGGTTGGTCGTGGCTTCGCTTTTGCCTTTGTTCGCCTTTTTAGTGTGGATGAAAAACCAGGAGAACGGTGTTTGGATGAAGAATATGGAGTTGGACTATTATGCGCGAGGAGAACAATGGGACAAGATGATTGCCGGATATACGGCAAACTCGGATATACGGGCTTTGAACTGGTTGAACTTGGCGTTGGCTTGCCGGGGTGAGCTGGGAGATAAGATGTTTCATTATCCGCAACGTGGCAAAAACGGCTTGTTACCCGAATGGGACAGTACGGTCCCAGGGGCGATCGTCTTGTCGGAGATCTGTTACCAGATGGGCGATCTCTCTTCTGCCCAGAAGTTCGCATTTGAAGGATATGTTTCTTCTGTAGATGGAAACCCGCGCCTTTTACAACGTTTGATACAGACGAATATCCTGACCGGAGCATACGCGGTAGCGGAAAAATACATCCGGATATTGGAACAGACTTTGTTTTACCGGCAATGGGCTACGGAGTGGCGTAAATATTTGTATCGGGACGATCGGGTAGAACAGGAGCCGTCGTTGGGTGGAAAAAGACGAGCGTGGAGCAAAGGCGGGCTGTATGCTGTGTATCCGGATTTGCTGAAAGTCTGGGAACAATTGGCGGTGAACAATCCCGCTTGTCCCGTCGCTTTTCAGTATCTGTCCGGCTATCATTTGCTATGCAGGAGCTTGAACCGCTTTGACGAGTTGCATCAGAAGTATTACCATACGAAAGTGTGGTCCTCTCTTTCCGTCCATCAACAGGAAGCCGTGGTTGCGCTCTATCAGAAGACTCCCCGGGTATGGCCCGGTAAAGGGGTCGGCATGAAAGTCGAACAGCGTTACGGGGCGTTCGATCAGGATATGAATACGAAGCATGGCTATGTCAACTTTCGGGATGTCATGTCGGATGCGTATGGAGATACTTATTGGTTTTATTTATTGTTTAAGAAATAGAGATACGGGATGAAATGGTTGTTTTGTTTTGGGATGGCGGCACTCCTTTTTTGTGCTTGCTCGGAAGATTGGGAAAAGGGAAAACGGTTGGAAAGCACACCGGCTTTGTTTCCCGATTATGCGGAGACGACTGTTCCTTATAATATAGCTCCGTTGAACTTCTCGGTCTGTTCGGACGGATGCCGGGTGTCGGTCTTGTTGGAATCCGGAAATGTAAGCTTCAAGGTGGAAGCTCCCGACGGGAATGTTCGGATTCCGGAAAGAAAGTGGAAGAAACTTTTGCAGGAGGCGAGAGGTGATTCCGTTCGGATCACCGTGGCATGCAAAAAGGATGGTGGATGGGAAATCTGGCAACCGATATTCTTGTCTGTGGCGGCGGAACCGGTCGATCCGTATCTGGTGTATCGTCTGATCGAGCCCGGCTATTCCCTGTGGAACAAGATGGGAATTTACCAGCGCGATTTGACCTCTTTTGAAGAGACGGCCGTTTATGAGAACAAGATGACGGATTATAACTGTGTGAATTGCCATTCTTTCTGTAACTATGATCCGGACAAGATGCTCTTTCATCTACGTGCCAAATTGGCCGGTACCGTTCGGATCGATGGAAATACCCTTGAATTGTTGGACACGAAAACCGATCGGACGATATCGACCTTTACCTATCCCTATTGGCATCCATCAGGCCGTTACGTCGCTTTTTCCACCAATAAGACGACGCAACAGCTACATCCACTCCAGCGAACCGAGGTCTATGATACGGCATCGGATGTGATTGTTTACGATGTGGAGCGGCATACGGTCTTGTCTGTTCCCGAAATCACTTCACAAGCAAGTTTTGAAACGTTTCCTTCTTTTTCTCCGGATGGGAAAAGCTTGTACTATTGTTCCGCTCCGGCTTGTCAGATGCCGGATTCCATTGAAAGTTTGGCTTATAGCCTGTGCCGTATCCCGTTTGATCCTGCATCCGGAACGTTCGGTTCGCAGGTAGATACCTTGTTGGATGCCCGTATGAGCGGGAAGAGCGTTTCTTTCCCACGGATCTCTCCGGATGGGCGTTTCATACTTTGTACCTTGTCTGATTATGGTACGTTCCCGATTTGGCATAAAGAGGCCGACCTGTATATGATCGACTTGAAGTCCGGAACCGGTACTTATCCGGAAACACTTAACAGCGACGATACGGAAAGTTACCATTCGTGGTCGTCCAACGGACGATGGATCGTGTTCAGCAGCCGGCGGCTGGATGGGTTGTACACGCGCCCTTTCCTGGCATATATAGGAAAAGATGGCAAACCCGGAAAACCGTTCTTGTTGCCTCAGGAAAAAGCGGGTTATTATGACCGTCTGATGAAATCGTATAACATCCCTGAATTTGTCACCGGAAAAGTAACAAACCGTTCTTACGTGATTCGCCGTTTGGCAGAACAGGGAGGAAAACCGGTTTCTTAAAAAAATAGAGAAAAAAAGTAGAAAAAAAACGCTTTCCTTTTAGGGGATACCTCTCTCTTTTGAGTCTCACGTTTCATAATGACAGAAAGAGACGATCATATACCGTGGAAAGCGATTATCCGGAAATTCAAATATGAAATTTCGGAAGAGGAGCAGGCTGAACTGGATGTTTGGCTTGCCGATGCGAATAATCATGCCCGGTTCCGGTCTTGGCAGTCCCTTTGGTTGTCCATCGTAAAAGACAATATGGAATATGTTTCCAATGTCGATGCGCTGTGGAAAAGGATGGAAGAACGCATTCGGAAGATGGAACCGAAGATGATCCAGTTTTCTCTGTCATCTTTTCGTTTGTATACAGCCATGGTTGCGGCTTTGTTCCTGTTCCTGTTCTCGTTTGCCGGTTATATGACAACTGAGTGGTACGAGGCAAGCCATGCTGTGTTGGCTTATTCTTCGTTGAATGGAAAATCCCAGATACGTCTGCCGGACAATACGATCGTTTGGTTGAATGCCGAGTCGACGTTGGAGTATTCGGTTTCCCGTTGGACGAAAGAGCGTAACGTTCGTTTGAACGGAGAGGCCTATTTTGAGGTGGCAAAAGATCCGGACCATCTTTTTGTGGTGGAGGGAGGCGGTGTGGTCGTGAAAGTACATGGAACGGTTTTTAACATGGAAGCGCGGGAAAAGCAGGATCATGTGGATGTCAGCCTGTTGTCCGGATCGGTTGTTGTAGAGAATTCCGGAGTGTTGGAAAATCTCAAACCAGGCGAAACGGCCGTTTGCAAGAAAAACATCCCCAAGATAGAAAAGAAGACCACGGATGTTTCGGTTTCTTGCCTTTGGGCCAAAGATGCTTTACGTTTCGAGAAAAAGACGATTGATGAACTGGCCGGCTATCTGTCGGAATGGTATGGGGTGGAGATCCAATTGGACCCGCTGTTACCGACCGATCAAGCCTATACTTTTACCATCAAACATGAACCGTTGGAGGAAGTACTGGGGTTGATTGCAAAGATTACTCCTATAGAATATGTCTTTAATGAAGATAATACAGTGAGAATAACAAAAAAGTAGTAACAATTAAATCAGGATGCCTATGGAACACACGTAAAAAGTAATTTGAATTTGTGACAATTAAATCAGTAAGTAGTAATTTTTTAAATCTTGAAAATGGTTATGAGGAAACGAAAGTTCTTTAGTACCAGTGGTGTCTTAAAATGGAAGATGCCACTATTGATAAGCATTTTATTTTGGATGAGTTTGCCCGGAACGGCTGAAGCAGAAGTTCAACTTCGTTCCATTTCGCTCCGATTGGAGAATGTATCGTTGAGCGAAGCGCTTTCCCGAATCGAGGAGGCAAGTGGTTATTCATTTTTTTATGATGAGAATAAAATCGATTTGTCTCGTCAGGTAAGTGTGAATGCCAAAAACAAGGCTGTTAAAGATATTTTGAAGAACCTCTTGGCTTCAACGGGGATGACATTTGAAATATCGAACAACCAGATCGTTCTGATTCCGGAAAAGAAAGCGGCTGTGAAGGAAACCTCTGTGCCGGTCGCACAACAACAGACACACACGGTGAAAGGAGTCGTAATCGACAATTTGGGTGAACCGGTAGTGGGAGCCAACGTAGTGGAAAAAGGAACGACCAACGGGATTATCACGGATATGGATGGTGCATTTTCTTTGAACGTAGCTCCCGATGCCGTGTTGGAAATTTCTTATATCGGTTATGTTTCGCAATCGGTATCGGTTAAAGGAAAAACAACCTTGAATATTACGTTGCGTGAAGATTCACAGGCGTTGGAAGAAGTGGTAGTGACCGGTTTCGGTCTGTCGCAGAAAAAGGCGACGTTGACGGGTGCTGTCACGGCTGTCGGATCGGATGAGATCAGCCGTTCGGTCGCTTCTACGGCTTCCGGTGCGTTGGTCGGTAAAATTGCCGGTTTGAACACGCGCCAGACGGATGGCCGTCCAGGTGCTACGACCAGCATTCAGATTCGTAACATGGGGAATCCGTTGTATGTAATCGATGGAGTACAGTCGGATTCGAAGCAATTTAACAACATTGACTTCAATGATATCGAAAGTATTTCGGTGTTGAAGGATGCTTCTGCTGCTATTTATGGGGTACGTGCGGCAAACGGTGTTGTTGTTGTCAATACAAAGAAAGGCAAACGGAACAGTAAGAATACGGTTTCCTTGAATGCCTACTATGGTTGGCAGAACCCGTCGACTTTCCCGAAACCGGCGGATGCAGCGACTTATATCACCAACTATATCCAGTCAGAAACGGTTCAAGGAAAAACCGATTATACGTATAGCAAAGAGGATTATCAGAAATGGTTGGCCGGAAAAGAAAAAGGCTATGTGCCATTTGACTGGTATGATTTTATTTGGGAAACCAATCCGCAGTATTATTTGAATGCGAATATATCGGGTGGTTCGGACAAGATTAATTATTATTTGTCTGTCGGTCATCTGAACCAAGATGCCATGATTGTGAATTATGGTGGTTTTAAACGTACAAATGTACAGATGAGTATTGATGCTCAAATCAATGATCGTTTGAAAGTAGGAGCGACCATGAACGGGCGTATTGAAGATATAAAGAACCCCGGTGTTCCAGAAGTGGATGATTATTGGATGCCTCGTTTCGGTACTTATCGAAACTTACCGACACGCCGACCGTATGCAAATGATAATCCGCTTTATCCGCAAATGACTTCTTCAAATAAGGCTACGAACTTTGCTATATTGAATTATGATTTATCGGGTGAATTTCAGGAAACTTGGCGTGTTGCACAGTTACAAGCTACAGCAGAGTATGATATTTGGGATGGTTTGAAAGCCAAAGCAATGGTTGGGTATTTTCTGAATTATCATGTGAAGAATAATCAAGAATATACATATGATTTGTATACGTATGATGCAGCAACTGACACCTATTTGCGTGACGAACCGAACTGTAATATCAATCCATGGAGAGAACGTGAGGTTGGGCATGAAGAAGAAATGTCTTCTAATATTCAACTTTCTTATAATAAGAAGTTTGGAGAGCATAATGTGGCTGCAGTGGTTGGCTTTGAAGCAATCAAACGTGATACACCTCACACATGGTTACATTCAAGACCTACAGCCAATACATTGCATTTGATTGATTATCCTACAATGGATACATATGATGATTATGGTAAAGAAACGCAAGCTCGTTTAGGTTGGATGTTCCGTGGCAATTATGACTATGCCAATAAATATCTGGTAGAATTTTCTGCCCGTTACGACGGCTCCTGGAAGTTCCCGCCTAATCATCGTTGGGGATTCTTCCCTTCAGCCTCAATCGGTTGGCGTATTTCGGAAGAAAATTTCTGGAAAGAAAGTAAAATGGCTAACATATTCAGTGATTTGAAAATCCGTGGTTCATACGGTATGGTGGGGGATGATGATGTTTCCGGATATGCGGCATTCGATTATATGAGTGGTTATAACTATAAGAACGGCGGTTCTGTGATTGATGGAGCGTATACGATTGGTTCGGTTCCTCGCGGACTTCCAGTGACAACTTTGTCTTGGATCAAGGCCAAGATTCTGGATGTCGGTTTTGATGTCGCTTTCTTGGATAATCGTTTGACAGGCCAGTTCGACTTTTTCCGCCGTCAGCGTGACGGGCTTCCAGCTTCCCGTTATGATGTCTTGCTGCCTTCGGAAGTCGGTTTCAGTTTGCCACAAGAAAACTTGAATTCAGACGTACACATGGGATATGATGCAGCTGTTCGTTGGACGGATAAAGTCGAAGATTTTACCTATTCTATCGGTGGTAATATCACCTATTCCCGTTTCTATGATTGGAATCAGTATAAACCGCGTTTCTCCAATTCGTGGGATGTGTATCGCAATTCGATCACGCATCGTTTCGGTTACTTGAACTGGGGATTGGAAGCAATCGGACAGTTCCAAAGTTGGGAAGAAATTGCAGCTTATCCAATTGATAATGACCGACAAGGAAATAAAACGCTTCGTCCGGGTGATATCAAATATAAGGATGTGAATGGTGACGGTGTGATCAACAGTATGGATGAACGCCCTGTTGGTTATCGGGAAGGAGCAACTCCGATCATGAACTTCGGTTTGAATTTCTCTTTTGGTTGGAAAGGATTTGATTTGGCATTTGATTTCACCGGAGGTGCGATGGCTTCTTGGTATCAGGATTGGGAACAGCGTAATCCGTTCCATGATGGCGGTAACAACCCGCAGTACTACATGGAAGATACGTGGCGTCTGTCTGATATCTGGGATGCAGACAGCGAACTGATTCCAGGTAAATACCCGATGTTACTGATTGGTAATAGTTCGCATAGTAACTATTGGAATAGTACGTTCTGGAAAAAGAATGTGCGATATGTCAAGCTCCGTAATTTGGAATTAGGATATACGTTGCCGAAACATATTACGGAAAAAGCATTGATAACAGATTTGCGCTTTTATGTGGCAGGGACAAACTTGTTGACGTTTACGAATGCTCCCGGTATTGACCCGGAAACATCGGAAGGAAATGGTTTGGCATATCCAACCACGCGTATTATAAATATTGGTGTAAACCTTAAATTTTAGGTAGAAATGAAAAAGAAATATGTAATAATGTCGATGTTAGCTGCTTGTTTGCTGTCAACAACGGCTTGTAGTGATTTCTTGGATCAACAACCGGATCGAATCTTGACAGACGATCAAATCTTTAATGATAAGGTGATGATTCAATCTGTATTGGCGAATTACTATGGTCGTGTGACTTGGGGACAACATGTGGCAGACTGGGGTGGATTGACTGTATTGGATGAAGCTGCCTTTTGTAATGGAGGACCAGATCATCGCTCTACGTTTGAAGATAATCGCTGGCGCGTTTATGATTATACGTTGGTACGTGATATCAACCAGTTTTTGAAAGGTGTTCGCGAAACGACTGTATTGACAGCAGATGAAAAAGCATCTTTGGAAGGTGAAGCTCGTTTTTTGCGTGCTTGGTATTATTTCAATGTTTGCCGTGGTTTAGGAGGAATGCCGATAGTTGGAGATGAGATTTTTGATTATCAGACAGGTATGGATGTTACTTCATTACAATATCCGCGTTCGACAGAGGCTGAATTGTATGATTATATCATTTCGGAATGTCAGGCAGTGTATGGTATGTTGCCGGAAGAAAAGCAGATAAATTCAGCAAGGGCTAATAAGTGGGTTGCCAAGATGCTGGAAGCTCGTGCTGCTGTTTATGCCGGTTCAATTGCTAATTACAATAATAAAATGACGAATCCGATCCGTACGGATGGAGGAGAAGTAGGTATTCCGGCAGATAAAGCTTCCGGTTATTATCAGATTGCTTTGGTTGCAGCTGAAGATGTGATTAAGAACAGTCCGTATCAGTTACAAGATAGACGAGTGGATGATCGTGGTAAAAACTTTTATGAAGCTGTCTGTGTAAAAGATAACAATACGGAAGTGATTTGGGCTCGTGATTATAAATATCCGGGACAGACACATGGTTTTACGAGTAATAATGCCCCGAAATCTCATGCCGAAGATATCGACAATAGTTATTTGGGGGGTGTTCTGAATTTGGTTGAAGATTATGAGTTGGTCGATACACAAACACCGGGACAGAAAAGCTTGATACAAACGACAATTAACGGAACTTATAAGTTTTATGATTCTGCTGATGAGCCGTTTAAAAATCGAGATCCACGTTTGTGGGGAACAATTATTTATCCGGGTGCAGAGTTTAAAAGTATTCCTGTTGTTTTACAAGCTGGTCAGTTGGTTAAAAATAATGGAGAATGGGAGTTGATTGCTGGAGAATTGGATTCTAAAGACGCAAATGGAAATGTTTTGACAGCATTGAACGGTCCGAAAGAATCAAACGAGCAGTATATAAATAAGACCGGTTTTTATGTCCGTAAGTATTTAGATGAAACACCGTCTGCAGGAACTCGTGGTCGTGGTTCTGAAATGTGGATGCCTCGTTTCCGTATGTCTGAGGCTTATATGATTGCTGCCGAAGCGTCTTTTGAACTGAATAATGGACGTGCTGCCGAATTTATCAATGCTGTGCGTAATCGAGCCGGTGTGAAACCGTTGGAAACCGTGACATTTGATAATATCGTGCATGAGTATCGCGTTGAATTCGCTTTCGAAGACCATCGTTATTGGGACATGAAGCGCTGGCGTTTGGCTGATAAGGTTTGGAACGGAAACAATAATGACCCGCAAGCTCGCCACCGTCGTCTTTGGCCGTACCGTGTGGTTGCACCGGGGGATCCGAATGATGGCAAGTGGGTATTTGTAGAAGACTTCTTGTTCATGTCTCCGAATGCACGTTATTTCCGGATGCAGAATTATTACAACTTCCTTGATTTGGGCTGGGTCAACAATAATCCTAAGTTGGTAAAGAATCCGTATCAATAATTAAAAAGTATGAGTATGAAGAGTATATCAAATATTTTTTCGGTAATTTTATTGCTGGTACTGTTCTCCGGCTGTGGAAAAGATAATTTTGATGCGCCGGAATCCAAACTGGTCGGTAGAGTAACCTATCAGGGGCAGGCTTTAAACTTGCGTGGTACCGGCGAAGCAGTCCAGTTGCAATTGTATCAAGATGGTTATGAGAAGAATGACCCGATTTCTGTTTTTGTAGGGCAGGATGGTACTTTTTCCGCTCTTTTGTTTGATGGCGAATATCGATTGACGACAAGAGATGGGAACGGACCTTGGGTAAATAGCCATGAATCCGTAACCGTGAATCTGAATGGACATGCGGAAGTGAATCTGGAAGTCACTCCGTATTTCACGATTTCGAACGAACAATTGTCTGTTTCCGGATCGGCCATGAATGCTTCGTTTACGATTAACCAGATCGTGCCGGATGCAAAGATCAGCCGGGTCATGTTATTGTTGAGCAAGACGCAGTTTGCGGATGATGTGAACAACCTGTTCCGCCAGGATTTCTCGGATGTCACACCCGGTAGCGTGAATTTGTCTGCCAATATTAGCGGTAACACTGAAATCGCAAAGGCAAAAGCCCTTTACGCTCGTGTCGGTGTTTTGGCTAATGGTGCAGATCAGGCGATCTATTCACCGGTGGTTCGGTTGAAGTAATATAAGGTTACAGCCGGATAGAATGCTGGGAAAACAGTTTTTCTATCCGGCTTTGCTTATCAATCTGATTTCATGCAGTTTTGATTGATATTTGAAAGTAAATGATTGATAGTTGAAAATGGGATTGAAAGCGAAAAAGTACTTTTGCGCTTGAATTTATCAAGTCAGTTTGTGTTTAATATATATAAATTTTATTAGGGATGAAGAATGCCTTTCTGATACTATTGGTTTGTTGTCAGGGGATGCTCTTGAACGTATCTTGCGGTTCGGGGAGTTTGTTTGAGCCGGATAAAAGGAACGTATTGCGCGCTCCTTCTTATCCGCTTATTACAGTCGATCCTTATACCAGTGTTTGGTCGTTTGCGGATGAATTGAATGCCGATGCGACTCGTCATTGGACCGGGAAGGAACAGGCCTTATTAGGAGTCGTGGATGTGGACGGTATTTCTTATCGTTTTATGGGAAAAGAGATGCCGGAAGAAGACGTTTCGGTTCGTTTTGAAACTGCTGCCCGGCAGTTGTCCGTAAATCTTCTTCCCACTCAAACCTATTATACGTTCGAATGTGGTCCGGTTTTGCTGGATATCGTTTTTACATCTCCACTTTTGTTAGAGGATCTGGACCGGATGTCCATGCCGGTCAATTATATTTCCTGGCGGGTTCGTTCAGTAGACCAGAAGAAACATGAGGTGCGGGTGAACTTTGAAGCTTTTTCCTCTTTGGCCGTCAATACGAAAGACCAGGAGGTCGTATTGGGCCGGGAGGAGGAAAACGGTATATCCTATTTGAAAACGGGGACGGCAGAGCAGTCCGTCTTGGCACGCAAGGGGGATGATGTCCGCATCGATTGGGGCTATTTCTATTTGGCGGCTCAATCGGACCAAAAGACGGATATGGCAATTGGCGATCGGAAACAACTGGTGTACAGCCATGCTTTGGAGGAGGTCTCTTCTTCTCCGGAGGCCGGTTTCCTGATGGTAGGCTATGACGACTTGTATGCGATCCAATATTTCAAGGATAATCGGATGGCATATTGGAAACATAACGGGAAGAAGAATATCCGGCAGGCGTTTGAGGAATCGGCACAGGCATATCGTTCCCTTATGAAACGTTGCCGGGATTTTGACAACCGCTTGATGGAAGAGGCGGAGCGAGCCGGTGGAAAAGCGTATGCCGATTTGTGTGCTTTGGCTTACCGGCAGGCTGTTGCGGCGCATAAATTGGTGGAAGACAAGGATGGAAACCTGTTGTTCCTTTCCAAAGAGAATTTCAGCAATGGTTCGATCGGAACGGTCGATGTGACGTATCCGTCTGCTCCTTTGTTCCTGCTCTATAATCCGGACTTATTGAAAGGGATGTTGAATCCGATTTTTTATTACAGTGAAAGCGGACAATGGAACAAACCTTTTGCAGCTCACGATGTCGGGACGTATCCGCATGCCAACGGGCAGACATATCCTTATGATATGCCGGTGGAAGAATGTGGCAATATGTTGATCCTGACAACTGCGATCGCTTTGCGGGAAGGAAATGCGGAGTATGCCCGCAAGCATTGGGAGACATTGGGTATATGGGCCGATTATCTGTTGAAAGAGGGGCTTGACCCGGACAATCAGTTGTGCACGGATGATTTTGCCGGCCATCTTGCCCGGAACGCCAACCTTTCGATCAAGGCGATCATGGGGATTGCCGGATATGGGAAACTTGCCGAAATGCTGGGTGACGACGGACTGGCAACCCGCTATCTTTCGGCGGCCCGTAAGATGGCGGAGGCTTGGGAAGAGATGGCCGACGATGGAGATCATTTCCGGCTGACGTTTGACAAAGAGGGCTCGTGGAGCCAGAAGTATAATCTGGTTTGGGACAAGGTGTGGAACACAAACATCTTTCCGGATCGGATTTCCCGGAAAGAGATGGCTTACTACCTGAAAGTCCAGCAACCGTTCGGCTTGCCGCTTGACAGCCGGAAGACGTATACGAAGGTGGACTGGATTTTGTGGACAGCTTGTCTGGCCGATACGCCGGAAGATTTCGGGCGGTTGGTGGAACCGGTGTGCAGGTATGTGAACGAAACGGAACCGCGTGTCCCTTTGACCGATTGGTATGAGGCGGCCGACGGCAAATCCATCAATATGCGGGCCCGTTCCGTTGTAGGTGGATTCTTTATGAAGATGCTGGAAAAGAGAATGGAAAAAAGTAATTAATTCATAATTTATTAATTTATCAAATGATCATGAAAAAGACCTTGTTTGTATGTTGTGCATTAGCACTGACTTTGGGCGCACAAGCCCAATGGAAACCGGCTGGAGATAAGATCAAGACTCCGTGGGCGGAACAGGTGAATCCGGCGAATGTCCTTCCCGAATATCCTCGTCCCCAAATGGAACGTGGCGATTGGCAGAACCTGAACGGTGAATGGGAATATGCCATCAAACCGGTTGGCGACGTAGAACCGGCAACGTTTGATGGGAAGATATTGGTTCCTTTTGCTGTGGAATCTTCTCTCTCTGGCGTTCAGAAAGAAGTCGGCGAAAAGAACGAGTTGTGGTATAAACGTACATTCTCTGTTCCTACTGCTTGGAAGAACAAAGATATCTTGTTGAATTTCGGTGCGGTAGACTGGAAAGCGGATGTGTTTGTCAACGACATTCTGATCGGTTCCCATAAGGGTGGCTATACACCGTTTTCTTTCAATATCACGCCTTACCTGAACGGTAAAGGCAACCAGAAATTGGTAGTCCGCGTATGGGACCCGAGCGATAAGGGATTCCAGCCGCGAGGCAAGCAAATTGCCGATCCTCACGGTATCTGGTACACGCCGGTGACCGGTATTTGGCAGACCGTATGGTTGGAACCGGTCGCTTCGGCTCATGTGACATCTGTCAAATCGATCTCCAATATCGACAATAGCACGTTGACTGTAACGGTCGGAACTTCCTGCAATTGCAATTCCGGTATCGTGACAGTGAAGGTGTTGGACAAAGGGCAGGTTGTAGCTACGGCCAAAGGTGTTCAGGGAAAGGAATTGCGTTTGTCCGTACAGAACCCGACACTCTGGAGCCCTTCCAATCCGTACCTGTATGATATGACGGTTTCTTTGTCGAAAGATGGAAAAGTGCTGGATGAGGTAAAGTCTTATACGGCTTTCCGCAAGATTTCTTCCAAACGCGATGCCAATGGCATTATGCGTATGCAGTTGAACAACCAGGATTTGTTCCAATTCGGCCCGCTGGATCAGGGTTGGTGGCCTGACGGACTGTATACGGCTCCGACGGATGAAGCGTTGCTGTTCGACATCAAGAAAACGAAAGACTGGGGCTTCAATATGATCCGCAAACACGTGAAAGTGGAACCGGCACGCTGGTATTACCATTGTGATAAGGAAGGTATTCTGGTTTGGCAGGATATGCCGAGTGGCGATCATGGTTCTTACATCTGGGATCATCATGTATATAACGGTGGAAAAGACCATGAACGTACACCCGAATCCAAAGCGAACTATTACCGGGAATGGAAAGAGATCATGGATCTCTGTATTTCCAATCCATCTGTTGTCGTTTGGGTACCTTTTAACGAGGCTTGGGGACAGTTTGAAACCGAGAAAGCGGTTGAATGGACCAAGACATACGATCCTTCCCGTCTGGTGAATCCGGCAAGTGGTGGTAACCATCGTCCTTGCGGTGACATTTTGGATTTGCATAACTATCCGGCTCCCGATATGTTCCTGTTCGATCCGAAACGGGTAACTGTGCTGGGCGAATATGGCGGAATCGGCCTTCCGGTGGAAAACCATCTGTGGTGGAACAAACGTAACTGGGGATATGTGCAGTTTAAGAATGGCGACGAAGTGACGGCTGAATATGTCAAATATGCCAATATCCTGAAAGACTATGTGAAACTCGGTTTTTCTGCGGCTGTCTATACGCAGACGACCGACGTGGAAGGGGAGGTAAACGGCTTGATGACATACGACCGCAAAGTGATCAAGATCAACGAAGCGGCTGTTAGAAAAGCCAATCAATCGGTTATTAACGAATTAAAGTAAAAAGCATGAAACGGATCAGTATTGCTTTTTTAACTCTTTTTCTGTGCGTGGCATCGGTTTGGTCCCTGCCACGCCCCGAATATCCCCGTCCGCAGTTCGAGCGGGCGGCTTGGGTCAATTTGAATGGCGAATGGACCTGTTCGTTTGATTTCGGCGGTTCTGGGATGGAACGCGAGTTTTACAAATCCAACGGGTTTGATAAAAAGATAACCGTGCCTTTCTGTCCGGAAAGCAAATTGTCGGGTATCGGATATACGGATTTTATCAATCACTTCTGGTACCAGCGCCCGATCACGATCCCGCAGGAATGGAACGGAAAGAACATTTTGCTTCATTTTGGTGCGGTCTACTATAAATCGGAAGTCTATATCGATGGTGTGTTGGCCAATCGCCATTTCGGTGGGACTTCTTCGTTTGCCGTGGATATCACCTCTTTGGTGAAACCCGGTCAGACACATAGCTTAGTGGTGTATGTGGAGAGCGATGTGCGCGGAGCGACACAGCCGGCCGGAAAACAGAACCTGCAATTTGAATCGTATGCTTGCAATTATACCCGCACAACCGGTATCTGGCAGACGGTTTGGATGGAAGCGGTTCATCCGGAAGGATTGCAGTCGGTTCAGGTACTGCCGGATATCGACCAGCAGCAGTTGGTGATCCGTCCCCGTTTCTACAAAGAACTGGGCGGAAAACTTCAGGTGACGCTGAAAGACAACGGCAAGGTAGTTGCCAGCCAGACGGTTTCGGCCAGCTCTTTGTCTTCCGTAGTTCTTCCGGTCAAGAAAATGAAAACCTGGAGTCCGGAAAATCCGTTCCTTTATGACTTGGAATATAAGGTGCTGGATAAGAATGGAAATGTCGTGGATGCGGTCAATGGATATGCCGGTATGCGCAAGGTACATATCGAGGGCAACAAGATTTATCTGAACAATAAGCCTTACTACCAGCGTCTGGTGCTCGACCAGGGATTTTATCCCGACGGCATTTGGACGGCTCCGAGCGACGCGGCGTTGAAGCGTGACATTGAACTTTCCATGGAAGCCGGTTTCAACGGAGCCCGTTTGCATCAGAAAGTTTTCGAAGAACGTTTCTACTATTGGGCAGATAAGATGGGATATCTGACCTGGGGGGAAGCCTCCAGTTGGGGAATGGATTGCAACGATACGGAAACGGCACGTAACTTCATCACCGAATGGAGTGAAATCGTGCAGCGCGACCGCAACCATCCGTCGATCCTGATCTGGACGCCGACCAACGAGGAGTTCTGGCCGGACCGCGTGCAATATCCGCGCCTGATGCACGACCTCTACAACCTGACGAAAATGATCGACCCGACCCGTCCTTTCCACGGGACAAGCGGGGGCGTGCATGTGGCGACCGATATCTGGACGATCCATAATTACGAGCAGAATCCGGCCGAGTTGAAGAAACAATTGTACAATGACGGCAAATTGTTCGTGACTCCGAGGTGGGAGATCCAGTTGATGCCGAAAAACATCGGTTTCAATGGTTTGAAATATACGGATCAATACCGTTTCCCGGAATATAAGAAAGATATGCCTTATTTGGTGGACGAGTTCGGCGGTATCAAATGGAATCCGGCACAGCAGATGGAGAGCGCCCAGAATACCTCTTGGGGCTATGGCGAACCTCCCCGTTCGTTGGAAGAGTTCTATGCCCGCTTGGAAGGCCAGGTGAATGCCGTATTGTCGCTTTCAAATGATATTTGGGGCTATTGCTATACGCAACTGACGGATGTGGAACAGGAGCAGAACGGCATTTATTATTACGACCGTACACCCAAGTTCGACATGAAGCGCATTCACGCGATCTTCAGCAAGACTCCGGAAGTAAAAGAATAACGAGTTTAAGAATTAAGAATGGGGTGTGTCGAAAGGCGCTGCACCTACAGTGCCTTTCGACACACCTCCCTCTTGTTTGTATTCTCCGGAGATTTCTTAACATTCAGCGGAGCGGAAGCCGTGTTGTATAAATCAATTATAATCTGTAACTTTGCCGGATAAACAGAATTTGTAATGAAATATAATACGGAAGAAAAAAAATTGGCTATGCCTGAATATGGACGCAATATACAGAATATGGTGAACTATTGCATTACCATTCAGGACCGGGAAGAACGTAAACGCTGCGCAGATACAATCATCAACATTATGGGAAATATGTTTCCCCATTTACGTGATGTAAACGACTTCAAGCATATTCTTTGGGATCATCTGGCTATCATGGCCGACTTCAAGCTGGACATCGATTATCCGTATGAGATCGTAAAGAAAGAAGACCTTTATTCACGTCCTCCGCGCATACCTTATAACAATTCGCGGATACGCTATCGCCATTACGGTAAGACGCTTGAGAAAATGATCCAGAAAGCGACCGAATTCGAACCGGGTGCAGAGAAAGACCAGTTGGTTAAATTGTTGGCGACCCAGATGAAGAAGTCGTTCCTCACCTGGAACAAAGAGTCTGTCGACGACCGGAAGATTTTCAAAGACCTCGACGAGCTTTCGGAAGGCCAGATCGTGCTGGATGAAGAAATGCATAAGCTTGCGGAAACACGTGATATACTTGCACGCAACAATACGAACAATAAGAAAAACTATTCACGTAAAGGACGATGAGCTCGTTTGTCATAGAAGGCGGTTACCGGTTGTCCGGTGAGATTGTTCCGCAGGGTGCAAAGAATGAGGCCTTGCAGGTTATTTGTGCGACTTTGCTTACGCCGGAAAAAGTGACAATCCATAATGTGCCGGATATTCTGGATGTGAATAACCTGATACAACTCCTGCGCGACATGCAAGTGAAGGTGGAACATCCGTCTGCCGGTACCTATATATTCCAGGCTGATGCTGTAGACTTGAACTATCTTGAGACAGACGAGTTCTTGCGTAAAAGCGGTTCCCTGCGCGGTTCGGTGATGATTGTCGGTCCGCTGGTGGCCCGTTTCGGCAAAGCGATGGTTCCGAAACCGGGGGGGGATAAGATCGGTCGCCGCCGTCTGGACACTCACTTTGTCGGGATTCAGAAGCTGGGGGCTGATTTCAGCTATAATCCGGATAATAAGCTTTACGAGATCGAGGCGAAGAAGTTGAGAGGCACTTATATGTTGCTTGACGAGGCTTCGGTTACCGGTACGGCTAATATCCTGATGGCCGCCGTGCTTGCGGAAGGAAAGACGACGATCTACAATGCCGCCTGCGAACCTTATCTGCAACAACTTTCCTCCATGCTGAACCGCATGGGGGCGCGTATTTCGGGTGTCGGCTCCAACCTGCTGACGATAGAAGGGGTTGAGGCGTTAGGAGGCACTGCGCATACGATCCTGCCGGATATGATCGAGGTCGGCAGTTTCATCGGAATGGCTGCTATGACCGGTTCTGACATCACGATCAAGAATACGGGTTATGATATGTTGGGGATTATTCCCGATTCATTCCGCCGTCTGGGAATCACGGTCGAGCAGATCGGTGACGATATCCATGTCCCGACACACGAGTCTTATCAGATCGAGACCTTTATCGACGGCTCTATCATGACGATTGCCGATGCTCCTTGGCCGGGGCTGACGCCGGACCTGTTGAGTGTCTTCTTGGTTGTGGCGACACAGGCGGTCGGTAGCGTGTTGATCCACCAGAAGATGTTCGAAAGTCGACTTTTCTTTGTCGACAAGCTGATCGATATGGGAGCGCAGATCATTCTTTGCGATCCGCACAGGGCGACGGTGATCGGGCTGGGCAATCGGTTCAGGCTACGCGGTTCCAATATGGTCTCTCCGGATATCCGGGCCGGTATTGCTTTGCTGATTGCGGCGATGAGTGCCGAAGGTACCAGCTATATCCACAATATCGACCAGATCGACCGCGGATACCAGAATATTGACAAACGGTTGAACAGCCTCGGGGCGCGTATTACCCGACTTTAAACATTCTTGTCATGATTAGGAAAGAAGATGTTTTCAAGATCGGGCAGTTTGCCAAACCTCACGGTATAAAGGGGGAGATTGCACTGGTTACGAACAGCGATGTGTTTGACGGTTCGGACGATCCGTATATCGTATGCGAGATGGACGGAATCCTGGTTCCCTTTTTCATTGAGGAATATCGTTATAAGACGGATACCGTTATCTTGTTGAAGTTGAAAAACGTGGACGACGAGAAAGCGGCCCGTGAATTTGCCAACCGTGAAGTCTTTTACGCGCTTGATGAAGTGGACGAGGACGATTTGGTGGGTGATATGACATGGGATAGCTTTATCGGTTATCGGGTCATCGATGAAAAGCAAGGCGACATCGGTGCGATTACCGATGTCGACGAGTCTACCATCAATGTCCTTTTGCAGATCGATCATAATGGCGAAGAGTTGTTGTTGCCTGCCGCCGAGGAGTTGATCCTGTCTGCCGATCATGAAAATAAGATACTGACCGTTTCCGTTCCGGAAGGCCTGTTGGATTTATGAAAATGACGAATACACATGGCACAGAAGCAAAGACGAACAAATAAGAAATCATTCTGGCATCGGATCCGGTTTAAATACAAATTGTCTTTTTTTAATGAAGGAACGCTGGAAGAGGTATGGTCGTTCCGGTTGTCACAGCTTTCCGCGTTTACCACGTTGGGATTGTTTGCTTTCCTGTTGATCGCCTTTACTGCCTTTATCATTATCAAGACACCGATACGAAACTACCTGCCGGGTTATTTAGATGTGGAAGTCCGTAAGGAAATCATGCAGAATGCCTTGCGTGCCGATTCGTTGGAGAGGATGATCCAGATACATTCTCTTTATCTGAATAATGTGGCGGGTATCCTGTCTGGGACGATGCCGATCGATTCGATTCGCGAGATCGACTCATTGGCGCGGGTGAATCCAGATTATGAGATTCCGCAGACGAAAGAGGAGAAGAAATTTGTGAAGGATTTCGAGGAGGCGGAAAAATATAACTTGGCTGTCCTGGATCCGAACCCGGTTCCGACCGACGGTGTCTTTTTTTACAAGCCTGTAAACGGAGTGGTTTCTTCCCATTTCGATGCCAATATGCGGCATTATGGAGTGGATTTAGTGGCTGCTCCGAAAGAAAGTGTGCTGGCGACATTGGATGGCACGGTTGTCTTTGCCGGTTTCGATCCGAATTTCGGGAATGTGATACAGGTGCAGCATAAGAATGGCTTTTTATCGATCTATAAACATAATGAACTATTGCTGAAAGAGGTGGGAGACCGTGTTGTCGCGGGCGAAGCCATTGCTCTGGTAGGCAATACGGGAGAATTGTCGACCGGCCCGCATCTTCATTTCGAGTTGTGGTATAAAGGCGGTCCGGTCAATCCCGAAGAATATATAGCATTTTAATACGTATGAAAAGAAACTTGGCCATATTGGGTTCTACAGGTTCTATCGGGACGCAGGCTTTGGAAGTAGTCAGCGAACATCCCGATCTTTTTGAAGTGTATGCTCTTACTGCCAATAATCAGGTGGATCTGCTGATCAACCAGGCACGTAAATATATGCCCGAAGTGGTGGTAATCGCCAATGAGCAAAAATATCCCGAATTGAAAGAGGCCCTGGAAGACCTTCCCATTAAGGTTTGGGCCGGTTCGGATGCTATTGCGCAGGTCGTGCAGTCGGAACCGATCGACATGGTGCTGACCGCAATGGTGGGGTATGCAGGGCTGAAACCGACGATTGCCGCAATCAAAGCGGGTAAGGCGATCGCATTGGCAAACAAGGAGACATTAGTGGTGGCAGGTGAACTGATCACAGCCCTCGCCGTCGAACACAAAGTGCCGATCCTGCCTGTCGATTCTGAACATTCCGCCATTTTCCAATGTTTAGCGGGAGAATGGGAGAATCCGGTGGAAAAAATATTGTTGACGGCTTCCGGAGGGCCTTTCCGCACCAAGACCAGGGAGGAATTGGCGGTTGTGACGAAGGAACAGGCATTGAAACATCCCAACTGGAGCATGGGGGCGAAGATCACGATCGACTCGGCGTCGATGATGAACAAAGGCTTCGAGATGATCGAGGCGAAGTGGCTGTTCGGAGTGACACCGGAACAGATACAGGTTGTGGTGCATCCGCAGTCGGTGATTCATTCAATGGTCCAGTTTGAAGATGGCGCAGTGATCGCCCAGTTGGGAATTCCCGACATGAAACTACCGATCAGCTATGCTTTTTCTTATCCCAAGCGGTTACACAGCAAAGCGCCCCGTCTGGACTTCGTCCAATATGCTACGCTTACTTTCGAAGAGCCGGATATGGAACGTTTCCGTAACTTGGCGTTCGCGTTCGATGCGGTCCGGAAAGGCGGAAATATGCCTTGTGTCTTGAATGCGGCCAATGAGGTGGTTGTGGCGGCTTTCCTGCGTGACGAGATCGGTTTCCTGCAGATGAGCGACGTAATTGAGAAAACAATGGCGAAAGCCACTTTCATCCCGGTTCCCACCTACGAGGATTATGTGGCGACGGATGCGGAGGCAAGAAAAATTGCGGAGCAATTTTTCAATGGACAATTGAGAATGGACAATTGACAATTAAGGAAGGGGAAAAAAATTATACATATAAGAATAACTAATAACAGGCGATTGGGGATGGACAAGGAACAAATGAGGCGTCAAAGGCATTTAATTGTCAATTGTCCATTATCAATTGTCAATTGACAAAGTATGGAGACAGTTTTAGTTAAGGCTCTACAGCTTATTCTGAGCCTATCGATATTGGTATTGGTCCACGAGTTCGGGCATTTTATCTTTGCCCGTATCTTTAAGGTCCGGGTGGAAAAGTTTTACCTTTTCTTCGATCCGTGGTTTTCGATATTCAAGTTTAAACCTAAGAACAGCGATACGGAATATGGCATCGGTTGGCTTCCTTTGGGCGGGTATTGCAAGATAGCCGGTATGATAGACGAGAGCATGGACAAGGAAGCGATGGCACAGCCGCCGAAGCCCTACGAGTTTCGTTCCAAGCCTGCCGGACAGCGGTTGATGATCATGGTTGCCGGTGTGCTGTTCAACTTCCTGTTGGCACTGTTTATCTATTCGATGGTGTTGTTTACTTGGGGCGATACGTTTTTACCGTTGAAAAATGTGAAAGCCGGTATGGATTTTAGCGAGACTTTCCATCATGTGGGATTCCGCGATGGCGATATCTTGTTGAGAGCGGATGATGCGGAGTTGGAGCGTTTCGGTGAAGATTGTTTCCGTCGGGTTCTCAACGCACAGACTGTAACGGTTCTGCGCGACGGGATGGAAACGGTTATTCCGATTCCGGAAGATATGGCGCAGCGTGTCATGCGGGATAAGAAAGGGTTTGCTTCTTATCGTTTCCCGATGGTCGTGCGCGAATTGGGCACGACGGAAAACGGTGAATCGCCGGCCGCAGCTGCCGGTTTGCAACCGGGAGACAGTATCGTGTCTATCAACGGCATTGCGACACCCTCTTTCTATGAAGTGGGCGAAATGCTTGCACAAAACAAGGATCGGGATGTCTCGGTCGGCCTTTATCGTGCCGGAGCCTTGCAGACGTTGACGTTGCATACGGACACGGCCGGGAAGATGGGTGTTTATTCTGTTTCGCCTTTCGAGATGTATCAGACGGTGACCCGTAAATATGGTTTCTTTGAGTCTTTTCCTGCCGGTGTCATGTTAGGTGTGAACACCCTGAAAGGGTATGTCAGCGATATGAAATATGTCTTTACGAAAGAGGGAGCCTCCAGTTTGGGCGGTTTCGGTACGATCGGAAGCCTGTTCCCGGCTGAATGGAACTGGCAGGCGTTCTGGATGAAGACCGCTTTCCTCTCCATCATCCTCGCCTTTATGAACATATTGCCGATTCCGGCCTTGGACGGCGGCCACGTGATGTTCCTGCTTTACGAAGTGATAGCCCGCCGCAAACCAAGTGACAAATTTCTCGAATATGCACAGATCACCGGTATGGTTCTATTGTTTGCCTTGCTGATCTATGCGAACGGGAACGACATTTTCAGGTTCTTCTTCAAATAGAGGATAAACGAAACCCTATGCATTCCGTCTCTCAACCCATAAGGTTACAGGGAGGAATGCATAGGGTTTGTCATGTTAAAGCTATGCTTTGTCGGGCATGGCTTTTTTTATCTTATTCCCATTCGATTGTTGCAGGCGGTTTTGAGCTGATGTCGTAGACTACGCGGTTTACGCCTTTGACCTTGTTGATGATCTCGTTGGATACTTTTGCAAGGAATTCGTAAGGGAGTTGAGCCCAGTCGGCCGTCATGGCATCTGTTGAGGTGACAGCACGCAAGGCGACTGTATTTTCATAGGTCCGTTCATCGCCCATGACGCCTACGGAACGGATCGGGAGGAGAATCACGCCGGCTTGCCAGATCTTGTCATACAAGCCCCATTCGCGCATCAACGACATATAGATATCGTCGGCGTCTTGCAAAATCCGTACTTTTTCAGGTGTGATATCGCCTAAGATACGGATGCCCAGACCGGGACCGGGGAACGGGTGACGTTTGATCAGATGCGGTTGCATGCCTAACTCCATACCGACGCGGCGCACTTCGTCTTTGAACAGGAGGCGCAACGGTTCGACCAGTTTCAGGTTCATTTTGGCAGGCAGGCCGCCTACGTTATGATGGCTTTTGATAACGGTTCCGGTGATCGATAACGATTCGATTACGTCCGGATAGATTGTACCTTGGCCCAACCATTTGATGTCTTTCAGCTTGTGGGCTTCTTCGTCGAACACGTCGATGAACCCTTTGCCGATGATCTTGCGTTTCTTTTCAGGATCGCTTACACCGGCCAGTTCTTTATAGAATTTTTCTTTGGCGTCGACACCGATTACATTCAGTCCTAAGTGTTCGTAATCTTTCAACACGTTTTCGAACTCATTCTTGCGCAACAAGCCGTGGTCGACGAAGATACACGTCAGGTTCTTGCCGATCGCCTTGTTCAGCAAAACCGCTGTGACGGAAGAGTCCACACCGCCGGAAAGCGCCAGGATTACTTTGTCGTCGCCCAATTTTTCTTTCAGTTCGGCAACGGTCGATTCGATGAAAGAAGCCGGTGTCCAGTCTTTGGCACATCCGCAAATATTCAGGAAGTTGTCCAATAGTTTGGTACCGTCGGTCGAGTGGAACACTTCCGGGTGGAACTGTACGCCCCAGGTCTGTTCACCTTCCACGTGATAAGCGGCGGCTTTTACGTCGTCCGTACTGGCGATTACTTTGAAATTTTCAGGGAGAACGGTGATGGTATCTCCGTGTGACATCCAGATTTGTGAACCGACCTGGATGCCTTTCAGCAATTCGTCGTCAGGTTCGATATGCGACAGGTTGGCACGCCCGTATTCGCGGGAGTTGGCCGGTTCGACATTGCCGCCGGATGTATAAGCCATGAATTGGGCTCCGTAACAGATTCCCAATACGGGATATTTACCTCGTATTTCACTTAAATCGGCTTTGAATGCATTGGCGTCATAAACGGAATAGGGACTTCCGGAAAGGATAACACCTTTTACATCTGTAGCATCGTGAGGGAATTTGTTGTAAGGGACAATTTCGCAATACATATTCAACTCGCGGACTCTACGCCCGATCAGTTGAGTCGTTTGCGAACCGAAATCAAGAATAATAAGTCTCTCGTGCATGCAAATTATTATTTAATTGAATGCCACAAAGGTAGGAATAATATTCGATATTTAAATCATTTTTTGTACCTTTGCGTGTTCATTTTTAATCGTAACCGTATGGATGCTGAAAAGAAAGAGACAAAAGAAATAAATAAGATGTCATTGCTGATCATGGCAGTGGTTGTGTTGTTGTTGGTTATCGCAGGTGCCGCCTACTACATTCTCCATCAGAAACGGCAGATGGAAGACTTGGAGCAGGCGTATGTCTTGGATAAAGAATCGTTGGAAGATGAATTTAACGAGTTGTCTCTCCAGTATGAAGGCTATAAATTCAATATCGGCAACGATTCGTTGCTGAACCTCTTGTCTACCGAGCAGGCCAAGGTACAACGCTTGCAGGAAGAGCTCCGGACCGTCAAGGCGACAAACACGAAAGAGATCGCACGTTTGAAAAAGGAATTACAGACGTTGCGCAAGATCATGCGCAATTATGTTGCCCAGATCGACTCTTTGGACCGTATCAACAAGCAATTGGTGGTTGAAAAGAACGAAGCGGTGAAGAAATACAAGCAGGCTTCCTCTACGGCGACTACCTTGAAAAAGGAAAAGGAGAAATTGACGGAACGTGTCACGCTGGCAAGCCGGCTGGATGCGACGGGCATCAACGTCACGCCTGTCAATGGCCGCGGAAAGGTGGCGAAGACGATCAAGAAGATGGAACAATTTGTCGTGGACTTCCGGATCAGCAAGAACATTACGGCTCCGGTCGGAGAGAAGACGATCTATGTGCGCATCATGAAGCCGGACGACGATATCCTGTTGAAGAGCCGTGGCGATGTCTTTACTTTCGAAGGAAAAGAGATCAACTACTCCATGAAGAAGCTGGTCGAATATGACGGGGAGGAGTTGCCGGTTACGATGTACTGGAATATCGAGGAGTTCCTTTCTCCGGGTACATACCGGGTCGATATATTTGCGGACGGCAACCTGATCGGCCGTAAGAACTTCACACTCGAAAAGTAAATCGATAGGCATCGGGAAAAAATTCCATGGGCATGAAACAAAAGTTCCATGCCCATGGAATTCTATTTTCACTGGCATGGAACTAAAATTCTATTGGGAAGAAACCCGATGTCGGTAGACTCATAAGAAAACATTTGTTGTATGAGTTCGGTTATAAATTGAGAGCGGACCTTTATTTTAGTGCCGTGCAGGAAGAATCCGAATAAAACAAGATAAAAATGAAAAAACTTGTCGTATTAGTCGCATTACTGATCCCGTCGGGCTATGCAACTGCCGGGCGTACGCTGACCTTGGAGGAATGTCGCGAGTTGGCTATCCGGAACAACAAGGAGCTGAAGATTTCGGGTGAAAAGGTTAAAATGGCCGGTGCTGAGAAAAACGCCGCTTTCACCAAATACTTCCCGCAACTTTCGGCGACCGGAGCGTATATGTGGAACCAGAAAGATATCAACTTGCTGGATATGGGGGCGTTGAGCACTTCTATCGGAGGTGCGCTCGGGCCGATCGCCCAACTTCCGGTGTTCGGAAAGCTGATGGAAGGGGTGGATGGTTTGCAACATCTCGACATCCAGAATATCTGGGTGGGAAGCGTTTCTCTTGTGCAACCTGTGTTTATGGGAGGCAAGATTATCAATTACAACCAGATTGCCCAATATGCCAAACAATTGGCCGAGTCGATGAATGACCTGCAGTTACAGGAGGTGATCTATAAAACCGATGAAACCTATTGGCAGGTGATTTCCTTAGTCAATAAGAAGAAATTGGCTGATGCTTATGTCGATTTGCTCCGCAAGACCGATCAGGACATAACGGCGATGATTCACGAGGGCGTGGCGACCGAGGCCGACGGGCTCTCCGTCAAGGTCAAGCTGAACGAGGCTGAGATGGCGCAGACGAAAGTCGATAACGGCCTGGCTCTTTCCCGTATGTTGTTGGCACAGATATGCGGGCTGCCGCTGGAAGAACCGCTTGTTTTGGCCGATGAGGAAATGGAAGACTTTCCGACGACATCATCCATTACGGCGGCCGATGTAAACGAAGCTTTTATGAACCGAAGCGAGTTGAAGAGTCTTGATCTGGCAACGAAGATTTATAAGCGTAAGGAACGGATCGTCTTGGCTGATCTGTTGCCGAATGTGGCGTTTATGGCGAACTACTTGGTCATGAACCCCAATTCTATGAACGGTTTCAAAAACGAATTTGCCGGAATGTTCAATGTCGGCGTGATGGTGAAAGTGCCGCTTTCCGGCTGGTGGGAGGGAAGCTATAAGCGCAATCTGGCCCATGCCGAGACGCGTATCAAGTCGTTGGAGTTGCAGGATGCCCGCGAGAAAGTGGAATTGCAGGTCAACCAATCGGTCTATAAGGTCAATGAGGCGAACAAGAAGCTGGCCGCTTCCACCCGTAATATGGAGAATGCGGAAGAGAACCTCCGCCATGCCAACTTCGGTTTTGAAGAGGGTGTCATTCCGGCCCTTAACCTGATGCAGGCGCAGACGGCTTGGGTGTCGGCACGTTCCAGCCTGATCGATGCACAGATCGAGGTGAAACTGACGGAAGTCTACTTGACGAAAGCGATGGGAAAATTGGGAGAACCGTTTTCTGGAAGCACCCGAAATGCAACTCATTCGGATTGAACGGATGAACATCATCCGCCTCTTTCCGCTCCTCACCATAAATCATAAATTATAAATCATAAATCAGAAAATAACGCATGAACGAGAATAAACAGTTTTCAAAGAGCAGTATGCTATTGGCATTTATCACATTTTTAGGCGTGGTCGGATTGGTCGCATTAGCCGGTTTCTTTTTATTGACTCCGCCGGACGATATCATCATGGGGCAGGCGGAAGCGACACAAGTCCGTATTTCCGGTAAGGTGCCCGGACGGATCGAGGCCTATCGTTTCGGTGAGGGAGATAAGGTGAAAGCTGGCGACACGCTTGTCTTCTTAGATACGCCCGAAGTCCTTGCCAAGCTCCAGCAGGCAGAGGCCGTGCGTCGTGCCGCTGAAGCCCAGAACGCGAAGGCGATCAAGGGAGCCCGCGCACAGGAGATAGCCGGTGCATACGAGATGTGGCAGAAGGCGAAAGCCGGACTGGAGATTGCCCGGAAATCCTATACGCGCGTACAAAACTTGTTTGATAAAGGTGTGATGTCTGCCCAGAAACGGGATGAAGCGGAAGCCAATTACAAGGCGATGGTTGCTACCGAGAAAGCCGCCAAATCCCAGTATGATATGGCGGTAGACGGTGCTCGCACGGAAGATAAGGCCGCCGCAGCCGCTCTTGTGCAACAGGCCGGCGGAGCTGTTGCCGAAGTGGAATCTTATTTGAAAGAAGCGGCACTTGTTTCTCCGATCGACGGTGAAGTGTCCGAGCGTTTCCCTGAAGTGGGCGAACTGGTCGGTACGGGGGCTCCGATTATGAATATCGTGGATCTCAACGATATGTGGGTGACGTTCAGCATCCGCGAAGACCGTCTGAAAGACATCAAGATCGGTTCCGAAATAGATGCTTTCATTCCAGCTTTGGATAACCGTCCGGTCAAGTTGAAAGTCTATTATATGAAAGATATGGGAACTTATGCTGCCTGGAAAGCGACTAAAACGAATGGGCAGTTCGATTCCAAGACATTCGAGGTACGTGCCCGTCCGGTGGAGAAAGTGGAAGACTTGCGTCCCGGAATGTCTGTCGTTAAGAAATTGACAATTGATAATTGACAATTGACAATTAAAGAATGAGATTAAATGAATAATGAAAAGTTAAATAGCACTCCCAAATTGTCAATTGTCCATTGTCAATTGTCCATTGCCAGGCGTGAGGTACTTCGGATTTGCAAGAGTCCGGTCTACTTTTTCTGTATGTTGGTGGCGCCGGTTATTTGTGTGCTCTTTTTTCTATCGTTGATGAAAGATGGGTTGCCGACCGATCTGCCCATTGCGGTTGTAGACATGGATGGCTCTTCCAATTCCCGTAACCTGATCCGTCAGTTGGATGCTTTCGAGCAGACAAAGGTGGCAATGACGACCGTTTCGTTTGAGGAGGCCCGGCGGGCTATGCAAGAAGGAAAGGTCTACGGCATTTTCTATGTCCCGAAGGATTTCGGTGCGGATGCGACGGCCGGGCGACAACCCAAGTTGTCGTTCTACACGAACGGGACGTATCTGATTGCCGCATCCCTGTTGTTTCGGGATATGAAAACCATCTCCGTTTTGGCCGGTGCTTCGGTCGGACTTCAGACGGGACTGGCTCGTGGTTATACGGAAGATCAGATCATGGCTCAACTCCAACCGATCGTAGTCGATACGCATGCGATCGGGAATCCGTGGCTCAACTATTCGGTCTATCTGAACAACACGCTTTTGCCCGGCGTGTTGCAATTGATGATTTTTTTAGTGACGGTGTTGAGTATCGGTTCCGAAATAAAATACTCGACGACCCGCGAATGGCTGCGGATGGGTGGAAACTCGCTTACGGTAAGCCTCATAGGGAAGATGTTGCCCCATACGCTGATTTTTACGGTCGTGGCGTTCTTGTATGCGGTGGCGTTGTACGGTTTCAATTCGTTTCCGCTGAATAGTGGGTGGTTCCCGATGTTGTCGGCCCTGTTTCTGTTGGTGGTAGCTTCGCAGGCGGTCGGGATTTTCATGATCGGGGTGTTGCCTACTTTCCGTTTGGGGTTAAGTTCCGCTTGCCTGTTCGGGATGATCGCTTTTTCCATTGTCGGATTCTCTTTCCCGGTGTTGGGGATGGATCCTACGTTGCAGGCGCTCTCCAATCTTTTTCCACTTCGGCATTATTTCTTGATCTATGTTGACCAGGCTTTGAACGGAAGGTCTCTATTCTATAGCTGGACTGAGTATGCCAGGCTCATGGGTTTTCTCGTTTTGCCTTTCCTGATCGGAAAGAATCTGAAGAACGCGTTGTTGTACTTTAAATATATTCCGTAAAACAGAAAGTAATGAAAAGAGAACATCGTTTGCGATATAGAGTCAAGGAGAGAGTCTTGGAGGCTTTTTCCACTTGGAAACACGAATTGAAAGAGGTCTTCCGGGATGAGGGCGTGCTGATCTTCTTTTTCTTAGTGCCGTTTGCCTATCCGTTGCTCTATTCCTTTATTTATAATAACGAAGTGGTACACGAGGCGAAGATGGTGGTTGTGGATCAGTCCGACTCTTTTTTGAGCCGTGAATTTACCCGTCGTGTGGATGCTACGCCCGATGTCCGGGTGGTGGCGGTCCGATCGGATATGGAGGAGGCGAAGCAGATGCTGGATCGGAAAGAGGCATACGGAATCCTCTATTTCCCCACCGAGTTCAGCAAAGATTTGCATACGGGCAAGCGGACGACAGTTTCCTTATATTGCGACATGAGCAGCCTGTTGTTCTATAAAGCGTTCTTATTGGCGGCCACGGAAGTATCGCTCGATCTGGGGAAAGAGATGCGGCTCCGGAATGCTCCGGGCACGTCGGCCAAGCAGGAAGAAATAACGGTCACCCCGATTCCGTATGAATCTGTGACCCTCTTCAATACGCAGAACGGGTTTGCCAGCTTCTTAGTGCCGGCTATCCTGATCTTGGTGATCCAGCAAACACTTGTTTTAGGAATCGGTATGCTGGGAGGAACAAGGCGAGAACGGCTGGAAAATGGAGAATGGTCCATCGACAATCCAGGAAAGGAAACACCTTCCTATGGTCCCTTGTCCCTTGTCAATTGCCAATTATCCAAATCCTTTGCCTACGCCATGCTCTATGTACCGGTCTGCATCTGGGTACTGGCTATCGTGCCGAAGCTTTTTTCCCTGCCTCAGGTAGGTGATCCGGCTACGATCCTGTTGTTCATTCTGCCATACCTGTTTGCCTCGATTTTCTTTGCCATGACTTTGTCCGGTTTTATGACGACCCGTGAGGCGCCTATGCTGGTGTTTGTCTTTACCTCCGTGATCCTGATATTCATCTCCGGAGTTTCCTGGCCGAAAGAAGCGATTCCGCCGTTTTGGCGGGCAGTCGGGTATCTGTTTCCCTCGACACCGGCGATCCAGGGGTTCATCCGTATCAATACGTGTGGGGCAACTTTGAACGAGGTGTTGTCTGAATATCATACGTTGTGGATTCAGGCAGGTGTTTATTTCATCCTCTCTCTTGGGGTTTACCGTTTCCAGATAAGAAAAATCGGGAGCTTTTCAGCCCGTGTATAGGAGCTTGTAGAAGCGTATAACAAACCGTAAGGCGGTATCAAAAGGCGTTTTTCCGTTTTGATACCGCCTTTGAACGTTATTTATCGCTCTTTTTCTTTGATGAATCCGTTGCGGAACGCATAAAGGAGTTTTTCCAGATCGTGAATCTGTTGTTGCAGGTCTGCTCCTTTGTCGGTGTCTTTGACCATCTGGCGGTGGGAGTTCAGCTCGACGACGATGGTTGTGGAGCGGATGTCCTTGCCCTCTTTGATGGCCTGGTCGGTCGACAGGAACGGTTCGTGTTGTACGAGTTGGAAACCGCGTGAATGGTAGACCAAAGTATAACCGGCAATACCGGTTTCCGGGTGATAGGCTTTGGAGAAACCGCCGTCGATGACAAGTAATTTGCCGTTTGCCTTGATCGGGTTCTCCCCTTTGATGGAGCGCACGGGGACATGGCCGTTGATGATGTGGCGGTGCTGGCCGGTAACATCGAACTCGTCCAGCAACCTGTCGCAGACCGATTCTTCTTCCCGGAGGGAATAGTAGGCTCCTTTTTCTTCTTTCTGTACCGATTTGTCATCGATGAAACAACGTTCGAAAGTCGCCATCCGGCTCTTGTCGAAGAGAGGTGAGTCTTTACCTTCCCACAGATACCAGATGTAATCCATGGCAAACTCCTTTTCCGGGCTGTCATCGCTATCGAAGTAGGCGGTGCGTACCAATTGGTCCACTTTGTCCAACAGGGCTTTGCCTTTGTATTCCGTTCCTTCGATCCGAATTGCCTTGAGTGTGCCGTCCGGATTCATCGGTACGGAAGCGTGGAAGAGCAGGTTGGAGTTGCAGACTTGGTACATGCTGCCGTGTGTGAACAGGCAGCGCATGTGCTTTTTCAGTTTCTCGCTGCATTCAAACGAATGTTTGATGCGTCGCATCAGCTCTTCTTCTTCGATAGACAAGGCATACGGGTCTTTGGCATTGAGTGTCGGCCAGTTCTTGTCTTTCAGTTCATAATCCTTTCCTTCGATGCGGATGGTTCCGCGCCGGAGATCGATGTGGTGGAGCAACAGGCGGTCGTCCATCCCGAATTCCGGACGGCGGCGGATGATTTCGCCTTCCACCTTGAACTGTATGATCGTGATTGCTTTGTGCATACGGGCGATCAGTTGGGTTGTCTTTTCATCGAAAGTCACATCCGAGGCATTTGTGCGCGGAATGAACAGTTCGCAAGGATCGTCGCCATAGACTTCCATCGCGAATGTCGCCAAGGGCAGGAGGTTGATGCCGTAGCCGTCTTCCAAAGTCGCTAAATTGCCATAGCGCATACACATGCGGATCACATTGGCGATGCTTCCCGCATTGCCGGCAGCGGCTCCCATCCAGAGGATGTCGTGGTTGCCCCATTGGATATCGAAGTTATGATAGTTGCAGAGCGTGTCCATGATGATATGGGCACCCGGTCCGCGGTCGTAGATGTCGCCGATGATGTGCAACAGGTCGATCGTGAGACGTTGGATCAGGTTGCATAGGACGATGATGAAGTCGTTGGCACGGCCGGTCGAGATGATCGTGTTGATGATCTGGTCCACGTAAGCGGATTTGTTCGGTTCGTCGCTCGACTCGTGGAGTAGCTCCTGGATGATGTAGGAGAACTCTTTCGGTAATGCCTTGCGCACTTTCGAGCGTGTGTATTTGGACGATACTTTTCGGCATACGCGCACCAATTGGTTCAGTGTGATCAGATACCAGTCGTCCAGATCTTTCTCGCGTTGCCGGATCAGTTCCAGTTTTTGCTCCGGATAGTAGATCAGCGTGCAAAGCTCTTTCTTTTCGAAATCGCGTAATGTATTGTTGAATATTTCGTTAACCTTGCGCTTGATCGCACCGGAAGCATTCTTCAGCACATGATTGAAAGCCTGGTACTCGCCGTGGATGTCGGACAGAAAATGTTCCGTCCCTTTCGGCAGGTTCAGGATGGCTTCCAGGTTGATGATTTCCGTGCTGGCGTCTGCCACTGTCGGGAAACTGCGTGCCAACAGTGTCAGGTAGCGCAGGTCTTTTAATACGTGTTCTGCTGTTATGTCTTTAGTCATACACTATTTTTTTATTGTCAATCGATTGAAACGTTTCCAAAGCAACAGTCCGAGCGTGGTCAGGCTGACCGGAAAACCACACCAGACACCGAAAGCTCCCCAGCCGAGGGTGAACCCGCACAGGTATCCGATGGGGAGCGCCAATCCGAAGTGGCAGAAAAAAGCCATATAAGCCATGTATTTGACATCCGAGATGCCACGCAAGGCATTGGCAAAAAGGATTTGCAATCCGTCACCCGCCTGATACAGGATTACCGACCAAGCGAGCAAAGCAACCAGTTCGACCACCTCTTTTTCCGGGGTAATGATGTATCCCATGGTGTTACGGAAGAAGAAGATCAGGAGGACCACGATGACGGCTGTCCCCATGATCAGGTGCAGGCCGGCAAAGGAGGCATTCCGTATGGTACACCAGTCGTTTCTGCCCCGGGAATTGCTTACCCGTATGGTGACTGCCGCCGCTATGCCGTAGTAGACCATAAAGCCGAGCGTGGTGATCACGCCTGCTACCTGGTGGGCGGCGAGTGCCGTACTGCCCAGCCAGCCCATCATGATGACGCTCAGGCTGAACGAACCGGTTTCGACTCCCATCTGGAAACCGACCGGCAAACCGAGGCGGATCAGATGGCCGGTGTCTGTCCGGTTGACAGTCCCTTTTCTGAACCCTTCCCGGTAAAGCGTGTAACGGGAATGCTTGGCAAACAGTATGCAGAATATCCCGAATGTCAGAATGCGGCTGGCAAGTGTCGAGATACCGGCACCGGTAAGCCCTAACTCGGGACATCCGAAGTTGCCGTATATCAACAGGTAGTTTCCGATGATGTTGAACACGTTGGCTCCTAACATGACGCACATGGGGGTGACGGTATCGGTCGTGCCGTCGCTGAACTGTTTGAACGAGTTGAACAGCATGGCGAAGAGAACCGAGAAAAGTTGCAGGATGTAGTAAGGCACGATATAGGGTATCAACTCCTCCGGTTGCTTCAGAATATGAATGTTCAGAAGCAATACCCACATGCAGAGGCAGAGTAGCAATCCGACGACGAAGTTGATGTAAAGGCTGTTTTTGAGTGTCTCGCCGGCCTTGGCATATTCTTTTTGTGCAAAATAACCTCCGATAATGGGAGTAAGTCCGTAGGAAAATCCCATTCCCGCAATGAATACGAGATTGAAGAAATTGTTGACAAAGGAGGCGGCGGCCAGTTCAGCCGTGCTGTGGTGCCCGACCATGATATTGTCGGCAAAGCCTACAATAATAATGCCCAGTTGTCCCAACATGATCGGGACACCCAGGCGTATTGTTTCTTTGTAATGTTCTTTGTAAACTGAAAGCCGCATCATTCCAAAACCTCTACCGACTTGATTATTACATTTTCCGTCGGGCGGTCTTGTTTATTCGTCTTTACCTGCTGGATCGCGTCTACCACATTCAAACCTTCCACTACTTCGCCGTACACGGTGTACTGGTTGTCGAGGAAAGGTACGCCGCCGATCGTCTTGTAGGTCTCGCGCAGTTCGGCCGGTATCTTTGTTTCGTCTTTCCGCTTTTCGGCTTCCAGCTCGGTTTTGCCGATCAACGTGTCACGCAGTACGGCAAGCTCTTCTTTGTTGCCGCTCCGGTAGAGCTCCATGATCTTGGATTTGCTCTCAGTCTGGAGGCGGTTGAAGATCGCCTGTTTCAGACGCCCTTCCAGTTGCTTTTCCATCTGGCCGAGTTCGGCTTCCGAATATTTCTTGCCGGTGACGATATAGAATTGCGAGGCGGATGAAGCCTTTTCCGGATTCACTTCATCTCCGGTACGGGCGGCGCACAAGGCTCCTTTTTTGTGGAAATACCGAGGATAGTTGAACTCAGCCGGGACGGTATAACCCAAATCACCGGCTCCTAAAGGTTTGTTCATCGGAGCATCTTTGGAGGTGACATCACCGCCTTGTACCATAAAGTCTTTGATGACACGGTGGAAAAGTAGGCCATCGTATTGTCCGGCTTTTGCCAGTTTGATGAAATTGTCGCGGTGTTTGGGGGTATCGTTATATAATTTGAGTGTTATCTTTCCGAGTGTGGTGTCCATCACCACCAATGTTTCTTTCGTTTCCATTCTTCGTTGTTTATTTGTTGACTATTTTCATTGATCTGATCTTGATGTTTTTAACCGGCCGGTCTTCGGCATTCGTTTCGACAAACTGGATTTTGTCGACAGCCTTCATGCCGCTTACGACCTCTCCGAAGATCGTGTATTTACCGTCCAGATGAGGTGTACCGCCTTCCAGCATATAGGCCTGGCGTTGTTCGGGCGTGAATGTTTGTCCCTCGTTTGCCTCCATTTTGTCAAGTTCCATTTCTGTAAAGAACTTACCGGTGACAATGTAGAATTGGGTTGCAGAAGAGGCACGTTCGGGGTTCTCCTCGTCTCCTGTACGTGCGGCTGCAAACATTCCCCGTTTATGGAAATATTTCGGGTACACGATCTCTGCCGGGATGGTATATCCCAAGTCTCCGTCTCCCAAATGTTGTTCCATCGGAGCGTCTTTAGAATTGATGTCGCCAGCTTGTATCATAAATTGTTTGATCACGCGGTGGAACAGCAACCCGTCGTAGCGGTGTTCGTTCACGTTTTTGATGAAATTGTCGCGATGCTGAGGCGTGTCGTTGAAAAGTCTTACTTTGATCTTCCCCATATCGGTGTCGATCAGTACCAGCGTTTCAGCTTCTTGCGCTTGCAAATGGAGGGATATAAGGGCCGAAAAGGCGACTAAGCATATCGTAAAGAACTGTTTCATTTGTGTCTGATTTTATATTACGCCTACAAAAATAGTGATATTTACTTGTTCAAGCAATCATTTGGCGTAACCTTTTAGAGCAACCGCATCAAAATCATAAAAGGTACAGATGAGAACTTCCGCGCATGTTCCCTCTAACCTAAATTGGAGATTGAACTCAAAGAGAAGTCCGGACTTTCTTCTGCTCTGCCGGTAGATTGTTTGTTTTACCCGGATGGTCTTCCGGTTTTGTAGCCATCTATTTTGTGTATCACAGCTGTGAAACAAAAAGAACACATCTGTGAAACACAAGGAACACAGTTGTGAAACACAAGGAAGACAGTTGTGAAATGAAGTAGACTGTCGGTTTCTTCTTTTAAAATAACGGTTATAGGAGTAAAACAGACCTTCTATGGAGGATGAAATGTTCTTGAATGCAATATTGCTTCCGATGATATTTTCTACCGGAGTGGGAAGTAACGGTTCGCGTTCGTTGGCGGCGGGTACGATTGGAGGAATAAAAAAGGGGAACGCAGTTTGGAAACGGTTCCCCTTTTGATTATAATCAGTCCGATGGAATATTCTTAGAACAATTTGTTCGGGTATTCTCCGGCGTTGACTAAAGCCTGGATCTTGTCTACCACTTCCTGACGGTCTTCCGGATAGGTGACGCCGAACCATTTGCTGGCTGTATCCAATACTTCGACCGTTGCGGTGTTGTCGTTGATCAGCTTGTCGACCATCAACGGAATGAAGAATTCGCTTTTCAGGTTTTCCATGTTCTTCGGATCACTCAGGAAAGTCTTGAAGAATTCCTGGCTGTAAGCGAAGTAATCGGGCGTGAATCCCCAGAAGTTCATGCTGACCGGAGTTGTGTCGGGAGTAGCTGTCCATTCGCCGTTGTCATCGATATACTTGACTTCTCCGTCGATGCGTTGGATTTTGGTCCGTTCGACAACGGATGTCAACAGATGGTTATCGTCGGTACTACAGATACCGCGTGATACCGTACCGCTTTCGCTCAAGGTGTTGCCTACGCGGAAACCGACCATTGAATATGTGTTTTTGGAACCTTCCGGCAGGGAAGACAGGAACTTGCCCATAACCTGGAATGAGTCGCGGCCGTAGAAGTCGTCGCAGTTGATAACGGCAAACGGCTCTTTGATTACGTCAGCTCCCATCATGACGGCATGGTTTGTACCCCACGGTTTGGTACGTTCTGCCGGGCAGGTGAATCCTTCGGGCAGGTTGTCCAATGCCTGGAATACCAGTTCGCAAGGGATGTGACTTTCATATTTGGAGAGGATTTTGTCACGAAAATCCTGTTCGAAATCTTTGCGGATAACGAAAACGAGTTTACCGAAACCAGCGTGAATAGCGTCATAGATAGAATAATCCATGATCGTTTCACCGTTGGGACCCAGTCCGTCCAATTGTTTCAAGCCTCCATAACGGCTACCCATTCCGGCAGCCAATAAGAATAATGTAGGTTTCATGATCTTTAAGTTTATATATAGTGTTTGTGTTTCTTGTGCAAAAGTAGGAATTAATTGTCAATTGTCTATTCTCCATTGTCAATTATCTCGCCTCCAGCACGACAATCGACTTGGCTGGCAGATTGACTTTGAGCTGGCCCTTTTCGATTTTCGCACCGTTGAAAGTGGCCGGTTTGACGACGTCCGGTTTCTCAAAGGTGTTATGGTCGTTGATGGAGGCAGATGTCAGGATGCGGCCGTTCACGCTTTTGATCTTCATCCCTTGCAAATCGAGGGTGATATTTTGGGCATTATCGACATCCACGTTGGCTAAAGAGATATGGATCCGTCCGTCTTTGTCTTTGGAGGCAGAGGCACTGACCATCGGCACTTCGCGGTCGCCGCGCACGTTGACCTTGTCGCAGATCAGGTCCATCGGCAGGAACGTGGCATCCTGGTGTACGTTGTACATCTGGAATACATAGTAGGTCGGCGTGAGCAACATCTTCGGGCCGTTCGTCAGGATCATGGACTGGAGCACGTTGACGATCTGGGCAATGTTGGTCATCCGGACACGGTCTGTGTATTTGTGGAATACATTCAGCGTGAGAGCCGCTACGAAAGCATCGCGCAGGGTGTTTTGTTGATACAGATGGCCGTTGATCGTGCCCGGCTCTTCGTCCCACCAGGTTCCCCATTCGTCTACCATGAGGCCGATCTTCTTCTGCGGGTCATATTTGTCCATGATCTGGATATGCTTTTTGACAACCTCTTCTATTTCGAGACATTTACCCATCGTCCAGTAATAGTCGTCTTTGTTGAAATCTGTTGCCGATCCTTTGCTTCCGCTCCATCCCGTCACCGTGTAATAGTGTAGGGAGATGCCGTCCATGCGGCCACCCACGTTTTTCATCAGCGTTTCCGTCCAGTTGTAGTCGTAGTCGCTGGCTCCGCTGGCAATCTTGAAAAGGCGGTTGCCGTCGTAGTTGCGGCAATAGGTGGAGTAGCGGCGGTAGAGATCGGCATAATATTCGGGGCGCATGCTTCCGCCACATCCCCAGCTTTCGTTGCCGACTCCGATGAATTTGACTTTCCATGCCTTGTCGCGTCCATTTTGCCGGCGCAGTCGGGCCATCGGGCTGTCGCCTTCTGAAGTCATATATTCGACCCACTTGGCCATCTCCTCCACAGTCCCGCTGCCGACGTTGGCACTGATGTATGGTTCGCAACCCAACAATTCGCAGAGGTTCAAGAACTCGTGCGTACCGAAGCTGTTGTCTTCGATTGTACCGCCCCAATTGTTGTTCACCATCTTCGGACGGTTTTCTTTCGGGCCGATCCCGTCCATCCAGTGATATTCGTCGGCGAAGCAACCGCCCGGCCAGCGCAGGTTCGGGATCTTCAACTCTTTCAAGGCTTGAAGCACATCGTTCCTATACCCCTGCGTATTGGGTATTTCAGATTCAGGACCGACCCACAACCCGCCATAGATACAGGTACCGAGGTGTTCGGCGAACTGGCCGTAAATGTGCTTGCTGATTTGTTGTTTCCCTTGCTCCGGGTAGATTCGGATACTCGCCTCTTTTTGAGCGAATAGGGGCAGTGCAGCGGCTGCCATCAAACTTGCTAATAATGCTTTCATGTATGTGAATTTAAAGTTTAAATAATGTTATCTACACAATAGATTTGAGTTTATAAATGTTTCTCGGGGATAAAAGTACATAAAATACACTTATCATGGGCTATATTGGGGGATCATTTTAAAACTACTTATCGAAAAGGCTGAAAACTACTTATTAAGTAGAGGTCCGTCTACTTAATAAGCAGACAAGACCCTACTTAATAAGTAGATACAGGGTCTACTTATCGAGTAATATAAACAGGGTATGAAACCTAATGGTATCACATACTATATACCTCTTTTATATCAACAACTCCATTGGGCTACGCTTATTTTGATTTTTATTCGACCCGCATAGAAATCGGTGGTTTTTGTATACTTTTGCCGAGTATAATGAATGATTAAACGTTGAACAAAATGAAAAAGTTAATGGTGATACCACTTGTTGCTGCCGGAATGGTGACACTGGTGGGATGCAGCAAAGCCCCCGTGAAGGAGGTGGTGAAGAATGATGTCATCAATCTGGCAAACCTGGATACAACCGTAGCTCCGGGAACCGATTTCTATCAGTATGCTTGTGGCGGGTGGATGAAGAACAATCCGCTGAAACCGGAATATGCCCGTTTCGGCACGTTCGACCAACTTCGGGATAATAATCAGGAACAGATCCGTACGCTCATCGAAGGGCTCAGTGCGACTCCGCAACAGGAGGGAAGCGTCGGGCAGAAGATCGGTATGTTGTTCGCGATGGGGATGGATAGCGTAAAGTTGAATGAAGACGGGTATGCCCCGATCAAGGAGCAGCTTGCCGAAATCAGCAAGTTGGGCACAAAAGACGAACTGACCAAGATGGTGGCGACTATGCATAAGGAGGGAATGGCTCCATTCTTTGCCTTGTATGTCGGGGCCGACGAAAAGAACAGTTCCATGAATATCGTACAACTGTATCAGGCAGGACTGGGGATGGGAGATCGCGATTATTATCTGTTGGAAGACGAAAGCAGCCAGAAGATGCGTGAAGCCTATAAGGACTATATTACCCGCCTGTTTACTTTGATCGGAAGTTCTCCCGAACAGGCTGATGCTGCCGTCAATGCGATCCTGAAGATCGAAAAGGGGATTGCTGAAGTTTCTTTCAGCCGCGAAGAGTTGCGCGATTCCCAGAAGAACTATAATAAGATGTCGGTCGAGGAGTTCAAGGCGAAGAACGATCCGCTGAACTGGGACGTTTATTTCGAAAGTATGGGAATGACGAATCTTAAATATCTGGATGCGAAGCAGCTTTCGTTCTATGAAGGTCTGTCTGTCTTGATGAAGAACACAACTTTGGACGAACAGAAGTACTATTTGACATTCAACTTGCTTAGTTCTGCCGCTCCTTATCTGAGTGATCCGTTTGTTGCTGCCGATTTCGATTTCTTTGGCAAGACGATGTCTGGCCGTCAGGAACAGCAACCGCGTTGGAAGCGGGCTTTGTCTACGGTCAACGGTGCCCTGTCGGAAGCTGTCGGCCAGATGTATGTGGCTCAATATTTCCCGGCTTCTTCCAAAGAAAAGATGTTGAAGATGGTTGGTGATTTGCAGAAAGCGTTGAGTGACCGTATCTCCGGTTTGGAATGGATGAGCGACGCTACGAAAGCGAAAGCACAGGAGAAACTGGCTACCTTTATCGTCAAGATCGGTTATCCCGATACTTGGCGTGATTATAGTGCCCTGGAGATTAAGAATGATTCTTATTGGGCAAACGTGCGCCGTTCCAATATTTTTGAAGTCGATTATATGTTGGCAGATGTGGACAAGCCGGTCGATAAATCCCGTTGGGGAATGAGTCCGCAGACGGTAAATGCTTATTATAATCCGACAACGAACGAGATTTGCTTCCCTGCCGCTATCCTGCAACCTCCTTTTTTCAATCCGGAAGCAGACGATGCCGTGAACTATGGCGCTATCGGTGTCGTGATCGGTCATGAAATGACGCACGGATTCGATGATCAGGGACGTAACTACGATAAGGAAGGTAATCTGAGCGACTGGTGGACGGCTGAAGATGCCGCTCTTTTTACGCAACGTGCCGATCGTCTGGCCCAGCAATATAGCGATATCATCGTGGTGGATAGCGTTCATGCTAACGGTCGTTTCACTTTGGGTGAAAACATTGCCGACCAAGGAGGCTTGATGGTCGCTCATTTGGCTTATCTCAATTCTCTGGAAGGGAAAGAGACACCGGCTCCGATCGACGGCTTTACCCACGAACAGCGTTTCTACTTGGGGTATGCCAATCTTTGGGCACAGAATATCCGTTCGGAAGAAATCCTGCGTCTGACAAAAATAGACCCGCACTCATTGGGCAAATGGCGTGTTAATGCCGCCCTTCGTAATCTCGATGCTTTTTATACCGCGTTCGGCATCCAAGAGGGCGAACCGATGTATATGTCGCCGGCTGATCGAGTGATGATTTGGTAAGATACGGGCGTGCTTTCGCTTATTTTATATCCCATCAGAGGGTGTCGCGAAGTAACCAGAACATATAGGTTACGTAGACGAGGACCAAGACGCACCCTTCTGCACGGGATATTTTTTGCCCGCTTTTTACCAGGGGTAGTAACAGGATGGATATGGCCAGCATGACCAGAAGGTCTATGTGGTTTACTTTTTGGGCCTCAATGGGATGTATAAGCGAACAGGAACCGGCTATGGCCAATAGGTTAAATAAGTTGGAACCGACGATATTCCCGATGGCAATATCCGTCTTGTGCTTGTAAGAGGCAACAATGGATGTTGCCAGTTCCGGCATACTTGTCCCGATGGCAACGATCGTAAGTCCGATGACCGCTTCGCTCACGCCAAGCTCTTTGGCAATGGAAACCGCATTGTCCACCAATAACCGGGATGCAAAGACCAGGACAATCAGGCCGCCTATGATGAGCAGGGTGTCGAATGCCCAATGCTTGGGCTGTTCTTCGAGTTCCAGGTTAGGGCCTTCTCCGTGTTTACGGGAGTAGAACAGGCCGAATAAGGTATAGAAGAGGATACCTGTCAGAAAGATAAACCCTTCCAGCCGGCCCAATGTCCCGTTCCAGAAGAAAAGGGTGAACAGTAGGGTTGCCACCAGCATGACCGGGATATCGATTCGGACTAATTGTTTCTTTACCTGAAGCGGGCAAACGGTAGCCGAAATGCCTAATATAACCCCGATGTTGAGGATGTTCGATCCGACGATGTTTCCAATCGCGATATCCCCTTGCCCACTGAGCGTAGCATTCAGGCTTACTACCAGTTCGGGCGAGCTTGTCCCGAATGCAACAATGGTCAGGCCGATCACCAAGGGTGAAATTTTGGCTTTGAGAGCTAAAGCGGAACTCCCCTGAACCAGCCAGTCGGCCCCTATGTAAAGTGCCACCAGCGAGAGAATCAATAATGTCAGACTTGTAATCATGGTCTCTTTTTTATGAATTAAAATGTCCTGCTTCCTGTTGCCCAGCAAAGATAGTTTGCCGTAACCAAGTAAACAGCAAGTTGTTTTATAGGCAGAAAAACATACCTTGGAAAACCTCGCGATCACCACGAAGTAAACAACAGGAAGCGAATAGACATTCAGTTAGGGTTGTTTGGAATTATTCTTTATACTCGTATTCTTTCTCTTTCGGACTATTGGCTTCTTGCTTCATATAAATGACCCGCAAGGCAATCATCGCTATACTTAACAAGGCAAGACCGCCTATTGTTATCTCTTTGAATAACAAGTTGGAGAAGTCGGTTGTTCCGATTAATACCAGAATAATGAATGACAACATCATGGTTGCATCCACAAGATCTTTATTTATTTTCATGTCGTATCTTTTTAGGTTGTAAAACGATTCTTTATTTTTGGTTCGTAACCGTTTCTTCCGTATTGGAAGGAGTGCTAAGACCTTTCATGATACCATACAGGCCTACACTAAGGGTTCCCATAACGACTACCAGTTTCAGATAATCGTTCGGGATGATAGAACTGCATGCAAGTACACAACCAATAATGGTAATAACGATATAAATATAGAGACTGAATTTATTCTTTTTAGTAGACATAATTATTTAATTTTGAAGTGAATAATAAGTGTTTCGCATTTCGGAAAATGCAATAGGAGACAGTATGGAATTTATATCCCACACAAAATCGTATTATTTACTTGCCGTTAAATAATGATTTTCCGCAGGCCATACACCTGGTATCCCATGCGGCAAAGAAGGGTTGAGAGGTTAATGGTTTGACATATTGTTACCTTTTCTGATATTTTCCGGAGAAGATTTGTCTCTTTCAGACGAAAATATTGGATTACCCTTTTTTCAATTTTCAGTAACCGTATGTTAAATGTATTGTTGATATTCTGGATAGATCTGCGAGGGGTCAGGCAATTGCTGCTTTTCAGGTCACTGCTGAGGATTTCCAGATTGTGCTGTATATCGGCAGTTCCCTTTTCTATCATAACGACTTCTTGCTGCGCTTGCAAGCCAAGTGCAGTATCGTTGTCCTGTATGTTCTCTGGTGCAAAAAGCAATATACCGAACAACAAAGTCAATATGAATAGCAAATTCTTCATGCTACAAAGATATGTGAATTCTTATCTAAAAAACAAATATATGCTCTTTTTGTTTTTACTTTTGCATATAAATTTATGCGGAAAATAGATATGGAAGATAAAAAATCGCTTGTTGGGGCTTGGGTGGAGGCGGCACGTCCCAAGACGTTGCCTGCCTCTGTCAGTCCGGTTTTGTTGGGGTGTTCATTGGCTTATTATGACGGAATGTTCGATATTGCTCCGGCGGTATTGTGTTTTCTTGTGGCTCTTTTTGCCCAGATAGCCAGTAACTTCGCGAATGATTATTTTGATTTTAAGAAGGGAGCTGACCGGGAAGACCGGTTAGGACCGGAACGGGCGGTTGCACAGGGTTGGATCACCCCGAAAGCGATGCTGGCCGGCACGTTTGTTACGTTAGGACTGGCTTGCCTGTTCGGTTTGTTGTTGATCTTTTTTGCAGACTGGCGGTTGATAGGAGTAGGGGTGGCGATCGCCGTATGTGTGCTGGTTTATTCTGCCGGCCCTTTCCCATTGGCTTATAACGGGTTGGGGGATGTTTGTGTGTTGTTGTTCTATGGCGTTATACCGGTTTGTTTTACCTATTATATACAGACCTTAAACTTCTCTTTGCTGTCTTTTTTATTGTCTGTGGCTTTGGGGCTTTTGTCTGTGAATATTTTGGTTGTCAATAATTACCGGGATTATGAACAGGATAAGGCAGCCCGCAAGCGGACGACAGTCGTGTTGTTTGGCCGTCGCTTCGGCCGGGTGTTATATGTCTTGGATGAATGTCTGGCATTTCTTCTGGTTTTTCCGCTTCTTTTGGAGGCTCCTTGGTGGATTCTGTTTTTATTCGGAATCCTGTTTGCTCTTTGCTTCTATACGACACGGGAATTGTTTATGCTGGAAGGACGAGCGTTGAACCGAACATTGGGACATACGGCACGCAATGTATTTCTTTTTGCGGGAGTTCTTTCTCTTTTGTTTATATATATAGGGGCCGGGTTGTAGTCTGTTGGGTTGTCCGGTATTATTTAACAAAACATCCCAAAACAATTCCGTGTTTGATATGAGGACGGGACTGTTTTGGGATATTTTTTATAGGGGAAGTCTTTTTCTTACAGAAGCAATCCTGCGGCAACCTCTTCTGCAACCGCGTCGTTTTTGATCGCGGATACCAAAGCGAGGCCGAAGTTCATGACCAATCCGGGTCCTTTTCCGGTTATTACGTTGTCGGAAACTTCAACAGCTTCACCTGTGACGTTCGCACCGATCAGTTTCGGCTCAAATCCCGGATAGCAAGTCGCGTTACGGCCCTTTAACAAGCCGAGTCCGCCCAATACCATAGGAGCAGCGCAGATTGCAGCTACGATACGACCTTCACGGTATTGTTGTAACAAGGCTTCTTTGACAGCTTCCGAATCGTTCAGGTTTGATGCGCCTGGCATACCTCCGGGGAGAATGAGGGCATCCGCATCGTTTAACGGGGCATTATCCAATGTCGTATCGGCTGTGACCGGAACATGATGTGCGCCCATGACTACCGGATCGGTTGTGATGGAAACGGTTGTAACTTCGATTCCACCACGACGCAGGATATCGACTGTACCTAAGGCTTCCATCTCTTCGAAGCCGTTTGCTAAGAATACAATTGCTTTCTTCATAATTCAAACACGTTTATTTAAGTTTATACAGATAGGTGATCGTACCACTTTGGTTGTTCGCCCCGCTGATGCTGTTGAATTTGGCACGTTTGGCCGCATCCAGAGCACTTTTGCGCATGGAACCATTGTCGATGTTGGTACCTTTGCCTATTTCTGCAAATATAACATTCCCTTTCGGATCTACCGTAATGTTGATTACGATTCGTCCTTCTTCCTGGATCGTGTAGGCCGGACGGGGAAGCCCTCCTGCGCCGATTGAACGTCCGTTCAGGTTGAACGAACCGTAGCCTCCTACACCTTCATTGGCTCCATGGTCGGAATTACCGAACGGGCTACCCTGGTTACCGGTTCCGGATTCGGCATCACCCTGGTTGTTTCCGGCTTGATTACCTATTCCGAATGCTCCTGCCACACGGTTGCTGATGGCCTGTTCTTTTTTACGACGCTCTTCGGCAAGACGTTTTTTCTCGGCTTCTTCCTTACGGATCCGTTCTTTTTCCGCTTCTTCTTTCCGTCTCTTTTCCTCTTCTTTCTTGCGCTGTTCTTCTTTCTCCTTTTTTTTCTTTGCCTCCTCGATAGCAACACTTTCCTCTATATCTTGTGTTACCAGCTCTTCTTTGGGTGCTTCGACCTTCGGCTTGGGCACGGGAGGGGGAGGAGTGGTTGTCTCCTGAGGAAGTTCCTGTCCGGTATATTTAGGCTCGAAAGTTCCTGCCGCCGCATTGACATTTCCAAAGTTCACCAGAATACCGCCATCTTCATCGGGAACAACCGTCTTTAAGACCGTAAATCCCAAAATCAGCAAAATGAACAGGTGGAAAGCCACCGAACCCGCTATACCGTATATGTCATCTTTATCTAACTTCATGTTTTATAATTTATAATTTATGGTTTATGATTTATCATCGACGTATAAATCATGAACCATGAATCTCAACTATTTCTGTGCTCGTGTGGCAAGCACCATCTTAAACTTATTCTGGTTTGCGATATTCAGAATACGCACGATTTCCTTATAAGGGACCGTTTCGTCTGCATACAAGGCTACAAACATTTCCGGTTCTTTTGCATAACTGTCTTGCAGGAACGGTGTGATCTCTTCGAATGACACCTGTTTTTCCCGCTGGTTGCCGAAAGCAATGTAGTAATTCAGATTTGCATCGATCGTAACACGTGTAAGCGGCTTGGCTGCTGTTTGTTTTTGTGCTTGCGGAAGTGTCACCTTGATGGCATTTGGAATCACAACTGTGGAGGTAACCATGAAGAAAATCAGCAATAGGAATATGACATCTGTCATAGAAGCCATGCTGAAACTTTCGTTTACTTTTGTTCTTCGTTTTAAAGCCATATTTATTCAATTGACAATTGATAATTGACAATGGATAATTAAGAAAGCGACAAACGAATTGTCAATTGTCCATTGTCAATTGTCAATTAATTAGTTTGCCGGTTCGTTCAATAAGTCCATAAATTCCATGGTGCGGGCTTCCATCTTGTTCACCACGTTGTCTACCTGCGAAACCAGATAGTTGTAAGCAAACAAGGTGATGATACCGACTACCAGACCGCCTACCGTTGTTACCAATGCTTCATAGATACCTCCGGACAACAGAGATACGTCTACGTTTGTCCCTGCATTTGCCATATCGAAGAAAGCACGTACCATACCGGTCACTGTACCTAAGAATCCCAACATGGGAGCTCCGGCGGCTGTCGTGGCAATCAGCGGAAATCCTTTTTCCAGTTTGGCAATCTCCAGGTTACCCACATTCTCGATGGCAACCAGCACGTCGTTCATCGGACGTCCCAAGCGGGTGATCCCTTTCTCGATCATACGGGCGGAAGGGGTGTTGGTGCTCCGGCACAGGTTCAGGGCCGAGTCGACTTTTCCTTCATGGATGTAATCTTTGATGCGGTTCATGAATGTTTCATCTTCTTTGCCTGCACGACGGATGACCATCAGACGCTGGATAAATATATAACAAGCCATCAGCGATAGTAACAATAAGACAACCATAATCCACCCGCCTTTAAAAGCCAGGTCAATTACATTGATTTCAGCCTCCGTAGGCGCTGTTATCGCCGTGAGGTCCGGCATTTGTTCTGCTGTTTGTGCTCCTACTGCCTGTAGGGAAAGTAAAATGCTCATAATTGATTTATGATTTATGATTTATAATTTATAAAAGGCATTCTTTGTATAATCTGATTGTTTCTTTCAGACCGTAATAAAGGGCATCGCTGATCAAAGCATGACCGATGGAAACTTCATCCAGTCCTGGAATGTTTTGATGAAAATAGGCCAGGTTTTCCAGGCTAAGGTCGTGACCGGCATTTACGCCTAATCCCAAATTCTTGGCAAGTCCGGCGGCGGCGATGAAAGGCGCAATCGCTTCTTCGCGGTTCGAGGAATAGCCGGTCGCATAAGGTTCCGTGTATAACTCAATACGGTCAGTTCCAGTTTTGGCTGCCAGCTCGATGTTTTTAAGATCTGTTCCGACAAATATGGAAGTACGGATACCGTGTGAAGTAAAAGTATCGACCAGTTCGCTCAACTGATCGAAATGATTTTTCACCTCCCAGCCGGCATTTGACGTGATGGCATCAGGAGCGTCCGGAACCAGTGTCACCTGCGTTGGCTTCACTTTCAGAACCAAATCTATAAACTTCTCGCAAGGATACCCTTCTATGTTAAACTCTGTTTTTATTTCCGGTTTCAGGGTATAGACATCGCTGTACCGGATGTGGCGTTCGTCCGGTCGGGGATGAACGGTAATCCCTTGTGCACCGAAAGCTTCACAATCTAATGCCACTTTTAATACGTTGGGTACATTGCCACCGCGTGCGTTGCGAATGGTTGCGACCTTGTTAATGTTTACACTTAAATTTGTCATCGTATATCGTTATATCTTTTTTCTTTCATTACTTTTGCACAAAAGTATCGGCAAAATTAGCAGTATTTAGGGAATATACAGAAGAATGTTGGTGAAAGATTTCATAACGAAGGAACTTCCGGTGTTAAAAAAATTTGACACGGGAGAATATGCATTGGCTTTGATGGATGATTTTAAGTTAAAGCATTTACCATTGTTAAACGAGAACATATATCGCTGCCTGGTTTCCGAAAAAGATTTGTTGACAATGCCGGATCCGGCTGCGGTTATCGGAGATTCGATGCTGTTCTCGCCTGGTGTTCATGAAAATACTCATGTTTATGAGGCGTTGGCATTGGTTTCCCGTTATCAGTTGAGTCTTCTTCCGGTCGTGAGTGATGAGGGAGAATATCGGGGTGCCGTTACACGTGATAGGCTAATTGATGTTTTGTCTGAACTCTGCAATGCCGATACGTCCGGAAGTGTTTTTGTGCTGGAAGTGATGCCGCAAGATTATTCACTGACGGATATCGCCCGTTTGACCGAAGCAAATCATGCGCATATCCAGAGTTTGCTTTCCTATACGGATAAGACAACCGGGCGGCTGCATCTGATCATCAAAATCGATCTGGAGGATGTTTCTCCTGTGATCCGGAGTTTTGAGCGTTTCAATTATACAGTCCTCTATTATTTCATGGAAAAGGGAATGGTGGATGATCTGTTGCAACAACGAATGGAAGAATTACTTCGTTATATGAGTATATAGGAATTTGAAAATTAAATAAAAAGAGGAATGAAGAAAGTTGGGATTTTCGGAAGTGAATATCAGGCAGACAAACTGCTTGTGATTAAGCGTTTATTTGAAAAACTGGCCTCTTTGGAAGCTGAAGTTTTTGTGGATCGCGACTTTTATTTCTTTCTTACGGATACATTGAATTTTGAACCGCAGGTCTCAGGTATTCTGACGAACGATGAGTTTGATCTGGATGTGGCGTTGAGTTTGGGAGGGGATGGGACATTCTTGCGTACGGCCGCACGTGTAAACAAGCAGGATATTCCTATTTTAGGTATTAATACCGGTCGTCTCGGTTTTTTGGCGGATGTGGCGAGCAATGATATAGAAGATGCGTTGGACGAATTGTTTAAAAACTATTATAAGACGGAGGAACGTACTTTATTGCGCCTTTATACAGAAGACTCAGTGTTTCACGGCTATAATTATGCCTTGAATGAGATTGCGATCCTGAAACGGGATACCTCTTCCATGATTACGATCCATACGGAGCTTGACGGAGAATATCTGACCTCTTACCAGGCAGACGGCTTGGTCATTTCTACTCCGACAGGTTCTACGGCTTATTCGATGAGTGTGAACGGACCGATTATTATTCCGCAAAGCAAGAACTTGGTGTTGAGTCCGGTTGCACCACATTCGTTGAATGTTCGTCCGCTGGTGATTCCGGATTCCTTTACGATCACGTTAGGGGTGGAAAGCCGGAACAAATATTTCCTGATTGCCCTTGATGGGCGTTCCGAAATATTTCCGACCGGTATACAACTGCGGGTGAGTAAAGCCGATTATACGACCAGGGTGATAAAACGATACAATCATACATTTTATCAGACACTTCGCGAGAAGCTCATGTGGGGAGCCGATACTAGGGTGAAATTGTAGCAAGATTCGTTTTTGAGGAATAAATATGTATGCAAAAGTATGTTTTATAACATGGTTTTGTTAAACATGGTTAAGTAAATGAATTTTCCAAGTAAAAATATATGCTACATAACATAAAGTCCATATATTTGCATCGTGTTTTTCATGGTATTAGATTTAAGGTTAACAATGAAGATTGGCTGTCCGTGAGGATAGCCTTTTTTTATAATATAAATCCCCAAATGGATTTGCTACTGATCCGTTTTGTCATTTAGAATGGCTAATTTACATGTATTCCGTACTAATTTGCTATTGAATCTTTCGATTTTCTATTGTTTCGTGATTTTGTACATGAAAAGGGGAAAGATATGAAAAAAGAGGAAAACCTTTCGATTTTCCTCTTTTCTAGAGCGGAAGACGGGGCTCAAACCCGCGACCCTCAGCTTGGAAGGCTAATGCTCTATCAACTGAGCTACTTCCGCAATTTATTTAATTTGCTAATTGTCAATTGTCCATTCTCAATTGTCAATTAACCAGTGGGCAGTGATGGATTCGAACCACCGAAGGCGAAAGCCAGCTGAGTTACAGTCAGCCCCATTTGGCCACTCTGGTAACTGCCCCCGTTATTCTCAATTGCACTGCAAAGGTACGACTATTTTTGAAATCTGCAAGCGTTTAGGCAGAAAAATTTATCATTTTAAGTGCCGTTATTGCCGCTTCATCGCCTTTGTTGCCATACTTGCCACCTGCACGGTCTTCAGATTGCTGCATGGTATCTGTCGTTAACAATCCAAAAATGAATGGAATATCGTACATTAGGTTCAGTTCCGTGATGCCCTGCGTAACGCCTGAACATACATAATCGAAATGCGGCGTATCGCCTCTCACGACGCAACCCAAAACGATAACTGCATCCACTTCTTTGGTTTCAGCCATTCTTTTTGCGCCAAAAGTTAGTTCAAAACTACCCGGCACTCGTTTTACAAATATGTTTTCGGCTTTGACGCCATGTTTTTCCAATGTGTTGCAGGCTCCTTCCAATAACTTTTCTGTGATCTGTTTGTTCCACTCTGCGACAACGATTCCGATAGTCATCTCCGATCCGTCGGGAACGCTGTTGAAATCGTATTCCGATAAATTTTGATAAGCTGTTGCCATGTTCTTCTTCTTAAAATAAGAGGATGCCTTGTTTGACGAGACATCCTCTTATTATGATTATGTAATTTAATGTATAGACATTATTTGTTCAATGCGGAAGCACGGGTGATATATTTGTCGATATCCGCAGCTTCCATCGAATTGAAATATTTCTCTTTGATTGTTGTGTATGCTTTCACGGCATTGTCATATTGTTTCAGGTTTTCGTAAGCGATACCGGCTTTCTTCAAATAAGTCGGGCTGATCACTTCGTTGTTTGCTTGTTTAGCCGCTTTTTCGAAATAGCTGATACCTTCTTTTACATTACCCATATTTACATAACAGTCACCGATCAAGCCTGTGATAGCCGGAGAGATCATCTCATCGCTTCCGCTGAAAGATTTCAACGCTTTCAATGCTTTCTCGTTTTCACCCATCTTGAAATAACAGATACCGGCGTAAGCCTTTGCCAAGTTTCCGGACGATGTGCTTCCGTATTGGTCGATGATCGCTTCGAATCCTTCATAATCCGCACCGTTTCCGTTCAACGCCAGGTTGAAAGAGTCTTTGGCAAAATATTGTTCGCCTTTGAACATAGCGGCTGCGGCTTTTTTCTCCTGCGGAATCAAATATCCGTGCTGGAAACCCAAAACAGCTCCAACAACGAGAGCAAGTGCTATAATACCATAAATGATTTTCTTTGAATTGTTCTCAATGAACTGTTCCGATTTCGAAACAATTTCTTCAACTTCGACCTCTAACTCCTTGTTGGTGTCTTTTTCCTTAGTAGCCATAATGTTTTTATAGTTGTTATTATTTTATCATTGTTTTTTATGCCTGTGGCAATTCAAGTCGCAAAAGTAGTTTTTTTTACTGAGAAAATCTATACTTAGAAGTATATTTTTTAATTTTGTGCGACTAATATAGTGCGGATGATACTAAAAAAGCTTTCTATACTCAATTATAAAAACATTCTCCAGGCAGAAGTCGCTTTCTCTCCTGAAATAAATTGTTTTTTCGGAAATAACGGCATGGGGAAGACCAATCTGTTGGATGCCGTCCATTATCTCTCTTTTTGTAAGAGCCATATTAATACGCCCGATTCCCAGTTGATCAACAATGACCGGGATATGTGTGTATTGCAGGGCAACTATGACTATGAGGGACGTGAAGAGGAGATCTTTTGTGCCATTCGTCGTCGGCAGCGGAAACAGTTCAAGCGGAATAAGAAAGAGTATGACAAACTGTCGGAACATATCGGCTTGTTGCCGTTGGTGATGGTCTCACCTGCCGATTCGGAGCTGATACAGGGGGGGAGTGAGGAGCGCCGCCGTTTTCTGGATGTGATTATTTCGCAGCAGGACAAACCGTATTTGCATGCGTTGATACAATATAATAGGGTATTGCTCCAGCGAAATTCGTTGTTGAAGGACCAGTGTACCGACTCGTCTCTCTATGAAGTGCTGGAAATGCAGTTGGATATGTATGGTCGGATGGTGTATGAGAAGCGGCAGATGCTGGTTGACGACTTTACTCCGATTTTTAATGAATATTACCAGACAATCTGCCGTTCGAGTGAGTCGGTCGGTTTGCGGTATATCTCTCAGTTGGAGAAAGGGAGCCTGGTGGAGATGTTGGCGGCTAATCGGGAACGTGACCGCATACTTGGTTATACCTCGACCGGTATTCATAAAGATGAGTTGGAAATGACGTTGGGTAACTATCTGATCCGCCGTGTCGGTTCGCAGGGGCAGAACAAGACCTATCTGATTGCCCTCAAACTGGCCCAGTATGTTTTCCTTTCCCGAAGAGGGCAGGCACGTCCGATCCTTCTGTTGGACGATATTTTCGACAAGTTGGATGCCGATCGGGTAGAGCAGATTGTCAAGCTGGTGAGCGGTGATCAGTTCGGGCAGATCTTCATTACCGATACAAATCGAAAATATCTGGATGCGATTTTGCAGTCGATCGATCACGGCTACGCTTTGTTCAGAGTCGAACAGGGCGAAGTGCAACCGATGGAGGAAGCGGAATGATGCATCGGAATACACAGACGTTGGGTGACGCGATCCGGGAATTTTTTGAAGATAATGCCGAGTTGCGTGGAAAAATATTGGAAATCCGTGTCTTGCGGGCTTGGAGCGAAATATTGGGGCCGATGGTGGCGCAATACACGCGTAATATATATGTAAAGGATAAAGTGCTGTATGTTTCTCTCACCTCCTCTGTTTTGAGGAGTGAATTGGTGTTGTGCAGGGAACGCCTGGTGAAGAGCCTGAACGATTATGCAGGTTCGGCAGTTATACAAGATATGGTTATCAGATAAAAGTTAATTGAGTTGTTTATGGATGCAAGAAAGATAGAAGAGGTTCCTTTTGAAGAGGTTTATGAGGTGGAGAAGTATGGCATATACTATTCCGAGAATAAATTTTGGCAAAAAGTGCAACGGGTTGCGAAGAAAGTTGGCGCGACTGTGATACGTCCTGTTTTCCAGCTTTATTATTTGCTACATGACAAGAATGTCCCTTTGCCACATAAAGCTTATGTTGTAGGTGCTTTAGGTTATTTTATCCTACCGTTTGACTTGATCCCGGAAAGTGTTCTTCCTATGATCGGATTTACCGACGATGTTGCTGTGATGGGGATTGTCTTGAAAATTGTAAAAGATAGCATCACACCGGAGATAAAAGCCAAAGCAGATGTTAAAGTGATGAAACTGTTGCAGACGGATAAGATCTGAATCAGAATATGTTTTTTTCTGTTACGATCAGATCCATTTTCCGGTCGAATGGTTCGACCGGAATCAGGTCTTTTAGTTGGAAATCGTAGCAGATTCCGATTTTAGGAGCATCCAATGTGGAGAGCAAGCGGTCATAAAAGCCTTTTCCTCGTCCGAGGCGGTTGTGTTGCCGGTCGAAAGCTACGCCCGGAACGATGATCAGGTCTATTTCGCTTTCCGGTACGGTTGCGCAATCTTCGGACGGTTCCAAAATGCCGAAAGCACCGGTTTTAAGTGATTCTTTTCCTGCGTATACGAGCAACTGAAGATCGTTTCCCTTTATAAGAGGCAGCAGTAATTTTTTTTTTCGATACCATTTTTCGATCAGGTCGGCAGTTTGCACTTCGCCCGGGATGGCGTGGTAAAGCGCTATACATGAAGCCCGCTGGAAGAGGTCTGTTTCTTCCAGCCGTTCCGTAATTTTAGCAGAGAGCTCCAGCAATGTGGTCTTCGTATATGATCTCTTTAAAGAGGCCATATCTTCTCGAAGTGTTTGTTTGGCTTTGTGCAATTCCATTGGGCGTATTGTTTTTGTTTTCCAGTGTCGGGTATGATTTGCCTTCGTCCAGAACTTTGATGGCACGTTTCAGGGTGATATCGTCGTTCTGGAATATAGGATAGAAGCCAGCATCGTCGAAGAAGTTGCGAACGATGTAGGCCTGGAGCTGTTTCTCGATCAGTTTACTTGAAATGTTGATCAGGTTCGGGCGTTTCTTGATCCCTCTCGTTGCTGCATAATTGATGAAATCGGAAAGCAACGGTTGTTGTTGGAGGTATTGTTGCAAATCCTGATAGCTCTTGAAAGAAGACAGTTTTTCGTAATTGCGGTCCGAGTATTCAAGCGCAAACAGGTTCAACGTACCGGAGTTGACTACGTTGGAGAAGTAGGACGTTACGCCGCTTGTGTCACGCGGGATGAAGATGTCCGGCATGATACCGCCGCCGCCGTAAACGGGACGCCCCATCACAGTTTCGTATTTCTCGTTGTTGTTCAACTTGATGCTGTCGGCTGAGTCGAACTCACCATGCATGAAGCGTTGGTAGATATCCTGTTCGTATTCGTTGTCTTTGCCTAATTCATATTTTTTCTGGATACAACGTCCTGACGGAGTGTAGTAACGTGCGATCGTCAGGCGGATCTCTGAGCCGTCGCTTAGCTGGATCGGTGACTGGACCAAGCCTTTTCCGAAAGTACGGCGACCGATGATCAGTCCACGGTCATTGTCTTGGATAGCCCCGGAGAAGATTTCGCTCGCGGAGGCCGAGAATTCGTCTGTCAAGACTACGATCGGAACATTCTGGCAAGTGCCTGTACCATTTGTATAGACATCGTTGCGAGGAAATGCTTTTCCTTCCGTATATACGATCAGGCGGCCTTCCGGCATGAACTCGTTTACCATATTGATCGCAGCGTCCATATAGCCACCCGTATTACCGCGAAGATCGATTATGAATGAAGCGCAGTCTGCCTGTTTCAGTTTGGCGATTGCCGTGATGAACTCGTTATAGGTGGTTCGGCCGAATTTGCTGACCTTGATGTATCCGATATTTTTGCTGACTTTGTAAAAGACATCGACCGAGTTGACGGGGACATCACCGCGAGTCACGTCGAAATACAACAATTTCGGTTCGTTTTTACGCTTTACGCCCAGTTTGACTGTACTGTTCTTCGCTCCACGCAAGGTCTTCATGATAACTTCCTGGTCGCTTTTGTTACCGGCATACAAGGAATCGTTGATTGTGATGATACGGTCGAAAGGCTTCAAACCTGCTTTCTCGGAGGGTCCTCCCGGAATGACACTGATAACCAAGATAGTGTCGGTCTGCATATTGAATGAGACACCGATACCACTGAACGAACCTTCCAAATCTTCATTTACCCGTTGGGCATCTTTGGCTGGGATGTAGACGGAGTGCGGGTCCAGCTCGCTGAAAAACTTGGGGATGGCATCTTCCACTAATTGTTTCATATTGACGGTATCGACATATTGTTCGTCAATAATGTCGAGTATGGCATTGATTTTATTCCCACTGGAATGAATATGCCTCTTCCCTTGTGTTGTTAGTCTGAGGTAGTGATTTCCCACGAAAATCCCGAAAGCTACACTACAAGCTATAATTACAGGCAACCATACGGCCAACCTTTTGTTTTTGTCCATAAAACGTATCTTTAGTCGTTTATTTCTATATAATCAATACTAACACCTGCGCGTTGCAACAAATTGCAACCGTCTTCTACCCTGTATTTTTCAGAGTATACCACCCGCTTGATACCGGATTGGATGATGAGCTTGGCACATTCGATGCAAGGGGCGGAGGTGACATAAATCGTTGCGCCTTTACTACTGTTGGACGAAGCGGCCACTTTGGTGATCGCATTGGCCTCTGCATGCAGGACGTATGGTTTGGTGACATTGTTTTCGTCTTCACAAACATTCTCGAAACCAGATGGCGTACCGTTGTAACCGTCAGAAATAATCATTTGGTCTTTTACTATCAGTGCCCCAACCTGGCGTCTTTTGCAATACGAATTTTCGGCCCATACAGCGGCCATCCTAAGATAGCGCTTATCCAATTCGAGTTGCTTATCCTTTTTATCGCACATCGTTTTCTGATTTTTTTGTATCTTATAAATAGCAGACAAAGGTACATATATTTAGGATAAATGGAATAGGTTCTGGTTTTTTTGTTTATATATGTGTTCATCCAAGCGTTCTTTGGCTACTACATTGACGAGGAATTTACTTCGACGATTCTTTCTTTGTAACGAAAACTGTTTTTATTTCTACTGACTCGAAAAAGAGAATCGATTAAAATAAATTTTTTGTAAAAGAAAAAACACTCTCGATTTATCTGATAATCAGAGAGTGTTTTCTTTTGAGCGGTAGGCGAGGCTCGAACTCGTGACCCTCAGCTTGGGAAGCTGATGCTCTACCAACTGAGCTACTACCGCGTTAGACGGTGCAAATGTATATAAATCTTTTATTTTTTACTACCTTTGGCTCAAAAATTTTAAAATAATTTATGGGAATGGAAAAGCTTACGCTGATTAAAGTGGGTGGAAAGATTGTGGAAGAAGAGGTTACACTCCGCAATCTGTTGAATGATTTCTCGCAGGTAGAAGGATATAAAGTGCTGGTTCATGGGGGCGGACGGTCCGCTACAAAGCTGGCTGCACAGTTAGGTATTGAGAGCAAAATGGTGGGAGGCCGCCGGATAACGGATGCGGATATGCTGAGAGTGGTTACGATGGTTTACGGAGGACTGGTCAATAAAAATATTGTCGCCGGCCTTCAAGCTTTAGGCATAAACGCGTTAGGGCTAACTGGAGCGGATATGAATCTGATGCGGTCGGATAAGCGGCCGGTAGGAGAGGTCGATTATGGTTTTGTCGGGGATGTGAAAGAGGTGAATGCCGATTTGCTGGCCTCCTTGATCCATCAGGGTATTGTTCCGGTATTGGCACCTCTTACGCATGATAAACAAGGACACATGCTGAACACCAATGCCGATACTATCGCCGGTGAGGCCGCTAAAGCACTTGCCAAACATTTTGAAGTGACTTTGATGTTCTGTTTTGAGAAGAAAGGGGTTCTGAAAGACGAGAACGATGATGATAGTGTGATTCCTGAAATAGACCGTACGGCTTTCAAACAGTATGTGGAAACCGGTGTGATTCAAGGAGGAATGATTCCGAAACTCGAAAATTCGTTTCAAGCGATTGATGCCGGGGTCAAGCAAGTGATTATAACACAAGCTTCGGACATTCATTTGGGAAAAGGTACGCGTGTCTTTTAGTTGTAACAAAAAGGCGATGGAAAACAGGAAAATAGTGGTGAATATTCGAAACGTTGTGACGCGTTTGCCGGAACTGCGTTTTGAGGAACCTTTAAACTGGGTGATAGAAGAGGGGCAGCAGTGGGCTGTCATCGGTCCGAACGGTGCAGGCAAAACTTTGATTGCCGATGTCATGCAGCGTAAGTTTGCGTTGAAAGAGGGAGATGTCACTTTTGGATATGAAGGGAATGTCTGTGATTTGGTGAAAAGCATTGCGTTCAAAGATATTTACTCCTTGGCCGATTGTCGCAATTCTTATTACCAGCAACGTTGGCATTCGACTGAAACGGATGAAGTCCCTACAATAGAAGATATATTGAAGGATGATGCAGGAGTGGGAGATTATCATGAAGTGTTGTCTTTGTTCGGTATAGAAGAGTTTTTGCCGAAGAAATTGATCTTCCTGTCCAGCGGTGAATTGAGAAAGTTTTTGATAGTCCGTACGTTGTTGAAGCGTCCTCGTGTCTTGATACTGGATAATCCGTTTATTGGGTTGGATGCACCTTCAAGGGATGTTCTGGTGGAAATGTTGTGGCAAATGACGAAGTTGAAAGGAGTACAGGTCGTTTTGTTGCTGTCTGATCCGGATGATATCCCCGGAATGATTACACATGTCTTGCCGGTCAAGCAGCGCAGATGCCTTCCGGCTTACAGCCGTGAGGAGTTCTTGAAGCAAACAGACCTGATTGCCGGCTTATTCCCCTCCGAAAAAGAAGGCGACGCTCATGGCGGAGTGTTCTCACTTCCGGTTGAGGAACGGAAAGAACCTTCCTGTCATCTCGTTACATTCAGGATGGAACATGTTTCGATCAGGTATGGCAACCGTACGATCCTGAAAGAACTGGATTGGGAAGTGAAGAACGGGGAGAAATGGGCCTTGTTCGGTCCGAACGGAGCTGGCAAATCAACTTTGTTGAGTTTGATTTACGCCGATAACCCGCAATCATATGCCAACACGCTTTACCTTTTTGACCGGAAGCGTGGTTCGGGGGAAAGTATCTGGGATATAAAGAAGCGTATTGGGTATGTTTCCCCGGAAATGCATCTTTATTATATGGAAAATGTGCCGGCATTGAATATCGTCGGTTCCGGCTTTTTCGATTCTGTCGGGTTGTTCAGGAAATGTACGGAACAGCAGCAACAGGTTGCTTTGGCCTGGATGCGCCTGTTCGGCATCGGGGAACTGAAAGATCGTTCTTTTCTTACGCTGTCTTCCGGTGAACAACGGTTGGTGCTTTTAGCACGTGCCTTTGTTAAAGACCCGGACCTGATTATCCTGGATGAACCGTTGCATGGTTTGGATGTAAGTAATAAGAAGAGAGCGGCTGCTATTATCGAACTGTTCTGTTCGCGTCCGGGCAAGACGCTGATTTATGTCACGCACTATCCGCATGAATTGCCGGCTTGTGTGGATAAACGTTTTGAATTGGTTAAACACACTTAAGGATTTTTCTGATGAAATATAAACTTGTAGCCTTTTGGTTGATTGTTTTCGGGGCTCTGTTCGCTTTTTTGCAAGCGGGTTTCGAGTATCATTTTTACTATATAGAACAGAGCCAGTTGTTTTTGTTTTCCGAGACATATATAAGGACTAAACTGGCTCTTCCGGGTGGCTTTTCCATGTTGGTAGCGGAGTTCCTGGTGCAATTTTTTATCAATCCCTACATAGGAGCGTTGGTTACCGCAGCTTTATTGACAGGTGTCGGGATTTGTACGGCTGGCATTGTGAAACGAGTGGCGCCATCTTCGGGATTCTTTATCCTTTATGTGTTGCCGATGCTGGCTTTGCTGTTCATGCATTTTGATTTCAATTACCGGGTACAGGGCACAGTTTGTTATCTGATGATGACGGCTTTGCTTGGCGGATATATGCGGATACGGAATGATCTTTTCCGTTTGGTCGCAGGTTGTGTGCTGGCTCCGGCTCTGTTTTGGTTAGCCGGCTCAATTGCCGTATTGTTTGTCGGAATGGTTTGCCTGTTCGAAGGATTGCGGAAGACACCTAAAGGGTATGTCTCGTTGATCGGGGTTGTGGAAGTTTTGTTATTGGGAGTCGGAACGGTTTATTTTTCTTTGATGGGGGAATACCGATGGGTTTTGGGTCCGGATCTATATTATCATTATACGCTTCATTCGAAAGAAATCATGTATTGTTCCTGGATTTGTCTGCCTTTGGTTTTTCTTGTCGCTTTCTTTTTCCGAAATAGGAAGAGTCCGTTTGCAAAGAAATGGCAAGTGGGGGGCAGCTGCATCGTTCAATTGGCTCTGATCGGTGCCTTCCTCTGGTGGGGAATCCCCAAGTATAATGATGCAAAGACATTGAAGTTGAAGAAACTGGATTATTTTGCCCGTACGGAACAATGGGACAAGACGATAGAAGAGTGCAAAGGAAAACTGACGAACTTCCTGTATATGTGTCATCTGAATATGGCATTGGCCAATAAAGGGGAACTTTCGGATAAAATGTTCAACTTTGACCAACGGGGACCACAGGGATTGCTTGTCCAATGGAACAAATCTGAAAATATCTCTTGCCTGCTCAGTGATATCTATTTTACGATGGGGGCGACCGCATCCTCGCAAGAGATGGCTTTTGAAGGGTATGTGAGCGCTATGGCGGATGGTAATCCACGTATGTTGAAAAGACTGGTACAGACGAATCTGATTTATGGCGCGTATCCTATAGCTGAAAAATATATCTCGATACTTGAACAAACGTATGCCTATCGGGATTGGGCCCAATCGCAACGCAAATTTCTTTATCATGATGAAGCTATCGAAAATGATCCCGTGTTGGGAACCCGCAGGCGGATGTTGCCGGACCGGAATGCTTTGGCCATGATAGATGGATTGGCTGGAGATTTGGAGCTTTTCTTGGAAAGGGGACCGGCCAATTCTGCCGCTTTGCAGTATTTGGGTGCGATGTATTTGTTGGCTAAAAATCTGGAAGGGTTTAAAGCGTTGGTGGAGAAATATTACGGAACAGAGTTTTTGCCGGCATTGCCGGTTCATTTCCAGGAAGCTGTTATTGTGATGTCTGAAAAAGAACCGGACTACTGGAAACGTTTCAATATCTCCGAAACGGTTGTAACCCGTTTTTCAGATTATAAAAAACAGGTACTTGCGAACCGAAACAACAGTGCCCTTGCTGGACTATTAAGCCGGTCGTACGGAAATACCTACTGGTTTTATTTTATGTTTAAATGATGCGAAGAACATGGAAAGAAAGAATATATATATAGGTCTGTTGGTCGTTTTGTTGTCTTGTTCCGACTCGGTGAAGGTGAGTCGTACGCTGGACGAGATACCTGCGATTTTTCCGGATTACAACGGTGTGGTCATTCCTCCCAATATTGCTCCCTTGAATTTTGCATTGGACAATCAGAAGGCCGAAGCGCGTGCTGTTTTTTCTTTTGAAGCGCAGCAATTTGACGTGAAAGGGGAAAAGGGAGCTTTTATGATTCCTGTTTCCAAATGGCGGAATTTGTTGGAAATGGCGGTCGGTAAGTCCATACAGGTGACGGTTCAGGTGAAACAAGGCAATGAATGGGTAGCCTATTCTCCTTTTTCCATGCAGGTCGCTTCGGAAAAAATAGATTCTTATCTGGCTTATCGCCTGATCGATCCGGGATATGAGTTATGGAATAAAATGGGAATCTACCAGCGGGATCTGGAGAGTTATACGCAAACTCCTATTATAGAAAACAAGATGAGTGGGAACAACTGTGTGAATTGCCATTCGTTTTGTATGCAGAATCCGGATAAGATGTTGTTTCATATGCGTGAGACTTTTCCGGGGACAATCTTGATCGATGGTGATAGGATTGAAAAGCTGAATACCAAAACGAAAGAGACAATTTCTTCTTTGGTATATCCTTCCTGGCATCCTTCAGGCAAGTATGTCGCTTTCTCTGTGAATACAACCAAGCAGGCATTTCATCTGAATGACAGGAATAGGGTGGAGGTGTATGACGAGGCTTCCGATGTTGTGGTGTACGATGTGGAAAAGCACGAGATTGTAACGGCTTCAAATATCTTCTCGAAAGATGCTTTTGAAACCTTTCCGACTTTCTCTCCCGATGGTAAGACCCTCTATTTCTGTACGGCAGAGGTTCTGCCGATGCCGCAAGAATACTTGGAAGTCAAATACAACTTGTGTTCCGTCTCTTTTGATCCGGCGACACGGGCTTTCGGGACGCAGGTCGATACGCTTTACAATGCGAAGAGTGGTGGCATGAGTGCTTCTTTCCCGCGTGTTTCGCCGGACGGGCGTTATCTTTTATATACGTTGTCCGGTTATGGAAACTTTTCGATCTGGCATAAGGATGCAGATTTGTATTTGGCGGATCTTCAGACCGGCACAAGTCGTCCGTTGACGGAGGTGAATAGTGACGATGTGGATAGTTACCATTCTTGGAGTAGTAACAGCCGTTGGTTTGTTTTCAGTAGCCGGCGGATGGATGGGCTGTATACACGTCCGTATATTGCTTATATGGGTGAAGATGGCAAAGTGGGTAAACCGTTTCTGTTACCTCAGAAAGAGGCGGATTTCTATCAGGATTTTATGAAATCCTTCAATATACCGGAATTTGTCACCGGAAAAGTAAAAGTGAAAGGTCGGGTTCTGGCTATTAAAGCGAAAGAGGATAAAGGAACGGATGTAAGATTCGTGGAATGACCTCCTGTGTTTCATTCGTTCACAAAGGAATGCAACTAAAAACGGGAAGTGGAATGAATGAGTTCCTACTTCCCGTTTTCTTTACAAATCAATTTGTTTTTCGCTTATTCAGGCATCTGAATGGATTCTTCAAAAGCTCCGAAAGAACCGACACCTGGAACGAGGAACTGCAAAGTGAAGTCGTAGGTGTTTCCTGTTCTTTTTGCGTCGACGAAACTGACGAAGATCATGCCGTATGTTGGATGCACATATCCTGTCTCCTGCTCTCCGAAAGAAAGGATGTTCCCATTGTCATCGACAGAAAAAGTAATCGGATAGCCTGTTTCGTATACGTCCAGCAAGCGATAAACATTTGCCTCTTCTGCTTTTTCCACAACGATATTCATAAGAAAAGGCGTACCGTCCTCATTTCCGAAAAAACTGGTGCTGAAGATTCCGGTTCCGATTTTATTGAATGTCAGTCTGCGTTGTGCAGAAATTTCTATTGAATTCAGTTGTGAAGGAGAAGTCTTCGATTCGTCAAAGTTCAGAGAAAACCGATAAACGTCTGTGACTCCTAACAGGTTGAGATCTTTATATGACACAATTGCTTCCGCTGTAGATTTTCCATCTTCAAATGTAACGGTCGGAGTAGCTAAAGAAAATAGACCTTCTGCATTTTCAGAAACAGTTCCGATCGATATTTCGACCGTGCTGGTACCGGCTGTTGTGTTCCGGTAAACCGGAACGGAGATCTTATTTCCGTCAGACGGTAAGAGTTCAATTTTTTGGAGAGTGCTGGCAAAAGCGTATTCTATTTTGCCACTTTCATACAAAGTTCCTTCCGCATCTGTGTCGCAAGAGTTGAATAAACTCAGGCTCAAGGCTGTGTAAACTACTAATTTCAATATATGCTTTTTCATGTCTTCTTTTTTTATTATTGAACAATCGGATTCTGGTCTGCGTCTGTGATATTCTCATTTCCGTCTATTTCAGACTGGGGTAATGGAAGGATGAACAGCGGAGAACCTGCTTGTGTATTTTTCGTTTGGATTGTCTGTGTATGGTTGGATCCGTTGTAAGCTCTATTGTATCCTAACCCTAAACGCTGCAGGTCGAAAATACGTCCGACTTCACCCCATAGTTCGACACGGCGCTGAAACAGGATTTCGTCCATCAGTGTGACCAACGGAGCGTTGGTCTCTTGATTGTATGTGTTGGCATCTGTACGTCTGGCAAGTCTTTCTGTGAAATTGGAATCACGCAAATTACCTAACTGTTTGATCGTGGTACGTGCTTCACCGTATAATCCTTGATGGCATTCGGCTTCTGCTTTGATCAGTACCATTTCTTCTGCACGCATGAAAATGTAATCACCCGTGCGAGTTGTATAATCGGCCATCTTGAATTTGAGTTGGCAGTAACTTGTATTGGAGCTGCCTTTCTCTTCTTCTTCCAATTGTCCGCGGAACCAAGCCAAACGGCTGTCTGTTTGGGAAATCAGATTGTAGAGCCCTGTGCTAATACATTGGCGAGCCTGGCTACCATACATGCCCGGTGCATCTGCATCCATGTGGGAGAAGAAACTGGCATATTGGCTGGATTGATCGGCCGTAATGTTGACACCCCACAAGACATCACTGACCGATACGTTGTTGTTTCCACCCAAATCCTCGACAGAAGCCAGTTTTAGTCCGTTTTTGTTTAAGGCATCCGTTGCCGCTTCTGCTGCTTTGGCATAGTTGTGCTGTACCAAAGCTACCCGTGCTTGAATACCTTTTGCTATGTAATAATCGATATGTGAGATATGAGATTGCGCCAGCCCCTGCAGCAATCCGGTCGCTTTGTCCAAATCTGTGTTGATCAGGTTATACACGTCTTGTACGGTTCCTCTTGGTTGACCGATCGAACCGGCCATTGTCGGTTCCTGATATAGGGGAACTCCTGGTGCGTTTTCATTGCCTACGTATGTCTGCTGGTAGAGCTGGATCAAATAGAAGTAGCAATAAGCACGCAAAGCGTAGGCTTGCCCTAACAGCCCTTTGATCGCATTCGGATCGCCACCCATTGTCTCTTCCGATGCAATGATATAGTTGACATTGCTGATCAGCGTATAGTAGAAGTTCCATATCGAATAGGAACGTCCCGAAGTGCTGGCATAGTCGCCATGTACGTTCAGGCGGTAATCTTCAAAGAACCATCCTTGTCCTTGTTCTTTCATCAGATGGTCTTCCCCCATCAAGTCGCCCTGCAATTGGATGGCTGTCTGCCCGCAATTCTCACTTCCCCAGTTTGTACTCCATCCGGCTACGTATAACATACGATATATGCCGTTGATGGCAGCTTCTGCACTGCTTGCATCCGCAAAAACTTGTGATCCCGAAATTTTATCGGTCGGTTCGGTATTCAAATCATTGGCACAGGAACCTAAAGATAGAAGGCCAGCCAATGAACATATGTATATAAGACTCTTTTTCATGTTTTTGAACTGATATATTAGTTAAAATGTAATGTCGATGCCGAAAGAAACGGTTCTGACCGGTACGTATCCGAAGTTGGTTCCTCCCGTGAAGTTATATTGCGGGTCCATCCCTTTCAGATGATTGAATAAGACAAGGTTGTCTCCTGTAGCCGTGAAACGTATATGTTCAAGTTTCAGGGGTTGTGTCAGTTTGGAGGGCAATGTATATCCCAGTGTGATATTTTTGATGGCCAAATAGGAGGCATTGATCAAGTCATTGTCTGTGTAGATGTAACTTTTACCGATTTCGATACGTGGAATGTCGGTTATGTCACCCGGTTGTGTCCAGGCCCGTTCCAAATGTTGGCTTCTTGCATTTCCAATATAATTGCCGTAAAGTAATGTGCGATAGACACCATCCAGCACCTTACCGCCGATCGAATAGGTACAAAGAATGCTTAGGTCGAAATCTTTATATTTGAATTCATTATTGAAAGAACCGTAAAGAGTTGGAATACGGCTTCCTTGAATCTCTTTGCAAGCATTGGCTTTTGCTTGGTCGTTCGTGATATAGCGTTCACCGGCTACGCCGTTTTTATCCGTATCCCAGGCCCAATACAATTGTTCGCCTGTAGCCGGATCGACACCGGCCGAATTTGCCATATAGAAAGAGTTTAAAGTTTCACCTTCTTTGATGATGCGGGTCCCGGAAATGATTTCGGGTTTGTCGGCCAGATGAAGCACTTTGTTTTTGATGGTTGATCCCATCAATGTCAATCGCCAGTTGAAGTTTTTTTCTTTGAGGATATCGGCCGAAGCGGTGATATCCCATCCAGTGTTACGCATACTCCCGATGTTCTTGTTATACCCGTCGAAACCTAAAGAGGTAGCCATCGGATATGACATCAGCATATCGGAAGTTTTACGGCTGTACCATTCGATACCCAAAGAGATACGATCCCAAAAACGTCCTTCCAGGCCGACATTCAAATTCCCGTTCTTTTCCCATTTCAGGTCTCTGTTTTCGAGAGAAGATAGAACTGCGCCGCTCATGTTGGCGTTGGGGTAACCCAAATCATAGAATGATTGCCATAAATAATAATCGCTGTCCCCATTTGAGTTCAGGATGTTGTCGTTACCTTGAATGCCGTAGCTGGCTTTAACAGACAAGTTATTGATCCAAGACAAATCTTTCATGAACTCCTCTTGGGAAATACGCCAGTTTCCACCGACGGACCAGAAGTTTCCCCAACGGCTATCTTCGTGAAAGCGCGAGCTTCCATCGGTACGGAAGCTCGCAGACAAATAATATTTGTCTGCATAATTGTATTCCAAACGGGAAAGGATCGATTCCACTGCGTAATTGTGTTGATAGGAAGAGGCTTCCGTGATATTGGTGGCTGCATCCAGTTCATACATTCCGCCAAAAGGGAAACCTGTTTTGGTCGCACTCAGAAACTGATAGTTATATTTGTAGAACTCATGGCCGACCAATGCGGAAATGCTGTGGTCACCGAAAGAGCGGTGGTAGCTCAGCAGCTGGTTGAATGTGTAGCTGAAGGTACGTCCGGTTTCCTTGTCAAGATTTCCTTTTACAGACACGGAATTGCCATTATACGGGTTGTAGTAAGTCATGCGGGCGGAGTTTACCAAATCGAAACCATAATTGACCGATAATTTCAGACCTTTCAAAGGACCTTCTTCCCAGTCGCCGAACTCTGCGAACAAGCGGCCACTTAGGTTATCACTTGCGGTGGAATATCTGTCATCGTACAAAGTTGCGATTGTGTTCCAGTTGGAATTGGCACCGGCCGGGCGATTGGCTCCGTAGTCGAAAACTTGATTGCCCTGTTCATCAATGACGGTTTGTCCGTTCGCATCTTTTTTAAATACCGGATAAATAGGGGCCATTAACTGAGCCGTGTACCAGATATTGGAAGAACCGGAAGAGTTTTCGACAGCAGTGTTGCTTTCATTGCGTGAAAAGTTTGCGTTCATACCTGCGTTTAACCAGTTTGTGACTTTCGAGTCGATATTCATACGTCCGTTGATACGTTCAAAACCGGTAGTCTTCAACAATCCTTTTTCATCCAAATAACCCAAAGAGAACATATAATTTGTTTTTTCATGTCCTCCTGTGAATGAAACGTTGTATTCTTGACGTAACGGATTGTGGGCCATAGCTTCATCCATCCAGTCCTCCGAATATTTAAGGACTGCATCTTTACGCACTTTTCCGGTTGACGGATCAATCAGTTCCGTAATGGAATAGTTGAATGGGTTGTATTGTTCGTTTTGTCCGAAAATGGCAGTCGAACCATTTTTCATATTGTTCAGGGCTGCTACGGACGCTGCGGAAGGATGCATGCCATTATTGTAGATCAAGTCATTCTTATAGGACTGGTAGACTGTTTCCAAAAAACTTCTTTCGTCCATCGTTTCATAGCGTGGGATAGAGCGGGATGCTACACCCCAGTTGGCTTTTAGGTTTACCTTGACTTTTCCTTTATCACCTTTTTTAGTAGTGATCATCACGACACCGTTGGCTCCACGTGCTCCATACAAGGCTCCGGCAGAAGCATCTTTCAAGATTGTCATGGATTCGATATCGCTTGGATTGATGGATACGATATTACCATCGTAGGGAACACCGTCTACTACATACAAAGGGTTCATGGATGCGTTGATTGAACCAAACCCACGTATAACGACCGACACTCCTGAACCCGGCTGTCCCGATCCGGATGTCGTTTGTACACCGGCAACTTGTCCGTCCAGTGCTTTGGTAATGTTGGCAACAGGTCTTTTTCCAATCTTTTCCGCTTTGATAACTTCTGCCGAACCGGTAAACGATTCTTTCTTCGCCGTTCCGTAAGCCACCACCATCACTTCGTCAAGCATCTGATTATCACTATCTAACACGATATTCAAATTAGCCTTGACACCGACTTCCTGGGTCTTCATACCGACGAAAGAGATTACCAGAGTCTTTGCGGAACTTGCTTTGTGATATATGTACTTGATTATTAATGAATAGTATTTCTACCAACACTCTAAAAGGGCATACAAATATGTTTAATGACTAAAACGGAAAATCGTTGTTTTTCAATGATTTGCTATTAATATGCAAAAAGAGACAGAAAAAAGAGCTGTTCTCTTTCTACCCAAAAGTATCTTGCATCAAAAAGGTTCGAATAGGCAATTGTTTGATACCATTATCTGATATGCCTTCTATTTCGTCCATAGTCACGACATATTTGGGATAATTGTCTTTTATTTGACGAAGATTACCGAATTCTCTTTCGTATGTTTGGGGGGACATGACCGAATAAGCTACTTGTACATACACTTTCTCTCCATTCCGTTCCGCAACGAAATCGATTTCACGGTCTCCATTTCGGCCAATCGATAAAGAATAGCCGGACAAAGAAAGATGATGGCAAACAATATTCTCCAATACTTGTCCGATATCCATCGGACGGAATGGACGAATTGTATTTCGTATTCCTAAATCTTCGAAATAATACTTTTCTCCGATTTGAAATTGCCGTTTACCTTGTATATCCGATGGACGTACCCGGTTAATCAGGTAGGCATTTCCTAAATAACCCAAATATTCCAATAATGTTTTAGGAAGTATATCGACCCGTTGAGATTTCAAATATTCACTGATTTTGTTGGCAGAAAACAAATTGCCGATCGTATCAGCCAAATAAACGGTCAAGTCTTGTAATTGACGGACATTCCGAATATTATAGCGATTTACGATGTCTTTTAACAAGATCGTATTGTAAATCCCTTTCAGGTACTCTTGAATGGCGTTTTCTTCTAATGGCAAATTCCGTAAATAGGGAAGTCCACCAAATTTGTAATATCGGGTAAATGCTTCTGGAGTATTATCTAACTGGTGAAATTGTAAAAACTCCTTGTAGCTCAAACTATAGATTTTGAATTCAATATATCGTCCGCTTAAAAAGGTTGCCAATTCTCCGGACAATAAATTCGCATTGCTTCCTGTACAGTAAATATCATACGAACCTTCTGCCTGAAAATGTCGTAAAGCTTTTTCAAAACCTGTTATATCCTGTATTTCATCAATAAATAGGAAGCATGTCTTTTCTACATCTTTCCGACGGTCGGTCACATATCTAATTAAATCGGCATAATCCTTGATTGAATCAAATTCAAACAACTCCTTATTGATATAGAGAATAAAAGCCTCCGGGTCTGATTTCCTGATGCAGTCCATCAATTGAAACAAAATGTAGCTTTTCCCGACACGTCGTTGTCCGGTCATTACCTTGATTACTTCCGTACGAATAAAAGGAGTAATCTTTTTAATGTACATATCTCTTATCAGGTAGGTCTTCTCTTTCATTTTTATTTCTTATAGGGAATAAAACAAGACAAATATAGGCGTTTTATTTCTTATAAGAAAAATAGTTGCAAAACAAAATCTTGTTTACACAATAAAATTGCGGCAATCATGGATAGGAAGCCTTTCCGCACTTCATTATTTGGAAAGTCCAATAGGTATACGTGCCGGTGTCAAGCACATCGAGAATCGGTTTGTCGTATTCGTCCACTAAGATTATGGCACGGCGTCCCATACGTTGATAAGCACGGCGCAGCACACCTTGAATAACGTAAATCTACTGTTTGTTCCGAATCGTCCTTTCCGTATCCGTCCTCGCGGATGCGTCGAAACTCTGTATTCCGATGGGATATTTCATAGGACTTGGAAACTTTTATGGATTGATACTACGGACAAAGCTACGATTTATTAGGAGAAAACAGAGAAAGGGGGTATAACAAATCGCTATCTGGAAATAAAAAACTGGCTAATTGCGAAGTACCCTTCAAACTATTAGCCAGCTTTTTTATTATGGTTATTTTATTCTATATCAGGAACGGGAGAAGGAACAGGCACTGCTTCATTATTATCTTCGTTTGACAAAGCTGGATTTGCCTGGATTTCCTTTTCTGGAATACGCCACAACAAGATCGGATCGCCCGGTTGGATGTTGAATACGGAAGAAGCATTCGGATAACCGGCGCCACGACGGTCAACCCCCTTGTTCAGACGCATCACGTCGAACCAGTTCATACCTTCACCCCAAAGTTCGATACGGCGCTGGCGGTAGATCTCTTCCTGCATGGCTTCGGGAGAAGAGGCTTTGCAAGTGTATTCCGGATCGCGGTAGTCACGCAAGAAAGATTCAAGCGTTGCTTTAGCACCCGTTACATTTCCGCTCATGGCTTCCCCTTCCGCTTTGATCAGGTACATCTCTTCAACACGCATCAAAGGAATGTCACAGGCATTGGTGGAAGTTTCCAATTCATCATTATACGGGGCAAACTTCACCTGCGTATAAGGACCGAAATAATATTCAACCAATTCTTTCTCTTCCTCATTCAAGTTCGGAGAGGCCACGTCTTCATTTAACCACCATCCCTTACGGACATCCGTTTCCGGAATCGATTTATATAATTCCTTGTTGATCTGACGGCCACCACTGTACCAAGCATAACCATAGTTCAAGGAACCCATGTGGGACGGGAAATTACAGATACCCGTTGTCACCACACGATCGGATTCAGCAATCAGAATACCCCACATCCAAGCATTGTCCGTAGAAGTGTCGAAAGCCGGTCTTTTCAATTCGTTGATCGTGTAAGGAGTCGCAGAAGTGTTGTTGATTGCGTTTTCTGCATCTTTAGCTGCATCGGACCAGTTTCCCATTGTTAAATTGATACGGGCACGCAGACCGTAAGCAACCGCGAAGTCGATATAACGTTTGTCTCTTCTCTTGATCGTCGAGTTTTCCAAAAAGCCGATCGCCTTGTTGATGTCGTTCATAATCTGCATATAAACTTCTTCAACCGTTGAACGCGTACAACCTTCTGTCGAGACTGTCGCAGCATTCTGTTCCGTAATGATCGGGACGCAAGGTGAGGATTTGTGGCTCGTGTAGTTGAACTGATAATTTTGAGCCAATACCCAATAGTTGAAGGCACGTGTTGCCAAAGCTTGTGCCAAATAGAATTGTAACGTCGGATCATCCGGATTTTCTCCCACCGATGTAACCACATTGTTGGCGGCATAGATCTGATTATACATGACTCCCCACATCATACGGCATTCATAAGCCGTAAAAATACGGTCATCGAAAGTTAAACTGTTACCCATCCAGTTATAACCGTTATCATCGCTGACGAAATCCGCGCCATTGCTATCCATAAACAACATCAAGCCCGGATAGCCGATATCATTATGCCGTTCTGACTCTGTAATGATGGAAGCATAAGAACTGAATTGCGTAAAGACGGCATTAACCCCAGCCTCCGCTTTAGACGGATCATTTTCCGCCACTTCTTCTTTTTGATCAGATGTAATAATTTTATCTTCAGGGAATGTGTCCAAATCCACACAACTGTTCAGTGTCAATGCAGAAAAAGCACAAGCTGATACTATATATTTAGTCTTCATATATTTATATCTTTATTCGTTTTTTTATTAGAATGTAACGCTGATACCACCGGAAACCGTGCGGATCGGAGTATAAAGTGCCGTTGTTGCACTGGTATAGCTCTGACGCGGGTCAAGACCTTTACGGGCAGAGAGCAAAGCCACATTGTCAGCAGCAAAATAAACACGCAATCGGTCTACCAGGAATTTGTTTGTCAGCACTTTCGGAAGCGTATAACCGATTGTGATGTTGTTCAAAGAAAGATAGTTTGAACTTGTCAGCCAACGGTCAGACTGAGAACTTGCATATTTATCTTCTGCGTTCAGACGCGGAACATCTGTATTGCGATTGTTTTCCGTCCAAGCATTATAGATATCCTTGTGCCAGTTCGTTCCGGCATAGCTGGAGTTACCACCATGCATGAAACGTGCATAACCGGAGTCATAGATCTGTCCTCCCAATTGATAAGACAACTGGATGGAAGCATCAAAACCGTACAGGTTCAAAGAAGTGCCGAAACCACCATAAACTGTCGGCAATAAATCGTCTGTTGCTTCTTTATAGTTGGATGCCAAAGAATAGTCAGCAGTCTTGATTGCATTGCCTTCCTTGTCTTTTGCCCAATACATGGCTGTACCGGTTTCAGGATCGACACCTGCATATTTAACCAAATACATGCGGTACATGGATTCGCCTTCCGTATAAATACGTGAACTGTTGATCAATTCGCCTTCCAAGTCCGGATGCAGTTCGATAATCTTATTCTTGATGAACGAAGCGTTCAAATTCACATCCCAAGTGATGTTCTTGTTTTTGATGATCGCATAGTTCAAATCCAATTCCAAACCGGAGTTACGCATGGAACCCACGTTCATCGGGATTTCCTGATAACCGGCTGTCGGACCCACCGGTTTGTAGTACAACATATCACCGGATTGACGCAAAAAGTACTCAATGCTACCGTTAAAGCGGCTGTTAAACATACTGAAATCGAAACCGGTATTGAAAGAGGTCGATGTTTCCCAAGTCAAGTCCGGATTCCCTTTGTAGTACAATGAGCCATCCGAGAAGATTCCGTTTGCACCGGTCATCTTGAACTGGTCGATATAGGCATAATAGTTACCGATCATATCGTTACCCTGTTGTCCGAAAGAAGCTTTGAATTTCAATAAGTCAATCCATTTTGCATCTTCAAGGAAACTTTCATTTGACAAAATCCAGGCGGCACTTGCAGACCAGAAGTTACCCCAGCGGTGATCCGGATGGAAACGGGACGAACCGTCGCGACGGAAAGAAACACTTCCATAATAAGTATTCTTATAGTCATAGTTTACACGGCCTATATAACCTTCTGTTGCATAAGAATTCCCATAGCCGTAACCGATCAACTGGTCAATCGCGTTGTTTACGTGGAAATTTTCCGGATTATACAAATTCTGTCCGGAAGCCTCTACCACTTCTTCGCTCCATTTGTAACCGTCATAACCGATCATCACATCCAAGTTATGGTCTTCATTGAATGTTTTCCGGTATGTGGCGATATATTGTTGGTCAAATCCCCACTTACGGGAATGCCCTTGATAAGCCGTACCGCCATAAGATGCGCTCTGTCCGGAATATACGTTTCCTAACAGGTTGTAACGCTGGCTGTCCAGGTTCATACCGTAACGGGCTGAAATCGTCAGTCCTTCAATCGGGGTGAAATCCGCATACCAATTCGCGTTTACAATATCATGTAAATATTCATCCTTGTTGTAAATCAAGTCTCCGGCAGGATTGGAGATAGACATGAACGAACGAGAAAATTTGGTGCTGACGCCATCACCATAGTCATACACTTTACGTCCGCGGTTCATCATCAAAGAGCCGTCCGCATTACGCACATACAACGGATAGATCGGAGCAATCATGTTTGCCATCAAAAAGGCGTTACCGGAAGAAGCTGTGGAAGTCTGTTCGCCCGGATAACGGCTGTTTGAATAAGTATAACCCAAGTTAGCACCGACTTTCAACCATTTTTTTACCTGGTAGTCACCTTTTGCACGTGTTGAATAACGGGTGAAACCTGAACCTTCGATTATACCCTGGTCATCCAAATAACCGAAAGAAACATAATAGTTTGCTTTATCGGAAGAACCGGAAACATTCAAGTTATATTCTTGACGGGACTTATTGCTGAAGATTTCATCTGCCCAATTGTCCGGTGTATAATAATAGTTACCATCCGAATAACCTAATTTGGCGTTCGGGTTCATTTTGCCGTCCAATCCATACAAAGATTCACCTTCCGGGAGCGTATAGATCTGGTACCCCAGACCCCCCTTACTCTTAACCGGCAAATAAGAATTTGCATATTGATTTGATTTCGCATCATCGTAACCCAATGTATATTTACCTGCATTATACAGAGCTTGATAAGCGTGGTCCATATAATCCACTACATCCGTCATTACATCGTAGTTCTTGATCATTCGGGAGTTTACGCCCCATTTGGCATCAAAGTTGATGGCCGCTTTACCGCTTGTACCTTTTTTTGTTGTAATCATGATCACACCGTTCGCACCACGTGCGCCATACAAAGCTGTAGAAGCAGCATCCTTCAAAACCGTCAGCGATTCGATATCCTGTGAATTGATGGAAGAGATGTCTCCATCATAAGGAATACCGTCCACTACATACAACGGATCAGAACTTGCATTGATAGAACCGACACCCCGGATCTTTACCTTTGCCGAAGTACCCGGCTGCCCGTTTGAACTTTGAATCTGCACACCAGCAACGGCACCCGCCAAAGCATTCGTCACATCCGATACTTGACGTTTTTCAATTTGTTCAGTCTTCACAACTCCAGCCGATCCAGTGAATGCACCTTTCTTAGCCGTACCATAAGCCACAACAACAACCTCGTCAAGCATTTTGTTGTCAACCTCCAAAATCACGTTCATTTTGGGTTTGATAGCCAACTCTTGGGTCTTCATCCCGACAAAATAAACGACCAGAGTCTTTGCGGAACTTGCTTTGTGATATATATGCTTGATTATTAATGAATAGTATTTCTACCAACACTCTAAAAGGGCATACAAATATGTTTGATGACTAAAACAGCAAATCGTTGTTTTTCAATGATTTGCTATTAATATGCAAAAAGAGACAGAAAAAATATTTGTTCTTTTTCTACTCAAAAGTATCTTGCATCAACAAAATCCTATTTACACAACAAAATTACGGCAACCGCACAACCAACAGGCCTTTACCAAATCGATGAGGGCGGCTGAGAAAATAAATCTTTCCGTTGGTCACAAGGTCATATTTGTGTGATGACTACTATTTTACAGGATTCTGATATACATTTTTAAGCCAGTATTCAAAAGCCGGATCTTGAATTTCTATTGTATTACCAGGTAATAGATCAATCAAATCTTTTTCAAGTGTCGCTTTTTTCAGGTTCTTGATATTGGCAGAGGTTCCCAGTTGATATTGTTTCAAAACGTCTTTAGAAGAGAAATTGGTTACACCATCAGCAACCGCTATCAAAAAGCTAATTTGACGGGGGGTTAAAGTATCTATTATATTGGTGAAAAGCAGACTCAATTGCCCAATTAAGCCGTTGAACGCCTCATTGACAATTTCCTCTGAACAATCTTTCAATGTACGCAACCAGGTTTGCTGACTTAATTGCTGAGTATAATAAGGATGATTTTTCATTTTATCGGCAATCATACCGGATAGTTCGTCAGAAATATGTTTCCCTGTATCCGTAAATCGTTGGGATATAAATGTAACCCAGTCTTCCCGTTTGATTTTTTGTAAAAATAGGATATCGCCAAACTTATAAAAAGGCATACTGTAATCATTGAAAATACTCAGTAGCATGTGTCGTTTGCTCCCGTACAAACAATAGCAAACGGACGTATGTGTTTGCCAATGGGCACGGAGTTTACGTTGAAAGGCAAGTGAATCCTCATACTCGTTGATATTTTGAAATTCATCGATACAGACGATAATCTTTTTACCTTTGTCTTGAGCGATTTTTTGTGGCAGGTCTAATATCTCATCGTATGATAATCGGTTTTCTTTAAAGCTAATACCAAAAGATAATTCATAACTTTGACTGCCTTCAGATAAAGTAACAGCAGGTGCCATACGGCTTAAGTACTTTTTCACTCCGGCGACAAATTCTTCCCATGCGGAAGTGGATACCCGCATTAATGCATTGGCATAGGCCGTATAAAATTGTTCTTCCGTCCTACAATTAAAGATATCGACTTGGCAGACCCATATATTATCATTCTCTTCGGATAATATCTTGCTACATTTGTTCACCAAAGAAGTCTTTCCCCAGCGACGAGGGGAAATAATTACAGTGTTGATGAGATTCGTGAAATTTTGTGTCAAAACAGTCACTTCATTCTCCCTGTCTGTAAAATTCCGGTCATCGGCTATACGCCCGTAAACAAATGGTGCATCCATAGAACAATCTTTTATTTATAAGGGCAAATGTAAAGACAATTATTGAAAAAGCAAAAAGGTGAAACTGTTTAATTTGAAATCAACTTATTTCAAACCGAATGATTTCACAAATCGAAATTTTATCCTAATAATTCAATCTGAATGTACAGAAAACAGAAAAAGGGTACAACATAATCGCCATACCCCTTTTTGCTCATATCAGAAATTTGAGATTAATTGCCCGATGTTCCCGGTTTCAAATCGTCATTATAATCTGTTTCAGCCAAAGGAACATCCCAAGTCCACTTGTTAGCACCACTGGCCGGAATTGTTTTTGCAATAGAGATATGTGCGTTTCCTCCTTCGGCAAAACCATGACGGACTACATCACGATTCCAACGTTTATAGTCGCTCCAGGCAAAACCTTCACCCCACAATTCCACTTCACGATAATCCATAATCTCGTTCCACAAGGCATCCCCCGATTTTGTACAAGTATATTCCGGATTACGTCCAGACTCTTTGTTCAGTGTCATTAATGAAGCGATAGCTGCCGATTCATTACCTAATTGATAATTGGCTTCAGCTTCAATCAATACCATTTCAGAAGAACGGATAAATGGCAGATAGCTTACTCCCGGAGTATCAAATACATAAAACTTCAATTGACCACCCAAATACATATAACCCGCTTGGTAGGGAGCAGCCAGCCCGCTCACCGCCATTTTTGCACAATAAGAGGCTGCATCTTCCCACAAAGCATCGGCAGCATTTTCATCGTCACCCATACCTAAAATACCATAACCCAAATCCATTGCGGATCCATCATTGAAATCATATCCGGGGAATTTGTCTTCTGTCAAGAAAAGTGCTTTACGGACATCGTTATTCGGTATTCGATTGATCAACTCACGGCCGATTGCACCAGCTCCGGTATTTGATGCGGAAGCATAGTAACCATTACAAGAGAACTGGACTCCGTAACTCCAATACCAGTTATTTTCCTGAGCACTTCCGTAGCTTCCGAAAATCCATTCAGAAGTAGGATTGCAGAAGCCGGACCGATAGGCCGCATTGTCCATCAGCGGAAAATCCTGACGGGCCAATTGGGCTTCAGACAACGCTTTGGAATAATCTTGTTTGGCAAGTGCGGCACGGGCATAAACAGCATGAGCGACATTCACATTAGGAATCCAAATATCTGATTCGCTTCGAGTCGTTTCCGTATTGGAGAAGAGCGAGATGGCTTCATCCAGGTCTTTATAAATTTGAGTGTATGTTTCTGCCAAAGTCGAATAAGGCATACCATCGGTAGACTCGTCCAAACGGAGGATCAAGCCTTGAGAAGCCCCATTGCTGGAGTCTTGCCAACGCCAGCAATAATAGTGAGTCAATTTCTCAAATGCATAAGCCCTGAAAGTTAAAGCTGCAGCTTTGATGAAATTCTTTTCATTGTCTGCACCTGTGGCAGCATCAATGTTGCAAATGATGGTATTGGCATTACCGATAATCGTATAATAGTAATACCAGGCATAGGCGTCATAAATAGAGTTCGTACGGGAATGGAACTCCTGATTATGTATGGGCGACCATCCTGATGCATACATATTATACAGGTAATTTTCGCTTGGATAGTTCTCATAATGAGCCATTATGTTGTTCTCTCCAGCAAAACCTTGCCCGAAATAATAATGTTGGGTAGTCATTAACTTGGAAATACCATTCAATGCTTTCATTGCGTTGTCAGTCGTACCTACGGCATCCGAAGCACCTGTTGAATCCGTAGGAACCGTATCCAGAAAATCACTCGCACAAGAGGAGATAGTCATTACTCCGAACACCAAACTGCCCACGAGCAGTTTATTTATTATATTTTTCATATACATGCTATTATTATATCATTAGAAATTGACTGTAAGACCGAGATTGTAAACTCGTGCCGTAACATAGGTGTCATCCGATCCGCCGTTGAATGAATATTGAGGATTCAACCCCTTACGAGATGTCAGCGTAAAGAGATTTTCGATACCGGCATTCAAAGACAAACCTTCTACCCCCAAATTGTTCAACCAGCGTTTTGGCAGGCTGTATGAAAGATTCAGGTTCTTAAATACCAAATAGGAAGCACTGGTCAACCAACGGTCGCTTTGTGCATTCAAATCGGACGATTTATGGAAATCGGCTCTTGGTGTTCCATTCGGATCGATGCGGTTGGCAGAGGTTTCTGTCATGCCGGCTGGAGCACCGTCCCAAGAATTCAAGATGTCTTTGTGGTATGCGCTACCGGAAGCACCTGATTCAGAAACGCCCATCAAGCTTGCATACGAACCATCATACGTTTTGCCACCCAAAGAATAGGTGAATAACAGGTTTAAATTCCAGTTTTTCCAAGACAGAGCAGAGTTGATGGAACCATATACAGTGGGAAGAGCTGATCCGGCCCAATCCCGTTTGGCGTATGAAGTAGCCGTTGCATAATCCACTCCGTTGATGGTTGTCAAAGCCCCACTTTCTTCGGCTGCTGCTTTCTTTTCCGGATCCAACGTATAAAGAGTTGTACCAGTCAACTGGTCTACACCCTCATAATGGTAGGTATAGAATTCATAAATGGAGTGTCCTTCCGAATAATTCTGCATACCGTGCAAGATGTCTTTTCCATCAGGCAATTTGACAATCTTGTTCTTCAAGAAAGTAGCGTCCACGCCGATGTTCCAGTTCCAATCCTTATTGCGGAAAACGTCTGCATTCAAAGAGATTTCAACCCCACGGTTGGATATTGTACCGATATTTTTGTACTGGCTCAAGTTCATCATGTTGTCTTGCCACGGATAAGAACCGGCAGACAGAGGCAGACGTACTTCAAACAACAAATCTTTGGAACGTTTGTCGAAATAACCTAACTGGAAGTTCAAACGATCGAACAAGCGACCTTCAAAAGCCACGTCGACAGTCTGGGTTGTTTCCCACTTGATATCCGGAGCTTTCAGCGATTGTTTGACCAGAGCAGGATTTCCCGCATTTTTGTCGATGGTATAAAGAGCCATGTGGGCATACCAACTGACTCCCATGTTATTACCGACTTCACCATAGGAAGCACGCATCTTCAACTGGTCTACCCAGTCTACGTTTTCTAAGAAAGCTTCTTTCTTCATGTTCCAACTTGCACCTAAAGAGAAGAAGTTACCCCAACGATTGTCTTTATAGAAACGGGAAGAGCCATCGCGACGGAATGAACCTTCAACAAAATAGCGTTCGTCGAAATTGTATTTTACCCGTGCTAAATAGGACTCCAATTTATCTTCATCATCAGAACCGTTGAAATAAGAGTTGTTCAGGAAGTTGCCCATGGTCAGATTACCGTCGACAGCCATGCCTGTATTCATTCCGGAAGTATATTTACGTATCCAGCTATAGCTTTCATGACCGACCATCGCTTCTACATTGTGGTGTTCGTTGAACGTATAGTTCCAGTTGATGAACTGCTGGAAAGTAGCTGTCTTGTATTGGTAAGCATACGATGTTAAGCGTCCATTGTTGGTAGCACCGTCACCAATCAAAGGGTTGTCGTACTTTTGATTATTCGTTGTGCTGAAATTAATATCGCCTTTGGCCGTTACCGAAAGTCCATAAGGTAATGAAACAGTAGCAAATGCCTGTCCACCCAGCACATTACGGGTACTCAATTGCTTGTCATACTGCATTTCATAAACGATGTTACGGTTACTCAAATAAGGAGACGTGACATCATACACCTTGTTCCCGTTTTCGTCAAGTGCGTAAGAACCATCAGCATTGTGCATATACAACGGATAAATCGGAGCCATATAACGGGCAATGTAAAATGGGTTGGAATAATAGTTGCCGTTTGCATTGCTGTTATAATTCCGTTTGGTAGAAGAACCATTCAGGTTAAGACCGCTTTTGAACCATTTGTTCGGTGTGAAAGTTGTGTTCACACGTGCGGAATAACGTTCGAAACTTGTCGTTTTCACATACCCTTTTTCGTTCAGATAACCAACGGAAGCATACGTGTTGTATTTTTCGCCTGCTTTAGAACCGGAAAGGTTGTATTCTTGGCGATGACCGTTGCGTTCGATGGCATCTTGCCAATCCAGGTCATCATATCCCGGCAACATATTGGCGATTAATTTACCATTCGCATCGAACAACTTATCGTTGGCCGCATCAAAAATATTGCGCCCGATAGATTCCGAGATAAGTTTGGATGTCGCATAAGCACCTGCCTCTTCCGCACTCATCCCTTTATTGGACATCATTGCATACTTTTTGGCTTTCCAGCTCATCTCCATCCAATCATTTGCACTCAAACGGTCATATTCGGCTATACCACGATTGTAGATACCTTGATTGATTTGCAAAGTTACACTCGGTTTATCCGAATTACCGCGTCCGCGTTTTGTTGTGATCAACACGACACCATTGGCGGCACGATTACCATACAGAGCAGAAGAGGCCGCATCTTTCAGAATAGACATACTTTCGATATCATTGGAATTCAATTCTGCGATATTGCCATCGAAAGGAACACCATCGACAACATATAGCGGGTCAGTCGCACCACTTACCAAAGATCCGAAACCACGAATACGGATAGAAGGAGCTGCTCCAGGTTCTCCATACGTATTATTTACTTGTACGCCTGGTGCAGAACCTTCTAACGCACCAGTCACACTGGTAGTCAAACGTTTTTCAATCTTTTTCGAATCGACTACCGAAACAGAACCCGTCAATGATTCCTTCTTAGCCGTACCATAAGCCACAACGACAACCTCGTCAAGCATTTTGTTGTCAACCTCCAAAATCACGTTCATTTTGGGTTTGATAGCCAACTCTTGGGTCTTCATCCCGACAAAATAAACGACCAGAGTCTTTGCGGAACTTGGTACATCCAGAGAAAATGCACCGTTAAAATCTGTTACCACACCTGTAGTCGTACCTTTAACAACTACAGATGCACCAATGATGGGCTCGTTGTCCTCCGCCGAAATAACAGTACCTGTTACTTTCGTCGTCTGAGCATTGGCCATCCCGATACCTAATAATAGGCAGAATAAAAGGAAAGTTAACCTTTTCATAGACACACTTTTTTTGTTAAACTTATAATAACTAATTTACACTATCTGTTTTTTACACTTAAAAGCAATGCATAAAGATTCCTAAGAGGCGACAAATGTAACAATAAATTTATTATAACAACTAAAATCTTATCCGATTTTTCAAAAAAGAGGATGATTATTAACAAAAGAATAAGTAAAACTGATATTTTCGCTTGTTTTTGCTCAAAGAAACTTCATTTTGGGCTACTTCAAATTTTTCCTATTTTTAACTTCGAGGTAACGATCTGTTTTTCCCCCTTTTCAAAAAGGAGAAAAGCACTTCGGGTTTATATGGGTAGAAAATCATCATATTTCGTCAATGCAAACTTCAAAAGTCTTCTAAAAAGAAAAGTGCGATGCATTTGCAAGTGCAATGGGACATCCGGAGTATCTCAATTTTAGATTTAGATATCCCAAAGATAGTTCCAGAACATAACTCTTCAAACAGGCCTTATTGTACATTTTTACTTCTTTAGTAAGAATATACAGTTTTTGCAAATAACGAAAAAATCCGCTTCTTATTGACGAAAAAAGGAAAAACTGCCGTGAAGTGCTTCGTTTTTTACCATGAAGTCCGTCTTCATTACCTATGAAGTCCGAGTTCATATACCACGATGACCGTCCTCATGGCAACGAAGACGGTCCTCATGACGATGAAGACGGTCGTCGCCGCGAAAAAACAGTAATTTCCTTTTTGAATATTCGAAATCTCATTCGTATGTATTTGCTACAAGCGATTCTCCGAGGGTTTAACTTTTTCACTATGTCAGGATTTTCAGCTTTTCACTGATAAAAAAGTTGCTTTTTCCAATTTCCTGCCGTTCTTATTTTACCGAAAGTTCATCTATACCCGTTTAAAGGAGAAAAAAGTCAGACATTGTTTGTTCAAAATTTTATCCAAAATAGAAAAACACCCAAATAGGGGATATTGTCACTTTTAACAATTTGCTTTTTAATAAAAAACGAACGATTTCCTACGAACTCTAAAACATAAGATAAGCCATCGCAAAACATAGTTTGAGTACACACAAATCAGAGCTTTCTTTGGCATCAAACATACTCCTTTGCCTGAATCACAAAAAAAAACCGGACCACAAAAGAAAAAACAGGTACCATTATCAACTTTCCCTATAAACCAAATGGAACAAATAGATAAAGCAACCGATTAATATGCAAATTCTTGCATTTAGTCTATAAAAAGCAAAAACGATCTTCATTTTCTCCCCAAAAGTATTATATATCCATATAAGATACTGTGAATAAATGTATTAAAGATAGAAACGCAGTTCCGCAAAGACTCTGGTAATCTCTTTCGTCGGTATGAAAACCCAGGAAGTCGGTGTCAAGGCTAATTTGAATATCGTGTTAGATAGTGATAATCAGATGCTTGACGAAGTGATGGTGGTGGCTTACGGAACGGCGAAGAAGTCATCGTTTACCGGAGCTGCTTCTACTGTAAAGGGGGAAAAGATCCAGAAGATGCAGGTGTCTGACATCTCCAAGTCTTTGGAAGGTTCTATTGCTGGTGTGCAGACATCATCTTCCAGTGGTACTCCGGGTTCTTCATCTTCAATCATCATCCGTGGTTTGGGGTCTATCTCTTCCAGTCAGGAACCGTTGATTGTTGTGGACGGTGTGCCTTACGAAGGCTCCCTGAATTCTATTTCAACGCAGGACATCGAGTCTTTGACTGTTTTGAAAGATGCGGCTGCGAACTCTATGTACGGTGCGCGTGGTTCGAATGGTGTCATCATCATTACGACTAAGGGCAGCAAATCCGGAAAAGCAAAGATTAATTTCGAAGCCCGTTATGGTTTCAACGCGCGTGGCGTGGGTAACTATGACATCATCTCGGATGCAGGAGAATATTATGAAATGATGTATGAGGCCATACGCAACAGCTTGGTTTCGGATATGGGACAGGCCGGTGCAAATTTATACGCTTCTCAACACCTGATCGACGGCTACTTGAAATATAATAAATTCAAAGGTGTCGCCGACAATGCGTTGATCGACCCGTTGACCGGAAAACTGAACCCGGCAGCCAAAGCATACAAGTGGAATGACAATTGGGCAGAAGACCCGTTTGAAAACGGTTCGCGTCAGGAATATAACATCAATATCTCCGGTGGTACGGAGCAGACACAGGCGTATGCATCGTTGGGCTATCTGAAAGATGAAGGTTATATGGTCGGATCCGGATTTGACCGTATCTCAGCCCGTGTGAAAGTGGACCAGATGATCGGGAAATACTTCAAAGTCGGTGGAAACATCGCGTATGCCAATACCGAGATGTCTAAGTTCGGAGATACGAACAGCAACTATTCGAACATTTTTATGTTCTCGCAGAATATCGGTCCGATCTATCCTATATATATGTATGACAAAGAGGGGAATTTGATGTACGACGAAAAAGGGAACGTGCGTTATGATTTCAATAGCCCGTATGCCGCACCTCAGAATCCGCTGGCTGTTGCCAAAGAGAACATCAACAAGACAACAAAAGACAATCTTAGCTCACGTGGTTATATCGAAGCCCGGTTTTTGGATCATTTCAAATTCTCTTTGAATATCGCGTATGACGTCTTCAATACGCATCAGACTAATTTTGCGACTCCAATCGGTGGGGATGCCGAAAATGTCGGAGGACGTGGATATAAGTATGCTACACGATATGGCGCGTTGAACGTTAACCAGTTGTTGAACTGGAACCGTTCGTTTGGTAATCATAACGTATCGGTCTTGTTAGGTCATGAAACCAAAAACGACCACTATAATTATTTGTACGGTCACATGACCAATTTCGCTGATCCTTCGAACCCCGAATTCAGCAATGCCGCACAGTATCAAGGTTTGAGCAGCTATACCTCCGAATATGCTTTGGAAGGTTATTTCGTGAAAGGCGAATATAATTATGCCGACCGCTATTATTTCACGGCAAGTTATCGTCGTGACGGTTCTTCCAAGTTCCACAAAGACAACCGTTGGGGTAGCTTCTGGGCTGTCGGTGGATCCTGGCGTTTGAAAGAGGAAGCATTCCTGAAAGATGTGGACTGGTTGAACAATCTGAAATTGAAAGCAAGTTTCGGTACGCAGGGTAATGATAATATCTTGGATTCGAACGGTTATACAATCTGGAAGGCTTATTCCGATTTATATGGTGTGGACCGCGTGGATGGCGATGCCGCTTTTAGTAAGATCTTGCGTGGTAATCCTGATTTGACTTGGGAAAAGAGTAATAACTTCAACGTGGGGGTAGAAGTGGGAGCTTTGGATCGTATCACGTTCAACGCCGATTTCTTCATCAAAGAAACAAAAGACATGCTTTATGCCAGCCCGTTGGCTTCTTCTGAAGGTAGTCCGTCCTACATCTATCGCAATGAAATGGATATGAAAAACACCGGCGTCGAATTTGAATTGTCTGCCGATGTGATTAAAAACAATCGCTTCAAATGGAATGTATCTTTGAATGCTACTCACTACAAAAACAAATTGACCAAGTTGCCTGCGTCTAAACCTGCGGATGAGTTCCCTGATGGTTACCAGGCCGGTTCATATTGGAGAAAGATAGGCGGTTCGTTGTACGACTGGTACACGTATGAATATGTAGGTGTCGATCCTGAAAACGGGAAACCGATGTATAATAAGTATGTGAAAGATGAAAACGGCAATGAAACCATTGAGATCGTAAACCGTACATCGGATGCATCCTTGCGCCAGACAGGCAAATCGGCTATTCCGAAGTTGACAGGCGGTCTCTCTACTACGTTCGACGCTTTCGGTTTCGACTTGGGCATCCAGACGGCTTTCCAGTTGGGCGGCTATGTTTGGGATAGCTTCTATACAAGTTTGATGAACTCCGGGAGCCGCGGTCAGAATATGCACAAGGATATGTTCAACCGTTGGACTCCGACCCATACGAACACGAATATTCCGGCATTGGGATATGACTTGCAGGATCAGTCGGCTGGCGGTGATTTCGCTTTGATCAAAGCCTCTTATTTCAGCATCCGTAACCTGACTTTGGGGTATACATTGCCTTCCGCTTGGATGAAAAAGGCGAATATCGAAAAACTTCGCGTTTATTTGACGGGTGACAATATCTGGTTGAAATCAAAACGCAAAGGTTTGGATCCGCGTCAGAGCTTCTCCGGTAGCACGGGTTATGCCTACTCTGCATTGAGTACATATTCCATCGGTTTGAATTTGACTTTCTAAAAAAATTGATAACGAATTAATAACGAATAATATGAAATTTCTAAAATATATAGCAGCAGGTATGGTCGCAATAGCAGGATTGGCGTCTTGCAGCGATTCATTTCTCGATACGGAGTACACGGAGTACTTGGATGAAGAGTCGGCTGGTGAAGCAGCCGGCAAGAATCCGGATGTGTTCTTGAACGGTATGTGGTCGTGGATGGTTACTTACGGCCAGGGCAGCAGCAACCATGATGATTTCGGTTATATGTGTTCACTCCATGCGACCGACATGATGGGGCAGGATATTTGTATGGGGGCTTCCCACTGGTTCAACTATGACTATCAGTTGGATAACCGTATGTTCAACTACCGTCGTACATTGGCTCATTGGATCAACTATTACACCATGATCGCCAAGGCAAACGAAGTGATCAGTTTGTATCCGGAAGGGGGAGAAACCGTAGACCAGAAAGGGCTGTTGGGACAGGCAAAGGCCATCCGCGGTCTGGCTTATCTGCACTTGATCCAATTATACCAGTTTCCGACCGATGCTTCCGGCAATATCAATGCAACGGCTCCGGGCGTGCCTTTGATGTACACGGCTGCCGATGGCAAAACGGAAGAAGAGATTGCAGCAGCCAAAGGACGTAACACCGTGGCTGATATCTTGGCACAGATTGAGAAAGACTTGGAAGAGGCCGTTCAGAATCTGGAAGCCGGCTATACTCGTCCGAGCAAGAATTATATCGATGCAAGCGTGGCCAATGGTATCCTGGCCCGTTATTATTTGTTGAGCCAACAATGGGAAAAAGCGGCAGCGGCTGCCAATAAAGCACGTTCCGGCTATACGCTGATGGATGCAAACGAATCAGGCTTGTATGATGGTTTTGTTACGGTGAACAATGTGGAATGGATGTGGGGTTTTGCCCATACGACAGAAACACAGACAACGTATGCCTCTTTCTTCTCCATGATTTCAAACTTGGCCCCGGGATATGCCGGTATGGGCTTGGCTCCCCGTTTGGTTGATGCGAAACTGTATAGCCAGATTCCGGATACGGACGCCCGTAAGAAATGGTTCAACGGCCCGGATGGCGACAAGTCGCAACCGACTGAAGCCGCCCAGTTGCCATACGCGAATGTTAAATTCGGACACTTGAGCGACTGGACAGACAACTATATGTATATGCGTGCTTCCGAAATGGTTTTGATCGAAGCGGAAGCGTATGCCCATCTGAACCAGGGAGCGAAAGCAGCCGAAGTGCTGAAAGTGCTGATGAGCAAACGCCAGCCGGATTGGAACAAGGCTTCCGTGACGGTAGAGGACGTTTATTTGCAGCGCCGTATCGAGTTGTGGGGCGAAGGTTTTGCCTTCTATGACCTGAAACGTCTGAACAAGGGCATCGACCGTAATTATGAAGGCAGCAACCACTTGCCGGGTTATAAATTAGTGGTCGAACCGCAGGATGTCAGATGGACGTATCAGCTTCCTCAAAGAGAGTTACAGGAAAACAAGCTGATCAGTGAGGATGAACAGAATCCGTAATGTGAAATTCTCTGGATATAAATTTAAAGGATAAAAGAAGATGAAAAATATAGTTAGAATTTTTGTTTCTTGTTTGGCTTTGGCTACGGGCTTATCCGGTTGTTATGATGAGATGGATGACAAGGCGGTCGTTGATGCCAAATATGAGAATGCGAATAAACCGACGGTAACACTTTCAAACGTAAAGGTTATAGATTTCTCTAATGTAGAAGTAAGCGGCTCTGTCAGCACAATTGAAAATATCCTTGAATCGGGATTCATGTATGCGGTTGACGAATCTTTCAATAATGCGGTTTGTGTGGCAAATGAGGAGATAACGGAAAGCTTCAATGCGACTTTGTCCGGTTTGTCGGAGAACACGACTTATTATATTCGTAGTTATGCCGTGACAGCAGGAGCGGGAATAGCAGTCAGCGAACATCAGGCGGTTACGACTCCTGAAGCACCGATATTTACGGCTGGAGTATTGGATGGAAAACGCTATACGGCGAATGTGACAAGTTATTTTGATAAGGCTTCGGCGTTTGACTTTACATTGTCGCTTGATCCGGAAGATCCGAATAAGATCTGGTTTAATAACCTGTCTAATTACTTCTTCACAAACGGAGTTACAGCCGAAAAAGGTTGCAATAAGTTTTATGGAATGTTGGATGTTGAATCAATGACTATCACGATTCCTCAGGAACAGCCGATGGGTTACAATTCCGTAGTGCTTTTAGGATTCAGTGATGCGGATCCTGATGCAGCAGAGGACTATTCCGATGTAACGGTTTCGATTGTTAACTTTGGAAGCCAGTTGGTATTCAAGAACGCTTTCGGGTTTTATGAAGGTGGTTTTTATGAATTGTTCTACGGCGATTTGACTGTTTCAAGCAAGTAATAATAAGAGTGCTTAATAAAAGGCTGTCCGTAATAAATTTGCGAGACAGCCTTTTTTATAGCTGATAAACCAGCCGTTTTTTTTGTATTTGTTCCTTCCTGGAATAATCTTGCATGGATAGATTGTTGTTTCTTCGTGCTTTTGTTTTAGAAATAAAGTATATCATGAAAAAGGTTATTTACAATTTGGTATTCAATCGGAAGAAGCGGTTGAATGCGGAGGGAAAAGCGTTGATTCAGGTAGAGGCTTACCTGAATAGGCAAAAGAGGTATTTCTCAACGAAAATCTATGTTAAACCAACGCAGTGGGATAACAAGAGGAAGGCCGTGAAGAATCATCCAAACATGGATGAACTCAACCGCTACATTAAGGATTATGTCACTTATTTGGAGCGGATTGAGTTGGACATTCTTCAGAGCGGACGTCCGTTTTCCTTGCGGTATTTGAGAGAAAGGGGGGATTTTGAGTCAGACTCTTCATCGTTTGTCTCCTTTATGAAAGAGGAAATTGAACATAGTAATTTGAGACTTTCCACATTGAAAAACCACTTGTCAACTTTGCAGATCTTGTGCCAATATCGTCCCCAAATCTCTTTTGACGATCTTACCTTTAATTTCCTTTGCGGTTTTGAACATTTTCTTCTTGAGCAAAAGTATCATCGGAATACGGTTGCCAAACACATGAAGCATCTGAAACGATATGTCAACCTGGCAATAAATAAAGATCTGTTCGAATTGCAGAAATATCCTTTCCGCAAGTATAAGATCAAATATATGGAGAGCAAGCGTGGCCATCTGACACCGGAAGAATTGGGGAAGTTGGAGAGCGTCGCTCCCAAATTGCAGCGGACGCTCAAACGGACGCTCGATATGTTTCTTTTCAGTTGCTATACCGGGCTTCGTTTTTCCGATATTGTCAGCATACGGCCGGATAATTTCCACTTGATCGATGATAAGCTATGGCTGATCTATTCGTCGGTTAAGACAGACGTGAGCGTCCGGCTTCCTCTCTTCCTGCTGTTCGACGGGAAAGCCCTCGCGGTCTATGAACGCTATTGCAAGCGTTATTCAAGGACCCTGTTCGGTGTCTCTGTCTCGGCAAACTCAAATGTGAATAAACAGTTGAAAAGGATTTGCCTACTGGCGGAAATAGACAAGAAACTCTCTTTCCACATGGCCCGCCATACCAATGCTACCTTATTATTATATAACGGGGCGAGTATCACGACTGTCCAGAAACTCTTGGGGCATAAAAGCGTGCGGACAACGGAAATCTATGGTGATATTATGGATATGACCGTTTTGCGTGATCTGGAAAATATCACGCTGAAATAATGGAAGGTAATGGATGATTGGAATAGCCCCGGATTTTTACGGCGTTTATGCTTTGAAAAGTAAATAAAATGTACGACTTTTGTCCACATGATGAGTCAACCGTTAGCAGAGAGATTACGTCCGAAAACGTTGGACGATTATATCGGGCAGAAACACCTGGTCGGTCCGGGGGCTGTTCTTCGAAAGATGATTGATGCGGGCCGTGTCCCTTCTTTTATCTTGTGGGGACCTCCGGGAGTCGGAAAGACTACGCTGGCGCAGATTATTTCCAATAAACTGGAAGCTCCGTTCTATACGTTGAGCGCGATCAGTTCAGGCGTGAAAGAGGTGCGGGAGGTGATAGAAAAGGCAAAAAGCAATCGCTTTTTCAATACCGTTTCGCCGATTTTGTTTATTGACGAAATACATCGCTTCAGCAAGTCGCAACAGGATTCCCTGCTCAATGCCGTGGAGACCGGTGTGGTAACCTTGATTGGGGCCACTACGGAGAATCCCTCGTTCGAGGTGATCCGTCCGTTGCTTTCCCGTTGTCAGGTATATGTCTTGAAGTCGTTGGAGAAAGCGGATCTGCTGACCTTGTTGAATAAGGCGGTTACGGAAGATGTCGTGTTGAAGGAGCGGCCTATCGTGCTGGCCGAGACGGACGCCATGTTGCGTTATTCCGGTGGCGACGCGCGGAAACTGCTGAACATCCTGGAGCTTGTAGTAGCTGCCGAAGAGGGAAATGAAAAGATTGAGATAACCGATGAAAAGGTGGTGGAACGCTTGCAGGAAAATCCGGCGGCGTATGATAAAGGAGGGGAGATGCATTATGACATTATATCCGCTTTCATCAAATCCATCCGCGGGAGCGATCCGGATGCCGCGATCTACTGGCTGGCCCGTATGGTGGCCGGTGGTGAAGATCCGGAATTCATAGCCCGCCGTCTGGTCATTTCAGCTTCGGAAGATATCGGATTGGCGAATCCGAATGCCCTCTTGTTGGCGAATGCCTGTTTTGATGCCTTGAAGAAAATCGGCTGGCCGGAAGGACGGATCATTTTGGCTGAAACAACCGTCTATCTGGCATGCAGTCCTAAAAGCAATTCGGCTTATCTGGCGATTGATGATGCGTTGGAGCTGGTGAACCGCACAGGCAACCTGCCTGTTCCCCTTCATTTGCGAAACGCACCGACAAAATTGATGGCGGAGTTGGATTACGGGAAAGGTTACAAATATGCGCATGATTATGAGAATCATTTTGTCAAACAAGAGTTTCTTCCCAAAGAGATATTGAACGAGCGGCTGTGGAAAGGACAGGAGAATCCGGCCGAACACAAACTGATCGAGCAGATGAGGCGTTTGTGGGGGAACAGGTTTTGACAATGGACAATTGACAATGGACAATTGACAATTAGGGTTGTACATGGGCTGTCGGTTTTGAGGAATTAGTTATTTGAATTATATATTAACATTAAAAAGAAATTGGGTATGAAGAAGCACAATTTTTATGCAGGTCCCTCTATTTTGAGCGAGTATACAATCAAGAATACGGCTGCTGCAGTAGAGAATTTTGCAGGTATGGGTTTATCTCTTCTTGAGGTTTCCCACAGAAGTAAAGAGTTCGTCGCCGTAAACGATGAAGCGCGTGCATTGATTAAGGAATTGCTGGATGTTCCTGCCGGCTATGAGGTCGTTTTCCTGGGCGGGGGTGCAAGTATGCAGTTCTGTATGGTACCTTACAATCTCTTGAATAAGAAAGCTTCTTATTTAGATACCGGTACATGGTCCTCCAAAGCGATTAAAGAAGCGAAACTGTTCGGGGAAGTCGAGGTTGTGGCCTCTTCCAAAGATAAGAACTATACCTATATTCCGAAAGATTATACGATTGCCGACGATGCGGATTATTTCCACATCACGACCAATAATACGATTTACGGAACGGAAATCCGCAAGGATTTGGATGTGAAACAGCGTCTGGTCGCCGATATGTCGTCCGATATTTTCTCCCGTCCGGTCGATGTGTCCAAATATGACATTATCTATGCCGGAGCGCAGAAGAACCTGGCCCCTGCCGGTGTGACATTGGCGATCGTGCGCGTTGATGCTTTGGGCCATGTGGAACGCCCGATCCCGACCATGTTGAACTATAAGACGCATATCGACAAGGACTCCATGTTCAACACGCCTCCCGTACTGCCTATCTATGCGGCTTTACAGACTTTGAAATGGTATAAGGAACAAGGAGGAGTTGCCGCGATGGAAAAGAAAGATAAGGAAAATGCCGCTATCCTGTATGACGAAATCGACCGCAACAAGTTGTTTAGAGGAACTGTCGTGGCTGAAGACCGTTCTATCATGAATGTATGTTTCGTGATGAATGACGAATATAAGGAATTGGAAGATGAATTCAGCAAATTTGCAGCCGCCGCAGGTATGGTCGGCATCAAAGGGCATCGTTCAGTCGGCGGTTTCCGTGCTTCCCTGTACAACGCAATGCCTAAGAGCAGTGTGGAAGCGTTGGTTGCATGTATGAAGGAGTTTGAGAAGAAACATTGATTTGATTTATGAATTATGATTTATGAATTATGATTTATGAATTGTTTCTTGCTTATGGAACTATGTTTTCGTGCCCATGAAATTATATTTCCATGCCCATGAAACTATATTCCCATAATTTCATAAATCATAAATCATAAATCTTAGTTAGATTATTATGGCAAAGATATTAGTAGCAACAGATAAACCTTTTGCCGCGATAGCCGTGAAAGGTATCCGCGAGGTAGTGGAAAATGCAGGTGACGAACTGGTTTTGCTGGAGAAATATGGTGAAAAGGCGAAACTGCTGGAGGCTGTCAAGGATGTGGATGCAATGATTATCCGCAGTGACATTGTAGATGCAGAAGTGTTGGATGCAGCTAAACAGTTGAAGATTGTGGTTCGTGCCGGAGCCGGTTACGACAACGTTGACTTGGCGGCTGCGACAGCGCACGATGTTTGTGTGATGAACACACCGGGACAGAACTCCAATGCCGTTGCCGAACTGGCGTTCGGTATGATGGTGATGGCTGTCCGGAACTTCTATAACGGAACTTCCGGTACGGAATTGAAGGGTAAGAAATTGGGTATCCATGCATACGGCAACGTCGGCCGCAATGTGGCCCGTATCGCGAAAGGCTTCGGTATGGAAATCTATGCATTCGACGCTTTCTGTCCGGCTTCGGTTATTGAAGCGGATGGCGTGAAACCGGTGGCTTCACAGGAAGAACTCTATGCGACCTGTGATGTGGTCTCTTTGCATATCCCGGCAACAGCCGAAACAAAGAACTCCATCGATCATGCGCTGGTAGGCAAGATGCCGAAAGGCGGCCTGTTAGTCAATACCGCCCGCAAGGAGGTGATCAACGAAGCCGAACTGATCAAGTTGATGGAAGAGCGTACAGACCTGAAATATGTAACCGACATCATGCCGGTATCTCACGAAGAGTTTGCCGCCAAATTTGCCGGCCGCTATTTCTCCACCCCCAAAAAGATGGGTGCCCAGACAGCCGAAGCCAACATCAACGCCGGCATTGCCGCCGCCAAGCAGATCGAGGGTTTCTTGAAAGAGGGATGCGAAAAATATAGAGTCAATAAATCATAAATCACAAGTATCATGGCTATTATAAAACCATTTAAAGGAATTCGTCCTCCAAAAGACTTGATTGAACAGGTGGCTTCTCGTCCGTATGATGTGTTGAACTCAGAGGAAGCGCGTGCCGAAGCGGCAGGGAATGAAAAGTCGCTTTACCATATCATTAAGCCGGAAATCGACTTCCCGGTCGGCACGGACGAACATGATCCTGCCGTTTACCTGAAAGCTGCCGCCAATTTCCGGCTGTTCCAGGAAAAAGGCTGGTTGGTGCAGGATAAAGAAGAGTGCTATTACGTTTATGCCCAGACGATGAACGGCAAGACGCAATATGGTCTGGTGGTCGGTGCATACGTGCCCGATTATATGAATGGCATCATCAAGAAGCATGAGCTGACGCGCCGCGACAAGGAAGAAGACCGCATGAAACATGTCCGGGTGAACAATGCCAACATCGAACCGGTGTTCTTTGCCTATCCCGATAATGCCGAGTTGGATCGGATTGTCGCCAAATATACTTCCCGCACTCCGGAATATGACTTCGTGGCCAAAGACGATGGTTTCGGCCATACGTTCTGGATCATTGACGAGCCGGCAGACATTGCGCGTATCACGGAATTGTTCGGCGAAATGCCTTCCCTCTATATCGCCGACGGTCATCACCGTTCTGCTGCCGCTGCCTTGGTCGGTGCCGAGAAAGCCGGGCAGAATGCGGCCCACAAAGGGGATGAGGAGTATAACTATTTCATGGCTGTCTGTTTCCCTGCCAACCAATTGACGATTATCGACTACAACCGCGTGGTGAAAGATCTGAACGGCTTGTCGGAAGAGGAGTTCCTCTGTAAATTGGAAAAGAACTTCATCGTGGAGGTGAAGGGGGCGGAGTTGTATAAACCGGCAGCTTTGCATAATTTCTCTCTCTATTTGGGTGGAAAATGGTATTCGCTGACGGCTAAGCAAGGCACGTACAACGACAACGACCCGATCGGTGTTCTGGATGTGACGATCTCTTCCAACTTGATTTTGGATGAAATATTGGGTATAAAGGACCTCCGTTCGGATAAACGTATCGATTTCGTCGGCGGTATCCGGGGATTAGGCGAATTGAAACGCCGTGTGGACAGTGGCGAGATGAAGGTGGCTTTGGCTCTTTATCCCGTTACCATGAAGCAACTGATGGACATCGCCGACACCGGCAACATCATGCCTCCCAAGACCACCTGGTTCGAACCGAAACTGCGTTCCGGCTTGGTTGTCCATAAGCTTGAATAAGCGGTTTTGTCGTGGCCTATTCTTAGGGGTTTAGAATGGGCATTGTAAGCGTATAAGAATGGGCATCGTAACGACCTTACAATGCCCATTCTTAGTATTGGCAAATAATAAGTTCAAGTAAGGTCGTTAATTCAGAGTCGCTATCTCCGCCGCTGTGAGACCGGTGCATTGGGAGATTACATCTGAAGTGAGACCTTCTTTGAGCATTTGGATAGCTACTTTTCGAATTCCTTCTTCCATACCTTCCTTTCGACCTTCTTCCATACCTTCCTTTCGGCCTTTTTCCAAACCTTCTTTTCGCCCTTTAGCCAGAGTTTCCTCCATATCTTTCTTGGCTTTCTCGGCTCTCATATACTCGTCGTAGCGGACGGTTTCGTCTATGTAATAATAGTCGAGGGCCTTGTCGTAGGCGATCCGGTTATCTTCGGATAGGTTCGCAACCTCTGCTAATTGTGCCAGGCGCTGGAAAACCTGCTCTTTCAGTGCGTCCGGCATTCTGTTCCATTTGTCCATATTCTTCAATGTATATAACCATTTCTCAAATAACGTACCACACTCGTGAAGTTCCTTCGTGAAAAAGGGAAATTGCAGATAGATCTGCCGGAAATGCGTGTTTATCGCCTTCCCTGTGTCCCGGTCGATAATCGTCGTATCGGAACGGAACTTGGGCTCCAGCCCCTCTTCCTTGAAGTTCATCAAGAAGATACCGTAGACCGCCGACAGATCGTAACGTTTGCCATAGTCCCTGCATCTGTCATCGCCGAGGCTTTTCGGATAGGCATTTTGCCCGTTCTGCCGGCTGATGCCCCTGCAGACGTAGTAAAGCGTCCGGTCCAGAAAATGGCTGTGCCAACGGTTCTGCATCTCCACGATGATGTATTTCCCATCCGAGGTACGGCAATAGATGTCGTATACGATTCCCCGGTCATTCACGTTCCCTCCATGATCCTCCTTGTCCAAGAAAGTCAGGTCGGTTACCTCATATTCTCCCTCCAACAATCCGTTGAGAAAGAATATCAACATGTCTTTACTGGGTTCCGAGCCGAAAATAACTTTGAACCCAATGTCCGTAAACGGATTAACGAATTTCCCCATAGTCGTATGGTTTTTAGTTGAACAATAAGTATATAGCCTCCTTTCGGGGGGCTTGTGGCAAAGATACGGTTTCTCCCGATAAATACAAGGAGAATCCTTTTGTAAAAGCCCGAAATCGTTGATGACTCCGGACTTTCTCGCTTATATTCTTTCGCCGTAATAACGAATATCGGGCGAAGAGGTCAATTCAGAGTCGCTATCTCCGCTGCTGTGAGGCCGGTGCATTGGACGATGGTGTCGACGGGGATCCCTTTTTGCCGCATTTGGATAGCCACTTTCTGAATGCCTTTTTCCATGCCTTCCATGTACTCATCATGGCGTACGGTCTGTTCCACGTAATATCGGTCGAGTGCCTTGTCGTAGGCGATTTGATCGGCCTCGGAGAGGTGGGCAACCGATGCCAACTGCGCCAGACGCTGGAATACTTGATCCTTCAATGCATCCGGCATTCTATCCCATTTATCCATATGTTTTAATGTATAAATCATTCTTTCAAACAATGTCTCACAATCTTTCAGTTCCTTCGTGAAAAGAGGGAACTGGAGGTAAATCTGGCGGAAGTTGGTGTTGATAACCAACCCTGTTTCTCGGTCCGTGATGACGGTATCTGTCCGAAACTTATCCTCCAAGCCCTTTTCCTTGAAGTTCATCAAGAAGATGCCGTAAACGGCTGACAGCTTGTACCTGTCGCCATAGTTCCCGGACGAATGAACGTCCGCTTCATTCAAGAACGGGCGACCGGCTTGCCGGCCGATGCTCCGGCAGACATAGTAGAGCGTCCTGTTCAAGAAGTTGCTGTGCTTACGGTTTTGCATCTCCACAATGATGTATTTTCCATCCGTTGTACGGCAGTAGATGTCGTAAATGATCCCTTTGTCTCTCATGTTGTCACCCTGGTCTTCCTTGTCAAGGAAAGTCAGGTCCTCGATTTCCTGCTCCCCTCGTAGCAACTCGTTAAGGAAGATGATGAGCATGTCCTTACTTAACTCGGATCCGAAGATGATCTTGAATCCCATGTCCGTAAACGGATTCACGAAATTTCCCATAGTCGATGGTTTTTAGTTGAACAATAAGTATATAGCCTCCTTTCGGGGGTTTGTGGCAAAGATACGATTTTTATCAAAGAAACGAAGAGGTTGTATATAAAAATATCGGTATAGGCATCGGAAGATACCCATACATCGCCGGCACCGGCAACCTCATGCCTCCCAAGACACCTGGTTCGAACCGAAACTGCGTTCCGGTTTGGGGTGTTTTGATGGGCAGGCAGAGGGGCTAAGGAGTGGAGGGCATCCCATGATTACCGTTGCGGACCGGGCGCACAGGGAATCCGTCACAGGGATAGAAGGTGTTTTTCGGACGGATATATGATGGATCTATATCGTTTGTATTCTTATCGTCGCGCGAAAACTCGAAGTTGTAAGAACTATTGTCGTTATTTTTCACGTTTCCCGCTGCCCAGACATAGCCGATCACATTGAAATGATACGTGTTAGCCTTGTCGTCCCAGTCCCTATAACCAGATTGGGGGAATATAATCGACTGGTACTTGTCGGGATTTGTATAAAACTCGTACAGGTTATCCGAATATACCCCGCACGACTTGGTCGCCTCATTGTAGTCCGCGATGTTTTCAACCCGTACATCATACCATTCCGGAGGATAATTAGTGTTGTCTCCAGTAGTAGTAAAGCCGGTAAAGGCATTATAGTGGGATACCTGATAACCTACGGGGCACGGGTCGTACACCGTCTTGAGGATAGTGGCGTTGGGGTCTGTTCCGGGACGCCCTTCCCACAGATTGGCGTAAGTTTCGTTGTTACTTGCCCACGGGTAAACATTATCTCCCGGTCTGGGTTTGCGTGGTGGGTTGTGCCATGTGTCAGGTTTCCGGATCAGCTCATATAGGGCCTTACGTGTGGTTTGGCGATTGACATCGTTTTCATCATTGGAGTCATCGGTGAGTCTGGGGGGATTTCGGCCATCGAAAATACCTAAGTCATTCCACCATTGCTTGTTTTGATCAACATTCCCTATCGCAGGAGTAAACGGGTCTTTGCGCCCCCATTGGTAGTAGGGATTGTTGCCACGTGTGAAAGCCATGTGCGATTTCTTGACAATCGTTATGGTATCTCTCTTCGAGCCTGAAATGAATTCTACCTCACACGTGCGTTCTTTGTAGTACTTTATTTCCTCTCCGTCTTCGGAACACCAGCCAAGATTCATCGGCATGAATTCAAACTTGCGGTTGGTATCATGGGCGGTGACCTTGATGGTCTTGTCTCTGTCCTCGACATCGAGACGAGTTACCCAGATGTGCCAGCTCCACATCACGAGGCCATCCTCGTCTTTTATGGCTATCACGGCGTTTCCCTGCTTGATCTTTGTCGGATTAACATAGAATCTGATTCCTCCTTTACCTCCGTAAGCATTCGGTAAATATGTCGGGGATTCTTGCATAGCGCCCTCAGTATCCCAGTCCCAGCCATAATGTGGACGCAGAAGTTCTTTCACGTCCTGCCATACCAGCACCGTACTTGCAGGTTTGCAGCCGGCGTTGTCTTTGATGTAAGGGTTTGTAATTCCATTGTCGAGATGGTTCTTGAACACTGGCAGGATATTGCTGCCTGCGCTTTCGCCGGAATATTTATAGGAGTTTTCATTAATTTTTGTGTCATGGATTGCGTTGCCATATACCAAAGGCAGGATATACCATCCCGGGGCATCGACCATGTAGCAGTTGGCCGTGCAGACGATGTTGTCCGAACCGTTCAAGCCCGCGAGATTATAAGGGTTGGTTTTCGAGCCTTTCGAGGGAGCGGATTGCAGTTTGGCATTTATGTTTATTTTTTCATCGGGTTGCAGCCGCTCTTCTTTGACTTTGAACCCGACCTTTTTCTCGTACGGGACATCGCCGTCTTCAATATCGCATTCGAGCCAATCGGAAGTATCGGAAAATTCCGTCTTACCGGAGTCACGGTACTTTATCGAGAAGTCTATATGTATTTTTTGGTCCTCCTCTATATAGCTCGTGACTGTGACCGGGTTCTTGTCACTGAACTTATGTCCCCGGTTGGGCCATGAATTGTCTGGGACGAAGACCTTTCCCTGATAATTCATCACTTTAGGCTCCGTCACTTCAAGAACCTGCTCTTTGTATTCGATGTGCCAGTCATAATCGTTGGCGAAATTGTTGAACCTTAGGGTCAGTTTGTAGTGATGGTTACGCTGTGCATCGTAGTTGGTCGTTATGTTTTTGCCGAGCATGAAACGATAGATTATGATTCCGTTTCCGGGCCGTTCGGGATTTTCAGAGCGGTATATCGCTTTGACCTCGATGTATGTGCCGTTCGGTTTGTCATCTTTCAGCCTGTCTGCATGATCGGGTTTGCCATCATGGTCTTCATCCTTCTGGCGTTTGTCCTCGCCTTCTCCCTGCATATTCTCGTAGAAGAAGAGGGCGTCGGCTATTTCCGAATGATCCGATCCGTATGTTTGCTTCGGCGCTTTGTTGGTGACGACGGCCTTATAGTTGTCGAAGAAACTGTCTGCACCGGGTTGTACATCCTCCTCGAAATATTTTATCATCCCCCCATCATGTATTAGCGAATCAACGTGGGTCGGTGTGTTAGGCATTCCTAACGGGCACGATTTGGGTATGTCCTTGATGGAGGCGGCCATGATGTAGATGGAGACATCATCTTTGAGGTTCGTCCCGTCGTATGCGATGGTCACTTTGGAAGCTGCCCGTCGTAGCCAAGCATGGAGTTTCGTATTGCTTGCATTCAATGTGAGGGACTCGTCGCTTGCTGATGGGGCGGGGGAAGTAGAGCTGTCTGTGAAAAAGCCTATCATCTGGCCATTGTTTGCCACGTTTTCGGGATCCCATGCCAAGGAGATGTTTTTAAGCCCCTCCACTGTTTGTATGGCTTCGGAATAATGCTTGTCTATAAGTGTGTCGGCGATGTTCGCCACGGCATACATGTAATACGTGCCGAAGTCGATTTCTTCCGGCAGGTTGAAAGTGGCGCGTTTGGTGCTGGTTTCCGCGCTACTTCCGTTTTCCGCATTACTATTATCACGGTTTTCATCTGTTACGGTATAGTCTTTTATTTTCCACTTCTTTATTAATTCGCTTTCCTCGTTATACAACAACACATGCAGGCTGCGAATATCCTTCAGGGCATCTCCTGCCGCCTTTGTCCGGGTAAGCGCGGCGGACATGGGCTTGAAGTCTATTGTGGCGGAGACCTTCGCTTTGCCTTCGCCTATGATTTCCTGCTTCATGAAGTCATCCTGGCAACCGGTTGCTGTCAAGGCTGTCAGAGTGGCAATGATATATTGTATAAAACGTTTCATATTCTTCTTTCCTTTTATTGTTTTACAATCCGAATTCCGGATCAAGGATTACTTCGCTGTAGGGGATTACATCCACTTCGCATGCAATGTCATGATCCGTAAAGACAATCCCCACCATGACATGCGTATTGCGGAAGAGCGAAGCTAAGTGGGGCAAGGTTTGGGGAGAATATGTTTTCTCCTTTTCTTCCGTTCCGTCTGTGGCTTGCTCTTTCGTGTGGACGGTTATGCTGTATTCCTGTAGTTGCAAATCCTTCAAAGATGGATCGTTTTCGTCTTTCACCGTCTTGCTTTCAGGCAGGTAGATGGCATCGGGGACTTTGACCGACGGGGAAAGCTCAGCGTCTGTAGCTGCCGGTATTTCCGCTGAGGTGAAAGGGACCGTGGCGGTTCTTGGCGTGGCATTATCCGGCACCTCATAGTCGGTCAGCCATTGATGATCATTGCCTGTTTCTGAGGCTGTGGCTTCCTGTCCCATCCACTCGACCCAGTCTGCTATGTATGATTTCGGATCATCTGTTTCCGTTTTTGTATCATCGAATACCCAATATTTGCCTTTATGCTCGCCCTCGGAGGTGATCTTGTTCACATGAGGCATCAGGTACATCCGGTCGGTTATCACCCGGTCGATGTCGATGCCGGTCACGGTGACTGCTTTCCGGGTCGAGCGGTTGGTGAACTCGAAAGAGAATTTGGTGGCGGCCCGTACCAAGTAGAGCGGGTTGGGCCATGCAAACCCGCCGTTTTCGATTTCCTTGAGGGGCGGTACATTGATCTCATACAAGGCGGTCATCGGCAGGGCGGAAGGGTTGTATGCCTGTTTGGATACATCAAACACGTAATCATCCACCGGCGCTCTACCTGTCCCCTCTGCCGGGATGAACTGCCTGTCGGAGAAATCAAGCGATTGTCCGTTGATGCCTTTCAAGCCGCTTTCGTTTGCAATCAAATAGACTCTTTTCAGGCTGTTCGCTGCTACCTGGAAGGTGTATTCGAGCGGTCGTTGCGGTCCCACGGAGGTGATAGGCTTGTTATGCTCCACCTTCCACTCCGCATCGGCGGGATTGCTTCCTGTTCCTCCTTCCGTAGCCTTCGAGACAATGACGATGCGCAGCGTCTCGACACGATCGTCTTCGACCGGCTCTTCACCCGCACGGGTGGAAGCTCCTGCCACGTCTGCTTGGAACGTGAGGGATATAGGGGCGCCCTCTTCTTCGCGGGGGAATTCGGGCGATTCGTCCGTACAGGCGATGAACCCCGACAGGCCGCAAAGGAGGAGGCATATACCGATGATATGTCGATGTTTCCAATTCATTTGTTATCGTTTTACAAGTCGAAATCGTTCAGCCGGATCACCCAGTCTTTGACCTGGATGACATAGCATCTGTAACCGATGATGGGATCAGGATCAGGATCGGGGTCGGGATCAGGATCGGGATCAGGATCGGGGTCCGGATCGGGATCAGGATCGGGGTCCGGGTCTGGATCGGGATCAGGGTCTGGGTCCGGATCCGGGTCGGGGCCTGGACCGGGGTCCGGGCAATCGGGGCAGTAGGTCGGGGTCAGGAAGAAGATGATGGAGTATTCGTCCTGGCGGTCGAGGTATTCCTGCGCCGAGATATGGTGTCCTTCCATCTGTGTGAGGAGGAGGTAGTTGTTGAGGTTGACGTTGATCACGTCGTCTTTCCATTTCTTGTGGCGCACGATGAGGCGGTAGTTCCGGCGGGCCATCAGGCGCATGGTGTTCATTTCGGCGACGGCGACGGTCTGCGCCACCGGTTTGCCCATGAGGCTGTCGCCGGCGACGATGTCGATGTTTTCCGTCAGGTAGGGCAGGTAGGTGATGGCGGGGGCGGCGAGCAGCTGGTTGTCATAGTCCATATAGCCGTTGTCGGCCACGATGCGGAACGTGAAGTCGCGCACGTCCATGCAGTTGCCGTCGGTGTCTTGCAGCACGAGGCGCACTTTGTTGGTGTTCTTGGCGAGCGAGATGGTGTCGGCTTCCGGGGCGTCGCGGGTGACGGTGAGCGTGTCGAGGCTGTGCCACAGGGGCGTCAGCTCGTCGGGCTGCGTCGCGTCGTCGTGCCGGCGGGTCTTCACGCGGCAGTCTTTGTCGGCCGAGGTTTCCTGCGGTGCGGGCCACTCGTAGCACTTGTCGTCCAGCCCGGCCCAGGTGACCACCCGGTAGGTGCCCGGTTCGAGGTCGAGGGCGATGGAGTTGCGGCTGTCCAAGGCGCTTTTCTCGATGCGCTGCTGGAAGAGGAAGCGGCCGTCGGCGTCGTGGAAGAAGAGCGTCAGGTAGTCCACTTCGTGCTGCAAGGCGTCGGCAAACTTCATGTTGTAGTCATATTTGAAATGTAGCCGGTATTCGCATTCGGGCAGCGAATCGTCGTGGATATAGTTGCACGCCGAGAAGCCTGCCATCCAGACGGCTGCCGCGACCAGCCCTTTACAAGTATGAAATATACGGTCCATAATCTTGAATCTTTTTGTTGTTTCTTATTCGTTCCTCCTCCCGGTATCTCTCCGGCGGGGAGGTGAGGGCCGAAGCCCTCCAAAGAGGAAGAGTGCCGGATGGGGCACAACTCCCTCTTGAGTGATGTTTTTGTTACAGGACGATATTGTCATTCCTACGTTTTACCCAGTCCTTCACGTAGATGGTTACGTCGATGGTCACCTCGTTGCTCTCATCCGGTGTGTCGGGTTTATCCTTGCCCGGTGTGTAAGGTAGCGGGTCGCCTAAGCCGCGTACGCCTGTCACGTTTAACTGATAGACGTTGTTGCGCACAATTGCGAACTCCATTACGCCCATCTTATAGTTATCGTTATTGTCATCGTGGCGGATCCAGAATTTATGGTAGCTCTCCCCGTTGCTGAAGAAGTAGATGCCGTAAATCTCTGCCAGATTGGCGATGTCTGTGGCATCGTACTTACTTAAGTCCGTCTTATTTAAAAGCTTTTTGTAAGTATCTTCTTGGACATCGACAAAAGCATCGTATGTTAGCGCTGCTTTGTTATCCCAATTAGCTACTTGCTGAGTACCATCATTTACACTCTCTAGTTGTGTTGATAAGTATTTTTTGAACTTCTCTGATAGCAAGTTTCTCTGTGACATGCCGTTGACTGCGGTTTTTGCTTCATCCAATGTTATAGTAGTACCATCCCAACCTTCCATGAATCCCTTCAATAAGTTAGGTTTGCCACCTTCATTTGGAATGTTAAACGCTCTTGCTGCTACAGATTTCACGTCTGCATAGACCAATTTTTGCACCTTACCTGTACTTGCATTAAAGTGTTCCGCAGTGAAGAAGTAGAAGTTAGTGTTGTCAGTTAATGTTACTTCATTGATATGATCATTATCGTATTTCATCATCTTGAATTCTGTTAAATCCGGAGAGAACTTTGTCCGGAAGATCACACCGGTTGAATAGCCATTCAGCTGTTCGGTCGCGTTCATTGTGTTTTCCCGAACGTAGGCAATGGGGAAGTATGTCCGTGTATTATCTGTATATGAAAGGTTATCATTGGTATTGGGAAGATCCTTTATCTCTTCTTCATTCAGTGTAGTTCCGAAGAAATGGTTGTCATAATATGCTGGAGCAGTTGTAGATTTATCTTCAGCCTCCCATCTCCCGTTCTTGATTTTGTTGCGAATCTTGTCATAAAAAAACTCAGACAACACAAAGTTATATTTCCCATTGTTATTATCGTTCCATATTTCATCACCCAAATAAGGTCTATCTGAGTCGTTGTACGATGCAGTAGATGCTATGTCCTTCGTAGGAGAATCCACCATAGGCGAAACTTTTTTGAGTATTTTCGTTCCACCTTTCCACTGGTTTACGACCATATACCCGGTCAAACTAAATGACCCCATTTCATTTACCGGAGAGTTTTCATTTTTTAAAGGTAAGACTCCATCTGTAGGATACATCAGGTCGATACGTGCCGCCAGACGTTCCAGATAGACAGAGGTCGAAGCCGGATTATCAGCCGTGTTTTGAACAGAAAGGTTGACGATTGACTGACCGCCTTTGGTACCATACATCTTGTGTGTAGACATGACGAATTTATCGGCCTTCTTTACATCTCCTTCATTATCAGTGATTACTTGATAATGGACATAGTCCTGTAGTTCCTGTAAAGTAGTAATCTTATTAGTTAAATCGCCTGCGTTCACAATGGTGAACACCTGGTATGGGTTAGAGGTTGTACCCAAATTTTGAGTCATGGTGACTGTTACAGTTCTACTGCCGTGATTTGCTTCTCCATCGGGTTGATTGGTACTGGCATCCAAGACGGGATCGAGCTCTTTATAAGCGAATCCGGCAAACTTGGCTGTTAATTTATCATTATCTTCTGTGTTAAGAAGATCTAAATGATTGGTGCTATTCAAAGTATTTACATCAGACTTAATTAAGAACACGTTGATGTTATGCACCTTACCCTCGTTCATCTTATCCAACTCACCTAACCAGCCGTTGCCATCTTCGCCCCAGCCGGCATTATTTTGATCGTTAGGGTTTGACGGATTCGTATCCGCCTTTGTTGTCACACCATCCGATACGGTCGATATGTTGATTGTCATGTAGGCTTTCTTGCCGTTTCCATCATCTGTTCCGTTTTTGCCCGAATTCTCTAAATCGTCCGAGCAGGACACCGCCGCGAATGCGAGGGCGAGTGCCCATAGTGAATAATGTTTAAGTTTCATATACGTTGTTTTTATGAATTAATATTTTTAATATCTCTGTAAATCAGCTATTTGAATATCTTGAAAACCCTCCCTTGAATCACTGCCGGAGTGGTCTCTTGACCACTGCCGGAGTGCCCTTCCGACCACTGCCGGAGTGGTTCCCTGACGACTGCCGGAGTGGTCGGAGGACGACTGCTGCAGTCGTCAGGGGAGGGGAGCGGGAGGGCTATAATTCGCCCGGCCGTTCCTCTTCGCCACCGCCGTTGCCGCCGCTTGTTTTCTCCTCTTCGTCCTTGACGCGGGTGAAGGTCATCGAGGTGCGGACGTTTTGCAACACCTTGCCGGGGATGAACGAGATGGAGGGGCGCTTCATCATCGTGGTGGCGTCGAATGTCTTTTCCGTGTCGGCGCCTTTGCTGCCGACGACAGGGCGGAACGTACCCAACTCGCCTGCCTGCACGGTACGTCCCTCTTTCAAGTGGCGGGCGATGATGCGGGGCAAGCGGTCGAAGCACGATTTGACATCTGCGCTGGTCAGCGCGGTTTCTTCGGCGATGCTTTCACACAGTTCGTCGAAACTGGCGGTCCCGTTGTTTACCAACTGGGCGTAAAATTTGTAAGAATCTTCCGGGGCATCTTTCGTGAAGTCCCGGCGTTTGATGAGTTTGTACTTTGCTGGCATAATGCTTGTTTTTTAGATGTGAGTATATTCCGTTATTCTTCTCGTTTCTGTTTGATCTGCGCGAGGTTGGCACGTGCTGCCTTCCCTGCCGACGGGCTCTCCTGCAAGGGCAGGAGAAGGGCTTCCGCGCCGTCTAGGTCGCCGCGCAGCATCCGGATGGCGGCGAGTGCCAACTGCTTCTCGTCGCCTTCCAAGGCTTTCCGGAGGTAGCTTTCCGCCTGCTCCAACTGTCCGTTCTGGATGGCGGTGTTGGCGGCGTTGAGGTTCGAGACGGGGTCGTCGGGGTACAGGCGGACGGCGATTTCGAATACTTCGCTGAACGGGCGGCTGCCCGGCTCGCAGGTCTGCGCTACCTGGAACATTTCGTTCAGGCTCAGCTTCTTCGGGTCGGTGTAGAGCAACGTCTTGGCCTCTTCGACGGTGAAGTTGCGGATGGTGTAGCGCACGGCGTAGTCCGAATGGCGCAGGGCGGGATAGACGTCGCGCAACAGTATCTTATAGGAGGCGCCTCCGTTGAGGCTTTTGAGTTTCCCTTCCTTCTTGTCGAGGTCGGCGGGTTCCGGGGCGCGGACGATGGCGAGGAGTTCCGCCTTGTCGGCGAGGTCGCTCTCCGCGATCCGTTTCTCCAATCCCTGCCAGTCTTCCGGCTCGAAGTCGATGGTGAAGGCGGTGGCGGGGTCGAAGCGGTAAAGCCCCTTCACGTAGTCGCTGAGGGCCTTGGCGCGGTTTTCCGCCAAGTAGGCGTTGGCCGTGTAGCGTCCTTCGGGTGAGGCGAAACCTTTGATCCAGACTTCGGTGATGGTGGCGTAGGGGTCGTCCTTGACCGAGGCGATGGTGGCGCGGATGGCGGCCAGCTCGCGCGGGTTGTTGCGGTAGTCGGGGTGGATCTCCGTACGGTTGACCGGGAAGTCGAGGAACGCCTTGCCTTCGACGGCGCGTGCCTTGACGGCTTCGGCCGCCGGGGTGCGGTAGGCGAGCTGCGGTTTCAACACGACCGGCTCGGTGAAGTTGATCGGGAAGAGCGTCGAACGTTCGTTCAGCAGCGTTTCCCAGCCGCATCCGCATAGGTCGGTGACGAGGGCGATTTCGGCGCGTTTCATCCAGGGGGCCATCGGGGTGCGGGCGGTGTAGCCGAAGGTCTGCTCGTGGCCGTTCGTGCGGCGCAGGGCGTATTCGCCGTGGGTGGCGTAGGTGCGCCCCGTGCGTTCATACAGGATCTGGCGGTCGCGCCCGTTGAGGAGGACCGGGGGGAGCGGGCGGATGCTGTCGCCCGAGGCGACGACCGGGGTGCAGACGACGCTACGGTCCGCCGGCACCTCCACTTCGCTGAAGTCGAGCGTCATGCCGACGAGCAGCGTGCCCCCCGATTGCTCGACGTTCCGGTCCTTGACTTTGATTTCCTGTGCCTGCAGGGCGGTTGCCGCCAACAGGCTTGTTGCTATGAGTAAAGATTTGTTCATTTTCATAAGGCGGCGACGATTAGAATTGGTAAATCAGGTTGACGGCCGCCTGGGTGGGGCCGACGTAGTGCTTCTTTTCGTACCCTTGCCGGCGTCCGCAGTTGGCGCAGGGGTATTTCTCCGATTCGAGGTAGAGGTAACCCACGCCGACGGTCGCTTCCAAGTTCCAGTGTTTTGAGAGCAGGAACGAGTAGCCGTAGCTCAGCCCCACGCCCGCGCCCCAACCCTGGCGGCGTTTGCTTTCGAGGCCGAACATCCGGATGTCCGATACATTATATAATAGGTAGGGGACGTGCAGCCCGATGAAATGTTTATAGCCCGTTTCGCAGAACCAGTAGCGCAGTTCGGGATGCAGGCGCAGGTGTTTGAGCGATTTGCCGTAGCTGCCGTCGCCGTTCTTCCCGTCGAACGGGTTGAGGCCCGCTTCGAGGTCGAGGCTCCAGCGGCGTGCCAAGCGGAACTCCGCGCCGGCATTGAATGTTCCCATCGCTCCCCAGTAAGGGAGGTTGGTCTTGATTCCGACGGCGGAGCCTTTTTGTCCGGCCAGCCTGTTTTCCTGGGCGTGGAACAGCAGGGGGAACGTCGACAGCCATACTATCATGATGATCAGTTTTCGTGTCATGCCTTCTATCATTTGGTTGTTATTGGATTTTCTTTCTCTTGCCTAACCGCTCCGCCAGTTCCGGTTCGTGCATCCGCAGGTAACGGCGGAAGTTGTCGGGGTCCACGCCGAACTCGGCGGCGGCGTGGGCGACCGGGCGCGGATAGGCTTTGAGGCTTTTGATGGCGGGGGCGTATTTGGCGGCGGTCGCCTTGAAGTAGCGCTTGGTCTGGCTCAGGTCGAGTTCGCACCGGTTGCATCCGGCTTCGGGCGTGCCGCCCCGCCGTTCGAGCATCAGGTCGCGATGCCATTTGCGCAGGTGGTTGTGGAAACCTTCGAGCGTGACGCCGGTGCGGGCGACGACCTCTTTGGCGGTCAGGCTGGTCGTGCGGTACAGCCAGATCGACTCCCGGTATTTCTCATACGCGCCGAGGGTTGGTTCGGAGGCGCGTCCGTTGCCGGCCGGCTTGCCCGGCTGGCGGCTACCCGACGCTTGTCTGAGCTGGTCGCTTTTCTGTTTCACCAAGTCTTTGTGGTAGAAACGCAGGTACTGGCTGAGGCCGCCGAGCGAGACGTTGCAGGCTTCGGCGATGGCGGGCAGGTTGCGGTCGGTGGTACGGTAGAGTTCGACGGCAGCGGCATACGCTTTTACGCTTTCGGGCTTGACGCCCCGTGCGAAATTGTCGTTGATGCCAAGCCGTTTCCTTGCCTTTTCGCGCCGTTCGAGGATTTCCGGGTAGTGCAGCTTCAACTGGTTGCGCAGGGCGGTCCCGTCATGTCCGAACATGCGGGCGATCTGCGAGACGTTGTATTCGATGTAGTCGAAGTTGTCGCAGGCTTCGATGGCCTCTTTGTATTTTTGGTAGGCGGCGGGTGTCTGTCCCCGCTTGTCGCGCAGTTTGCCGTCCTTCGTGAAGCAGGTGCTTTCCTCCGGTCCGGCATTGTTCCGTTTAAGTACCAACTCGCGGTAGTGCCGCCTCAAATAGATCCTGAATCCGGACAGGCTGACGCTGCATTGCTCGGCAATCTGTTTGGCGGTCAGGTCGGTGGTGGCATACAACAGGACCGCTTGCGAATATTTTCCGTAAGAAATGTCAATGGAGACGTGCTGCTGTTCTATGTTTTTTTTCTCTTCCATCCGATACTTTGGGTAGTAACTTATTTATGAAATAAGGCTGGGTTACGATAATCCTTATTTATGAAATAAGGTGTGACGGGGTTGTAGAGACGCATGGCCATGCGTCTCTACGTGGCACATAAATGTCGATAGGCATTAAAAAAAGGACGGACGATTGGAAAATAGGACGTCCTCAATACAGATAGAGACGCAGCAGGTTGCGTCTCTATAAAGGCGTGTTACCTTTTTGCAAAAGACGTATGGCCGGGTCCTATTCCTTGTTTCAGGAACAGCCCTGTTTTATATAAATAATGTAAGGCTTCTGGTAATAAAGGGATGGAAAGGTCTTTTTTTCATTAAAAAAGTATCCATCCTTTTCTTTTTTTCCTATATTTGCTTCCCGATATAAGGAAATATATCCATTATTTCAAATTTGAATCAATCTAATATGATGATAACAAGTTTGTTATAATCTATATACCTTATTTCATAAATAAGGGACGAATCCCGTCCTATCCTCCTCCCAACAGGCAATTGATCGGGGCCGAAATGATCCGGTTCGCTTTCGTCAATTCCGAGACATCCAATTCGCTTAGATAATAACGGGTCGTCTTTTCCGAACTATGTCCCAATCCCTGGCTGATGATGGCGACGGATACGCCCGATTGCAGGGCGGCGGATGCCCAGCTGTGGCGCATCACGTAGGAGGTGAAGGGAACGGGAAGGTGCAGTTTGTCGCCGACCGCCTTCAGCTCCCGGTTGTGCATGGCCAAGCGGTGTTTGTATTGCGAGTGGGTGGGCGAACCGGACGGGAGGATGGGAAAAAGGAACTCCCGTTCGCCATCCCGGGGCGTGTATTTGCGGATGATCTGCCACATGGCGGCGGTGATTTCCATGCGGATTTGGGCGCCCGTCTTCCGCCGGTTATAGACCAGTTCGCCGTTGCGGATGTTGCCTGCCGTCAGGTAGGCCATGTCGACAAACGGCATTCCGCAGGCCAAGAAGCTGAACAGGCACAGGTCGATTGCCAATTCCCGGCTTTGTGAACCGTCGGCCTTGAGGCTTGTCAGTTCGCGGATATGCGTGACGGATATGGCCCGTTTGACGGTCGGCTCGCGTTTGAGCTTCAGCCCCTGGAAAGGATGTTCGGCCGGTCGCAACAGCCCGTCATGGCAGGCGGCGTTGTAGATGGCGCGGAGGCTGCTCTGGTAGGAGTTGATTGTGTTTGTCGCCAATCCCTTGTATTGCAGATAGGCGGCAAAGTCAGAAATGAGGGTCCGGTTCAGGTTCTCCATGCGGAACGCTGTATTTCCCGTAAACCGCAGGAAATGGTTGACGGCGACTAAGTAAAGTTCAGCGGTGCTTGCCTTGTTCAACTTTTTCTTCAGTCCGATACGCTCGCGGGCGTATTCGAGAAGCGATAGGGAGGGGGAAGTTTTCTTTCGTGCCATAGCTGTATCTTGTTAAAATGATTATCAAAGTAAGCAAAATACAGTTGTATCTCCGGTTGGTTACCTAAAACAAACCGGACGCAGATGTCGCGGATTTCTGTGTATCTCTGCGACCTCTGCGTCCGGTGAATAGCTAAAAGGTGAATGATTCCGGATTACATGATACCGCGTTCGCGCAGTCTTTCCTGCCATTTCCAGGCGGAAGCCAGCGTGTCGGCCAATGTTTCGATGGCTTTCCAGCCCAATACGTTGTTGGCACGTTCGGGGTTTGCCCAGACCTTCTCGATGTCACCTTCGCGGCGGCCTACGATCTTGTGCGGCACTTTGACGCCCGTTGCCGCTTCGAACGTGTTGATCAGTTCCAGTACGGAAACACCGTTGCCGGTTCCGAGGTTGAAGATTTCGACATTGTCCAAAGACTTTCCGCCCAACATGCGGTCCATGGCGATTACGTGCGCCTTGGCCAAATCCACGACGTTGATGTAGTCGCGGATGCAAGAACCGTCAGGCGTATCATAATCATCGCCGAACACGCTCAACTCCTTGCGGATTCCCATCGCCGTCTGTGTCAGATACGGGATCAGGTTCTGGGGAACGCCGTTAGGCAACTCGCCGATCTCGGCTGTCGGATGTGCGCCGATCGGGTTGAAGTAACGCAAGATAATGCTCTTGAACGGAGCACCGGCGTGGATGGTATCGCGGATGATCTCTTCGTTGATCTGCTTGGTGTTGCCGTACGGAGAAGTTGCCGGTTTGATCGGTGCGTTCTCGGTGACAGGCAAGTTTTCGGGGTCAGGCTGCCCGTAGACGGTGCAGGAAGAGGAGAATACGATCCCTTCGATTCCGAATTCAGGCATCAGCTCCAACAGGTTCACCAGCGTCACCACATTGTTGCGGTAATATTTCAGCGGTTGTTGTACCGATTCGCCTACTGCTTTGCTGGCAGCGAACAGGATGATGCCCTTGATTCCCGGATGGGCTTTCAGGGCTTCGCGGGTTCCTTCCTTATCTTTCAAATCCAGCTTGATAAATTCAGGACGGATCCCTGTGATACGTTCGATACCGTCCAATACTTCGATATTGGAGTTGGAGAGGTCGTCGATGATGACAACTTCATACCCTGCATTTTGCAGCTCTACCGTGGTGTGTGATCCGATATAACCGGTTCCACCTGCTACTAAAATCTTTTGTTTCATGAGGAGATTTATGGATTTATGATTTCAGATTTATGATTTATAATTTATGATTTAAGATTTATGATTTATGATTACGGGCAATACTGCTTGTCGCCATAAATCATAAATCTTAAATCATAAATCTTAAACGATCCCCGAGAATCCCATAAACGCCATCGCCAGCAAACCTGCCGTGATGAGGGCGATCGGGGTTCCTTTCATGCCATTGGGAACATTTGTCATGGCCAATTGTTCTCTGACACCTGCAAAGATAATCAAAGCCAATGCAAATCCGATCGCTGTCGAGATTGCATATACAACGGATTCCAATAAGTTATATTCTTTTTGGATCACGAGGATGGCTACACCCAAGATACAACAGTTTGTCGTGATCAAAGGCAGGAACACGCCCAACGCCTGATAAAGCGCGGGAGATACTTTCTTCAGGATGATTTCCACCATCTGTACCAGTGCGGCGATGATCAGGATGAAGCTGATGGTCTGCATAAAGCCCAGGCCAAAAGCATCCAGGACATATTTTTGCACAAGGAACGTTACGATGGTAGCGATCGTCAATACAAATGTCACGGCTGCACCCATACCGGCTGCCGTTTCCACTTTCTTGGATACGCCGAGGAACGGGCAGATGCCTAAGAACTGTGCCAGTACAACGTTGTTTACGAATACAGCGGCAATAAATATCAATATATATTCCATGTTCTTGATTTATGATTTTTCAGATTTATGATTTCAGATTTATGATTTCAGATTTATGATTTATGGCTATAAGCGATATTGCTTGTGTTTTGTGTATATAAATTATAAATCATAAATCATAAATCTGAATTTATCGCTTTTCTACGCTTTACGCAGTTTGTTTACAATAGCGACCAAATATCCCAGCACGATGAATGCACCCGGAGCCAATACGAAAATCAATGAACCGTATTGTTCGGGCATCAATGTCAGGTTGAACAGTTTGCCTGTGCCCAACAATTCGCGGACGGCGCCCAGCAGTGTCAGTGCTAGTGTGAATCCCAATCCGATTCCGATTCCGTCGAACGCAGAAGGGATGATCCCGTTCTTGGCGGCGAATGCTTCGGCGCGTCCCAACACGATACAGTTTACAACGATCAGCGGGATGAACAGCCCCAAGCTGGCATACAACGCCGGCACGAAAGCCTCCATACACATCTGCACGACCGTTACGAACGTAGCGATCACGACAATGTAGGCCGGGATACGCACCATGTCGGGAATCAGGTTCTTTAATGCGGAAATCACGATATTGGAACAAATCAATACAAACATGGTGGCAAGTCCCATACTCATACCGTTCAGGGCGGAAGAGGTCGTACCCAACGTCGGGCACATACCTAACAACAATACGAATGTCGGGTTCTCCTTTATGACACCATTTATCAATATTTTCAGATTACTCATTGTCGTTTCCTCCCTCTTTAGTTGTGTTATCGGATGATTGGGTTGCTCCGGTCAGTCCGTCGGCACCGGAGAATGCGCTGTAAGCACGGTTCACGGCGTTCAGGAATGCACGGCTGGAGATGGTGGCAGCCGTGATGGCGTCCACGTCGCCCCCGTCTTTGGATACTTTCAGTTCGCCGTCCGCCAGCTTGCGACCCAGTACGCTCTGTCTGTTTTTGTCCGTGCGGAACCATTCCTGCATCTTGGCACCCAAGCCCGGAGTCTCGGCATGTTGCAGCACGGAGTAATTCAAAAGTTTGCCTTCCGTGTCGAAACCGACAATCACCCGGATTTCGCCGCTGAAACCTTTTTTGGTGTTGCTTTCTACGGCAGCACCGACAATTGCGCCGTCTTTCTTCGCCGGGTAGATCTTCAGCGAGTCGCCGTCTGCTGTGGCAGCCATATAGGCTTCGTCGGTCGGCTTGTTGTCGAAATCCGGTGTGACCGCTTTGATGGCCGCTTCCAAGGCTGCGGCTTTGGTGGCGGCGATCGGGCCGGTCGTATACATATTCACGCCTGCTAATATGGCTCCTGCCACTACACAGATGATCGTGAGTGAAAGGAACATATTGGGTAATGTTGATTTTAGTTTTGCCATGTTTATTTCCCTCCGAAATGTTTAGGTTTCATATAACTGTTGATCAGCGGAGTCACTCCATTCATGATGAAGATGGCAAATGACATACCTTCGGGATAGGAACCGAACAGACGGATAACCGTTGTCAGGATTCCGATGCCGACACCGTAGACAATCATACCGCTCTTGCTCATCGGCGAAGTCACATAGTCGGTCGCCATGAAGATGGCTCCCAACATCAGACCACCGGATAACAGATGGACGCACGGGCACGCATATTGGACCGGATTCACCAGATGCATGATACCGGTAAAGACAAATACCGTGACGAAGATGGATACCGGGATATGCCAGGTAATGATCTTCTTCCATAACATATAGAACAGGCCCAGCAACAGGGCGAGCGCGCTGACTTCACCGAGGCTTCCGCCCATGTTGCCGACCAGCATGTCGCTGAGCGACGGCAGCTTGTCGAGTGCACCCTCGTTCATCAGGGAAAGGACCGTTGCGCCTGTCGTCGCATCCGTATAGGAGGTCAACTGTCCGGCAACAGGCCAGGTGGTCATTTGCGCCGGGAAAGAGATCAACAGGAAGATACGGCCCGTCAGTGCCGGGTTGAAGATGTTGTTGCCTAAGCCGCCGAACGACATCTTGCCGATGCCGATCGCAGCCAGCGCGCCGATGGCGATGATCCATACCGGCAGGTTCGACGGCAGGTTGAACGCCAACAGCACACCGGTCAGGATGGCCGAACCGTCGCAGAGGGTCGGTTCCTTTTTCATCAGGAACTTCTGAATCAGATATTCGAACAGGGCACAGAAGAAAACCGAAGCGACGGTTACGATCAGTGCACCCAGTCCGAAAAAGTAGAGTGATACCAAGAAAGCCGGAACAAGGGCAATCAGTACACCGTACATATTTTTGCTTATGCTGTCGCCACCATGAATGTGGGGCGAGGGAGATACATATAATTTGTTTTCCATATAGCTCTTGTTTTATGACTTTCTTGCACGAATAATACCCATTACTTTCCCTTTGCCCAACCGGATCTGATCCAGCAGCGGGCGGTTGGCAGGACACGTATAGCTGCATGAACCGCATTCGATGCAATCCTGAATGTAGTTGGCTTCTGCTTTTTCCCAGTCTTTATAGACGGTGAACTTCATCAGGAAAGCCGGGTTCAGCCCCATCGGACATGCGTTTACGCACTTGGCGCAACGGATACAGTCCTGCATCGGCTTGCGGACCGATTCTTCCTTCGTCAGGAGCAATACGCCGGAGCTGCCCTTCGTTACCGGGACTTCGGCACTTACCAGCGCTTTACCCATCATCGGGCCGCCGCCGATAATCTTGCCCGTGTTTTCGGGAATGCCACCGGCCGCTTCGATCAGCGTGTTGATCGGTGTCCCCATGCGGACCAGGAAGTTCGACGGGTTGGCTACCGCCTTGCCGGTTACGGTTACGACACGCTCGAACAACGGTTTGTTCTTCTGGACCGCTTCGTAGACTGCGTATGCAGTTCCCACGTTCTGTACGACGGCACCGGCCGAAATCGGCAGGGCACCGCTCTTGACCTGGCGGCGGATGACGGCGTCGATCAGTTGCTTTTCACCCCCTTGTGGATATTGCACCTTCAACGGCATGATCTCGATACCGGGATAAGCGGTTGCCAACTTGGTCAAATGGGCGATTGCGTCGGGCTTGTTATTCTCAATGCCGATTACGGCTTTGTTTACGTTGACGGCTTTCATCAGCAAGGTGACACCCACTAAAATCTGTTCCCCCTTCTCCATCATTAAGGAGTGGTCGGAAGTCAGATAGGGTTCACACTCGACCGCATTGATAATGATGATCTCGGCTTTGCTTCCGGGAGGCGGCAGCAGCTTTACCTGTGTCGGGAAGGTGGCGCCACCTAAACCGACGATACCGGCAGCCGCGATCTTGTCGACGATCTCCTTGGACGACAGCGTGCAGTCTTTGACCAATGCATCGCTGCGGTCGATCGTCTCTTCCCATTCGTCGCCTTCCACATCGATGTAGATCGCGGGACGTTTGTAGCCGCTTGCGTCAAGGGCGTTATCTATTTTGTTTACTTTACCGGATACCGACGAGTGGATGTTGGCGGAAACGAAACCGCCAGCTTTGGCGACAAGGGTCCCTACTTTAACCGGATCACCTTTCTTGACCACAGCCTGGGCCGGGGCCCCGATGTGCTGACTGAGCGGTATGATTACCTGCTTAGGTGCAGCTAACGCGGTAATCTTCTTACCGGCAGACAGTTTATTCTCGGGCGGATGGATACCTCCGATTCGAAATGTCCTTAGCATACTGTTAGATTTTATTTTTGATTTGTTTCTTCTTTTGTTTCAACTTGGGAAGCTGCGGTTTGGGGCGCTTCCGGTTTGGCTTCAGCCTTGGGGGCAACGGCCGGTTTTACTGGGGCGGCGCTGACAGCGGGAGCTGCCTCTTTGCGCGGCGGGAAGTTCAACTCGTGAATGGCGCCGGTCGGACATACGGCCACGCACTTGCGGCACATGCGGCATTTGGTGTAGTCGATGTAGGCGACGTTGTTTTCCACGGTGATGGCTCCGAACGGGCATTCCTTGGCGCATTTGCCACAACCGATACAAGCGTTGGCACACGCTTTACGCGCCACCGCGCCTTTGTCCTTGTTTACACAGCTGACGAAGATACGGCGCGACTTGGGGCCTTTCTTACGCAACTCGATGATGTTTTTCGGGCAAGCTTTTACGCAAGCACCGCAAGAAGTACATTTGTCTTCGTCCACTTCCGGCAGCCCGGTGTCGGGGTTGACGTGGATGGCGTCGAAGTTACAAGCCGCCACGCAGTCGCCATAACCTAAGCAACCGAATGAACAACCGGTCTCTCCGCCATACAGGGTGGAAGCGATCGCACAGCTCTTCACACCGTCGTACCGGTTGGTACGCGGACGGGCGGCGCAGGTCCCGTTGCAACGGACAACGGCTACCATCGGTTCTGCGCTGGCAGCCTCTTTCCCGAGGATGGCGGCTACTTTCCCCATGACCGGTGCTCCACCTACGGGGCACAACAAGCCATCCAACGTGTCAGCCTTTACGCAGGCCGTAGCAAAACCACCGCATCCGGGATATCCGCAACCGCCGCAATTGGCGCCGGGCAATACTTCCTGGACTTGTGCGATACGAGGATCTTCGTATACTTCAAACTTCTTGGAGGCGGCGTATAGGAAAACCGCGCCGATCGCTCCAATCGCTCCTAATGAAATAACGGCAATTAAAATCATGATATGTTTGTCAATTAAGTTTTCGTAAAGTAAAAATAAATCGCCTTTTTAGTCTGTCGCGTAAACTATATAATATGCAATAATAAGGGACCAAGAGCAATAATCCGGTTAAGCCGCTTGTGGTTTCTTCCCATTGCAGATTGGTTCCCGCTACGATAGCCGCCAAAACGATTATAAGCGGAAATACAAAGGCGAGAAGCACGGCTTGCAACCCCAATGAGCTTCGTCCGCAAAGCAGGACTTCCTCATTGACATGGAACTTTCCGGAGTTGTCGGGAACCTCGATAATCTTTTCCTTGCTCTCGGATGCCGCACATAGACTTTTGGCGTGGCAGCCGGAACAGGCCGATTGCTGGATGATCCTGACGTAGACCGTACTGTTGTCGATCTTTTCTATAATCCCGTTGTGACTGATATCTTCACTCATAGTTGTAATCTCGACATTGCAAAATCGAGGCAAAAGTACGTATAATTTGGAAATTATGTCACTATTAACAAAGTTTATTATGGAAATAATCGACTTTGCCTTACCATTTGTAATTAAACCCGAAGCTCAACAGTTCGTTGACCTGGATGTGGCTGTCGAAGTCCTCCTTCTTGACCACCGAGTCGTCGTATCGTAATTGCAGCGATATGGTGGTGGAGAAGAAACGGCTGATCGCCATCGTCAGGCGGTTCTCGAATTCTCCCAGTATGTTTTCGTAGCTGGTGAAATAGTAGAAGCGGGAATACCAACTGATGTTCCGGTTGAACTGGAAGTTCAGGGTCGCATTGATGGTCGAACCGAACTTGTGCAATTTGTAATCATACACGTCCGACCCTTCCGGTTTCTTGAAACCGTGCCGCCCCAGATCTATGTTTTTGTTGATACTGTATTTCAAGTCGTATGACAGGGGAGCCAAGTTGACGGAAAGCCCTACTTTTTTATGGCGCCGGTCAGGAAATGTCTTGTTCAGCTCATATTTCATACCGACACCGATATTGACATTGAACGGGGCGAGGAAACTTGCCAGCTTGTTGTCTGTGTTTTCTGCGAAGTTCGAAAACAATTGGGTCTGGAATGTCGCGTCGAACGTGTAAAACCATTTGCTGAACGCCCGGTAACCGAGGTTGCTATGCAGGCGTAACACGTCATCTCCGATCTTGTAGTCGCGCAAGGTGTCTTTGGGGGCGGTGAGGACGTTGGTTTTCCATTCCAATTCGTTTTTGAATTGTACCCTGTCTTTGTTATAGTTATACACGAAATACTGCCGGTTGGTCAAGTTGAGGGCGCTTACGCCGCCTTTGTGCCAGTTCGGGGAAATATAGTTTTGGGCGAACTGGATGGCACTTTCGAAATGGGAAGTCCAATAGCGTCGTTCGGGTATGAATTTGACCGGAGCGTCGACATCGTTGAAAGCGTTCGGATCACTTTCGATCCGGATGAGTTCCGGTTCGTATGCGACTTTCTTTATTTCGTTTATTTTGACCACGTCTGTCGGCAGGTCGCGTTCCGAATAGCGGAAATACTCCGGATAATTTTCGCGTACATAATTATAGGCTGTATTTTGCAACTTGTTTCTGAGCACTTCGTCTTGAAACAACGTCGTGTCCGGTTTGAAGAGTGGAAAATCCGGATACTGTTTGGCAATGAAGTCCTTGTCATACAGTTGCAGGTCTTCCGGGATAAGCCCACCCTTGAACAGGATCGGCGTGAACAGCGGATTGACGATAGCCGTGTCGCGCAAGGTCATCCACGGGCTGATGATGGTAGCCGGATCGCGTACCCAATCTACCCAGTATTGGGCTTCCGGAGATAATTCGATCTCGTCTTTCTTCAAAAGGCGAAGCAAGTTTTCATTCGGCGTGGCGGGAGAAGAGTAGCTACTGTTGAGCTTTTCAAACTGTGACCTGAGGTCCGGAATCTTGTCCAGCTCCGTTTCATCCAGTTCTAATAGAGGGAATGTGTCGGGAACAGCCGTCTGAACCGATTGCTCCAACCGGTTCCCGCTGATTATATTGACATCTTGTGCTTCAACCAAATGACTATTACTGAATAACAATACAATAAATAACGCTAAAACAGACCTCTTTACCATTGTCGTATCTTTTTACATTCATTTAAAATATAGGTGCGAAATTAGTGAAAAGTTCTGAGATAGGCTAAGAAGCGGTTTAAATTTTCTAAGCCTATCTTTTATTAATAATATTCATGCGTGGGTGGGTAGAGACGCACGGCCGTGCGTCTCTACGTGATTATATGAAACAAACATTCATACGAAAACAAGAAAAAAGACATAAAAAATCCCATGCCCATGCCTTTTTGATTGCACCGGCATGAAATTACAAATGCACCGGCATGGAATTACAAATGCACTGGCATGGAATTGCGGATGCACTGGCATGGAATTTGGACCTCCAGTTATGAAAAAAACATCCTGTGGGTACGGTATGCCAGGCTTATGTGCGTTTTGGCACACACAGTGTACGGAAACGCACAATGGATTTGAATGCTGTTTTTGTTACTATGGTAATAATGAATAAATTATAAAAGTGGCATGATCTTTGCTGCCTCTTGTGTAATTTATAAAATGTATTGGATATGTTGAAGCATTATGTGAAAGTCGCACTCCGGTTGATCGAGCGGAGTTTTCTGTTTTCGTCCATCAATATGCTGGGCTTTGTGGTCGGGATGACGGCTGCATTCTTGATTTATCTCTGGATTGTCGATGAGTTGACGTTCGAGGATTTCAATAAGGACAGGAATGAGATTTACCGGGTGATCCGGGAAGTTGAACATGCGGATGGGCAAGTCCCGTCTACGGTTACGCCACTGAGCGGGATGTTCCGGAAAGATTTTCCGAAGGTGGAGAACGCGACATTCATTAAATATAGTGGTACCGGCAGTTATTATTTCGGGGATGATTTTGTGGTGGCAAAGGAGGCGTATGTCGATTCCACATTTTTTGATGTGTTTGATTTTCCGATTCTTGCCGGTGATCCTATGTTGATGAAAAAAGATCCGCAACAGGTTGTTATTTCGGAAGGATTGGCTAAGAAAATGTTTGGGAATACTTCGGCTATCGGGAAAGAAATTGTCGATAGATCCTGGGGAGGGTATCGGCCTTATAAAGTGGCTGCGGTATTGAAAGTTCCTCGCAAGAGCCATATCCAGTTTGAAGTATTGCTGAATTGGATCTCTTATCCTTTGTATAAAGAATATGGAAATAGTTGGGAGTTTTCGGAACGTATGCACGTCTACATCCAATTGAAGAAAGGGCAGACACTGACCGATGCGGATCGGCGGGCGATGCGTAATCTGTGGGTCGATCGCTCACAATGGGGGAAGCCGTTGGATTTTCAGCCACTGACCGACATTCATTTGCATACGACTTTTAAGGAACCGGATGATGTCTACAATCATGGCAGTATGCAACAGGTTTATTTATTTGCGATTTTGGCTTCCTTGATCATCTTTATGGGCGCATTTAATTTTACGACTTTGTCAACGGCACGTGCTTCCCAGCGGTTTAAGGAAATCGGAGTGCGGAAGGTGACGGGAGCAAAGCGGAGAATGCTGGTCGGACAATTCCTGTCGGAAAGTCTTATACAGGCTTTCTTGGCGTTATTGTTGGCACTTGCCTTAACCGAATTGTTGTTGCCGCTTTTCAATCGGTTTGTCGGGAAAGACATCGCGTTGGTGTTTGGTTGGGAGACTTCGTTGTTTATCCTGTTCGGCATTCTGGGAGTCGGTTGTTTGGCTGGTGCATTTCCGGCTTTTTATATGTCGTCGGTTAATCCGTTACTGGCTTTTAAAGGGGGAAAAGCGACCGGTAAGAAAGGGACGTTGGTGAAAGGATTGGTCTGTGTTCAATTTGGAATCGCGATCGCAATGATTATCGGCACGATGGTGGTATTCAAGCAACTCTATTATTTGCAAAATGCAGATGTCGGGTTGGACCTGAAGAACCTGGTGGTCGTTGATGTGGAAGACTGGCGGGAAGGAGTAAATCCGTATAAACAGGAGGTGTTGAAGAACCCGAACGTGGAACGTATCGCCGCAGGTGTCGATCTTTCCGATTTCATACAGGGATATCGTTGGGAAACAAAGAAGTTTTGTTGGCAGGATGGAGCCGGTAGGGTTGATTCGTTGGTGATGGTCGGGCTGGTCGGTGATAAAGATTTCATCCCGACATTGGGCATGGAATTGTTGAAAGGGGAGGCGCTTGAAGCCGATCCTGCCAAATTCTGGAGCGGGGCTTATAAGGTAACGCCGATAGTCATTAATGAAACGGCTTGGAAAATGTTGAAAGTAGAAAACCCCGTAGGCATGGTCTTGAATGGAGGTTCTGATTTTACCGGTGGCGGGACTTCGCGCATTATCGGGGTTGTGAAAGATTTCAATTACCAGCCGTTACGGGAAAAGATCCGTCCTATGTTTCTCTATTATACCAACCAGTTGCTTGATAAAATGTATGTCAAGATAACTCCAGGAACGCAGGCGGAGACCTTGGCGTTTCTGAAAAAGAAGTATGAGGAGATGAGGCCGAACAGCGTGTTTGTTCCCCAGGCTTTCAAAGATGTTCTGAAGAGCAAGTATGCCCGTGAGCGGCAACTGAGCCAGATCTTCCTGATCTTTACCCTCTTGGCTATTATTGTCGCCATGTTAGGTGTTTTCGGACTGGTCGCCCTTTCGACGGCACAGCGGACCAAGGAGATCGGGATTCGTAAAGTGAATGGTGCGCAATCGAAACGGATTGTCGGAATGTTCTGTCTTGAGTATGCGCGTTGGGTCGGAATTGCGTTTGTGGTCGCTTGTCCGGTCGGGTATCTTTTGATGGATCGCTGGTTGAGTGGTTTCGCCTACCGGGTGACAATCGGCTGGTGGTTGTTCCCGTTGGCTGGATTGATTATTTTGTCGATTACGATCCTGACGGTTGTTCTCCAGACTTGGCGGGCCGCCTCCCGGAATCCGGTAACATCACTGCGCTACGAGTAAAATTCTGACGGATAAATTCACTAAAGAATTCCTGATTCTCTTGTCCCTTTGGATTTAATAAGTACCTTTATCCCAATTTATGTAGTGTAGGATTTAAATTTGATAATGTGATGAAGAAGCTAAGTGTAAGTTGGGTGCTTTTGGGGCTGATTGCCTGTAATTCACCGAAGTCCGAGCTTCCGGAATGTCCGGTGGCGGATATAAGGGCCGGGATCGAGAATCCGGAAAGTTTGAAATTGGATGAGGAAATAGAACGGGTTGATTATGTCCCGCTGGAAGTGACTTCTGACGATGCCTCATTGATAGATGGGGTGGCGAATTATGCCGTTACGGATCACTATATCTATGTTCTTCCGGTAAAGGAACAGCGGATTGTTTTGTTTGACAGGCAGGGACATTTTGTGAAAACCTTGATCCCGTTCGGGCAAGGCCCCGGAGAGTTCAGCGGTTTTGTTGCCAGCATGCAGGCGGATGAAAAGAACAACCGTCTTTATTTGTTCAGTACGGACCGTGCTGAGGTCTATACGCTGGATGGGGAACCGGTCGGACATTGGACCCACGATTACCAGATCATCTCCCAATACCAGCTCAAACCGGACTGCCTGGCGGCCATAGCCATGCCATACGTGCCTTTCCGGGATGGAAGTTTCGGTATCGGCCTTTTTACGGAAAAGGGGGACACGATTGCGATGAAGCATGATTTTTCTTCTCCTTTGGTTCCTGCCGATAAGGCCGGTTTGACGATCCGGATGGCGGCGGGTTATTCCGATCGGCTGCAGTCTGTGCTGTTTAAAACCGGTAGCAACGATACGGTGTTCCGGTTGTCGGGCAATACGATTTCACCCGCTTGTGTCCTGAGTTTGCGCAATTCGGACGAAGAGGTGGCCCATTCGCTTGATGCGACGGACTTCAGTAGTCTGAGGAATTTGGGGAGTGGAAAAGATTATTTTGTCTCCGATCTGTTTGAAACACCCCGGCGATATTATTTCCGTCTGAGAAACAACGACGGGCATTATGTCGCTTCGGTAGATAAGAAAAACGGTGAAGTGCTGGTCGAGAAATGCGAACAACCGGCTCCGATCAGGGATTTGGCGGCTACGACTTTGCAACACGGCCTTTTGGGAACAAGGTGCTATCGGGCTTTTCCGATCTGGGGAAACCGGGTCGGGGATGAACTGGTGCAGGTCATAACACCGGCTGAACTTGACTATTATAAAGAGAGCCGTTCCTTTTCAATGCCTGAGCAATTGAAAGGGGTGGGAGAAGAGAGCAACCCTGTCTTTGTATTTTACAAATTAAAGAACTCCTGATCGATCGCATTGTTTGTGCTTACCCGAAAAAGTTGTACCTTTGTCCCCTCGAAAATCGAACGGAGTGATGGATAGAATCCGATTAAAAGACAAAGAATTTGCCCGCTTTATTCCGGAAGAGGAGATAAAGGCGGCAATCGCTCGGGTGGCGGAATGCATCCGGGCAGATGTGAAAGGCACGAATCCGTTGTTTGTAGGGATTCTCAATGGGGCTTTCATGTTCACGGCGGAGTTGATGCGCCAGTTGGACGAGCCGTATGAAGTCACTTTTGCCCGTTATTCTTCCTACAAGGGTACCTGTACGACCGGAGTGGTCCGTGAACTCATGCCGGTACAGGCTGATATAAAGGGGAGGACTTTGGTCTTGGTCGAGGATATCATCGATACCGGGTTCACGATGCGGTATGTGATGGATAAGCTTCGCAAGGAGGGGGCGGCCGATGTCAGGCTGGCGACCTTGTTGTTCAAACCCGCTTCGTTGAAGTGCGATTTGAAACCCGATTATGTCGGCATCCGGATCCCAAGCGATTTCATTGTCGGTTATGGGCTGGATTATGATGGGATGGGACGGGGGTATCGGGACATCTATAAGGTAATTGACAATTGACAATTGACAATTGACAATTAAAAGCGAGAAAAAGGGAAAAAAGGGTTACATTAATATATTAATATAGATAAAAAGAGAGACGAGGGGCGGTTGGGATTGACTGGTAATTGTCAATTGTCAATTGTCAATTGTCAATTTAAAAAGTTTACTTTTTATGTTGAATATTGTTATTTTTGGTGCTCCCGGTTCAGGTAAGGGGACACAGAGTGAATTGATTATTAAAGAGTATGGATTGGACCATATCTCTACGGGTGATGTTTTGCGTTCTGAAATGAAGAACGAAACGGAGCTGGGCAAAATTGCGAAAGATTACATTGAAAAAGGACAGTTGGTTCCGGATGCGCTGATCGTGGATATGCTGGCTAAGGTGTTGGACAGCAAGGAGAACTCCAAAGGCGTCATTTTCGACGGTTTCCCCCGCACAATCCCGCAGGCAAAGGCCTTGAAAGAGATGCTGAACAAACGGGGAACGGATGTTTCCGTTATGCTGAATCTCCAGGTTGAGGAAGAGGAGCTGATCAAACGTCTGTTGGAACGAGGCAAGGTTTCAGGCCGCTCGGACGACAATTTGGAAACCTTCAAATCCAGACTGGAAGTTTACCACAACCAGACGGCTCCTTTGGCTGATTACTATATCGGCGAAGGCAAACACGTCGCCATCAAGGGCATGGGAACGATCGAGGAAATCTTCGGCCGTATTAAGGAAGCGGTAAATAAGTTGTAAATAAGATTTATGATTTATAGCGACAAGCGGTATTGGCTGTTG
>JAGBDR010000084.1 GCA_017937385.1 Parabacteroides sp.
CAAAGAAACGGTTTAATTTTGTCCTGTGCAACTTTTCGTGATACTTTTTATTGAAAAATCGCAATACTCACTTTTTTTCACAAGTCGTATGGCTATTTTTCTTGTAACTGTTCTCTTTTTGAAAAGGTCTTATCCCGAACTCGGGTGGATAGATTTCAGCTGGCGATTTGGTTACAATCACCTCCTTCTCCTTAGCCGTTATCTTCAAACGGTCACCGGTATGAACACCGACAAAATGCGTCATCCCATGGTACAGGTAATCGCGTCCTTTGCCCAAATCAAAATAGAGAATACTGATGGAATAGATTTTCTTTACCTCTTGATAAGTCGAACCCAAGGAAATATGTTCGGTAATGGCCTTTGCCACGCCATAGAGGATCCGTTCCAAATAATAGACCTCCCGCGTGTTCTGGATTTCGACAATGATAATTTCATCTTTGCTGTTTTTCGCCTTGATATCGACCCGGTTGTATTTATCCTCTGCAAATTCCTGGTTCCCTTCGCTTTCCAGGATCTCTACAATCGTAACTTTCTCATTCAACAATACAGTCAGAAGCCCTTCGAGCACCCCGAAGTTCGCCTTTTGGCGAAGCAAACGCTTGATTGCCCAGTCAAAACGAATGTATTTGTCCATCAATTCCTTGCTCATTACTCCCTTACTTTTGTTTACTTCTTTTTTCATAGCTATTTTGTTTTTGTTCCCCTACCCGACGGTGGGCAGGGGAACAAATGTACATATTATACTTCGCAAAAGCAACAAAATGAGCAAAATAGTCAAGTCATCGCCATTCTTCCACGTTTATTCTACTTTTTCAAACCAAGGAAGGCGTTCCAAAGGTACTTCCACTTCGATCGTCTTCGGTCCCTTGAACTTCTTGCCCATATCGTCCACCCATTCACCTTCAGGCAATATCACCTTGCGGGTACGTTCTTTCTTCAACATCGGGGCAACCAAATATTTATCGCCCAACATGAACTGGTCCCTACAATCGACGAATCCCTGGTGCGGAAACGCATATTCCATGTGCCGGACGATCGGTTCACCAGTCATGGCGGCATGACGCGCTTGCTCTAAAATATATGCGCCCATCTTCTCGTGCAGGCGGGCATAATCACGACAAATTGCCAGATGCTTCTTATCGAGGATACGCCACGGAGCCACCGAAAACTGCATCATCGGCATCAAGGCATGCACCTGACAAGAACGCACAATCAACTCTTGATCCATTTTCGACTGGTCTATATCCAGAAAAGATGCGTACTGGCCTCCACCGATCAGGTCCGGACACGCATAGGCATACCCCAACAAACCGGCAGCAATCATATCGGGGATCAGCAGTCCAACCGCTTTCCAGGAATAGTCCTTATCGCCCAAACGCTGGACCAACGCCTCACCGCCCATCTTCCACCCGGCACGGAACTCATTGAACGGAAAATCCAACCCGATCTTCGCCCAATACTGGCACATATCCACCGATGTGGCCGACTTATCATAAAACTCCAGTTCCGGGTCGTTATAAAAGCCAATGTCACCAGCATCAAACTTAAAACCATCCACCCCATATTTCTTCTGCATATCGCGCAACTGTTGTTTCAGATGTTCGGTTGCCGCCGGATTACTCAAGTCATAACAGGCACTATAACCGTTCCACCACGGGATAATGGCCGCTGCATCCGTCCCTTTCTTTTTGATCAAATACCCTTTCCGCTGAAGCTCGCGAAACTCCGGGCTGTCCGGACTGACAAACGGGCAAATCCAGAACATGATCTTGAACCCCTGCTTGTGCAAACGATCAATCATCCCCTTCGGATCGGGAAAGCGATCGGGTTTAAAGTCGAAATTGCCATAATATTTCTGCCAGTTATCATCCACCATGAAAACACCAACCGGAAAATCATTTTTCAAGATATGATCCGCATAGTTCAGTATATCTTCCTGATTCTGATTATACATCAGTTCGATCCACGTATTATACTGCGGCACGGAAAAGAACAACGGGTCCGGCAGCTTTCCGGAAGGCGGGAAATGCTCGACCGAAGCAGCCCGATAAGCATCCTTCAACGTACGGCCTGCCGATACCGGTTCTATCTTCTCATAATCGGAAAACAGACGCAACTCGCCATCCTTTACCTCAAAAGAAAACGGTTTATCACTCCAAATATACCGTCCCTCCGAAGAAAGCAGAAGCGGCACGTTCTGGTTATTCAAATTCTCAGCGGAAAGATCAAACAAACGCAAGTTACCTTCAAAAGGCATTCTCGACCCCAAAGCGACCATTCCTCCCCACCACCTTTCACCTTCGAGAGAGGTTATTTTGGATTCAAACTTACCCGCTGCAAAACAGGGCACTACCAGAAACAGCAACAGAAGAAAAGATATTGTTTTATGTGTCATGATATATTTAACGTTATTATATTATTTCTTACTCTCTCACTAATATTTCTACAAATATACACTTTACTAAAAATTTATGCCTTTTTTCATTCACTTTTAGTTGTCGTTATAATCAATGTAGCCTCTTGTCCTTTCAGTAAATCATCCGGCAAGCCGGTAATCTTTCCATTCACGATAACCGTTCCGGCATTCTGAACCTGGCGAAAAGCTTCATCGCTCAGAGGTTCCCATTCCACAAATTGTTGTGTTACCGTTCCGTCGTTATAATGAACGTTCACAAACGAAGGCGTGTATAACAACTCACGAGTCACATGTCCATCAATATCGCGCAAGACAGCTTCTCTCTCGAGAATCCGCAGACGTGCCGGTTCAATGGAAGTGATACACAACTCATTTTCCGGTACTGCTTGGCAACCTTCAGGTATCTTCTTATACATACGGATATAGTCAATATCGAAACTTTTTGGATACGGAACAGAGGGATCGTAAGTTCCTGTCCATCCGTTCTTTGCTTTCCGGTTGTCATAAAAAGAAATAATCTGGATCAGCGGATAAGTGATCACCGCCTTATGTGTCATCACTTGTATGCCATCCACATATACGGTCACCCCTTCCGGTGTCCAGTCGAAGCCATAAACATGAAACTCTTCCGCCAATTTCTTATTGGCAAACCAAGGATGTTCCGTATGATATTGGATCGTTGAATCTTTCCAACTATGCACGGTAGACCAGATACGATTGACATCAGTTCCCAATATTTCGAAAATATCGATCTCACAACTCTGATTAGGATCATCTTCAAACCCGATCAACCACCAGGCACAATGTACACCACCTCCAACTTGCATCTTGGCCCGCATTTCGTAGTAACCATATTGGTTTATTTGTGTAGCTTCCGTTTTAATCGAATGAAAGGCTTTCCTTTTCGGGTCATAATGGTGCATACCAGTACGGCTGGCACTCATAAAACCTGATATATACATACCTTTATCAAACTCATTCTTCGAATTTCGGTCAATTGTCAGACGAATTACTCCGTCTTTCATCTCGTATGTCGGTGTACAAACTGTCCGGTCTTTCGGCCAAGAGGGTAGATACTCTGGAATCCACTTTGTTCGGTCGATCTCTTTTTCATCAAACTCATCATGAAAAATCAAGCGATAACCCTCCTTTTCCAACGGACTGGCGGGATAATCCTGCGCACATACATAATCGCAATTTCCCAATACAATCAAACATGTGAAAAAACAAATCAATAACAAGCTCTTCATATTTTTAACATTACAACCAATTAAACAACAGAAATTTGACCAATCACACACCAACCATTAACCTCTGAATCCACATTCACAGCCAAACGAATCTCCGGAATATTTCCTTTCGAAACATTGACCACAGATACAGCCAACCGATATGTTCCAGATGCAATCCCATCAAGACTGACCGGTAAAGAATAAATATTTTCCAGCCCATACAACCAAGATGATGGATCAGCATTTTGATCTACAAACATCTTTACGACTTCTCCCCGATCATCCAACAAGGCAAAGGCCGGTTTATATTTGTTATTCCAGTTTTTGACATTATTAGGCAAATAACCTGTTGCCAAGTTTCTCCAAGAATGCTCTATTTGAGTCTTTTCTCCAACCTTAACTTTAACCGGGAAAGTAACTGCATAAGGATAGAGACGATACCCACCTTTGGAAATAAACTTTTGAACTAAGTCTCCAGCTTTGACAGTCCAACCTTTAGTTTCCGGTAGCTCTCTCAAATCCAATGTATTAAAACCATACTCTAAAGCTTGTTCACACGTTAATTCATATACGTCCCGCCAGTTTTTTAATACATATTGCCGATCTGTCGCATACGGTTTCACCGAATCATCACTACTTCCCCACCAACAAGATTCACCTATAAGTAACGTCTTTCCATACATTTCCTTTGCAATTTGCATTTCCTTATCCGAAAACCACATACTCCCCAAGCCATCCCGCCGCATTACATACCCTTTCGGGTCGATTGCAATTCTTTTCTCAGCTTCAAAACCGACTTGACTACCGAACGGTAACGCCAATAAAACATGCTTGAACGCAGATGAATAGATAGTAGAAATAGAATCAAGTAACCATTCCAAACGATCAGGCTCCTGCAAACGAATATTATGACATTCGCCCCACCAACCAATATTATATGCATCGACAAAATCCACTCTATCCGGATCATCATATTCTTCCGCAAAGGCTTTTACAAATTTATCCAATTTTGCCAAGAAAACAGGATCATCCGGATAAGGAGTCCATAAATCTCCACCACTTCCTTTTACCATATATCCTTTTGCTCCTGCCTTTCTCACATATTCAGGAGTTCCTTGCCTGATATTATCCTGACTGTTGTTATAGATGCGAAAACATAATTTCAGTCCTCGATCATGAGCACCCTGAATCAGTTTTTTATAGTTTTCATCATATAGCCAAGCATATCGTCCCTCTTCCGGCTCCATATCAGACCAACGCCAACGGACATAAAAAAAAGAACCATATTTACAGGCAGCTTCATCTTGTGCCTGCCAATATGCATCCGCGTTCTGAACTTCTCCACTTGCATCGTCATAGAGCCCCCATCCCATACACGGATTTCGGATCAAAGAGACGGTATCGGCTTCCAAATAAACCGTTTGATTACCGTCCTTCGGCTGACATGACAACAAGAATGAGAATAATATATAACTGATTAACGGATAAATTACAAACTTCATATTCTCTAATTATTAAAAAGAAAAAGAGTATGCATGGAAACACTCCATGCACACCCCTTCAATATTTAAAATCTATCAAAAACCGGGATTTTGTTCGATTTGTCCCTGACCTTCATTGATAACCCACTGCGGAAGAGGGAATCTCAAATAGTTCTCACTGACCAACGTCGTCTGCCCGGCGTCTTTACATTTTTGCTTGATCGCCTCAATATAGGAACCATCTCTGATTAAATCCTGACGACGGCAACCTTCATAATACAATTCATGCGCACGTTCCATCAATAGCTTATCCAAAAAATCTCTTGAATCTTTAAAATCGCCTATGTTATAAGCATTCAAGCCTGCACGTGTACGTACCATGTTCAATAAATCAACAGCTTCTTGCGTCACAACATTTCCTCCACGAACAATCGCCTCAGACAACAAGGTCAACGCATCCGCATAACGATAGATAATCCAATCAATCTGGTTATCTTCACCTGTGGTTGCTTTATCTATTTCATATTTGAAAGGAATTGCACCATAATAAAGCAAGCCTCCGTTAGCATGATCCAGTGCTTCACTATGTTCCTCTCCCCCTGTTCCTGTATATTCAGTTATAATCGTTTCCAAACGTTTATCTCCTTTTTCGAAAGTCTTCATGAAAGCCCATGTAAGTTTAAAACCGTTCCATTTCACAACCCCTTCCGGTTCCGTAGGATAGTCATTCGGTAAAACATGCGGATGCCATTTATGCTGTTGATAGCCGGGCAAACAATTAACAGCCCAGATTGTTTCCGCATTCTTTTCATTCTCCAAAGTGAAAATATCCTTATATTCGGGTACTAAAGAATAGCCATATTCGGGTTTCATTAGCTCACGTCCTTCGGTTTCCGCTTTTGTCCATTGTTTAGTCAACATGTAGTACTTCAACAGAATCATGTGGCAAAGTCCTTTTGTAAAACGACCAAATTCGGGATCTCCCTTTTTAAAATTGGCAGGAAGATCGTTCAAAGCAGCCTTGATTTCTGTTTCAATATAAGTTTTCATTTCTTCCTCCGAAAGGCGCGGCAAAATCTTTTCCGCCAACGGATCTTGCAAGGTTTCCAAATCGGCAATGGGAATCGGGCCGTACAAATCATACATACAAAAAGCCAACCAACCACGAGCACAACGGAGCTCTGCAATAAACCGCTTTTTTACATCCTCTTTCAGATCCATTTTCTCTATTCGGTCGATTGTCATTGTCATCTTTCCTAAATAATTAGGATATTGATATTGATTATCAATATGCCCATTTCCTACTTGCCAACGATTATACAAAACAGGTTCCCATTGTCTCCAACTACATTCCCCATAATCAGACACCAAATCGGAGACAAGCAATACTCCATTCGCAATGTTAAACATACCACTATATCCGTCATTCCGAAAAACACCATACGCATTTGCCGTAACAAGTGCTTCTGCATCCGCTTCGGTTTGAGGGAAAATAGTAGGATTAATTGCGTCATATACCTCCGATTCCAAAGCGCAACTACCCAACCCGGCAGCAATCGTTATTATACTCAAATAATATTTTAACCTATTCATGATTTTCTATTTTTGAAATTTGACAACTAATTAGAATGTGACATCAACACCAAAACTAAAGCTTGTTACATTCGGATATGCGAATTGATTACCATTATCAGTTTCCGGGTCCAAACCATTCCAGTTCGAGATAACAAACGGATTATTTACATCGCCATATACGCGGATTCTTTGAAGTATTTTCTTGGATACAGGTATCGTATAACCCAGTGTGATATTACGGCAACGGATAAAAGATACTTTTTTCAACCAGAAATCTCCACTGTCATAATCCGAATCCAACAAACTGGGATATTGTCCCATCTGATTGTCATGAGACCATTTATCTATAAAACCTTTCGATTGATTTTGTCCCTGATTCAGTGCATAAGCAGAACTTGCCCAACTATCGTAATAACTTGCACCACACCACTTATTGATCTCTCCATAAAAATAAATATTAAAGTCAAAGTCTTTAAAACGAACTGTATTGTTAAAACCAAAAATCATTGCTGGGTCTTTTGAGCCGATTAAAACTTTATCTTCATCATTCAACATTCCATCATTATTTCTATCGACCAATTTGACTTGTCCTGGTTTCAATGCAGCCTGATGTGCCGGCGCTTTTTCGCCTACCTGCATCAATCCATCCGAAACATACGCATAAAACGCACGAATTGGATCGTCCACTTTTTCATAAGCTGCCGGTTTCCAATTCGGATCTCGTTCTTTCCAACGGTCCTTATAAGTCGAAATCGACAGATCGGTTGTCCAACTCCAGTCTTTAGTATCAATATTTACCGTATTCAATGTCAACTCCACACCTTGACTTTTCGTTTTACCGATATTAGAAGCGATTGACGTAACCTCATTATAAGAAGGTAATGATTTTTGTTTTACCAATAGATCTGAGATCGTTCGATTAAAATATTCCACTGAAGCAGAAATACGATTATTGAAAAAGCCTAAATCAAGTCCGACATTTAATTCAGAAGTCGTTTCCCATGTCAAATTGGGATTACCTAACTGAGACGCATAAACACCCATGAAACCAGTATCCCCAAATACATTATTAAAGCCAGTTGCATAATAACTCAACGTGCGATTACCGATATTCGAGTTACCCGTCTGGCCATAGCTGACTCTAAATTTACCATTAGACAAATAACTGTTTGCATTTTGCATAAAAGATTCGTCACTAAAACGCCAGCCCAAAGAAGCCGAAGGGAAAAATCCCCAACGATTATCCGGATCGAAATTAGAAGCGCCATCGGCACGTACGGTAGCAGTCAATAAATAACGACCTAAATAAGAATAATTGATACGTCCGAAATAAGAGCCTAATGCAGTCTTGCTTGCCCATGAAGAAACAGACGGTCTTGCATAATTACCTGCTCCCAAATTATTATATAAGAAAGCGTCTATCAGAAAATCCTGATTACCTGCAGAAAATCCTTCCGTATTGAATTCTTGATAAGAATAACCGACTAAAGCATTCAAATTATGGTTACCAAATGTTTTGGCATAATTGGCAGTCAATTCCATCAAATAGTCATTTCTATCTTCTTGATTTATACTTGCCTGGCCATTTACGGCAGCACCATACTTCGTTGCCTTAGGCAAATAGGTCTTGCGCTTAGCGTATTTGCGATCAATACCCAAAGTAGCTTTCAATATCAAACCCTTTACTGGTTCAACTTGTGCATAAGCAGATCCTAAAAAACGATCTTTAGTAGTTTTATCCGTAATTTCCAACAATGATACCGGATTGGGCAATTGGGAAAAATCCGGGTTAATCGTATAATTTCCTTCTTCATCACGAATTGGAAGCCCCGGATTAAAACGAACAGCAGATGATATAATACCGGCATATTCAAACTCACCCGTACCTATCGGAACGTTATCATACATATTACGGCTCAAATTAAAAGACAACCCAGCTTTGACATACTTCGAAATCGTTTGATCCAAATTGACCTTTGTCGTTACGCGAGACAAATTATTATTTTTTACGACACCGGCTTGTTCCAACATATTCAATGATGCCATAAACTGAGTCTTTTCAGATCCACCTGTCAAAGATATATTATGAGAGTGCTGAAAACCAGTACGTGTAACAGCGCCAAACCAGTCTGTAGATTGAGCAGCCGCAATCTCTGCATCGGAATATCTCGGCACATAAGTACTAGGAACATGCTCCGGTCCAACCGGACTATAATCCTTATAAACATCCAAACCATTATTATACAAATACAATTCATAATTATAACGATTCCGCTGCTGCATATATTCTTTCGCATCCAAAACCTCATACGCATTTTTCATATTCTGCACTGAAACATTTCCGGAATATTGTACTTGTAACCGTTGAGATTTTCCTCGTTTCGTCGTAATAATGATCACACCATGACCTGCACGAGATCCATAGATTGCAGTCGAACTGGCATCTTTCAAAACTTCTATCGATTCAATATCGTTCGGATTGATAGATTCCAAAATATTATCCGTTGTTCCTGCATTATAACGAGTTCCAGAACCTAAATCGCTCCCTCCTGAAACAGGGAACCCATCAATAATTATCAAAGGGTCATTTCCTGCACCAGTAGATGCAGCACCACGAATACGGAAGGAACTGCCTCCACCGACTTGAGCACTACTTTGAGAAACTTGCAGACCAGCCGCTTTTCCAGCCAACGCATGTCCTATAGTCGTAAAAGTTCCGACTGGAGCATCATCCATTTTGACAGAAGTAATAGCACCTGTCAGATCTCTTTTTTTCTGTACTCCATATCCAACCACTACAACTTCATCCAAAGTTTGTGTATCTTCCCGCAATTGGATAGCAACTGGTTTATTCGTTCCATCATATACAAATTCCTGAGTCATATAGCCTATAAATGAAACTTGAATAACATCGCCTTTTTTCACATTTTCCAAAAGGAAATTTCCATCCATATCCGTCACAATACCAGTAGTGGTTCCTTTCACGATAACTGAAGCCCCTACAATCGGACCAAAATTATCAGAAACAACTCCTGACATTTTTTGCTTTTGTTGAGTAACAACGGGCGCAACCTTCGCTTCCGCCAATGTCAACACAATATGACGATCCTTTATCGTATACCTCAATCCCGTTTTAGCGGCGATTGCGTCTAAAACGTCCTGGATATTGGCGTTCTTTTTATGGATAGAGATTTTTTCGTTCTTATTGATCTCTTCCAGATTGTAGAAAAACAGGAATTCCGACTGTTTTTCGATCTGTTTCAGTACACTCTCCAAAGTCGCATTTTTGGCAGAGACATTCACTGTTGCTGTTTGTGCATAAGTCGATGCGACAATTGGCGATAGGCAAATCAGCAACATAACAAATGTTAATTTCATGATTTTTATAGTTCTTTTCAGATTAACAGAAACAACTATCCGTTGATTATTCATATTTTTGATTGTTAAAGATTAAACATCTTCCCACGGCAATGGGAGTTTAATTGGTTCACATTTTTAGAAGAGAAGATCCGGCAAGATTTTCTCTTCTTCTTTTTTCTATTAACTGGTATTCATCGCGTTCATTTTATTGTTTTAAGATTAGCCATACATTCTCTATTTAGATTTCATCAATCGTCACATGGTGATCATCAATCTTATAGCGGATCGGGATCGACAGATGGATAATTTCCAAAATATCCTTGATACTCTGCCCGCGATAAAAAGTTCCGGAAAAATGCCGATGGTTCAAGGCCTCCGACCGTACCGTAAAAGTAACGCCGTAGACATGGCTCAGGCGATATAAGATAGCTTCCAAGCTTTGTTCGGGGAAATAGTAATAGCCGGTTGTCCATGCCATGAACTGGCTGGCATCCACATGGTGTAAAGTGGCCGACCGGGTATTCCGGTTATAAACAAGTTGTTCATCCGGCTTCAAAATGGTCTGGCGGGCAAGTGCCTTCGTTGTCAACAGGACCGAGCCGTCAAGTAAAGTCGTGGTCAGGAGCGAATCCGCAGGATAAGCCATTACATTAAACTTCGTGCCCAAGGCTTCTATATCCTGTTCTTTTGTTTTGACAATAAAAGGTTTATCCTTTTGCTTCGCTACTTCAAAATAGGCTTCGCCCTCCAGATAGACGATACGGTCAGTTTCTCCATACCGATCATCATAAGAGAACGTCGTCCGGGACCCCAAGCTCACGTGTGTGCCGTCGGGCAACTCCACAACATCCGCTCCCAAACCGTCTCCTCCGAAATAGCGTGTAACCCTCGCCTCCCTCTCCGGACGGACCACCAAAAACAGTGTAGAAGTAACGGCTGCGGCAAAAATTGCCACAGCCGCATAAGTACTTATGCGTGTCAGTAGGGAATATCTTTTACGCTGGCGAGACTTTCTCTTGTCGAGAAGGCGAAGCCAGCTATCATGTATGTCGGAAGCATCACGGAAAGGAGCAGAGGCTTCATAAAGCGCTTTCATCTCGAAAAACAATTTCTTATTGTCCGCACTCTCATTCACCCACGCATAGAAATCGTCCAAAGACCGGCCTTGCAGCCGTCCTAGCAAATATCCGATGATTAATTCCGAATGTTCGTTTTCCATTTTTCTTGCTTTTACGTATACACAACGAACGGGAAAGGAAAAGTACTCACAAGAAAAATGACTTTTTTCAAATCGTTATCCTTTTGCATAAAATGGTTCACGATGTACAGATGTAGTCATTTAATAAATCATCAAGACTATGACCTACATTAGGATTGATGTCAATAAGGCACAATCTGTATTATACAAGAGTCATTGATAAAATCAGAATGCAGGCCGGTCTGTCCGGAATGGAGCGACAGGATATCCTTCCTTGTTAAACAGGTTTCCGACAGTCGCATCATCAAAACAGTATCTGGCGGAGACAGGTGTTTTCACTTCCGGAGAGGATATGACCAGTTGGTTCTTGTTGTTTATGGCAACTTTCGCTTTGACAAACACGCCGTCGGGGCCGGCAATTTCCATACCTTTTACTTCCTTATCACGACAGACAAGGCCGTTTTGAGCGGAACTGAAAGTCAATATAAGCTTATCTTCTTTCACTTCGCATTGCCGGAGGAAAGGACTTTCGTGTACCCCGTTTAATGTCTTATATTTCTTTGCCAACGCAAGGTCTGCCAACCTTTTTCCGACCGGGCGTTTGTTGATCGGATGGATGGTGGAAAGGTCTTCCACGTAGTCGGAGATAACGGCTAATCCGGTTTCTTCCGTGTGACGGGTCACCCATTCTTGTGCTTCGCGGATCAGTGCCGGTCCATTATCTTTAGATTTATATAAAAACGGTGCGATCTGTACCTGGTAGAAAGGGAAAGACCTGCCAGCTTCCCGTCGCCAGGATTCGATCATGTTCTTCATCAAAAGACCGTAGTATTCGGGATTTTCCCTGTTCGTTTCCCCTTGATACCAGATGGCTCCTGCAAACGTGAAGGACAAGAGCGGATGGAGCATTTGGTTGTACAATACTCCGGGTTCTATGGGCCACCAGGGAGCCGATTGGTTATACTGGTTTAACCGGAGGTTGGGATTTCCGGCTATGACATCTGCCGGTGTCCATACCTCGGCAGGTGTTCCTCCCCAGGCTGCGACCATGATTCCGACAGGGACTTGTAAGGAATCCCTGAGGTGACGTGCAAAGAAGTATGCGACAGAACTACGTTTACGCATAATTTCGGACGTACAGACATCCCACTGCCCGAAACAATCTTCCTGCAAAGAACGGCTGGCTCTTTTGGGGGCATGGAAGATACGGATGTCCGGACAATCGGCATCGGCCACTTCACGCTCTTTGTCTGTCAGCCCGTTGTCGGGCGTCCATTCCATATTGGACTGACCGCTACACAGCCAGACTTCACCCAACAAGACATCGTTCAATACAATCTTGCTGGTTCCGTCGAAGACCTGTAAAGTATACGGACCTCCGCTTTTGCCGGTCGGCAAGGAGGCTTTCCATTGACCGAAGCAATCCACTTTAGTGGATATTGTATCTTTTTCGGCCCATCCTCCGACAATTTTCACTGTTGAACTGGCCGTGCCCCATCCCCAGACAGAGGCGGAGGCGTTTTGTTGCAAGACCATGTGGTCGGCAAACATAGACGGTAATGAAATGGGGGTATAACTTTGTGCCCGGCATAATCCTATTCCCGAGAGGAATGATAGAAAGAGTAAACTGATTTTTTTCATGCGTATATTGTGTTTAATTATGGACAAATGTACGACTTTTCTTGAGAATTTGTTTTTCTTATACACAACGAACAGAAAAGGGAAAGCACTCACAAGAAACATGATTTTTATAAAAATATTTTCATCGCACCACTTTCCCAAAGCGAAAGAACCCGGCTTTCCCCGGCATCTACTTGCCTGCCGACAATTGTCGGCAAGTCTGCTGACAGATGTCGACAAGTCTGCCGACAATTATCGACAGGCCTGTTGACAATTGTCGGCAAGCGATTTCATGCAGGTTTCCAGGAAAAGAGAAGGCAAAAAAAGACGTTCGACCGCTTTATAAAAGAAAGATAAGCCAAAACAAATTCGAACAGTTCCTGCGCAGATAAAGGAGGGAACGGTAGAGCAAGTTCTCGACCGTGCGGACAGAGAGGTCCAGACGTTCCGCTATTTCGGCCGCCTTCAGGCCCTCAAGATAGGACATACGGAAGATTTGCTGGCTTCTTTCAGGGAGTTCGGCAACCTTTTTCATCAGTTGGTCGAGGAGGTCTTTCCGCATGAACAGTTCGTCGGAGGCTTCAAAGAAATCAAGTTCGTCCAACTTTAGCTGGAGGGCGCGGCGATCGAGGATCTCCTGTTCCATATTTACCCGGCGGAGATAATCCAGACAAGCATTCCGGACCGAAACATAAAGGATCCGTTTCAGGTCGTTCTCAGGAAGACGGAACACCTGTTTATCCCACAGTTTCAGGAAGACATCATGAACCATATCCTCTGCAAAGAAGCCGGAAACGAACTTCTCTGCAAAGCGTATCAACATCGGGGCATACTCCGTATAAATATGCTGATATAGATCTATGTCCAAAGCTTCATCCCTCATCACCTGCAAATATAGTCAAAAATCGAAAAACAGAGCACCGCATCCTGAATGCTCGCAGTTTTTATGTACTTTTGTTCCTCTATTTGTAAGTACCTAAGACTGAAAAGATGATAGTTGTAAGAGATACGGAGAGATTGAAAGGGGAAAGACTGGTAGCGACCATCGGCTTTTTCGATGGCGTTCATCTGGGACATCATTTTCTGATTCACGAACTGAAACAGGTGGCGGAAGCCGCCGGGTTGCCTTCTGCCGTCATCACGTTTCCCGAACATCCCCATGCCGTCCTGCAGGCGGACTACCAACCGAAGTTGCTCAACTCGTTTGAAGAGAAATTGGAGCAGTTGGCCTCTACCGAGATCGACTATTGCATCGTGCTGGACTTCACTCCCGAACTATCCCGCCTGACAGCGGAAGCGTTTATCACGACCTTATTGGCAGACCGGCTGCATGTAGACACGTTGCTGATCGGCTACGACCACCGTTTCGGGCACAACCGCGCGGACGGTTTCGAGCAATATGTCGCGTATGGCAAGGCCTGCGGTATCCGGGTGATCAAGGCTTCACAATACAGTGAAGGGGAAGCGGCCGTCAGCTCTTCCGAAATACGGAGACTCCTTGCGGAATGCCAGGTGGAAAAGGCGACCCATCTGTTGACGTATCCTTACAGGCTGCGGGGGAACATCGTCAGTGGCTACCAGGTAGGGCGGAAATTAGGTTTCCCAACCGCCAATATCCAGGTGGACGAACCGTCCAAGATTATTCCGGGTATCGGCGTATATGCCGTCCGGGTCTATCTGAACGGACAACGTTACAAAGGAATGCTCTACATCGGCAACCGCCCGACACTGGACAACGGCGACAACATCACTTTAGAAGTAAACATCCTCAATTTCTCAGCCGACATCTACAATAACGAAATAACCGTCGCGTTCATACAACACATACGAGGCGACATCAAATTCAACTCCCTCGACCAACTGGCCGCCCAACTGGAAAGGGACAGGGAGAAGGTGGAGAGGATATTAACAGAATAAAACAGTATAGTTTCTATGAATATAAGAAGAAATGATCCTGAACAACAATTTATCGAAGACATTAAATCTTTGTTAGGCCGCGCTCGCTCCGGTATTGCCAAACAAATCAATACAACGATGGTGAATACCTATTACGAAATCGGCAGACGTATCGTTGAACAGGAACAAAATGGAGAAACTACAGCCAAATATGGAGATTATTTATTATCCAAATTATCCGACTCCTTATCCTCTGCCTATGGGAAAGGGGGTTCAAAAAGGAATTTAGAACTGATCCGCCAGTTTTATCTGACTTACAAGAATGCGAAATCAATGATTTCGCATTCTTTAAGCTGGACACATTATATTCGGCTTATGCGCATAGAAGATGAAGCCGAACGGCGTTTTTATGAAAAAGAAGAAAACAAAACGATCGGCATCATTCTTTGTCGGGACAAAAAAGACACTTTGATAGAAATTACATTACCTGAAAATAACAATCAGATATTTGCCAGTCGTTATAAAACGGTTTTACCAAGTAAAGAAGAACTGGCTAAATTGTTAGAATATAAAAAATAAAACATATCATGTACTACGACGCAATAGACCTATTAAAAGGAATGATCTCACGTCCTTCTTTCAGCCGGGAAGAGGGAGAAGTGGCGGATTTTCTCAAGCTGAGCTGGGAAAAGGCCGGGTATAAGGTGAACCGCAAGGGAAACAACCTATGGCTGGTGGCTCCCGGCTTCGATCTGGACAAGCCCACTTTGTTGCTCAACTCCCACATCGACACCGTCAAACCGGCTTCGGGCTGGACCCAAGATCCGTTTCATCCGGAAGAGACGGAAGATGAACGCCTGTATGGTCTCGGCAGCAACGACGCCGGTGCGAGCGTAGTCTCTCTTTACGAGGCATTCAGGGTGTTGTCGGGAAAGGAACAGCCTTACAACCTGATTTTCTTGGCTTCATGCGAAGAAGAGGTTTCCGGCAAGAACGGGCTGGAGAGTGTCCTTGCCGACCTTCCTCCTATTGCATTCGCGGTTGTCGGCGAACCGACCGGCATGCAGCCTGCCGTAGCCGAAAAGGGGTTGATGGTGCTGGATTGTGTCAGCATTGGCAAGGCGGGACACGCCGCCCGGAACGAAGGGATCAACGCGATCACGCTTGCCATGAAAGATATCGAATGGTTCAACACCTACCAGTTCCCGGAAAAGAGCGATTTCCTCGGACCGGTGAAAATGAGCGTCACGATCATCCATGCCGGCACCCAGCACAACGTCGTTCCGGACCGCTGCGAATTTACCGTCGATATCCGGACCAACGAATTCTATCCCAACGAAAAGCTGTTCGAACTGATCCGACCACAAGTCGGCTGCGAAATAAAAGCCCGCAGCTTCCGCCTCAACTCCACCCGCACGGACCTGCAACATCCGTTCGTCCGCCGCGCCGTCCTGATGGGAAAAGAGCCCTTCGGTTCGCCCACGTTGAGCGACCAAGCCCTCATGCCTTTCCCCTCCGTAAAGATCGGCCCGGGCAACTCCGCCCGCTCCCACGCCGCCGACGAATACATCGGCTTGATGGAGATACGGGAAGCGATTGAGATGTATGTCAAATTGCTGGACCAATTACAACTTAGATAAATGATAAGCCTGGTAAAAAACAAAAGTAACAGAGCGCAAGTTTTGTGGTTAGGATTGGGAAGGCTTGGTTCTTTTGCTTTAGCCTTTATCAGTGCAGCTATACTTTCCCGCTTTCTTAACAAAGAAGATTACGGTACTTACAAACAAATCATGTATTTATATGCCTCATTTTCTTTAATATTTGCAGCGGGACTTCCCGAAACACTTACTTATTTTCTCCCCAAACTCAATAAAGGGGAACAAAAGTATCTTGTTTGTCAATTCGAGCTTTTATTATTTACATTAGGAATTGCGTTTTCATCTTGCTTGTATTTCGGTGCTCCTTACATTGCCGATCTATTAAGTAACCCGGCACTGACAGAGGCCTTGAAAATTTATGCTCCTGTGCCAGTCTTATTATTGCCGACATTCATCATAGAAAATGTTTATATTTGTGAACAAAAGAGCCATTACCAAACGTTCTATATCCTATTTTCCAGAATCGCAGTTCTTTGTGGAATTATCTTGCCTGTCATTTTCTATCGCGCAAACTGTTTAGTCGCTCTACATGGCTTAGTTATATCCTCTTTATGTATGTTGTTTGTAGCACTATTACTTATTTACAAACCTTACAAGGGATATGCCCTATCCAAACCAACGACATTACGCATCTACGATATTGCCAATTACGCCCTGCCTTTGGTCGGGGCTGATCTTTCATTGATGCTATTCAATTCGGCTGATCAATTCTTCATCAGCCGGTATTTCGGCGAAATTACTTTTGCTGAATTTTCTAATGGATTCATCCAATTACCTTTAGCTACAATGGTATCTGGAAGTATCGCCACCGTTTTGATACCTCTTTTTTCTAAAGCTCAAACAGCCGATACTTTCAACAATGCAGTCCGATCTTGGCAAAACGCAATACGAAATGCCAGCCAGCTTCTATACCCCATCATTATTTTCTGTTTCTTTTTCGCCACAGAGATTGTAACTTTTATCTATGGCAATCATTATGCCTGTTCAGCCATCTACTTTCGGATCATCCTTATCAGCAACTTGTTCAATATCTATCCATTCCTTCCGGTATTACTTGCTCTGAAAAAACTGAAGGTATATACGGCCTTTTATCTGTTATCTGCGATTTCCATCTGGTTCACGGAAGCCATTGCTATTCATTTCTACCCATCTCCCGTACCCATCGCCTGTATATCTGTCAGCAACTCTATCTTATTGATTGTGGCTTTTTACTTATACATCAAACAAGCATTACACATTACCGTATTTAAAAAGGAGGTATTGGCGTTATTAGGAAAAGTCCTGATTCATTCAGTAGCAATCGCTTTATTCGTCTATTCCGTCTTATTACCTTTTCTTAAAACATTTCCGGTATTCTTTCAATTGTCGATCTTATTTCCCATATTCTATTCGCTACTTATCGGGAGCGGAAAGGTATTGGGATTAGATTATACGGCTATCATAACCCCTCTATTCAACTCATTAAAAAACAAAGAAGATGAACATACAAATTAAGTTATATCGTAAAAACTGGTATTCCGGTCCGACCATCCATTGCATCGGCTGGTGCTCTCTAAACGGATTATGTTATTCAGATCAAAAATTCCATCAATTACTTGAGTCACTCATTGACACCCAGACATTCGGTTTGCAGGAAGCACACAAATTAGTCCATAAACTGATCGGGAATTATGCCATCCTCATCATTTGCCCGGAGAACATCTATTTGATCTCTGATGAAATACGTTCTTATCCATTGGTTTACGGTCGTATCGGCGGTTCCTTTTTTATAACAGACAACCTGTTGAAAGTAAAAGAAGCATACAACCTGCCTCTTTCCGTAGACATCCGGCAAGCCGAACTGTTCTTAGTATCGGGAGTTACCTTCGAAGAGCGGACCATCTATCAGGATGTATATGGCTTGCAAGCCGCAGAAATCGTGCAACTGACCGAACCGGACAAGATTCTTCGGGAACGCTATTTCATCTATCAATCGAACACCAATTCCCAACGACCGCCCTTTGATCTCGAAAGTGAAGTTTTGGTACAGAAGAAGATATTCAGCGATGTGTTCCAACGGATGCTGGAAAGCGCGCCCCATGTCCACAATTGGATCGTCCCGCTGAGCGGAGGCCATGACTCCCGCATGGTCATCTACCAGCTGTACAATTTAGGGGTCCGGAACGTGATCTGCTATTCATACGGAGATAGAAACGGGACGCAGGCCACTTTAAGCAAACAGGTAGCCGAGGCACTCGGATATGACTGGCATTTCATCGAATACTCTTCCGAGAAATGGCATGAGATGCGGGAAAAACCAATTTTCAATCAGTACTTCGACTTCGCCTTCAACGGCATAAGCAATCCGCATATACAGGACCTGCTGGCTGTTTATGAGCTGCACGAACAGGGCGTACTCGCTCCGAGCGATTGCTTTGTCCCCGGACATACGTTCGACTTTATTACCGGTTCACAATGCCTGAAAGGCATAATGCAGCTACGTTCGGAAAAGCAAGTGGCCTATTATCTCCGATATTTCCAGAACCAATGGATTTGCCGGCCACGTAGTGCCTCCGTACAAGAAATCCTGATCCAGATGATACAACGGTATTCTTCTTACATCCAGTTCAACTGTTTTACCGAATTTTTCCTCTGGCAGGAATGGCATTGCAAGTTCATACTGAACAGCGTGCGCGTATATGAATTTTTCGGATATGACTGGCGTACGCCGTTATGGGACTCGGATCTGGTAAGCTATTGGCAATCCATCCCGGTAACAGACAAACTCTACCGTAATTTCCTATATCAGTGTGAACAAGCGGGACTGTATGACGAACCCCTGTCCTCCATTCCTTTCGATTACCACATGGTGGCCCCTAATAGCATAAAAAAGGCAATACATGACATCATCCCTTACAACCTGATCCGAAAATACAAACATTACTTCCATTCCAAGACTGGCAGCACGGACGATGGTTTGCATACCGTCTATGCCTACAAAAATCCGTTGATTGAAGACCTGATACCCTATCATTCATATCCAGAGGAATTGCGTTACTATTTGAAGCCTTACTTGAAGCGTCCGCTATGTTGGTTTCCAGACAATGACAACAATAGCCTATACGCTTTGCGCGACCAGTTCAAACAAAAGGATTCCTGACGCAACACCGGCGTCAGCTCTGGTGTCGTACCTTCACCAGGGCTGGTGTTATCCTTTCACCAGAGTTGGTGTTGCTCATGCGTCAGTCCAGCCACGGGGCCGGGTTCAGTTTGGTCTTTTCTTTCCAGAGTTGGAAATGGAGGATGGTGGCGTTGCTGTTTTCCGTATCGGTGAAAATCTTGCCGATTGTCTGGCGGGTGCTTACCCGATCGCCCGCTTTCACATAGACTTGGCTCAGGTTGCTGTAGACCGTCAGGTAGTTGCCGTGGCGGATAATGACCGAATTGTTATAGCCCGGGACCACGAACACACGCGTCACCTCGCCATTGAACACGGCACGGGCATCCGCACCCGGAGAGGTCTGGATGTCGATACCGCTGTTATTCGTGCGGACGTATTTCAGCTCCTGGTGCTGCTGTTCGCCGAAAGAGGCGACAATCGTATGGCGGCCGGAGACCGGATAAGGCAAACGGCCCTTGTTGCTCGCAAAGTCATCGGACAAACGCTTCTCGGCTTTCGTCATGGCATATCCGCCTTTAGTATCGGCGACACGCGCTTCGCGGGCCGGCTCCGCCATCGGTTTCGCATCGGTACGTTTTTTGCCGGAAGCACCGGTCTGTCCTTGCGTGGCGCTCCGTGCCTCCGATTCCGCGCGGGCGATCTCTTCCGCTATCTGCTTTTCGATCTGGCGGTTCAGGGCATCCGCCTGCTGCTGTTTCTTTCTCAGGTCGGCCTGCAACTGCTTTTGCTTCTTGTTCAACTGCTGTACTTCCGCTTTCTGGCTCGATTCTTCATCCCGAAGCTTGCGGCTTTCCTCCTCGCGCACCCCCAACAGGGCGTTCTTTTCCCCCCGGGTCTTTTCCAATTCTTGCTGCTTGCCGGCAATCTCTTGCTGCTTATCGAGTATTTCGGCGGCCTGCTTCTTCTGCCAGTCGGCATACTCGCGCAGGTAGCGCATACGGCGAAGGGACTGGGCGAAATTGTCGGCAGAAAGGATAAACAACAACCGGTCCTGCGAGCTGCGACGTTTATATAATCCTCGGATCGATTTCCCGTAATTCTGCCGTTTATTCCCCAACTCTTTCTCCAACCGGGAGATGGTTTGCCGGGAGACGGCTATCTGTTTGTCTATTTCACCGATCTCCTGGTTCAAAAGGTCAATGACTTGTTTGCGGGACAGGATCTGTTTGGAGAGCAGGTTCAGGCGGTTCAGCGAGTTACGCGCCGTCTGCCGGGTTTCGTCCAACAGTTGGTTGGTCATTTCGATCTCGGCAAGCGCGGCTTTACGCTGCTTTTCGAGTTCGCGCACCCGTGACGAGTTCTGGGCGAACACAGAACCTGCCGACAGGACGAATATGACAAACCAACAATATCTCATCTTACCTATTATTACTACTTAACGATCGGATGATCTGAGCCAACGTGATCCGCTTATACTTGGCTGGAATGGAAAAATCCATCTTCACCGGAACATCCGTCTGCATACGGGAGAAATGCAAGGTGATTCCTCCCTGCGAGGCTCCGTCTTTCATCACCTGAACCTCCATCCTCATCGGGAACGGTTGCCCGTCCGCCAAGCGGAAATCGGCATAGTCCCATTGCAGGGCGTAACGGTCCGAAGGATCGGTGATGCGGGTCGAAAGGACCTTCTCCTCTCCGTCCGCCAGAAAGGTGTACAACAGCCCCATCACATCTTTCACCTGTATTTCGGCCGCCGGTCCTTCCTGCTTCAGCTTGAAACGATGATATTGCTTCGGACTGATTCCCTGTTGTCCGGGAAGAAACAGATGGTTGGTGAAAAGCGCCTGTAAGTTATAGAAATTGAATTCGATCGGTGTCTGCCCTTTCAGATTGGCATAATTATCAGCGACATAGCGCTTGTTCATACGGTCGATCACCTTTACGCTGTCCACACTGATCTCGGCACGGAAAACCTCGATGCCTAACAACGGCTGTACGGACAATTGGAATGCACTGTCTTTGACCATCTTCAGGTCCACCCGCGAACTCATCTTGTTGTCCGGCAGGTTCAAATCCACGTTCAGGCGTGCGGTCAAGGTTTCGTACTTGAACGCCTGCTCCTGCATCAGTGTGAAAAATTCGGTATGCGCTTTCGCTCCTCCCGCCTCGACCGTTCCGACTTTCCGGACCGATTTACAGCCCGTAAACAACAGGACGAAGAAAAAGACCCACACAAAGGCAACGCCTACTCTATTCATTTTCATGCTTGACCTCCTCTTCTATATAAGTTCCTTCGGCAATCTTACGATCCAGGATCTCGCTTTCTTTTCCCATCTCCTTCGCCTTCTTCCACTGTTCAAGCGCCTTTTCTTTCTCTCCGCTCATAAAGAGGATGTCGCCGTAATGGTCTACCAATTCAAAGCTCTTGGTCGTGTCGCTGGCAAGCGCACTCTCGATGTATATTTTGGCAAGCGTGTAACTGCCCTGCACAAAGAATATCCAGGCGTATGTATCGAGGTAAGTCGAATTGTTCGGTTCCAGTTTGACCGCCAACGCGCTCATCCGCTCCGCTTTCTTCAGGTCTTTCTTCTCTAACGAGAGGAAATAGGCGTAATTATTGAGGACAACCACATTCTTGTCGTTGTATTTCAGTGCTTCGTCATACGCCTTATAGGCTTCCGGCATATTCTTGACCTGATAGTAGATATCGCCTATCTGCCCGTAGAAATCAGACTTCAACCCGACGTTCGTCTCCGGGATAATCGCCAGTCCTGCCTTATAGGTATCTAGGGCGTCCTGGTACTTTTCCTGCTGGAAATAAGCGATTCCGAGATAAAAATAATATTCCGGTGCATCGGGAAACAGTTCCTGGCAACGGGTACAGATCCGGATCACTTCGGGGATGTCTTCCGATTTCAACGCTAAATTCAAGAGCTGTTGCCAGGCAGCGGCATCCGACGGCTCCATCTCGGTAATCAACTGGAACTGGAAACGGGCCTCGTCGGTCTTTCCTTGTGCCACCAACAGACTGCCGTACATCTGTTTCAGGTCGGTATCTTCCGGATGCTGCTCCAGCAACGCCTGAAAAAGGGCGTTCGCGTTTTCAGTCCCTTTCTTCGTCTGCTGTAGCCGGAGGATATAACGGGACAAAATGCCGACTTTCGTATCGACATCCAGTTTCTCATTCACCAACGCATTGCGGATCTGCGTCTCGGCGGCGTCCTTATTGCCGACAGCCTCATAATAGTTCGCCATAGAGACAATATAATACGGACTTCCCGGATCGATTTCATGAGCTTTCTGATAATAGGCCAACGCCTTGACCGTATCGTTCTTTTCCAAGTACAGATCGCCTAAAATGATCGGATAGCGGGATTCCATCGGAAACTTGGCGGCGAGTTTTTCCACCTCTTTGAATGCATTGTCAGTCTGCTCCAACGCATTATACAGCTTGTATTTCTGCATGGAAAGTGCTTCACTCATGCCGATAGACGATTCAAGGGCATCATACGCATCGATCGCTTTGCCGATCTCCCCTTCCTGCGTCAACGCATCTGCCAGGTAATAGTTCAGTTCCGGCTTTCCGGGATAATCTTTCACCAGTTTCTCATACTCTTCCGCCGCTTCGCCGAACATGCCAAGGTTGCGGCTCATAGTCGCCAATGCCAACCGGTAGGTAAAATTATCGGAACTGTAAGCCACCGCGCGGCGCAACATCTCCAACGACTTTTCCGGACGGTTCAGTTGAGCATAAAAGGAAGAGAGTTCATACAAGACAGCCGATGCAGTCGAGTCGATCGACAAGCAATGATTAAAAGCATCGTATGCCGCGTCATATTTTCCAGCTGCCTTCAAATTCAATCCCTCATAGAAGAAATAATCGAACTTCCGCTGTTCTCCGCCATTCACCTTGGCCGGCTTTCCCAACGCCTCATCCTGCGCCCACAACGCCTGCCCCCCGATCAGAAACAAGAGGCAAAACCTCAAAACCCAATTTTTACATTCCCCCATAATTGTCAATTGTCAATTGTGAATTGTCAATTATCCTTTTATTCTTTCCCCGTATGTCCGAAACCGCCAGCACCCCGTTCGGTGTCGTCCAGTGCCTCAACCGGCTGCCAGACAACCTGGCTGTGATTCGTGACCACCATCTGGCAAATACGCTCCCCGTCGTTGACAGTAAACGGTTCAGAAGAGAGATTGATCAGGATTACGCCGATCTCACCGCGATAGTCCGCATCGATCGTGCCCGGTGTGTTCAACAATGTAATGCCATGCTTCAATGCCAAGCCGCTACGAGGACGCATCTGCGCTTCATACCCTTCCGGCAATGCGATATATAATCCGGTCGGAATCAGTTTCCGTTCAAGGGGTTTCAAGACGACCGGCTCCGTCAAATTCGCCCGAATGTCCATGCCTGCCGACAATGGAGTCGCATATCCGGGCAGCGGATGATGTGACTTATTGATGATCTTTACTTCCATAAATGCTTTTATTTCCGGGCAAATTTACATAAATACCCTGAAGTATTCCTATGATTTAGATTTATTAAAATCAAAAAGGATCACCTTCACAGGCAATCCTTTCCCTTAACCAAAACCTTAACTATGAAAAAATTTATGCCACAAATATAGATACTTTTTTTTAATCACCAAACTTTATCTGGGAAAAATATCAAACGAGAACAAGAACCGCAATCCATACGGACGTTATTTATGAATATATCCTTTTGTTTCATCCTCTCGAATATACGTTGGAGGGTATCCTGTTGGTGGAACTTCACATTGGCGTTTCCATCACGGTTTTCTATCCCC